>DVKC01000032.1 GCA_018716295.1 Candidatus Avimuribaculum pullicola
TTTGCGTACAAACATGCCATAAAGGTACACTTTTTAGGCTTGCGTCACCCGCGTCACCATGAAAAATTTATGGAATAGCTGATTTTAAGGTTGTTACAACCATTGAATTCTTAGGCTGTCAAAGTCAAGAAAAACAGTCTTGCCGACGGCAGCTGGTCATCGGCAATCATTAGATTAGATGGCGAGGGAACGAGCGACTTCGCACGTCGATGGTGCGGCACTATACAATGGACGGCACAAAGCATCTACCGTCCAAACCATGGGCGCAAAAATTGGTTTGTCGGAGTGGCATTAATCACACTGCCCAGCGATTCCAATTTGGACGAAAGCGAAATCAGATATGAAACTTTCAGGGCTTCAGGCCCTGGCGGACAGCACGTCAACAAGACCGAGTCGGCTGTAAGAGCCACGCACATACCCACTGGCATCAGCGTGGCAGCCTCGGACCGCCGTTCTCAATTGCAAAACAAAAAAATTGCCCGCGAACGGCTGGCTATGAAACTTGCACTGATGCAGCAGGCCGAAACCATGCGCAATGAACGTTGCAATTGGAACAACCACAACACACTGATGCGTGGAAATCCTGTAAAAACATTCCGTAAGCCAATGAAATAAACGGCGCCCAAGCACAAAACAACCCCGGAAAGCCATCATCTTGAAAGTGACTTTTCGGGGTTTCTTATTTTTTCTGGCAGTGCCAGGTAAAACCTTCTGACAAGAAACTTCTACGAAAAACTTATCATTTTTTCATAGCCTCGGCAGTACCCGAAGTTTCTTTTATAATCCCGACACACAATGCCCCCACTACAAGCAATACACCTGCCACAAAGAGCATGTTGACCTCGGGTGGCACTGAACCTTCAACAGTGAACGCGCTCAATATCCAACCGCCAGCCACGGCTGCCACTATCTGCGGCACACATATAGTACCATTGAACAGACCGAGGTATGTTCCCATGTGACCGCCCGACAAGGCATTTGTGAGTATAGTGAACGGCAAAGCGAGCATTGCTGCCCATGCACACCCTATAAGCAAGAATGAAATAAACAGCATGTATTGGTCGTGAATGAAATACACCGACATAAAACCTATGCCACCTAATATAAGGCTGATTGCATAGGAGAACTTGCGGTTCTTGAATCGGGGAAGCACTGCCGCCCAAATGACCGAGCCGACTGCCTGAACAGCAAACAGCACTCCCACCCAGTTGCCAGCTGCCTGATATTCAGGCGACTTGGTGTCAAGTACGAGTCCCGAAACCGATTCAGCCGAAGGAGCTCCAAACACGGTGCTGGCTATACTACCTGCCGTGTAAGTCCACATGAACATAAAAGCTGCCCAGCAGAAAAATTGCACCAACCCAACAGTCCAAAAAGCTTTTGGAGCTTTGACCAACAGCTTGAACACGTTCACCTTTTCAGTTTCGGTTTCTTGGGTTATGCCATGATACTCGGCATAATCCTTGGGTGGTATTTCCTTGACCTTGACTGTGGTATAAATCACGCACAATATCAATATCGCAGCACCGATGTAGAATGAATAAATTACCGAATCGGGAATTGTGCCGGCTGGGGCGATATTACTTATTCCCACCAAAGTGAAAATAAACGGGAACAAATATCCCACTAAGCTACCAGCGTTGCACAAAAAGCTCTGGATTGAATACGCAAGACCTTTTTGCTTCTCGTTCACCATGTCGCCGACCATCATTTTAAAAGGCTGCATGGCAACATTAATCGACGTGTCGAGCAACATAAGTGAAATAAGTCCGAATACCATAGCCACCGATACGGTCATGCCGAAACTACCTGCATTGGGCAACAAACACATCACAATGACGGCAACCAGTGCCCCAATGAACAAATAAGGGATACGCCGACCGAAGCGGCACCATGTCTTGTCGCTCAGCACACCTATGATAGGTTGTACGATAATACCCATCAACGGCGGCAAAATCCAAAAGTAACTCAAATCGTGCGGGTCAGCCCCCAATGTAGAAAAGATGCGGCTGATATTTGCACTTTGCAAGGCGTAAGCTATTTGTACGCCGAAAAATCCGAAACTAATATTCCATAGTTTCCCAAAACTCTGATCTGGTAAAGTTTTCATGCAAATAAGTGTATTTTTAGGTCATTATTGTTTTCCTGCCAATTTATTAAGCCAGCTTATTTCTTCGGGCCACAACTCTTCCACAGGTGTTTCAAGCACCAATGGCAGGTTGTCGAAGCGGTCATCGGCCATCAGCCACCCGAAAAAGTCGGCACCAAGCATACCCTTTCCCAACGATTCATGCCTATCAACACGCGAGGCAAGACCTTTCTTGGTGTCATTTAAATGCATAGCCCTCAAATATTTGAAGCCGACGATTTCATCAAATTCTTTCCATACGGCCTCATAAGCATCTCGCGAAGTAAAATCATACCCGGCTGCAAAAGCATGGCACGTGTCGATACACACACCCACTCGCGACTTGTCTTCAACCTTGTCGATTATATGAGCCAAGTGTTCAAACTTAAATCCAACATTTGTACCTTGCCCTGCCGTGTTTTCTATCACAGCCACGACTCCCATAGTCTGGTCGAGGGTTATATTGATCGACTCGGCAATGCGGTCGAGGCAATCGTCGAGTGAAATACCATTCAAGTGGCTACCCGGGTGGAAATTTAGCAATTTCAGCCCCAATGCCTCACATCGCTGAAATTCATCGAGAAAAGCATCGCGCGACACTTGCAACTTGTCGGCATCGGGATGCCCCAAGTTTATCAAATAGCTATCGTGCGGCAAAATAAAATCGGGCATAAATCCATATTGCCCGCAATTCTCCTTAAACCGCTCCACGACTTGCGGCTTAAGTGGCGATGATTTCCACCTTGACGGATTGCGGGTAAACAACGCAAAACTTCGCGCTCCTATATTTTGGGCATTTACAGGCGCATTATCGACTCCGCCCTCAACGCTCACATGGGCTCCAATATACTTCATCATAGGTTTATGTCTTGAGTTTTTCTGCAATCAGGCATAGCCACAAAGCAAAACAGCGAGGTCAACTCCAGTCCTCGCTCGACCATACCCACTTTGCCTTATGCAAAGGTAATGAATTTGGCAATAAAATCACATTTTCAGATAAAAATCTTTTGTCAAAGCCACATACTGCGGTGTATAATCATGATGTTCCTCACCCTCTATCACCAATTCATCTTCACGGAGCGTGGTTGCACAAGCCGACAACTCCCATAGTATGCGCTTCACATCGCTGTCCGGCTTTGGACGCACCATCGTTCGCCGATTTACTCCCAAACCACACTTTTCGGCTGCACAGGCCACTGTAGTAGCGGCATCGGCAGGTGTTATAATGCACACCTTTCCACTTGGCGACAACAACGATGCTGCATGTGCTATCAACCCGGCATAAGTGAGTGTCCCACAATGCCTGGCAAGCCTGCGACCATGGTCGGGAGGCAGCAAACCGTTGTCAAAATAAGGTGGATTAGACACTATGAGGTCATACCCCACTCCACAGCCGCAATATTCCATAAAATCGCAGCACTCGACATTAATGCGCTCATGCCACGGCGAATTGGCAACATTGAACCCAGCTTCGTCGCAAGCAGCATGGTCAATATCTACAGCATCAATCATCGCCGACACATTGCGCTGGGCAACCATCAAAGCTATCAGCCCAGTACCAGTACCAACGTCCAATACCCTCAAAGCCCCTTCAACAGGGCACCAAGCACCGAGCAATACTCCATCAGTACCTACTTTCATTGCAGCCATACTATTGCGTACAGCAAACTGTTTAAATCTGAAAACCGATTCTCTCATTGTCCAATAAATAAAAAAAGGGCAAGGTGGTTAAAAACACACCTTGCCCGACCATTAAATAATCCAAAAATAATCCAGAAATGTCGATTACTTCACCTCGTCGGGATCTTGGCCCCATTGCTGGCGAGCCAAACGACGATAGTTGTTATAACGCCATTGTGCATTCTTCTTAGCTTCGGCAAACAATTCCTCAGCTTCGGTCGGATATTGTTTCATTACCGATGCGTAGCGTACTTCACCCTTAAGGAATGCCTCGAAGTTGTCCCAGTTAGGTTCTTTGCTATCGAGCGTGAATGGGTTCTTGCCTTCTTTCTCCATATCGGGGTTGTAACGCCACAGATGCCAATAACCACATTCAACAGCCTTGGCTTCCTCGGCTTGAGCCTTGCCCATGCCAGCCTTCAAGCCGTGGTTGATACACGGAGCGTATGCGATGATGATTGACGGGCCATCGTATGCCTCGGCTTCCCTTATTGCCTTCAGAGCCTGTGCATTGTCGGCACCCATAGCGATTTGTGCGCAATATACATAGCCGTAAGTCGAAGCAATCAAACCAAGGTCTTTCTTACGAACACGCTTGCCCGATGCGGCAAACTTGGCAATTGCACCAAGCGGAGTTGCCTTTGATGCCTGGCCACCAGTGTTGGAATATACCTCGGTGTCAAGCACGAGCACATTCACGTTCTTGCCCGAAGCAAGCACATGGTCGAGTCCACCGAAACCGATATCGTATGAAGCACCGTCGCCACCAATGATCCAGTGAGAACGTTTTACCAAGTAATGTTCGAGTTCCTTGATTTGCTTGCAGAGCGGGTTGTCGCATCCTTCGATGGCGGCAGCAATCTTGTCGGCAAGGTCGCGGCTGCGGTCGGCATCTTCCTTGTTTTCGAGCCATTCGGTCAGCAATGCCTTAACCTCATCAGAAGTGCAATCGCAAGCAATCGCTTCTTGTGCCTTATTTACGAGGCGGGTGCGCATCTTGTCGTATGCAAGATACATACCCATGCCAAATTCGCAGAAGTCTTCAAACAGCGAGTTGGCCCATGCAGGTCCGTGACCCTTTTCGTTGGTAGTGTAAGGAGTTGACGGAACTGAACCCGAATATATTGAGCTACAGCCAGTAGCGTTAGAAACTATTTCACGATCGCCGAAGAGTTGCGAAATCAATTTAACGTAAGGTGTTTCACCGCAGCCCGAGCAAGCACCCGAGAATTCAAACAACGGCGTAGCAAACTGCGAGTTCTTAACGTTGGCTTTCACATCAACAAGATGTTGCTTGCTGGTAACATTAGCCACGCAGTAGTCCCACTTAACCTGATTGCCTGTTTCGCCTTCAAGCGGCTTCATTTCGAGAGCCTTGTTGCCCTTCTTGCCTGGACAAACGTCCACACAGTTGCCGCAACCGAGGCAGTCGAGATCGTCAACAACCTGTGCGAATTGCATACCTGCAAACATCTTGCCGATTGCCGGGATTGTTTCACCCTCTTTGAACGGCGAGCCAGCAAGTTCGTCGGCAGTGAACACGAATGGGCGTATTGCAGCGTGAGGACAAACGTAGGCACACTTGTTACATTGGATACAGTTCTCGGGATTCCACTCGGGAACAAATACCGATACACCACGTTTCTCATATTTTGCGCTACCAGGTTCCCATGTACCGTCGGGATTGGCGACAAATGCCGAAACAGGCAGCAGATCACCATCTTGGGCATTGATAGGCCTTACGACATCGCTGATCACTGCTGGAACATCATCGGCAGCAGGTGCTTCGATTTCAAGGCTCGACCATGCAGGATCTACCGCAAGTTCCTTGTATTCGCCACCACGGTCAACAGCGGCATAGTTCTTGTTGACAACATCTTCGCCCTTCTTGCCATACGACTTAACGATGAATTTCTTCATCTGCTCTACAGCGAGGTCAACAGGTATAACGCCTGTGATGCGGAAGAATGCCGATTGCAGAATGGTGTTAGTGCGGTTGCCAAGGCCTATTTCTTGGGCAATCTTGGTTGCGTTGATGTAGTAAACCTTGATATTGTTGTCGGCAAAATATTTCTTAACCTTGTTAGGCAAGTTCTTCACAAGTTCGTCGCCTTCCCAGATGGTATTGAGCAGGAATGTTCCATTCTTCTGCAAGCCACGGGTCACATCATACATGTGCAAGTAGGCTTGTACGTGGCAAGCTACGAAGTTAGGTGTTGTCACCAAATAGGTAGAATGTATAGGCTCGTCGCCAAAGCGCAAGTGCGAGCAAGTGAAACCGCCCGACTTCTTCGAGTCATACGAGAAGTATGCTTGGCAATACTTGTCGGTATTGTCACCGATAATCTTTACCGAGTTCTTGTTTGCACCTACAGTACCATCGGCACCGAGGCCATAGAACTTAGCTTGGAACATGCCTTTTGCGCCGAGTGCGATTTCTTCTTTCTGCGGAAGCGAGGTGAAAGTCACATCGTCAACTATGCCAATTGTGAATTGGTTCTTTGGCATCGGGGCAGCCAAGTTTTCGTAAACTGCCAATATTTGAGCCGGAGTGGTGTCTTTCGAGCCGAGGCCATAGCGACCACCCACGATTACAGGAGCATTTTCTACGCCATAGAAGCAGTCCTTGACATCGAGGTAAAGCGGTTCGCCAGTTGCTCCAGGTTCTTTGGTGCGGTCGAGAACGGCGATACGCTTGGCCGAAGCCGGAACAGCTGCGAGGAAGTGCTTTGCGCTGAATGGGCGATACAAGTGTACAGCCACCAAGCCCACTTTCTCGCCTTTCTCGGTCAAGTAGTCGATAGTTTCACGGATAGCCTCGGTAGCCGATCCCATGGCGATGATTACACGGTCGGCATCGGGTGCGCCGTAATAATCAAACAAGCCATACTTGCGGCCAGTGATTTCGGCTATCTTGTTCATGTATTCCTCAACAATGGCAGGAACGGCATTGTAATACTCATTGCTCGATTCGCGGTGCTGGAAGAATACATCGGGGTTCTCGGCTGTACCACGGGTTACAGGTTTGTCGGGATTCATTGCCCTGTGGCGGAACTCGGCCAAAGCCTCTTGGTCGATAAGCGGTGCGAGGTCGTCATTATCGAGAGCTTCGATCTTCTGGATTTCGTGCGACGTGCGGAAGCCATCGAAGAAGTTAACAAATGGCACACGCGACTTGATTGTTGCCAAGTGGGCTACACCTGCAAGATCCATCACTTCTTGAACCGAACCTTCGCACAACATTGCGAAACCGGTCTGGCGGGTTGACATCACGTCTTGGTGGTCGCCGAAGATACACAAAGCATGCGAAGCAAGTGTGCGAGCCGACACGTGGAACACACAAGGCAGCAACTCACCTGCTATTTTGTACATGTTAGGTATCATGAGCAACAATCCCTGAGAAGCAGTGTAGGTAGTAGTCAATGCGCCAGCCTGCAACGAGCCGTGTACAGCACCTGCTGCGCCACCCTCTGATTGCATTTCCTGCACACACACGGTTTCACCGAAAATGTTCTTTCGTCCAGCGGCAGCCCATTCGTCGATATGCTCTGCCATGGTCGAAGACGGCGTGATAGGATAAATCGCTGCCACCTCGGTGAACATGTAGCTCACATGTGCTGCGGCTTGATTACCATCACAAGTCAAGAATTTTTTTTCTTTACCCATAATAATTACGTTAAATAATATTTTTCATTCTTGTTAGATGTCAGTTTCTTAAACTATTAGGCTCACTTTCATCCTCGCGTCCGCGAATGAAGTGTCGCCAACTTTACCATACATTAAATATGTATATTCATTTCAACAAGGCGAAATTACTCAATCTTTGCCATACTGTCAAAAAAATCAAAAATAAAAAGAAGCTGCGCAACGACTTTGACCTTGCTGGCCCAGAAAATCTTCACACACCTTCTTACTTATCGGCTATAGTGCACCCATGCATCGGGATAATCGTCGGCTATAGCATATTTTAGCTGCATCAACTCTTTCACCGAATTGCCTGTGGCGACATATACCCTATATTTCCCTCTTTTCGACAGTACCTTGAAATCATATTCCTTACGGTGCTGGTGCGCTATGAACTTGTCGGCCTCCGCTTGCGACAATACCGAACATACTATCAAGTAATAGTTGTTGCCGCTCGCTGCCGCCATTGCCACATTTCGCGGTCGTTCCGCCCCCATGCTCCTGTAGCCTTTCACCACCACGCTGTCATCGTCGGCTGGCGGTTGCATAATGGCCAACTCGCGCACTTGCGACACTATAGGGAATGCTCCGCCATCGTCCGACAAGCGGAAGTCGCCCATGCTCGCATAGTCTTGCTGCCGATTATTGGCCACTGGCGTCGAAAGTGCAAACGACAACGCAAGCAACACTATAATCGACGCTGCAATCTTCATGTAGGTCTTGTTGACAGTAAACTTCCAACTGCCACCATGCCCCACATTCTGCTCCCTTTTGTCGAGGACGGCCAACGGCACCATCGAGAATGCCCCAAGTCCGAAGTATTCGCCCGCCGCATCACTGGTGGTATAAGGGACAAACACCACGCTACCATTCTGCAACTTGAAGATGCCCAATTTGCCAAACGACAACTCGCCATCGGCCTCAAGCTGCTGGCGATAGGCCGCAACGCTGTCGCGAACCATCTCGGCGGCATCGTCATACGAGCAACGTTCCATGCGCATCACCGAACTTGCCAGCAATCCGTCGTTATGTGCCACATCGGCATTAAACGACAGCTGGCGTTCGGGGCAATGCCACTTTATGCCATCGGTATCGCAATGCGACGGGCTATGCTGCGCAATAAATGCACCAAAGCCCGGCACAACAACGCAATCATGCCGCGACACAAGATACTCAATATGCTCCAACACCGAAATCATACCACAAAAATAAGAATTTCCCAAATAAACGGCAAAAAATCCACTCTTTTTTTATTTTACATCCCTCATTGTAGAGCCGTCATACCATGGCGGCTCGATGACTGCCACCGCAGGGTAAATACCTGTGGGGCAACACTTTGTGGCAGTAACGAGCCGTCATGATATGACGGCTCTACATACAATGCGCTGTATTTCACGGCATTATCTCGGGGGATTTATCCCCATGCCGGTAACACTAAATAGACGCTAAGTGCTTATTCAAATTTAATGCTCTTTTCGATTTAACATAGCTACGCCAACGCAATATCATCAATAACAGCATTGCTACATCGCCCAAAAACCACAAATGATAAAATAAAATGGCAGGATAAATCCATAATAAATAATTTGCCAAAGATATAAAGCAAACTGAAACAGCTACAGCCCACCACTTCCTTAAAGTTTTATTTGAAGCAGGTACCTGTTTAAGTTTGATACGGCTACGCCAACGACAACGCAATATGAATAATACAATAACTACTGCAACACCTAAAATTGTTAATATATTGTAATCAATACGATAAAAAATCCCATTCACATAAAACGCATAAATGGGTAGCACTGACAAAAGAATCAAATCAACCGTAACTGCCCATGCCAACCATTCATTCCACGGCTGGCACTTGCGGCGGGGCTGTTCTGGCTCAGGGTATTCATTTTGTTGCTGCTCTTGATGGGCATGGGCAGGTTTGGCGGCTGGAGTATGTGGCTGCGACTCGGCGACTGGTTGCCGACCATCGTCAACAAGCATCACTTCGGGCTCTTCCTCTCGGTCGGCCGCCTCGGTGGCCTCGGAAGCGCAATCGAGCGCAGCGGCAAAAGCGGCTACCGACTGGTAGCGGTCGTGCGGCTTCGACTCCATGGCGCGGCGAATGGCGGTTATCACATTGTTGCTAACCTTGTGGTCGCGCAACGGCTGCTCGGGGAATTCAATCAGCACGTCCGATGCCACCGGCGGACGCTCACCTGTGAGCATCTTGTAGAGCGTGCCGCCAAGGGCATACACGTCCATCGTCACTGGCAGCTTGCCGCCGCTGTCTTCCCTGTAATTGGCTTGCTCAAGCGGCGCATAGCCCGGCGTTCCGCCACCTATGGTAGTGCTCGACTCTGGCTCGCCCTTGTCGTTGAACTGCTTCGATAGCCCGAAGTCGATAAGTACTGCCTCGCCATCAGTACGAAGCATCACATTGCCCGGTTTCAAGTCGAGGTGGAGCATACGCTGGCTGTGCATGTAAGACAATGCCTCGGCTATCTGCCCGAAATAGCACAACGCCTCACCCTCGGGCAAACCGCCACGCTTGGCAATAAGGGCATCAAGGCTTCCGCCGCCACAATATTCCATGGCGTAATAGCTCGTGCCGTTGGCCTCGAACGTTTCTATCACTTTCACTATGCCACGATGCTTCAGCTTGGCAAGGTTTGATGCCTCGCGGGCAAACTTGTGGCGGTATCGGTCAAACAGTTCACCGCTGCCGCCAGTCGTCACCGAGCTGCCCTCGCGTCCATTGATATCGCTCATGAAAAACTCCTTGACCGCCACCTGCATCTCGCCCTGCAACTTGCCAAGGTCACCCTCCACCGTCACAGTGGTATAGGCAAGGTAAGTGATGCCAAATGTCCCCTGCCCCAGCACTCGGTCGATGCGGTAACTATTCTTCTTGCCCCGCAGCACCGTCCCCGGGAACAAAGCCTTGTCATATTTATTCATAACGTAAAGTTTTCTGATGGTAAACCGCCGCCAAGCCGCACCCGACAGGCAGCAATACACAAAGTTAACAAATAATCACCATTCCCCGACAAAAAACAGGGAAAAAATGTAGAGCCGTCATATCATGGCGGCTCGTTACTGCAACAACGTTTTTAATATCAAGCATTTATCCATGGTGGCGATCATCGAGCCGCCATGATATGGCGGCTCTACATGGGCTGGAATTACTGCAAGAAAGCCTCAACGAGCGAGTCGTCCACGCCATACTCCTGCGCCAACTTCACGTCGCGCTGCGCGGCATCGGTTTCAAAGCGCAACTTGTTAAGCTTGGCCCGCAGCAAGTATAAATAGCCGTTGCGCGGGTCTGATGTCAGCGCATTGCGTATATCGGCCTCGGCGTTGTTAAGCTGCTTCAATTCGAGGAAACACTCGGCCCTGTTGGCCAGCGCGTTGATCGAAGGACGTTCCTTTATTATCACGCCATAATTCTCGATGGCCTTGGCATAGTTTCCGTTGGCCTTATACCATATAGCGAAACCATTGTAGGCAAAATATGAGTTGGGGCTTATATCTTTGATTTTCTGGAAATCGGCCTTGCTCTCCTCCATCAACTTCTTATCGAGCGAGAGCATTCCACGGTTATACAACGCCTCGATGTCATACTCGTCAATCTCCAGCACCCTGCCATAGTCGGCGTATGCACAATCAATACTATCCATGTCGAGATACAACGATGCACGGTTTTTCAACAGCGTCACCGCATTTGGGGTCATGAAAAGTGCCACGTTGTAGTTCTTCAACGCCTCCTGGTACTTGCCTTGATAACGCTGCACCGTAGCAAGGTTCGACAACAGCAACGACGTGTTCTGATTGTCAGGCTCATTGCGCAAAGCCGACTGTATGAACCGCTCGGCTTTCTCCCATTCATGCGCACCTATATAAAATTCGGCCGAGTCAACCAACGCATAATAATCTCCCGTCGTAGCCTTCGCCGCAGCCGCGAAAAGCAGCACAACGGCAAATATCATCATTCTCATCGTTCTATATACTTTATTACTGTGCAAAATTACCGCATATCGGTGTTCGACGTTGCAACTTTATTGATATTTTGCTAAATTTGTAAACTTTTTTGATGGATATGAGATTTTATGCAACACTTGCCAGCACGATTTTGCTACTTACAGCAGTTTCGTGCAGTAACGATAATGAACCGACAATAAAGCCAGACGGCCCATCGCGGACAATACTGGTATATATGGTAGCCACCAACTCGCTATCCGACAACGTAGCCGACGACATCGAAGAAATGATGCAAGGCATGACAGCTGTCGAGGGTGACGACTGCCACCTGCTGGTGTACGAAGCCAATTACAATGCCGACCCCATGCTGTATGAAATAACATCGGCAAACGGCAAAACATCAATATCGCCACTGAAAACCTATCAGACAACTACCAGCTCGGCAAGCGTCGAGAGAATGTCCGAGGTAATCTCCGATGCTGTGGCAACCGCCCCAGCCGAGAGCTATGGCTTGGTGCTGTGGTCGCACGCCACAGGCTGGGTGAGGGTACTTGAAAGCGCGTCAAAAAGCAGCGGCACAGTGAGGCCGGCCGACTTTGCCGACGACAATGGCCAGTGGATGACAATCTCAGACCTCGCCAGAGCAATTCCAGACGGGTTGTTCGACTTCATTTATGCCGACGCTTGCTACATGGGATGCATCGAAATCGCCTACCAGCTACGCGACAAAGCCAACTACTACATTGCAAGCCCCACCGAAACACTCTCGCCAGGAATGCCCTACGACGAGAATATTCCATGCTTCTTCAAAGAAACAGCCGACTTGGTGGCCGCTTGCCAGAACACATATAATTATTACGCCTCACGCGCCAGTTCGGCAACAATAGCACTAATCGACTGCTCCAAGCTCGAACAGACAGCCGACCTGTGCCACCAGATACACTCCACGACAAGCGTCACAGAGGTCAACACCAGCGAGTTGCAATGCTACAACCGCGCCAGCCGAAGCACATACTTCGACTTTTTCCAATACACCTCGCTGCTGGCTTCACCACAACAGGCAACCGAGCTTTACGACATCGCCAACCAGCTGGTGCCTTACAAAGCCGCGACTGCAAAATTCCTGACAATCAACATCGACCCCGACCACTACTCGGGATTATCGACATACATAATGGGCACTGCATCGGATTTCAACGAGCAATACTACACCACACTCGACTGGTACAAAAGAATTTACGAACAATAACCAATATTAGACTATGCTGCTTAACCAAATAATGGCATTAATCACTGCGCCAACAGCCAACAAAGAAGTTGCCGATTCAATCAGCGCAGAAATCAAGCACACCGAATCGGTACTATCATCGCTTTCATTCGACGAAATCGTGCAACGCCTTGTCGATGGCGCTGTCGATTTAGGTGTACGCATACTGATTGCAGTTGTCGTTTTCTACATCGGCAAGCTGATAATCAACAAAATCCACACCATCATAAAAGCAATAATGCTCAAGCACAACTTCGACAAGTCGCTCACGACATTTGTGCTAAGCGTGGTGAAAATCACACTGCTTTTTGTCCTGATAGTTTCAATAATAGGTATCCTCGGCATCGAAACCAGCTCGTTCATAGCCATATTTGCCTCGGCTGGTGTGGCAATAGGTATGGCTCTGAGTGGAACATTGCAAAACTTCGCCGGCGGCGTGCTGATACTCTTCATCAAGCCATACAAAATAGGCGACTACATAGAGTTTGGCAGTTACCAGGGCACAGTAAAGGAAATACAAATATTCAATACCATACTCAACACCCCCGACAACAAGTCGATCATAATCCCCAACGGAGGACTCTCGACTGGCACCATCAACAATTACTCAAAAGAAGAGTACCGCCGAGTGAGCTGGGACATCTCCATATCATACGGCGACGATGTTGACGTGGCACGCAAAGTGGCTCTCGAAATATTGGAAGCCGATAGCCGTGTAGTGAAAAAATACCGCGAGGACGACAAAGAAATGCGGCAAGCAGCCAAAGAACTCGCCCCCGACAACGAAGAAAAAGAGGAAAAACAAGACGAAAAGAAAGAAAAAAAATCATTCTTCCAACGCATCTTCGGCCGCAAACCAAAGTTGAAAGACGAAGTGGAAAAATGGAAAGAAGAGCAAGCTGAGAAAATCAAGGCAAAAGTCCCAAAAGTGGATTGCACGCCTACGGTCAGCTTGTCGGCACTTGCCGACAGCAGCATCGTAGTGACAATAAGGGCATGGACTCGCTCGGAATTTTATTGGGGTGTCCTCTATGATGTAAACGAAAAAATCTATAAGGAATTTCCCAAGAACGGGTTAAGCTTCCCTTACCCACAAATGGACATACACGTCACACAAGGCGCATAACGCTGGCATACATGACATCACAACAATGCCGACAAGCCACGACTTGCCGGCATTAACACTTTATATACTTTTTTTCTAAAATAAAATTAGAGCCTTTAAGAAACTCTATGTATATTTGCGTAACAAATTAGAAGCTGTTCAAATTTTCCTCAAGGAGATTTTGAGATTCATTTTCGGTAAGATTTGTCAATCTTGGGCACAAGCAATGGGCCAAGCCACGAGGCAAGATGGGAAACAGGCCGAAACGAAGCTCAAAATGACTTGGCTAAAATGCCGGGGGAATAAAGCAACTTCTACACAGGCAGGGCTTCTGCTACTTTACACCCGTTCCATTTACGAGATACCAATGTGAACCAGCAATGCAGCCAATGCCTTATTTACCCGCCATTTGCGCCACTGGCATTGGCGCATGACAAGGCGGCATTTTTTACAATGCCCACCCTGCAAACTATGCTACGCAAGGTGAGTGTATATGCAATAGGCTACCAAAGGGAATGCACAGACAGGGTCATTACGAAAGGACAATGCGACTAAATTCTTTTTACCACATCGTCATATTGTAATTCCACTTTACACAACCTTGGCATACCCTCAAATGCTGAAAAATAAAAAACAACATAAATGATAAGTAAATGGAATTACTTACCCTTTACATCCGAACAATCATCCATAGCGACCGACTTGGCGACGCACCTACGTGGCTGCTACCCCATAAGCCGGTTACTCGTACTGCGGGGGATAAAGTCTTTCGAGGAAGCTGAACGATTCCTCAATCCCTCAATGTCCGACTTGCACGACCCGTTCCTCATGCAAGACATGGATAAGGCTGTAAACAGGCTTAACAAAGCCATGGGGGCAAAAGAGAAAATTTTGATTTACGGCGACTACGACGTTGACGGTACCACGTCGGTCGCTTTGGTTTACAGGTACCTGCAAAATTATTACTCCAACGTGGAATACTATATCCCCACCCGATATGAAGAGGGATATGGCATTTCCAACAAGAGCATCGACTATGCCGCAAGCATAGGCGTGTCGCTGATTATCGTGCTCGACTGTGGCATTAAAGCAGTCGAGGAGATTAGTTATGCCAAAACCAAAGGCATCGACTTCATAATATGCGACCATCATGTGCCCGACGACGTGCTGCCCGATGCGGCAGCAATACTCAATC
This sequence comes from Candidatus Avimuribaculum pullicola, assembly GCA_018716295.1. Taxonomy (GTDB): domain Bacteria; phylum Bacteroidota; class Bacteroidia; order Bacteroidales; family Muribaculaceae; genus Avimuribaculum; species Avimuribaculum pullicola. The sequence goes on from DVKC01000032.1 coordinate 15,026, forward strand.
CCAAGCTCGAAGGTAACCCCTATCCGTTCAAGCACCTGTCGGGCTGCGGAGTAGGGTTCAAGTTCATGCAAGCCTTTGCTATCAGCAACGGCTTGTCCAACATGTTTGAACTCGACAGCCTGCTCGACTTGGTGGCCGTGAGCATCGCCGCCGACATCGTGCCCATAATCGGAGAAAACCGCATACTCGCTTATTACGGGCTGAAACGCATCAATTCAAATCCCAACATGGGATTGCGCAGCATAATAAAGATATGCGGGCTTTCCAACAAGGAAATCACCATCAGTGACGTGATATTCAAGATAGGCCCGCGCATCAACGCTTCGGGCCGAATGCAATCGGGCATCGAAGCCGTAGAACTACTCGTTTCCAAAGATGCCGCCGACGCCTATCGCCGTGCAAAAAATATCGACCAGTACAACCGCGACCGCAAGGAGCTTGACAAGCGCATCACCGACGAAGCCAACGCCATACTCGAAAAACGCGGCGAAAACACTTCGAGCAAAAAGACCATCGTCATCTACAACAAAGGGTGGCACAAAGGCATAATCGGGATTGTTGCGTCACGCCTCACCGAGTTATACTACAAGCCCGCAGTGGTATTGACGCTTGCCAATGGGCTGGCCACAGGCTCGTCGCGCTCGGTGAGAGGATTTGACATTTACCGTGCCATCGACTCTACACGCGACCTGCTCGAAAACTTCGGCGGCCACACATACGCAGTGGGATTGTCGTTAAAAGAGGAGAACATTCCCGAATTTACCCGCCGTTTCGAGAATTACGTTGCCGAAAACATCACTCCCGAACAATTAACACAGACCATCTCGATCGACTGTGAAATCTCGTTCAACGAAATCACACCCGAGTTGTTGCACTACTTGCACTTGCTCAACCCATTCGGGCCGGGCAACCAACGGCCTATATTCGCCAGCCGCAACGTGATGGATTACGGCACAAGCAAATTGGTCGGCCGCAACCTTGAGCACATCAAACTCGAACTTATCGACAACTCGTCGAACTGCGTGATGAACGGCATTGCTTTCAATCAAGCCGACATGTTTGATTACATCAAGTCGGGGCAACCTTTCGAAATATGCTACACCATCGAGGAGAACCGCCACAAAGGCGGCTCGTCGATACAGCTTTTCGTGAAAGAAATCAGGCCCGCTGTCACTGGCCAATAATGATGGGCATACACGAAACCCTGGAAAAATACTGGGGCTACAAGTGCTTCAGGGAACTACAGGAAGAAATCATCACATCGGTAATGTCGGGAACCGACACCCTCGGGCTATTGCCAACAGGTGGCGGGAAGTCGATAACATTCCAAGTGCCGACAATGGCTCGTGATGGAATGGCAATCGTGGTCACTCCCATAATCTCACTGATGAAAGACCAGGTTGACAACCTTGTCGGCAAGGGAATAAAAGCCACCTACATCCATTCGGGACTCACGCTTGGCGAAACACAGCGCACACTCGACAAGTGCGTGTTTGGCAATTACAAGTTTCTGTACATATCGCCCGAACGCATTGCGTCGAAATTGTTTATCGACAAGTTACGCTTCATGCCCGTCAAGCTCATCGTGGTTGACGAGGCACATTGCATTTCACAATGGGGCTACGACTTCAGGCCATCGTTCCTCAACATCGCCACACTGCGCGAGGTGTTCCCCGATGTGCCAGTACTGGCACTCACCGCGACAGCCACCCCCGATGTCGTGGGCGACATCATGGACAAATTGTCGTTCAAGAACGGAAAAGTTTTCTCAAAAAGCTTTGCTCGCAACAACCTGGTATATGTGGTGAGGAAAACCGATGACAAAGTCGCGCAACTAATCGACATATTGAGAAAAGTGCCTGGCTCGGGAATTGTATATGTCAGAAGCCGCGCACGTTCCAAGCAGATTGCCGAAGAACTGGCCCGTAACGGCATACCTGCCGACTTCTACCATGCCGGTCTTGACAATGAAGACAAAGCCGACCGCCAAAACAAGTGGAAAAATGGGCAAACGCGCATAATCGTAGCGACCAATGCATTCGGCATGGGAATCGACAAGCCCGATGTGCGCATTGTGGCACATATCGATATTCCCAATTCTCTTGAAGAATATTACCAGGAAGCTGGACGCGCCGGGCGCGACGGCAAGAAATCATACATAGTGATGCTTGTCAAAAACACCGACAAGGCCACACTGCGAAAACGCATCAGCGACTCATTCCCCGACAAAGAATTTATCAAGAAAGTATATGAACGTGTCGGGAATTTCCTCAACGTGCCTGTCGAGGGTGGCTACAACCAAGTTTATGACTTTAATTTCGTACTTTTTTGCAAGACATTCAAGTACCCGGTAATCCCCACGCATAGCGCACTCAACATACTCACAAAGTCGGGGTACATTGAATTTATCGAAGAAATCGACACACAATCGCGAGTGATGATTCTTGCCAGCAAGGAAGAACTATACAATCTTCCCGACGACAATCCCAACCTCGACATCGTGCTCCAGGCAATACTTAGGACATATTCAGGCCTTTTTGCCGACTACGTATTTATCAACGAAGAACTTATTTCGTCAAGGTTCAAAATCGACACACAAGTAATATATGATTCGCTGCTGGCGTTGACAAAGATGCATATCCTGCACTACGTTCCACGCAAGCGCACTCCATACATCTATTACACCACCTCACGCGAGTTGCCACGATATATAGTCATTCCGCGCAACGCATACGAAACATTGCGCGAGAAAATGGCCAACCGCATTGATGCGGTCATACAGTATGCCTTCAACGACGATACATGCCGCGAACAAATCATACGCCGCTACTTCGGTGAAACCGACGCTGCTCCTTGCGGGCATTGCGACTACTGTATCGCACAAAAGCAACGCCAATTACATTCAACCAAAGATGTAGCCGACGGCATAATGTATATGCTTTCGCTACAGCCGCGCACACTTGCCGAGATGCTCGAAACCTTGTCATTCCCCAAAGAAGAGATCGCCAACGTACTATCGCGACTTGTCAACGAGGGATTTGTAAAAATATCGGACGATGAAACATATTCCACAGCAAGATAATACCAACATGGACGAAATGCCCGACATAACAGCAACATACGGCATAAACGATGCATTCTTTGACTTTATCGACAAGCATTCAACTTGCGACACTGCCAAGTTGCTGTTGTCGAAGAGCAACAATGCTACCGATTTCGACCTCAAGTTTGCCGTCATGCAAATTCATTGCCGGCAACGCATAACCAAGAAATTGCCTCAAATTGTACGGCTGAAACATTTCTTGTTTCCATCGGCACTTGCCACCGAGCAATGCACTTGCCAAGTAGTGGCCCAATTCCACTCCACGCTATTCGAAGGAATGCACTCCGTGGCCGACCTTACTGCCGGGCTCGGCATCGACGACTACTACATAGCCCAACAAGTGAAAACTCTCACATCGGTGGAAATAACCCAGCTGCTTGCAACCACACTGCGCCACAACATGGACTTGTACCGCCCCAACGTGACGGTAGTCAATGCCGATGCCTTCACTTGGCTTGGCCAAGCCATCGCCAATGGACTGCGCTTCGATGCCGTTTTTATTGACCCTGCTCGCAGAGGCGAAAACGACCGCCGTATTTACAGCCTCACCGACTGCCAACCCAATGTGTTACAACTTCTCGACCCTATAAAGCATATCACCGACACGTTGTTCATAAAAGCCTCCCCTATGTACGACGTGGCGCAATGTATCTCAGAAGTTCCCGGCATCACGCACATTTGGATAGTGGCGGTCAACAACGAGTGCAAAGAGCTGCTGTTACGCACCTCCCTTGATGCGAACTCCAACCTCGAAAAAAAGGTGACAATAAACACATTGAATTTTGAAAACGAAGACTCGCCACAGTCACTCACACTTTCAATTCCACGCAGCAACACGCCACCCATAAAGTATTGCGACAGAATACTCACTTTCCTCTACGAACCCAACTGCTGCATAATGAAAGCCCAGGCTTTCAACGAATTGACAGCTATTTACGACCAGCTACTAAAGCTCAGCGTAAACACCCATTTGTTCACGGCCGACACTGCCTATACCGATTTCCCTGGTCGTAGCTTCAAGGTTATTGAAACAATTCCGTTCAAGAGTTCATGCATCAAGCAGGTGCGGACGAAATACCCCAAAGCCAACATCAGCACCCGCAACTTCAGACTCTCGGCACAGGAATTGAAGAAAAAACTGAAAATTGATGATGGCGGCAACATATACATCTTCGCCACCACCTCGGGCAGCGACAACTTGCTTGTCATCACAAAAAAATTGCAATAATGTGGCACACATTTTGTTAATCAATAAAGTTCAATAATTACATTCGACAAGACATGAATGACCACGATATAAAGAATGGTTGGGAAAAAATAAATTCCTATATCGAAAAAAATAACATATACCTCACATTCGCCGCTTTCGAAGAGGCAATCAAGCAATCGCCCGACTATGAAGTGGGCGAACAGCTGTCGGCCCTGCAAACCTCCTACCGATACATGCTCTCATACATGGCGCAAGGCATGGAAGACCCGCAAAAAGAGAAAATCTACAACGACCTGCTCAAATCGCTCTACGACTCTAACGACACTTATTGCCACAACCGCATGGTGCAATCCTCCCCGTCGATGTACATCGCCAGACAGAAAGACTTCGGCAACGCTGCCGCAAGCCTCAACATGGTGTATAGGGAATACGCCACCGAGCTTGAACACTATAAGCTATACGCCGAAATACCCGACGAGGATACCGACAAAAACAAAGCCATAGAATTGTGCCGCAACATGGAAAAAGCCGAAACACGGCTGTTCAACTATGTGTGGACTATGTTCAAACCTGGGCAACAAGAATGCGAGCAGCTGGCCGCCATCATGAAAGATGCGGCAGTACCCATGCACACGCGCATACTGCTATTGTCGGCCATATTCCTCAACATCAACACATTCTTCAACGAACGGCTCATATTGCTGCTGTTCGACCTGTTGGCATTCTACCGCGATGATAACGAGATGTCCATGCGCACGATGTGCTGCTTGTTCCTGTCACTGCTACGCCATAACCACCGTGCCATGCTCCACGACAGCATCACAAGCCGCATCGACGAGTTGAAGCACGACCAACACATGACCAACGCCCTGCAACTCATAGTGATGCAATACGTCCGTAGCTGCAACACCGACAATCTCACCAAGATGGTGCGCGACAAGCTCCTACCCATCATGCACGCAAGCCCATCGATAATCAAGGCTTTCAAAGACCGCAAAATCAACCCCGACGACATCTCCGACATCGAGGGCAACCCCGAGTGGGAAAATTTCCTCGAAAAAAGCGGACTTGCCGACAAGGTTAAAGAAATAAACGAAATGCAGATGGAAGGCGACGACGTTTTCATGGGCATGTTCTCCCAGCTAAAGTCGTTCCCGTTCTTCAACGAGATAGCCAACTGGTTCCTGCCTTTCCACGACAAGCATTCGGCTGTAGCATTGTCGCCAATAGCAAACAACCGCCTGATGATTAACATCATCACTAATTCGCGGTTCCTCTGCGATAGCGACCGATTCTCGTTCTGCCTGTCAATCAGTTCCATCCCCGAGGAACAACGTAACGCAATGCTCGAACAGTTCGACGCACAAAATGAAATGCTCGACGAGATTAAAAGTGCAGCTGTGGCTGGCAATAAAGCCACTCAAAAGCAGATCATTACCAACTACATGCAAGACCTGTACCGCTTCTTCAAGCTATACAGCCGCCACAGCGAGTTTGCCAACCCATTCGAGGGCAACCTGCTCGATTTCACCATATTGTCGGACATCATCTGCACGACCGACAACCTGCTACTGATAGGTGAATACTATTTTAAAGGAAACTATTACGAACCTGCACTGCCATTCTTCCTCAAATCGATTGAAGGCTCGGAAATGCGCCAACCAAACGTGCTGCAAAAGATAGGGTTCTGCTACCAGCGTTTGCGCCGATACGACAAGGCACTGGAATATTACTTGCGCTATGACCTGTTCGACGGCGACAACCTATGGAACATCAAGCACATAGCCGCCACATACAAGTCGATGGAAAATCTGGCAAAGGCCGTCGAATACTACAAGAAAGCCGAAGCTATGGCCCCCGACGACTTGTCGGTATGCCTCAACATAGGGCACTGCCTGCTGGGGCTCGAACGTGTGGACGAGGCACTCAAATACTACTACAAGGCCGACTATATGGGCACTCCCGACGACCCCAAAACGTTGCGGCCCATCGCCTGGTGCCACTTCTTGCAAAAGAATTTTGAACAAAGCGAAAAAGCCTACGTAAAGCTAATCAACAGCCAAAACAAAAAATCAGACGACCTGCTCAACCTGGGACACGTGAGGCTTGCAATGGGGCACGTAAAAGAAGCCATCGAGGCCTACCACGAATGCGTGGTGATGCTCCGCGGCCTTTCGCCCAACACTACAAACATATTATTCTCCAACCTCTTAAACCCCGACCGCAAGTATCTCGAAGCCTGCGGCATATCCCCGCTTGACATCAATCTGATACTCGATATTATAAACTATAAAATATAAACTCTTATTAATGAAGAAAATTTTATTTATCCTATTATCAATCTTGCTACTACAATCAACAGCTATGATGAGAGCCGATAACGTGTTCCTGCACGAGTTCAAAACCACCAACGGGCTTATCCCGTTTGACTACTTCACCAATGCCGACTTCGAGCCGGCCATCATGGAGGGCATCAAGGAGCAAAACCAAGAAATCGCGTCAATCGTGAACCAACGCTCGATGCCCACGTTTGAAAACACCATCGTCGCCCTCGAACGTAGCGGGCAGACGCTCAACCGCACACTTTATGTGTTCTATGCGATGCTGTCGTCAAACGCCGACGATGAGTTGATGGCAATCTCTCAAAAAATGTCACCGATACTCTCGGAACACGGTGCCAACATTACCCTCAACCAGCAACTGTGGGAACGAATCAAATACGTGTATGACAACCGCGATAAGCTCGCACTCGACCGCGAAGACTCGATGCTGCTCGAAAACACCTACGAGTCGTTTGTCAACAGCGGCGCCAACCTCCAAGGCGACGACCGCGAAACCTACCGCCGCCTCACAACCGAGCTTAGCAACCTCACGCTCGCATTCGGACAAAACGCCCTGAAAGCCATGAACAGCAACGAACTGTGGCTCACCGCCGACGACCTCGACGGACTGCCACAAAACCTCATCGATGCTGCCAAACTGGCTGCCGAGGAGAAAGGCCGCACCGATGCCTACCTGTTCACCACACAAGCCCCAAGCTACCGCCCATTCCTGCAATACTCGGCAAGACGCGACTTGCGCGAGAAACTCTACCGCATGTATAACACCATGTGCACCGAGGGCGAATACAGCAATATCGAGAACATCAAGCAAATCACGCTGAAGCGTATGCAGCTTGCGCACCTTATGGGCTACAAGACATTTGCCGAATACAAGCAGAAACATACAATGGCGGGCAAACCCGAAAATGTATATAACCTGCTCGACCAGTTGCGCGATGCCTACCTGCCAGTCATGAACGAAGAACTTGAATCGCTCACAAAATTTGCCTCGGAACTCGAAGGTGAACCTATCACGCTTCAAGCCTGGGACTATAGCTACTACAGCAACAAGCAGAAAGACAGCCTTTACAGCATCAACGATGAAATGTTGCGCCCATACTTCGAGCTAAACAACGTCATCAAGGGCGTATTCGGCCTTGCCACTCGCCTTTATGGGCTGCATTTCACCCAGAACTACGACGCACAAGTGCTTACACCCGATGTGAAGGTATATAATGTAACCGACGACAACGGCAACTATGTGGGTGCACTGTATGCCGACTTCTTCCCTCGTGCCACCAAGCGCAGCGGAGCATGGATGACCAACTACCGCGAACAGTGCATCTCGGCCGACGGCACCAACATTCGCCCTATCGTGTCGATTACGATGAACTTCACCATGCCTACACCCGACAAACCGTCGCTGCTGACGTTTGACGAGGTTGAAACATTCCTGCACGAATTTGGCCACGCACTGCAAGGCTTGCTCGCCAATACCAAATACGCTTCACTCTCTGGCACAAATGTTTACCGCGACTATGTGGAACTCCCCTCGCAGTTCAACGAAAACTTCTTGCTGCAACGCGAATTCCTCGACACATTTGCCAAGCATTACCAGACGGGCGAAACCATCCCGCAAGAATTAATCGACCGCGTCGTTGCCGCTTCGCAATATGCCGCTGGATACCTGTGTGTAAGGCAGCTCAACTTTGGCTACCTCGACATGGCATTCCACACCATCAACAAGCCCATTGACGATGTTGCGGCTTTCGAGGCCAATGCCATAAAAGACGTGAAACAATTCGACATCGCCAGTGGCTGCCTCATCTGCCCTGTGTTCTCCCACATTTTCTCGGGTGGTTATGCAGCAGGATACTACAGCTATAAATGGGCCGAAGTCCTCGAAGCCGATGCATTCGCAAAATTTGAGGAAGATGGCATCTTCAATCCAGCCACAGCCAAGTCGTTCAAAGACAACATACTTAGCACAGGCGGCACCGAAGACCCGCAAGTGCTTTACAAGCGATTCCGTGGTCGTGAAGCCACCATCGATGCACTGCTCAAGCGCGACGGCATAAAACACTGATAACACACATATTCCGACTATAATGTTTCGGCACGGCTCAGGGAAATCCATCTCGAACCGTGCCGAAACTCTATTACCCCCCCTCTCCTTTTTGAAAAAATAATCAGCTTGCTGTTTTTTTATAGCTTTAAAATTAGTATTTTTGCAACTCGCATAACTGCCAATTAAGTTAGTGTAGTTTGATTAAGTATATATGAATAACGAAATTACGTCCGAGAAACAGCGGTTACTTGATGAGAGATACTTGAGAATGGCTATCATCTGGGCCGAAAACTCCTATTGCGTCCGCCGCAAAGTAGGAGCCCTGATTGTAAAGGACAACATGATTATTTCTGACGGCTACAACGGAACTCCGTCGGGATTTGAAAATGTGTGCGAGGATGAAGATGGCTTGACCAAGCCCTACGTGCTACATGCCGAAGCCAATGCAATCACCAAGGTAGCACGCAGCAACAACAGCAGCGAAGGTGCCACATTGTACATCACCGATGCTCCATGCATAGAATGCGCCAAGCTGATAATACAAGCAGGCATACGCCGAATTGTTTACACCAAGTCATACCGCCTCGACGACGGGCTCAAACTGCTCGAACGCGCCGGGATAGAATGCGTCAAATTGCAATTAAACCTATAACCGCCACCGTATTCTTAGCTTTATGAAATATAAAGACCCATTTGTGTGGATACCTCTTGCCATCTCATTAGCCGTTGTCGGCGGCATGTTGCTCGGCGACATGTTCACGGGCAAGCCCTACGTGGCCGATTACGACAGGAAATTAAATACCATACTTAACCTTGTCGCCGACGATTATGTCGATACCGTCACAATTAGCGAATTGGTAGAAAAAGCCGTACCGAAAATCCTCACCGACCTCGACCCGCACACAATATACATTCCAGCTAAAGACCTGACTGCCGTCAACGACGAGCTTGAAGGCAGTTTCAGCGGGATAGGAATAACATTTGCAATATTCGACGACACCATCAGGGTGACGCAAGTATTGGAAGGCGGGCCGTCAGAAAAGGCCGGATTGCAAGCTGGCGACAGAATTGTAACCATCGACGACTCCACTTTCGTCGGCTCGGGGCTTAACCTCAACGAAGTCCGCGACAAGCATTTGAAAGGAGCAAAAAACACTATCGTAAAACTCGGCATCAAGCGCGGCAATGCACAGCAATTGACCTCTTATGACGTAATTCGCGGCGATGTCCCCGTAAAATCGGTTGATGTCGCTTACATGGTTGACAAAACCACGGGATACGTCAAGGTTGACCGTTTTGGCCGCACCACATACGACGAATTTCTCAATGCCCTGATTTTCCTTAAAAGCAAAGGCGCAACAAAGTATATCATCGACCTGCGTGGCAACGCGGGCGGATACATGGAAATGGCAATATTGATGGCCAACGAATTCCTGCCACCCAACCAACTGATAGTGTTCACCAAGGGGCGTGAAAAGCGCAACGACACCGAAGTATGGAGCGATGGCAACGGATCGTTCCAAGAAGACGAACTTGTAGTGCTCCTCGACGAATATTCGGCCAGCGCAAGCGAAATATTCGCCGGTGCAATACAAGACAACGACCGTGGATTAATCATTGGCCGCCGCTCTTTTGGCAAGGGACTGGTACAACGCCAATTCACCCTGCCCGACAGCAGTGCCATCAGAATGACCATATCCCGCTACTACACCCCATCGGGACGATGCATACAAAAGGATTACAAACATGGCGAAGACCAGTACAACCAAGAACTGCTCGACCGCTACAGCCACGGCGAACTTTACAGCCAGGACAGCATACGCATCGACACAACACAGATTTTTGTCACCACGCATGGCCGCAAAGTATATGGCGGTGGCGGCATTATCCCCGACATCTTCGTGCCAAACGACACATCGGGCATAACGTCCTACTACCTGAAAGCCGCCAATGCTGGAATGCTACAGAAGTATGCCTACAGGTTTGCCGACCGTAATAGGGAAAAACTCGCCGCCTCTGACGACTACACACACATGCTACGCCAGTTGCCGAGCGACGATATACTTCTCAACGATTTTGTTTATTATGCTTCGCGCAACGGTGTTCCTGCAAGGTGGTATTACATAAACATTTCACGCAAGTTGATAACCACCCAGTTGAAAGCACTTATAGCGCAATACATATTCGGCGATGAGGCATTCTACCCTATCTTCAACGAAGACGACAACAACATTGCAGCCGCAGTCAAGGCGTTCAAGCAACACCAAGCTGAATTTCCCATAACACCGGAAAGCGACAATGGAAAAAAAAGAAATTAGAAGCATCATTCGCAGCTTAAAGAAACTCATAATCCCAAATATCAATGACATTTCCACTATGGAACGCAATTTGTTTTCCAAGGTGGAAATGTTGCATGAGTTCTCACATAGCCGCAACATATTGATGTACCACTCGCTCAGTGACGAATTTCCCACAACAAGCACTCTCGAACTGTGGCAATCGGCGGGCAAGCACATATTCCTGCCGCGCGTGAACGGCAACGATCTGGAAATATTGCGCTACCAGCCAGGATACACCCATACAGGAGCATACGGCATCACCGAACCTTCAAACACCGACGAAACAGCCACCGCCGACATGATAGACCTGATAATAGTGCCGGCAATGGCATTTGACCCCAATGGCAACAGGCTGGGACGCGGCAAGGGGTTCTACGACAGACTTTTCACACAGTCGCAAGCCGTGCGCATAGGTGTATGTTTCGACTTTCAATTGCTCGACGACATTCCCACCGAGCCTCACGACGTGCCGATGCACATCGTCGTCACACCAAGCACGACTATTAATCTACACAATACCAATAAATCATGGCTTTAATCAACAAATACAGCAAATTATCTGATGTTATCCTCGAAGACCCATCGGTAATCACAATCCTGAACCGCTTCAACATATTCCTTGGTGTGGGCGACAAGACCGTCGAACAGGTTTGCACCGAGAAAAAGCTCGATACCGACTTCTTCACCATCATTCTCAACACTTTTTCAAACGAGGAATATTTTCCCGAAAAACTGTTCAGAAACTTTAATGTAAAAATCATCATTGATTACCTCAACTGCACCAATAGCTACTACAGGCAATTCATTATTCCCAACATTGAAAGCCATTTCAACCTGTTGCTGAAACGCAGCGAGGACGACAACACCAACCTTGAACTGCTGCACAAGTTCTTCCTGGAAGTGAAAGCCGAATTGCTGGGACGCATCAATGCCGACACATCAACGCTTTTCCCCGAAATACTCAACCTCGACAAAGCTACAAGCAATTGCCGCAATGATGTACCAGTCGGCAGCATCGAAACGGGCGACGCTATCGAAGACAAAATCGACGACCTGGTAAACATGTTTGTGATACATCTGACAGGGAAGTACGATACCAACCTGTGCATCGCTGTCTTATTTGCAATCATCAGCCTGAAAAAAGACCTGAGCCAAAACAACAGGATACGCAACCGCATTTTAATGCCCATTTTCCATTTCTTGAAAAATGCCTAAACCCTCAGCACTGATAATAACGACCGACACGTTGCGCGCCATAGGCGCAAAACACATGCTCGAAAGCCTCTTTGACATTGCTGCCCACATTGCCGTGGACAACGACAATGAATCGATAGCCGACGACATGGAACGGTGCGACATCATATTTGCCGACGAACGCAGCAGCCTGTCATACCTCGACCTACTCATTCCGAAGAAAGCCAAAACGGTAATCCTCACCGACAAAGATGCCAGCCGCCACCTCAAGTCGTGGCTGCATGTCAACACCGATGCCGATAGCGACCACTTGGTAGAAGAAATCACATCGATATTGAAACACATCAAGCGAAACAACTTGGTGCGAATGGAACTGTCAACCCGAGAAACCGACGTGTTGCGCCTCATGGCGCAAGGGTTGACCAACAAGGAAATCGCCGACAACCTCAATATAAGCATCAACACAGTCCTATCTCATCGCAAGAATATTTCGGCAAAGTTAGGCATCAAAAGTGTGTCGGGACTGTGTGTTTATGCTATGATGAATGGAATTATCAACTAAATCTTTTTTATATGAACAAGTTAAAATACTATCTTTCATTAATGCTCGCAGCCTTATGCTGCACAGCCACTTACGCGGCTGCCGATGAGCAATTCCCCATCGACACGGCCATCAGGCACGGTGTGTTGCCCAATGGGCTGACTTATTATGTCATGCACAACGAAGAGCCCAAAAACCGTGCCGAGTTCCACATTGCACAGAAAGTGGGCTCAATCCTTGAGGAAGAAAACCAACGCGGACTTGCACACTTCCTTGAACACATGGCTTTCAACGGAACTGAGCACTTCCCAGGCAAGACAATGCTCGAATACTTGCAAAACAACGGTATGCGCTTCGGTGCCGACATTAATGCATACACAGGTTTTGACGAAACTGTTTACCGCGTGTCGAACGTTCCGACCAACAACGCTGCCCTGCTCGACTCCACATTGCTCGTGCTTTATGACTGGGCTTGTGGCATTTCGCTCGATGGCGAGGAAATCGACAAAGAACGTGGCGTGATACAGGAAGAATGGCGTTCGCGCAACGATGCGTCATGGCGCATGTATGAAGCCGTAGTACCCGAGATATTCCACGACAGCCGCTATGCCAACCGTATGCCCATAGGCACAATGGACGTTGTGATGAACTTCAAGCACGACGAATTACGCGACTACTACCACCGCTGGTACCGCCCCGACCAACAAGGCATCATTATCGTTGGCGACTTTGATGCCGATGCAATGGAGCAAAAAGTCATCAACTTGTTCGGACAAATCAAAATGCCCGAAAACGCCCCCGAACGCACTTATTTCCCCGTTCCCGACCACAAGGGCATCGACTATGCCATGCACGCCGACCCCGAGGCTTCAATGACACTGATATACCTCTTCTTCCAACATCCGTCGGTACCACGTGAGGCCAAGAACACCCGCGCATACTTGCGCCGCGACATTATCAATATCCTCAGCACAACCATGCTTTTTGCCCGTTTCAATGAATTGGCACAAAATCCCGAAGCTCCATTCAGCTATGCCGTGGGACAAGATGCCCAATTCTTCATTTCGGCAACCAAGGATGCCTACACTTTAATCGCAATGGCCAAAGAAGGGAAAAACATTGAAGCATTCCAAGCCTTGCTCACCGAGGCTCAGCGGCTCAACCAGCACGGGTTCACAGCCGGCGAGTTGGAACGTGCCAAAGCCGATGTAAAGGCCATGATTGAAAAGAATTATGCCGAGCGCGACAACCGCAAGAGCCAGGCCCTTGCCGAGAGCATCATCAGCACATTCACGCAGGGTGGATACATGCCTGGCATCGAAATCGAAACACAGGAAGCCCTGAACATGCTCCCGACCATAACCGTCGATGAAGTATCTAAATTTATCGAAGATGCAATATCCGAAGACAACGTAAGCTTGATAATCTCAGGCCCGCAAAAAGATGGAATTACCTACCCGACAAAAGAGGAAATAACAGCCACATTCAATGCAGTGCTTGCACAGGAAATTCCAGCATACGTCGATGAAACACTCTCACAACCGCTCATTTCCGACTTAGCCGCACCTGGCAAAATCGTGAAAGAAAGCTACGACGAAGCATTGGGGGTAACCACATGGATTCTGTCAAATGGTGCTACCGTATGCCTCAAACCCACCGATTTTAAAAACGATGAAATCAACATGAGTGCCGTCAGCATAGGTGGTTCATGGGCTTATGGCGGGCAAGCATCGCCCGAAATCAAGTTGATGTCCGAGGTTATAGGTGCCAGTGCATTGGGCAACTATACACAGACCGACCTCGACAAATACTTGGCTGGCAAATATGCCTCGCTTGGTTTCCATCTCAACTCCGAAACCGAAAACTTCTCGGGCAACTGCGTGAAAAAAGACATTGAAACAATGTTGCAACTTAACTATGCAATGTTTACCAATGTCGAGAAAGACCAACAGGCCTTCGACGCACTCAAGAGCCGCCTCAAGTCGCAAATCTCATTGATGAAAAACAATCCTGCATATATTTTCAGGGACTCGATATATTCAACGCTGTATGACAACAATCCACTCGTGAAAAGCGTGACTGCCGAAGACTTGGCTGCGCTCGACTACGACAAATGCCTCACCCTCTACCGCCAACGTGTAGCCAACGCCGGTGATTTCACATTCTCGTTTGTCGGCAGCTTCGACATCGACAGCATCAGGCCATTGGTTGAAAAATACATCGCTTCGCTGCCCGACAATGGTACTCGCGAAAAAGTATCTTACACATTGGAATGCGCCGACGGTAACATCGCCAATTACTTTGACCGCGCAATGATGTCGCCAAAGACCAGCGTGTATGCCACTTTCACTGGCGACATGCCTTACTCTGTCACAGGCGACCTCATGCTCAACATGCTGGGCGATATAATGAGAATAAGATACACCGAGTCGCTGCGTGAAGAAGAAGGTGGAACATACGGTGCAAGCGTAGATGCCTACTTGTCGATGTTCAACGGCGAATGGGCTATATCATACCAATTTGCAACAAATGCCCAACAACGCGACAAACTCATTGAAATAGCCAACCAAGAACTGGCCAACGTCATTAACAACGGTGCCAACGAGGCCGACTTTGCCAAAGTGAAAGAAGCAGCCATCAAGCAGCACGAGAACAACTTGCGCACCAACGGCTACTGGTTGTCGGTACTCAACGACCGCGCCATGGGCAAGGACAGCTACACGGGTTTTGACGAGAAGTTGCGCAACCTGTCGCTTGACGAGTTCAACGCTTTTATCAAACATTTAGACATCACTACAAACCATGCCACTGTGGTAATGACCGGCGTTGCAAAGTAGCATAGCACGACACCACAAACCCACATAACAGCAAGGAGCCACGTCCACCGACGCAGCTCCTTGCTGCTTTGTAACACGGCACATACATACATACATACATATATGCGATTGCCACTTTTAACCCACTTCACGCCGAAACGCAGCCCGACAACTCAAAATCATTCAACTCAAGTTTACAGGCAGTGCAAGCCAGTTAGCTACCTATTTGCTTGATTGCCGCAGTATTTATTGTATGCGTTTGATGAATTGTTCTGGCAATTCCTGAATCATCTGTCCTTCACCCATTATAGGTAACAAATCTTCTTTCATGAACACTGGGATACCATTCGCATGGGCTTGGGTGGCAATGTTAAGCACCCATTCGGGACGGGAATCCACCTTACCTTTCCGATGCCCAGTTTCTGTTCCTATGACAATCCAGTTTATACCCTCGAAGTCGATTTCACCTATGCCATCAAACAGAGGTTCAAAAGTGACGTGGTAGTGCTTTGCCTTGATGTTCCTTCTCAAATCGTCAAGCCTTCTCTTTTCAGAACTGCACGTGACGGTAACGCCCATCCATGCATTCTCGTCATCAGTAGAGAAAGCGACTTTATCTGGCCGTTTTGTCAAGAAGATATAAGCGTGTTGCGGATTGTTTTTCATTCGTCCGAAAACCTCTGCGCTCCATTCTGGCTTCCAATCAGAGAAGTCGCTCATCCCAGTCATCAGCCATACGTGAGGCTTGGCCGTGTCGATGATGTGCAGCTTTCGTTCCATATATTCAGGCACGGAGAAATCGTCCGTGATATGGAAGCGACGGCAATTATTACGGGCATAGCAGTAGCCACACCCGATGGTGCAGCCTACCACTATGTTCATATTCTTTATCAGGGATTTTATGCACACGCTCATAACGCAATGCTTTCCCCGTCTTCTGGTATAATCAACCGTTTCATGTCAACACCGTGATGCTGGGCTTCATTACGCAAGATGGCGCGTGTAGTCTGGCAGTGGTCGATGGCATCCATGTGGACGGCTATAAAACGTGTCGTTGATGGGCAGTCGTCAATAATCTGCATAGTTTCTATTTCATTGGGGATAATCGAGCCATCGGCCTTCGACATAGGAGGCAGGATGGCACCGCCACTATTCACCACTACATAGTCGGGACAATGCTCTTTCACAGCCTTTTGTGTAGCTTCGTTCCATACGCAATCTCCCATGATGTAGAGTACCGAATGCCCATCGGCTTTCAGGACGTACCCCGAAGATGCCCCCATCATTTCGCCTAATTTGCCACGTCCGTGATTGCCAGCGATGCGGAAAATCGTAATTCCGTCGATAACCGTGCTGTCCTCAACAACCACAGTCTTGGCAAAGTGGCATTTTACTGCCACAGTGTCATAGTCGGCAGGTTGCACATACCAAGGCATTTCCTTAGGAATGAGCTGTTTGGCAGCATCATCGTAATGGTCGATGTGAGAATGTGTCAATAACACGAAGTCTATACCGTCAAGCACCTCGTTTACAGGCATGGTCAAATGCACACGGGGATTCAAGTTAACACCTAATGCCGAAATTTCAGTACCTTTCTCGCCCAACATGGGGTCGAGCAAGATGGTCTTGCCTGCATAATTGATTTTCAACGTGGCACTGCGTATCAACCTGACGCTGTCTTGTCCGTAGCCGTTCATGCCCAGCATAAAACATGCCAGCAGTAGCAACATTACTTTTTTCATCTTACAAACAGATTAAAATGTGAAACATATAGCGACCTTGCTTATCGGTCCTTTTTACATTTGCAAAGTTCGGCAAAGCAACTCGACACCATTATGCCTTAACACGAGGAATATATGCCATTTTGATAAATTACATTACCTTTGCATACAAAACAAGTTGTATGGATAGTTTAATCAACCCCGAAAGACTGGTCAGCGTCCCGTTCAGCAAGACTCGCTGCGGTGTGGACTTTTATATCAACACAGGCGAAAGCTCGGACATCTGCGGAGTTTTGACCGAACACCAGACGTTCAAGACCGATTTCTTCAGTTTCTACTTCTTGCGCCATGCCAATGGATATGTGTTGCTGAATTTCCGTAAAATTGAGCTACACGATAACATGTTGCTGCTGCTTTCGCCACACCAGCAACAGGAGTGGCATGTGGACGAGGCTAAACTGGACTATACCTTCCTTATTTTTCGCGAAGATTTCATGCGCACGTTCCTCGCAGACAAGTTTTTCGTGTACCGCCTGCTATATTATTACCAGACCGATACGCCGCCATATCTGTTTGCCGCGCCAGAAGAATTAGCAGAATACATGCGTCTTTTGAATAAGATAAAACATGAACTTAGGCACCCGGTAGCCGACACATACAACCTCATTGTATCGGTGCTTTACTACCTGCTGGTGATTATCAACCGGGCATACGCCAAATCCTACCAGTTGCCTGTCGAAGTGCCGAAGAACAATTATGCATTCCAGTTCAAGGACTTGCTCGAAAAGCATATCCACACGGTACAGCGTGTTCAAGAGTATGCCGATATGCTTCGGGTGAGCCGCATCACGTTGAACAACTCTGTAATGTCACAGTTCGGCGTGTCGGCCTCACACCTGCTCAAGCAACGCCTTTTGGAGGAAATAAAAAACGAACTGCTGTTCTCCGACCTGAACGTGAGCCAACTGGCATACGAGTTCCACTTTTCCGACCCCAGCCATCTGATGCGTTTTTTCAAGCAACAAACGGGAAAGACGCTTACGCAATATATGATGGATTACAAAAGGGGAATATATGAATAAGTGTGCCGAAATGCAGATTTGTGCGATTCGATGGACGCACAGATATATCTGCATTTCGGCACACACTCTATTATGATATTCCCACCCCCATTCCACGATACAATCCAAACGGGTGAGGGAATTTCAAGACAAGATTTGTGTGTGGCCGCTACTGCAACTTGGCAAGGGCGGCGGCAATGCGCTTCACTGCCTCGCGAATGTTGTCGTCGCTTGTGGCATAGCTCATGCGCAAGTAGCCGGGGGCACAGAATGCGGCACCATCGACAGTGGCAACATGCGCCTCATCGAGCAGGTACAGGGCCAAGTCGCCCGAAGTGGATATTTCACGGTCGCCACACTTCTTGCCGATATAAGCCGAAACCTCGGGGAACACATAGAATGCGCCATGCGGATTGCTTATTTTCAAGCCCGGAATTTCGCCGAGCAACGACACTATGAGGTTGCGGCGGCGTTCAAATGCCTGGCGCATCTCCTCGACACACTCTTGCGGCCCGGTATAGGCTGCCTCGGCTGCCTTTTGGGCTATTGACGATGCTCCCGAGGTGTATTGCCCTTGCAATTTGTTGCAAGCCTTTGCTATCCACAGCGGGGCGGCAAGGAAGCCGATGCGCCAGCCTGTCATCGCATAGGCCTTCGACACACCGTTGACGATGGCCACACGGTCGCGTATCTCGGCAAACTGGGCTATCGAATTGAACTCGCCAGTGTAGTTGATATGCTCGTATATTTCATCGGCAAGGATTATGATGTCGGGGTGCGAAGCAAGCACATCGGCGAGCGCGCGCAACTCTTCGCGCGAATACACGCTGCCCGTGGGGTTGGATGGCGAGCAAAGCAGCACCATGCGTGTGCGCGGCGTTATGGCATCGGCAAGTTGCTTGGCCGTGATTTTGAAATCCTGCTCGATTGATGCCGGCACAAGTACGTTCACGCCGCCTGCCAGCTTCACCATTTCCACATAGCTCACCCATGCCGGCGTGGGGATAATCACCTCATCGCCGGGATTGATAGTGGCAAGAATGCAGTTGCAAAGCGACTGTTTCGCGCCGTTTGAAACTATGATTTGCTCGGGCGCAAAATCCAGTCCGTTTTCATTCTTCAACTTTGCACATATAGCCTTGCGCAGCGACATATAGCCCGGCACTGGCGAATAAAACGAAAAATTATCGTCAACAGCCTGCTTGGCAGCCGCTTTTATATGGTCGGGAGTGAAAAAATCTGGTTCACCCACCGAGAGGTTAATCACATCTACACCTTGAGCCTTCAATTCGTTGCTCTTTTGCGACATCGCCAAGGTTGCCGACGGTGCCATTGCCTTTATCCTGTCTGAAATATGCTCCATAAATACAAAATATGAATTTTGCTACAAAATTACATATAAAAACGGCAATATGCCAACCTTAGGACAGATTATTGCCAACCGAGCAATGTTTTAGCCTCGGCAGTCAGCATGTCGTCAAGCACAAAGGCTGGCACTGGCACTTCAATTGCACCTGTCGCCCAAGGCCCGATTTCGTAGGGATTGAAATAGAATGTGACATACTGCTCATTGACATAAAATTCCGGCACATGCTCCCCGAAGTCGATGGCATCGGCACTGATGCCATATCTGTCTTGCAATTGCGCAGCGTCGTCCACGCCATATTGCTCGCACAAGACGTTCCTCACCACCTGCGACAAACGCTCGTCGTTGCCCGGCTTGACAATATCGTACAAGCCAACGACACGCCCACGCTCCACATCGAAATTCACAAACGACGACGCATAAATGGGGTGCGCACCGCCGCCATACATATACCAATCGACCTTGAAAACAGCCACATCGCTACCGACAACAACAGCACGGAGATTGATGCTTTTCTCAAGAGTCCGCACATCATAGTTGTCGGTTGCAGGAATCGAGTCCACTGCTTCCAATGACGAATCATCGTCCATCGTCACAGGGTCGGACACATAATCAAGCATAGCCTCATCGACGGTCAATGGCGCGTCAATACTACCGAAACACCGTGCAAGCAACGAGTCTTGCAAGCACTTGATGTCGGCATTGCCAAGTGCCTCGGGCCATTGCAACGAAGCCTTGGCCCGCGTGTACAACGCAATGTCGCTGCCAAACGTCGTATCGCCCACACAGCGATAGCTGGCATTGACCGTTTTTTCTACTAACTTGATTTCAAAATTATTCACTCTGCCAGCTTCAGCACTACTATCGGCTGTAGCCCCAGAACACGAAGCCAGCAACACGGCTGGCAATACCAGGAAAACAATTCTCTTGCTTATCATAATCGCTAAAATTAATGTACCAACCGCAAAGATAATACTTTTAACTTAGAAACTGTTTTGGATTTTTACAGAAATAATTATAAACACACACAGCCCTTTAATCCAATCCAAGTGACAGCCTATTGGAAAGGCGGCGAAACTGTACACAATGTCGATTTAAAAACTGTTTTGCCTTTTTTAAACTGGAACAGCCGCGTTTTTGTGGGATAATAATTTGGTTTTGACTATAATATACACTATCTTTGGAGATAAGAAAACAATACCATTATTATGTTCAGACCGATAATTCAACACACATTGCACTGCGCAGCCGCGCTGTGCCTTTTGGCTTTCGCTTCGTGCGACGATGATAACAGCCCCAATATATACGGAAAGTGGGACCCGATGGAGTGGGAAACAGACGCAATAATCGAAAACGAAGCAATAGCTGTTCCAGCCGATGGTGGTACATACACATTACGCTGTACCAATTACCCCACATTTTGGCTGTCGGAAGCAATCGTAGGCGACACAGTATATTTCTATCCTTCCAACGGCGCCACCGTTACAGACACATTGCCGCCGAGAATGAGCGTAGCGCACGGTGATACTACATATTATGCCACAGTTCCCGGAAGCAATTGGCGGTCGATGGAGAAAGATTGGTGGAAAATAAACGTGACCGATGATGCCACAATGACGGTAGCCATAGCTCCCAACGAAAGTCCTGCACCTCGCTCTATCTTAGTGATTCCCACTGCGGGCGACATCTTCGACTACATCACATTTACCCAGCCCTAATCGACCGGCCTAACGCCAAGCATAAGAAAAGCACTAATCTGCATTTTATATAATGGAGTGCAAAAATTGCAATTGCATTCATTGTAGGAGGTGTATCAAAATGCAGATTTAAGCGATTTCGTAGGGACGCACGGCTCGTGCGTCCGCTGCGCCAATAGGTATATATTAGGTTGAAACATAGCGATTTAATAATACCTTGCAGCACGCGGACGCACGAGTCGTGCGTCCCTACGAACCAGATTGATGCTAATTTTGATACACCCTCGTTACTACCACATTTACAGCATATTACGGTTGTATTCGAGCTGTCATCGAGCCGCCATGATATGACGGCTCTACATAATTGCCAGCCTGTAATTGCAATTTTCCAGCCCCCCAAAGTATATTTCATGGGGAAACCACTGACACGGCATTTGCTGCAACATCGATGGCATAGAGGCCGACCTTGCCATCATGCACGGCGCCATGCGAGCCGAGAGCGTCGGCCACGGCTTGTGCAGTGGCCGCGGTAGATTCCTTAATCAGACTGCGGAACATTGCCACATCGGCCATGCCTTCAGGTGCCACGACGAGAATACCCGGAACAAATATAGTCGATGCTGTTTCGGCGCTGAACGGCTCAATTGCCGACAACCGGCCATCGGCACTTACCACCACCACTGCCAAGCGCATAACGCTATCGGCAGTCACCACGAAATTTGCCAAATAACGCCGCGCGCTGCTCATTCTGCCCCCTCGACCGTTTCATCGTCTATGCTATCGGCATTCTCCCCGGCAGGACGCACACGGTAATTGCGGCGTTGCACCCGGCGTTGTGCATCAAGCTCGGCCTGCCGTTTTTCCTCGGCTTGTGCGGCAGCTTCTTCGGCTTGCTGCTGGCGGCGGTTGGCTTCGACCTTGGCACGGTAATCGGGGTGCAGGTATTTCGGCCCTACCCAAGATTGCTGGGCAAACGTGACATATTGCGACGGGCTGAAACGCGTGCGCAACAATTGCAAACTATCGATGAAACACACATCGCTACCTCGCGGCGATGCCTTTATATAACCAAACACGCGCCGCACTTCCTTGGTAGAATCGCCTTGCAACACATACCGGTTGATTCCTTCAATCCCAGACGTGCGATAAATATACGACATAGAGCCATCGGCGTAATCGGCGCCGAGGAACACCTCCAACTCGTTGTTGCTGCTATTGGTAAACTTGAACGACAAGTTGTAACGGTCGCCCTTTTTGTTGTCCGACTGGGTTTTGAAGTCAAACATTATGGCATTATCCTCCACGCCACTGTTAGAAATGACCCACACGCGCCGCTTGCTCCACACATCGGCACTGTCGCCCGCCGACGGATAACGCTTCACCTGCGCCATTCCTTCTCGCAGCACCGGACCCTTGACATTCGACAATTCCTGCGACTCCTCTTCGAGCCTTTTCAATACATCTTCATACATCTCGTCATATTCCTTGGCATGATGCCCATACCACACAAGTGTCGTGTCAAACTGTGCTTGTGTCACACCATGCTTCATCATCACCGACTGGCGCATGGCTTTTTTTAACGAATCGTTGCTAAATGCCGAACTATTCATGTCAATCACAGCCTCGGCTTTGTGCATGTCGGCCATCAAATCGACCATGGTACTTTGCTCGATAACCCCTTCGGGCCGCGACGAACAACCAGCCAGCGACAACGCGACAATCGACAATATGCACAATCTCAACAATCCGTTCATTTCTCTACACCTTTTTCCTCGATCGAGCCGCTGGTTTCTTCACCAAAATTCAAATGCTTGGAGAAGAAAAAAATCAATATTATCACCCCGACGCTGAGCGATGCGTCGGCAACATTAAACACAGGCTGGAAGAAAATACAATGCTCACCCCCAACCCATGGCATCCATTGCGGCCAACACCATTCAAACAACGGGAAATAAAACATATCCACTACCCTACCATTGAATAGCGAGGCATAGCCCCCTTCGGGAGGGAACATGGTGGCTGTCAACGGGAAAACCGGATCGTTGAATATGACTCCATAGAACACGCAATCAATCATATTGCCGATGGCACCCGCCGTAATCATGCACACGCACACCAGAAAGCCCATGCTCACATTAGGCCGTCGCACAAGCTTCGTTATGTAATATACAAACAGCGCGCTCACTATGATGCGGAACCACGTCAACACAGGTTTGTTGCCAAATTCAAACCCGAAAGCCATGCCATTGTTTTCAATGAAATTCAAACGGAACCAGTCGGTAATGACATATTCCTCGCCATAATAGAAGTTAGTCTTGACCCAAATCTTCAATATCTGGTCGGCGAGTATAACCACAACAATTATTGCAGTCGCAAGCCACCCCTTAGAAATGCTAATTTTCCCCATTCAAAAATCGTTATTATTGTAAAAAGAGGGAGAGAGGCTTGAGCTTATGCCGTGCCACTCTCCCTGCACGTTGTGCGTTTTTTAATGTTTGCCCGAGTTTTTTGCCTCGATAGCCAAAGTAGCATGAGGCACGGCACGCAACCGCTCCTTGGGTATCAATTTCCCTGTGACACGGCACACACCGTAGGTTTTATTTTCTATACGCACCAATGCAGCCTTAAGTTTCTGTATAAACTTTAGCTGGCGTTGCGCAAGTTGCCCAGCTTCTTCCTTGCCAAGGGTATTGGCACCTTCTTCAAGGACTTTGAATGTAGGCGATGTATCGCTCGTATCATTCCCGTCGGAATTCATCACATTCGACTTCAACAGGTCATAGTCTTTCATCGCCTTCTCAAGTTTTGCAAGAATCAACTCTTTGAACTCTTGCAATTCTTCGTCAGAATAACGGGTCTTTTCACTCATAGTATAATGTTTTTTAGGTTAGATCACATCTTCTCGACCTGTATCTTCAGTGCCTCGTCATCGAGCATCACTTCCTCGCCGTCTTCAAGGCTCGGCACGATAGCCACCTCTGTGGCCAGCACCTGCTTTGAAATATAGCTCTTGAAGTCGGTTATAGCGGCAGCCGTAGATTCACTGCAAGCCACCTTGACACTTATGCGGTCGGTGATTTCAAAATTCTTTCCTTTGCGCAGGTTCTGTATGCGGTTGACGATTTCACGCGCAACACCCTCGCGCTTGAGTTCCTCGGTTACAGTGATGTCGAGAGCCACTGTGAGCTTGCCGCTATTGGCAACGAGCCACCCTGGAATATCTTCGGAATACACCTCGGCATCTTCGGCCGTGATGGTCACAGCCTGACCGTCGATATCGAAAGTGAAACTTCCGTTGTTTTCATATTCCACTATTTCTTTTTGGCTCATGCCGGCTATCAACTTGGAAAGTTGCTTCATCACTGGTCCGAATTTCGGCCCGAGCTTCTTGAAGTCGGGTTTTACCCTCTTCACAAGCACACCATCCTCGTTGCTCACAAATTTTATACCTTTCACGTTAACTTCGTTCATAATCAGCTGGCTGACAGCTTCGATATCTTGCTTCTGCTGCTCGTCAAGGACTGGAATCATGATTTGAGTCAACGGTTGTTTAACCTTCAGGTTCTTCTTGCGGCGCAACGACAACACCATCGAAGTGATATCTTGTGCCATCTTCATTCGTTGTTCAAGCTTTGCGTTGATACCATCGCCAACAGTCGGATACAAAGCCACATGAACCGACTCTTTGCCGCCAGTAAGATCGCGATAAATACGGTCGGCTACAAATGGAGCGACAGGAGCCATCAACAACGCCACAGTCTTCAAGCACTTATAAAGCGTTTGATAGGCCGACAACTTGTCGGTATCCATCTCACCGCCCCAGAAACGTTTGCGGTTAAGACGCACATACCAGTTGCTGAGGTTGTCGCATACGAAGTCTTGTATGGCACGGGCTGCCTTGGTGGGTTCATAATCCTCCATTTGCTTATCAACTTCTTTTACAAGGCTGTCGAGAAGCGAAAGTATCCAACAGTCAATTTCGGGACGCTCGCTGTATGGCACTTGCGGCGCATTGTAATCGAAATTGTCAACATTGGCATACAAGGCAAAGAATGAATATGTATTATATAACGTACCGAAGAACTTGCGGCTCACATCGAGCACACCGTTCTCGTCAAACTTCAAGTTGTCCCACGGCGATGAATTAGAAATCATATACCAGCGCACGGCATCGGCACCATACTTGTTGATTGCCTCAAACGGGTCAACAGCATTGCCAAGGCGCTTGCTCATCTTGTTGCCATTCTTGTCAAGTACAAGCCCATTGGAAATTACCGACTTGAACGCAACACTATCAAACACCATCGAACCAATGGCATGGAGCGTGAAGAACCACCCGCGGGTCTGGTCAACACCTTCGGCAATAAAGTCGGCCGGATAGACCTGGCGGCTATCAACTTCTTGCTTGTGCTCAAATGGATAATGAACTTGTGCATAAGGCATCGAACCCGAATCAAACCACACGTCGATCAAGTCAAGTTCTCGCTTCATCGGTTTGCCCGACTCCGACACCAATATTATTTCATCGACATACGGACGGTGCAGGTCGATTTTATGATAATTCTCCTCGCTATAGTCGCCAGGCACAAATCCTTTATCACGATAAGGATTGCTCTTCATCAATCCAGCAGCGACAGACTTGTCGATTTCATCGCACAACTCGGCCAAGCTGCCAATGCACTTCTCTTCGCCCTCCTCGCTACGCCATATAGGGAGCGGAGTACCCCAATAACGGCTACGGCTAAGATTCCAGTCATTGAGGTTTTCGAGCCAGTTGCCAAATCGGCCAGTGCCGGTCGATTCAGGTTTCCAGCGTATTGTCTTGTTCAGTTCGACCATGCGTTCCTTGCAAGCCGTCGAACGTATGAACCAGCTATCAAGCGGATAATATATTACAGGCTTGTCGGTACGCCAGCAGTGTGGGTAACTATGCACATGCTTCTCAATCTTGAACGCAGTGCCAGCCTGCTTCATCTTTATGCAGATGTATATGTTGAGGTCTTCTGCCGCATTGGCGGCAGCTTCGTCATACGCTCCATCTTTGTTGAAACGTGGGTCGTAGGCATTCTTTACATACGCGCCCTCATATTCCTTATACAGGTCATGGTTGATGCAACGTGCCACGAAGTCTTCATCGAGGTCTTGCATAAGCCAATACTTGCCTGTGAAATCCACCATCGGGCGAGTTTCACCTTTCTTGTTGACCATGAACAGCGACGGTATTCCGGCAGCCTTTGCCACAAATGCGTCATCGGCACCGAATGTCGGGGCGATATGCACAATGCCCGTACCATCATCGGTAGTAACATAATCACCAGCAATCACACGGAAACCATTGTCGTTGATTTCAATCTTGTCGCCAACCTTGTCAACAGGTTTAACCCACGGGAAAAGTTGCTCATACTTCATACCCACCAATTGCGGACCAGTATATTGAGCTATAATGCGGTATGGAAGCACCTTGTCGCCATGCTTGTACCCGTCAATAGGCAATTCTGCGCCAGCAGGATTAAAGTATGCATCCAAGCGTTGCTTGGCAAGGATATACACCCCAGGTGTGCCAGTATATGGGTTATAACTTTCGATAGCCACATATTCGATTTTCGGGCCAACGCAAAGGGCCGTATTTGATGGCAACGTCCACGGTGTGGTAGTCCATGCCAAGAAATTGATATTTTCCTTGAACGGCTCGGCAGCAATTGACTTCAGCTCGGCAACAACAGGATTGCCATCATCGGCAACACGGAACTCGGCAGTCACCGTCGTGTCTTTCACGTCGCGGTAACACCCAGGCTGGTTCAACTCGTGAGAGCTAAGCCCCGTACCCGCAGCCGGTGAATAAGGTTGTATTGTATAGCCCTTGTAAAGCAAGCCCTTATTGTATAGCTGCTTGAGCAGCCACCACAGCGTTTCGATGTAGCTGTTTTCGTATGTGATATAAGGATGCTGCATGTTCACCCAGTACCCCATCAAGTGGGTCAAGTCTTCCCACTCCTTGGTGTACTTCATCACCTCCTTGCGGCAAGCGGCATTGTAATCGTCAACCGATATTTTAGTGCCTATATCTTCCTTGGTGATACCGAGCGACTTTTCTACAGCGAGTTCAACGGGCAGCCCGTGAGTGTCCCAGCCAGCCTTGCGCAACACCTTGAAGCCTTTCATCGTCTTGAAACGGCACACTACATCCTTGATAGTGCGCGCCATCACATGATGGATGCCTGGCATACCGTTGGCCGACGGCGGTCCTTCATAGAAGACAAAAGAGGGAGCACCCTCACGCAGGGCGATGCTTTGGGTAAACACATCTTCACGATCCCACATCTCCAGCACTTCTTTATTGATGGCCGATAGACTGAAACCACTATATTCGTTGAACTTTTTCTCCATTTTATGCACTTTAAAAAATTTTCCGCAAAGTTAGGAACACTTTTGTTTTTCTACAAATATTTTTATGCCGGATAGGCTCATAGCCCTCCGGCATAAACAATGCTATCTGCAAAATTATCAAAGTTTAACAAGCACGGGCTTGTGATGTCATTATGCGCCAATTTCCCGACTTGTTTTATTGGTAATCGGGTGTGTCATTCTGATTTTTTAGAGCATCTTGTGCCGTTTCGGTGACCGATGCAGCATCGGCACCTCCAGAACCCGCGCCTTGAATCCTATTACCTATCGCTTGTTGTGCAGTTTGAACATTCTCATCAATCTGCTCATTTTCATTGTTTTCCGCAGTGTCGGTCAACTGTGTTGCTGATGCTTGAGATTGAATTTCTTCTACTGCATCTTGTAATACATTGTTATCACCAGCAGTTGCACCCTCGTCAGCTACAGGCTGCGACTGCTGCTGTGCAGGCTGTGGCGCCACAGGTTGATGTGGTTGTTGTTGCGGCTGAACAGGTTGCGGCTGTCGCACTGGTCGCTGTGGCTGCTCGTGGACAGGTGTAGCTGTCGATGGATTATCGGCATCGGGTTGTGACGAATTAAAAAAGACAATAAAGCACACAACAGCCACAACTACTAAAGATGCTATTAAAAAGCCGAAATTCAGCAATGCTTTCTTTTTATTTTTTTTATCCAATTGGGCATCGGTTAGGTTTGCCATCTCCCCAGCAGCCCTTGCCCGCGATGCAACATGGGGTTTCGGCGATGGCATTGCCACATTATTTTCCGACACAGACTGTTGCGAGCCACTTGTCGCGACCGCCACATCCACCTCTTCGTCACCGACTCCAACAGGCAACGGATCGATTACATCGACTACGTGGACAATAATTGCCGAATGATTATCACGGTTAAACGCAGTACCCTTGGTGAGGATTTCTACTTTTGTTTCGGCATTGCCTTGCTCGTCTGAAAACACATACTTGATGTTTTCATCATCGGCATTTTCAAGCATACCGTCGGTACACATATAGAAATAATCACCAGGCTTGATGTCGGCTGTATGGTAAACGTCGGCGCGCGGGCGACGTTCCATATTGGGTTGCATGGCACGTGTTATCACGTTACGCTGCCTCGAAGTCTTGGCTTCCTCGGGTGTCAATTCCCCTATTCGCACAAGGTCGTTAACCAGCGAGTGGTCAACCGTTTCAAATAATATTTCGGTCGTCTTCTCATCATGGCCGGGACGAATGTGATACACACGGCTATCACCCATGTGGGCTATGGTACACCCTTTGTCGTGCAACTTGAGGAATGTCATAGTCGTGCCCATCTTTTTCACTGCACCAGTGTCCTTCTTGTCGAGCGCGTCAAATGCGTCAGAAATAGCCTTGGCAAGCATTTCATCGGTGAACTCACCCTCGGGGTTGGAATTTTCCAGCACCGACTTGCTCATCGCCTCGCACACTGTGGCACTCGCCACCTCGCCAGCTTCATGTCCGCCCATACCGTCGCACACGACAAACACCCTATCGGTGTCCAAGGCTCTTCCATGGGGTGGGAACATGCAGTCCTCTTGATGCGGATTGCCATTGGCATCCACACGCTGGCCATATTCCATTATGCTATAAACCTTGATTTTATATTTCATAACTATAATTCCTTGAATGATTAATTGTATTCGGAATATTCCGTACCTCGTGGCGCATTGTTGCTGCCCTTGTTAGCACCACCACCCTTGTAATCAAGCACAAATTGCAATTTCACCCCATCGGGCAACTGTATGCAACTGCCTGGCTTCAAATATATGCAATCGCCATAAAGCATCAACTCGTTGTTGACATACGTGTTGTTGACCTCCTTTTTTGACAACGACACCTTGAACACTGGGCCATTGGCATTTACCACCACATCAATAATGAGGTGCTTGCGGCTTATATGCTTGTTGCTGCCCGTGTCTATTGCCAAATCAACTCCAGCCGACGACGAAGACATGCGACCTATCACATTGCGACCTTCCTTCAAGTCATACCTGCTGCGCATCGCGCCATTTATCACATCCAGGTGCGCAAGCGCCAATTCGGTGTTCTCGTCCATATCGGTTTCTTCCTTGTCGGGACCACCAACCCCAGCTGCGCCACCACAAACCTTGTATTCGCTGAAAGGCTCAGTTTTATGGCAAACAGGACAAGTGATATTCTTCTTTTCAATCCCAGGTACCAATTTAAGAGCCAAAAGTGCTCCACACCTATGCTTTATCTGTATCAACTGTTCCATTGCATTCACTCCTTTGTTATTGACCAAATTTTTACCACACCATCACAGGCATATTGTCGGGAAACTTGCCCCACATCACCGGGTGTTGCTTACCATTTGAAATTTTTATGACACCTTCCGACACAAAGTCAAACAATTCCTTGGCTGTTATCGTGCGGTCGCGGTTGGCATCGGCATTACCACGTAATCCTTTCTGCAAATATGTAGTAAAAAATCCATTTTGCATCGATGGTATTTCTCGCGACACTTCATCGCTGCGCGATGACAAGAACAGCATCACTTGAGCCTTTTTAGCCGAATTTACACTCGATTGCGAATGCTGCGGACGTCCTTCACGCAACTTGCCGGCAAAACATGCATCGGCAAATATCATCTTGTTGCGGCTGCGACTCTTGGCCATCGCCTTGCGAATGCTTGCATAATCAAGGTAGCCGTCGTAAGCTGAAAATCCACCCGGATAACCGTGCCCGCTGAAAAACAGCACCACAATGTCGTCGCGACCGGCTTTGGCAAAAAGTGTAGTCATGGCATCGATGATATTTGACTTGGTGGCACGGCTGTCAAGCAATTGCTTATACTCAACATTTGAATTTTTGGAATACAGCCACGTTATAGTCTTTGCATCTTTCACCGGCAATGACAAATCGCTCGACGTGCCTGGATAATCGGCAATTCCTACCGACACCAAGTAAACCTTTGCATTTGCTTGGAAACATGCTGCCAGTAGGAATACCATTAACGCATATATGAATTTCTTATCCCACATAATCGCCCATATCTGCATCATTAACATAATCGGGAAGATCACCATTCTGTGCATACAAGTCATCTTGCCCTTCAATCATTGTAGGATTTGACACGCCACCCAATTGCTCGGCGGTAATATGCTGGTCTTGTATGTCAACAATTTCATCATCCGATATTTGCCCGTCGCCATTGAGGTCGGCTGCCATGAAATCAAATTCTGAGCCTGGGCCATTTGGATCAACATCAATCAAATACACATCTTGCCCGTCAATAGTCATAGCACCTATGTTTGCCCCGCTTTCCTCGTCATATACCACGCCGAGCACTTGCACTTCGGGTTCAACATCACTATCATCAATGACAACTACATCATCGTCGGGGACATTATTAGAAGGCTCATCATTGTTAGTCGGTTCTTGCGCGGGATTTTCAGTGACAGTAGTTGCGCCCTGTGCCCCGCCATTATTATCAGCTACTACATCGTGGTTTTCTCCAGCCGTGCCAGTGCTGTAACCACTCACACTGTTGTTGAAATCATCACGCTGCTCGGCAGTCATGTTGTCCCACTCGTCTTTGTAATACGTGCCATAAATATTGCCGCGCCATTCAAACACCCCGCCAGGGCCGACCTCGGCACGAGCAGCAGCGAAAGCTTCGTTAAACGACATTTCGTCGTTGACACCCGTTGCCACATCGGCAGTACCTACAAAGGTCGTAGTGTTTACATTACTGTCATCAACATCATCGCCATTTTGCTCGCTTTCTTCAGCTGGACGCTGGGCATACATCTTTGTTGCGAAGAACGAAGAAGCTGCTCCTACCAACAACCCTGCACCTGCACTGCCGGCTACGGCTACCCACACGGGGCTACCACCTTTGGATTGCGGCATTTCAGCACGGTTTTCAACACCTTGACTGCTATTTGCAGTTTCACCATTCCCGTTATACATGGCGTTTTCTTCGTAAATTGTATTTTCGTTATTCATAATGATAATGTTTTAATTGTTATTATTCCATTTCCTTTTCGTACTACAAATTTAATATGCTGCAATACGCATTCAATGGATTTTTCGGCTTTTTACACCAATTGCATGGATTAATGTATGAAATCATCAATCCTTTTTCCCTTGCTGAGAATTTTGCAACATATCGCCATATTGTTGCAGCAATTGTGATGGTACACGGTCGGGGGTAATCTCTTCTATTTCAAGTTCAACCGACACCAACCGCGAGCGCAATGCCAAGCACAACGAGTCTTGTTGGTCGTTGATTTGCTCCATTCTCTCGGGCGACACGCCGTCGATCGAAGCATTGCGGGCGGCATCGGCCACCTTTATGCTATCTTGCAAATCTTGCCGTTGCTTGTTAAGTGTATTAAGCCTTATAGCAGTAGTGATTGAATCAGTTCCAGTCGTAGCTTCACGTCCAGCAGCTTGTGACGGCATCACCAGCATGGCAGCCATCAATAATGGCAAGGCAAATATTAATTTTTTCATAATGTCACTCCTCCCTCATTGAGTTTATTCATCATAATCCTTGAAATTCTTCACACCTTTTATTGCTTTTTCCTTAGGCAAATCAGTAGCTTTCAATGCGTATGGCACACTGCCTACCTTATTGTCTTCGGCATACTCGCCATCGGCATGGGCCAATGCTTCCTGGTATGCTTTCTTGCTGTCGTTTGGCACGATGATTTTCACATCGCGGTTTATCACTTGGAAAGCCAGTTTTGCTACTCCGCCGCTATAAGCTGTAGCCATCGGTTGCTCGGCACGAAGCACAATCTCTTCAAGCCCTGCCATACGACTCGTTTCCCTGAACGACATTGATTGCAATGTCGATGGCAAATCAATGTGAGTGATACCCGGGCAGTCGATAAGTGCACCGCGAGTTATCGCTACAGTGCCTTCCTGCACTTTCAATTTGCCGACAAAAGCACGAGGCACTCCATAAAGGGTGGTCGTATCTCGGTTATACAGCACACCGTCAACCGATACAAACCTTGAATTATTCACATCAATTGTTATCGTTTCAAGATGTTTTAATTTTTTCATGTTGGCAATCTTCTCCACTTTTGCAGGTATGGCAAGCGTGGTGAGGCTGTCGCTCCAGCGGAACATCGACAAGTCGATCGATTTCCAATCGCTACCTATAGTAACATCCTTGATTTTGTCGCACTTGAAAAACACACCCTGCCCCATCTGTACGACATTGCCTGGGAACACCACCTTGCTCAGCGATGTACAACCTTCAAATGCGAAATCGCCAATTTTAGTAATACCCGATGGCAGCACTATGCCTTCGAGTTTCGTCGCGCCACAGAATGCCTTGGGTTCGATACTCGTTATCTTGTAAACTACACCGCCATGCTTCACCGTTGCCGGCACTTGTACCACACCAGACACTTCAGGCACTATCTTGTCGGCAATACTGCCACAATACGTCACCGATGCCGTGCGGGCCAACTTGTTGCTGATATTGAAATACAACTTCTGCCCGTTCACCATTGCAGCAAAATCATGGGCATTTGCACCGATGCACACTGCCAAGAGCAGAATAATACTAATTATACTTTTTTTCATAATTTCATTCTGATTATAATTTTACAATATTATGCTATGTAATCAGTTACATCGGCATCGTTGGTATAATCGGGCAAGTTGGTATTGTCGGCATAATAATCGTCTGTACCAGCCGAGTCGGCCTCTTCGGCCAAGTCTTGCAGCGGTGACATTGCAATATTTTCATTCGAAATATCTACAATTTCATTATCTTCCAATTGACCATTCATGTTGCTATCAGCCAACATTG
The DNA here is from genome assembly GCA_018716295.1 of Candidatus Avimuribaculum pullicola. Classification (GTDB taxonomy): domain Bacteria; phylum Bacteroidota; class Bacteroidia; order Bacteroidales; family Muribaculaceae; genus Avimuribaculum; species Avimuribaculum pullicola. The sequence continues at coordinate 48,679 of DVKC01000032.1, forward strand.
CATCGGCCAGACCATCTTGATCGATATCAACAATAGCCACTGGCGTATTATTTACCATCATATAAGCGACATCCGACTGAGTACCATCTACATTGTCAACCGTTTCATATCCTACAACTTGCACTTCGGGTTCAGGTGCCGGGACAGGTTCAGGTGTCGGGGCAGGTTCAGGTTCGGGATCTGGCTCAGGTTCGGGGATTGGTTCGGGTTCAGGAACTGGCACTGGGGCTGGTGCAGGCTCTGGAGCTGGCTCAGGTTCAGGAGCTGGCTCGGGAGTTGCTATATGCTCATTGGGTTTGTGTGGTGCCTGAGCATGATTAGGAACAGCATCGGTATGTTGCGGACTATTATTGGGGGTTTCGGCAGCTTGCGCTGTATTATCGGCAAGAGCAATACCACCTACAGCACCTGCTGCTGAACCGACTGTCGAGCTTATTCCTGCGGCAATGCCCGATTTCAAGTTTTTCTTATCGTCTGTTTTCATAATAATTTAAGTTTTAATGTTTCTGAGAGCAAAATTAAATGTCCGAGTCACTGAAACAAAACATTCTGGCACATTCTGTAGGAACAGCCCCGTTTTTTACACGAAACCGCCTCAACTCGTCCATTGACACTTGCAGAAAGGGCAATTGGTATTTTGTCGCAACACATCATAAGGTTGTGATGGCAATGTATGATTGCAACCGGGGCATCTGTAATTGTCATGCAAATATTTGGTATTTTTCTTGGTCGCACCTATATCGTCAAATGTCATTGACAAATATATACCGTAAAGCAATACCACAATTGCCACGCCTGTCAATACGCCTGCATACGGACGAATTTCAGGGCCACAAAGCGCAGTCACTGCTCCACCAATCATCGTGAACACCATAGGTATGCTACGCAACAACCCGATGTTTTTCCTGCGCTTCTGCACTGCATCTGTTCTTCTTTCATACTCATTCCACACATCTTGCAGCGATGAAATCGAATAAATGCCTGTGGGTGGCTTGGGTTGACCAGCCATTGATGCAGCCGCATCAATGGCCGTTTGTAAATTTATACCGAACCTATTATGCCCAAGTTCTATGGTATGGCCTTCATTGACAATTTTCGCCACCACTTCCACGCCGTTGACATACGTATGCTGCTGTGGCTTGATATTGGAAATCTTCACCTGCCCGTCACCGTCAATATCAAGACTGTAATGCGCAGTCCATTTGCCATTGTCCAATGCCATGAGGCGACTGACGGAGTTGGGCACAGCCTCGTCCATGCCAAATTGGGCGACCTTGTGCGTACCGCCAATCTCCTTTATGAGCCAACCATTGCCTTGCGGATTTTTCCCGACAATAAATTTTTTGTTCTTTAATTTCTCAATGTTCCTGAACATCTCTGAAAATCGCATTAAATGATTAATATAACCCTGACAATTTGCATCAATTCGCCACCGCCGCACACTTATGCGTTATCACCACGCTCGGCAACAGCAGCCTTTGAAGATACAAATATTTCACGCAGCTTCTTAAGAGCATCTTTCGATATAGCCAAACTGTAAGCAAACCTGTCGCCGTCACTAAGTATCAGACGCTGGCGCAAAATGGCTATTTGAAACACATAGTTCAGGTTTACGATATGTTTGCGGCCTACTCGTGCAAAGATTTTGGCAGCCTCTTTCAGACTTTTGCTCAACAAGTCCTGCACTTGAAGCAAATTCATACACACAGTGCCTTTTGTTCCATTTTTGAGCACAAAATTGGTGTAGTTACCCTCTGCCTCGAAATATACGATACTCGAAATATTTATCCGAAAAAAATCATCTCGGAAATTAATATACAAAATGCTATTGCTATTCATGCCATTTGCGTTTTAAGTTGTACACCCTACAAAATTAAACATTTTCCTCGACAGATTAGAATTTTTTCCAATAATTATAAAGGCTTAAATATAGCGAAAGTCGAGAGCAATACAAAAAAACAACTTGTTGATTTCTTGCATTGCCGAGGCGCATCCTATATTATGGAAATATAGGAATAATCCGAGGAGATTTTCGAGGCTATCCCCCTCTCTCGGCATATTGTGAAGTTTGTCACTCTATGCGCTTTTACAAGGGGAATAGCCTCGAAAATCTCCTCGGATTATCCTCAAACCTGTTTAAACAGTGCTTCGAATCAAGTTTTAAAAGTGTGAAAACAAATCAATACAAGTAATACTTGGCCGATAGAGCCTTGAAGCTTTCCACATCTTTGTTCCAATAATCAATGATGTCGGCCACCTGGTAATTCTGGCTGAGAGTGGTGCGTATTTTGTCGGTACCGCACACACGGTCAAACATGCTGAAACGATTAGGATCGGCAAGGTCAAACACCTTATGGTCGGGATACAATTTTGCCAATGCTTGCATCACATAAAAGTTGAATAACGACAAGTTGGCACTTTCCAAGTCGGTGATATACACTTGCACGCCATGCAAATTTTTGCCCTGCCCTGCTGCATAGAACGGCTTGATGTGTATTGGACGAAATTCCATTCCTGGCAAGCCAAGGCTCGTGAGTTCACGACAGAAAGCTTCGGCATCGATCCACTCGGCACATGCAAGCTGGAACGGCAAAGTGTAGCCCACGCCTATCGACAACACGCTAAACTCGCCAATGATGCCTGTAGCAGGATAAAAATACGACGACTCTATTTGCGGTATGTGAGGCGATGGCAGCACCCAAGGCATACCCGTATCGCCATATTTCATATCGCGCGACCAGCCCGACATAGGCACTACCGTCAGACGTGCTTTTTTCCCTGGAACTATAAGCCCCTCCTCATTGAGCAGAATGGCAAGCTCGCCAGGTGTCAACCCGTAAACATAAGGGATAGGATATTGGCTGACAAACGATGTGAACCCATCTTCGACAATACACCCTTCCACCTTGTTGCCACCGAGCGGATTGGGGCGGTCAAGTACCATAAATTCAATGTCGTTTTCTATGCAAGCCTCCATGGCTTTGCCCATAGTGCTTATGTAGGTGAATGAGCGACACCCTATGTCTTGAATGTCATATACCAGCACGTCAACACCTTCGAGCATTTCGCTGGTCGGCTTCTGTGTAGCCCCATATAACGAATATACCTTTACTCCAGTAGCCGGGTCGATGCTACTTTCAACCTTGTCGCCAGCATGCACGTCGCCACGCACGCCATGTTCGGGGCCATACAACGCCACCAGTTCCACCCCAGGAGCCTCATGCAAAATGTCGATTGTTGACCGCAAATTACGGTCAACACCTGTAGGATTGGTAATTAATCCCACTCGTTTGCCTTGCAATTGCTTGAAACTGCTGTCACGCAGAGTTTCAATTCCAGGCTTTGTCTGAGCCATTACCATTGCAATAGTCATGATTGCTGTTATAACTGTAATTATATACTTTTTCATAATAGTGCAAAAAAGATTGTCGTGAATTACTATTCTTTCTCTTTAAGGCCAAATTTCGGGTCAATCTTGACAAATGCGCAAATACCTATAGTAGCGGCGCAGCATATCACAGTCCAAATGAAGAAGTGACGATAACCGATGGTTTCTTGCAGCCAACCCGCAGCCATACCCGGCAACATCATTCCCAATGCCATAAAGCCGGTACAGATGGCATAATGCGCAGTCTTGTGCTCTCCCTCCGAGAAATATATAAGGTAAAGCATGTAGGCCGTGAAACCGAAGCCATATCCAAACTGCTCGACAAACACGCATATATTAATCACGAGCAACGAACTGTCTTGGAAATAACTGAGGTATATAAACGTCAGGCACGTGAGCGACATGCTCCACGCCATCGGCCACAGCCATTTTTTCAAACCACCGCGAGCAGCAGCGATACCACCAATGATACCACCAATCGTGAGCCCAATAATGCCCACAGTACCATATACAAGCCCGACTTCGCCTGTCGAAAGTCCCATTCCGCCTTTGTCGATTGGGTCGAGCAAGAATGGATTTATCAACTTCACCAATTGAGCCTCGGGCAAACGGTATAGAAGCATAAACGCCACTGCAACCCATATCTGCTTCTTCTGGAAAAACGAAACAAACGTCTGGACAAATTCCTTAAGAATATCGGACGCCGACCTCTTGGCTTCGCGACCGTCAGTGAGCGGACGTGGCAGCACCCAGCTGTGGTACATAGCCACAGCAAAGAAGAACACCGACAATGCAACAAACACAATAATCCATGCAAAAGGAATATTGCCCGATGCTCCGACAAAAGATGCTTCGGTGCGGTCTTTCAACTTATGGTCAATTTCAAAGAACAAATATGCCGTTTTGTCCCAATTATCACGGGAAAACTCAAATCGGGTTGATAACAGATTTTGTTCAAGTTTTATACTTTGGTCGCCACTCTGGTGCGTTACACTCAGTATTATTGGTTCGTCGGTAACAGGCATTTTATTAAGCCGCACTCCGACAACAGCTATATTGTCGGCAATGTCGTCGGCAACAGTCTGCCGCTCTTCACCAAACCAGTCACGTATCAATGCCGTGAATGCCGACTCTTTTTCAGTGCTGGCAGCTACGCCACCTTCCGATGATTGCTGACCGTCAACTTGTGCGGTACTTGCCACGAAACCGTTGGCTTCGTTAAGCATTCTCACAGAATCGCGCACAGCAGCGGCGTATGCCTTGAATGGCACTCCGTCAACCTCGGCAGGAGCTACACTCCCCACCTCTATTTGTGAAGCCGTGTAAACGAAACGAGGCTCACCGGCAGTGTCGGCCACTTGTATGTCATACTTAGGTATGCTCGCTACAACCTGTTCGGCAGCAGGATTTGCCACCACCGAGAGTTGTGCCGGTTCAAGTCCAGTATTAGTTTCCACCAAGCCGGCAATAATCACCAGCAAGCCCTGTCCGGCCACTGTGGCAACACGATAGAACGTGCTGCGTATTCCCACATATAACGACTGCTCATGTTCGGTGAGTGCATGCATGTAAAACCCGTCGGCAGCTATATCGTGCGTTGCCGACGTGAACCCCATAATCCAGAACACAGCCAATGTGAGTTGGAAAAAGAATGGCACTGGTATGGTAAACGCCACACCTGCAAATGTGAACGCCAATATCCACTGCATAGATACAGTCCACCACCGCTTGCTCTTGATAATATCGACAAACGGGCTCCAAAACGGTTTTATTACCCACGGCAGGTAAAGCCAGCCTGTGTAAAGGGCTATGTCGGTATTGGAAATACCCAAACGTTTGTACATGATGACCGAAATTGTCATCACTGCCACATACGGCAATCCTTGGGCAAAGTACAGCGTGGGAATCCATGCCCACGGCGATTTTTTCTTGTCGTTCTTCATATTGTAAGGTTACTTGGTTTCATATAATTTAGTAATCACGGCTCCTTTAAAGTAATGCTGCAATATTTGCTTGTAGCTATACCCTTTCTCGCCCATTACGGCTGCACCTATCTGGCATAATCCCACGCCGTGCCCCCAGCCGGCACCACGCAAGACAAATTTGCCAGGATAGCCATCGGCACCAATATCGTGCCGCTCGACTATGAAAGCCGAACTGTAAAGGTGCGATGGCGACAACGTGCGACGTATTTCCAGTTCTTTCCCTATCGTCAACGTGCGCTTTTCACCCACAATCTTCAACTTATAGAGCCGTCCCGATGTGCCACGCGCCACAGGGCGCAAATCGAGTATGCGGCCAAAGTCGATACCTGAGCGTCGGGCCACCAATGCCGACAATTCTTCTTGCGAGTATTCTACCCGCCAACGGTAGAAATCGGCAGTTTCCTGGTCATAATTATTCAACACTTGCCGCAATACATCTTTATCGTTGGTGTTGCAGAAAGCACGTGGCGACGACATAATCCAGTCGGCAGCTGCCTCCTCCTTGGTAAGGTCGGGGAAATCAGCCTCATTCTCACCATCGCGGCAAGCTTCCAAATAAGGGTGATGCACCGGTTCCCAGCAATTCTCAAATTCCTCGTACACGCCTCCGCAACACTTCGAAAAACGTGCATCGCACAACCTGCCATCATACATCAGCACCTGTCCGCGGGTAGCGTCCACGGCATCGCGCACAGCATCGGTGGTTTCACGGGTTATGCCTTGGTAACGCTGGCAATGGTCATCGGCACATACATCAAAGTCCAGATGATCCTCGCGGTCATACCATTTTATCACTTCATCGCAACTATCGGCACATTCATCGGCAACCTCATCAGTGGCATCATCACTCTTCTCCTTGTATATTTGGGCCAGCAACCAGCTGCGTGATATTACGGCATGTGCCTTGAGCAATTCCAATGAAGAGGTTGCACTCATCTCCGATGAAATCACACTTTGCAAATAATCCTCGACAGGCAACACATTAATGGCTGTGACTGCAGATTGCTGGCACAACAACTTCAATGCCCCTTTGAAACGTTGGTTTTCCTTCCTTTCCCAATGAAAATTCACACCAATAGTCACACCGACCAATTCAAATGAGCAATTTGCCAAGTCGGTGGGCACCAGTTCCACTTCATTGTAAGGCGTGCCATCAAGCACCACTTTACCATCGTTGCAACAAGCACTGTGTCGTCCAGTAATTTCCTTGCCGCCGATTTCATACGTGCCATCCAAGACAAATTCCACGACAGGCTCGGTCATTATGCCCACCTTAACATTCGGCTCTTTATCCATAATGAAAATGCTTATTTCAAGTTATCAACTATGTGGCGGGCAGCCTCTTCCGATATACACACCTCATCGAGTATCCCCTTAATATCGGCAGACGTGACTTTTTCAAAATCTTTTTCAAGCGGAGCAATAAACACACCACCCATATCGACCGATGCCGGAGTTATAAGTATGTTGGCTTCGCCTTCGGCAAAATAACAATCGGGGCGATGCTTGACACGCGGGAACACTGCTATGCGCCACTCACCGCCTGTGTACCAGCACAGAATGTTCAACATAGGCTCAACATCGCCATCATTTACAGGCAATGCCTTGTACAAACATTCAAACATGCTATCACCAGCCTCTACACTGCTTGCATATATCACAAATGCACGGCGGGCAAGCCCCTCTACAAGATACATCTCTGCACCAGCCGACTTTTTCACCAACTGCTTCTTGCCATGACGTTCAAGGTCACTGTCAAATGTCATGAAACCTTTGTTCCCAGCCTGGAAATGGAAATGGTCGGGTGCCGATGCGCCACATCTTGGGCCATTGTAAAATACTATAAAATCGTCGAGATAGGCGGCAAGACGCATCATGTCGGGCATACGTCCCGAGATTTGTTGTGGTACATGGTTAAGGTTTGGTATTGTCAAGTGTCTTGGAAATATCGGATATGGGTTGATGAGTATCATATACTCACTACCCCATTGCAACCCGTCCTGCTCGGCAGGGCGATTCTCGCCACACAAAAAACAACGCCTCGCCTTAATCGACTTCGCATCAACTTTCGCAGCCGACGAAATGATACGAGCTGGATTGAACTGCAATTTTATATGCGCTTCACCCACTTCATATTCCTTAATTTTCACGCTGCTCAATGCCGCATAATTGTCGGCAGCCAGTTTCCAGTCGTGCAATTGCCGTTGGAACAATCCGGCAACATCGTTTGTCCCGTTCATGGCAATCATTTTTTACGGTTCATAGCTATGCGAGCCTGAAGTTCCCACGTGCGTATGCGGTCTTTGTACAAGTTATTGGCGTTCATCTTGCTGATATCAAGCGATGCGTCTGAATTGTCCTCCCAGCGGCGGCACATGTAGATAGGTTCCCAAATGCGCCCTATCTGGTAACGCCTTGAGAAATTAAGTCCCATTGCATAGTCTTCGCCATAGCTTGTATTTGGTATCTTAAGTTCACGCACCATGGGGGTATAGAATGCACGAGGTGCTCCGAACCCGTTTATTCTCAAGGCATTGTTACGGCCATTATCGGGAGTCCACTCCTTGTGGTCGATTATGCCCGGCGGAATCATGTTTTTATTGATGTCGGTAAGCATGTAAGTTCCCACCACCATTGCGCAATTTTGTTCATAGAATGCTTTAACCACTTTCGACAATGTATTTTCATCGGCATACACATCATCGCTATCAAGCTGCACGGCAAACTTGCCACAAAGTGGATGATGTGCCCCCATATTCCAGCACCCGCCGATACCCAAGTCATCACGCTCGGGAACAATATGTATCAGACGTTCGTCGGTAAATTCACGTATTGCTTCGGTTGTGCCATCGGTCGAATGATTGTCAATAACGATTACATTGAACTTGAAATCACACTTCTGCGACAATGCCGAGTTGATAGCGTCACGGATAGTGCGTATGCGGTTGCGCACAGGTATTATCACAGATGCTTCATATTCAAAGTCGCCTTTATCAAAGTCGATATGTTCAAACTCAGGCACAAGGTAGCCGCCCACCTCTTTCAAATATTCGGTACATGCAGCTTCCATCTCAAGTTGCCTATTGCGGTTGCGCGGATCTACATAGTCAAAAATTTTCTCCCCGCTGCGGCGTATATCTGTTTCTACATCGCTATACAGGTATTCGTTGATATGTACAATCGGGGCTATTTGCGACAACTTCAGGCGCAAGTCATACAAGCCAGCCGCATCGTAATCGGCTTTCATCATATTGGCTGCCTTAACAAAAGCCTCGGTGGTGAACATCAACACCGAACCGAAATCAAAATCATCACGCAGACTGCCTTGCTGGTAATCAATTACGGGTGCGTTGGAACGATGACCATCGGCCGTCACATTATAGCGGTCGGCATACACCATGCCAGCTCCGCTGTCGGCAGCCAAACGCATCATGCGTTCAAGCGCAAACAAGCCCGGGCGCAACGTCGTGTATTTGGTGTAAACCATCACAAAATCGCTATCGGCGTGGGCAGCAATCACGCGCATGGTTGATGAAGCTTCGAGCGACTTCACCTCAAGCATCTCGCACCCAGCAGGGCACTCACCCTTGGCTTCATTGCCAATATTGAGCAAATATATCTTTGCAATACTTTCGTTGGCTTGCAAGTTTTTTATAGTCTCGGCTGCCTGCGCGCTATCGGCATAAGGCAAGAAACAGTTAATTGTTGTCTTCATAAATATGATGTTTTTATTGTTAATTCATTATTCAAAAAAATCCAATATACCTTTCATAAGTACTTCGCGCGACTGTGCCGACTTGATGGTTTCAAACGGGAAACCTATTATACAAGTCTTGTAACGCCCCATGTCGGCAGCGACTCCGGCAGGAAGATTATTTTCGTTATAACGCATTATGGTAGTTGCATTGCCACCAGCCGGGATTATGGCATCGGGCGACTCCACGCAATAAACGTCGCCATTCGGTTCATTGTAATACTTCAATTCGACATCGGGCATGTCAAGTGCCTTATATTCCGATGCGACACTATAGGCTTGTCCCGAAACCTCGGCTTGCCCAGTCCTCCATTTATACCCAAGCACCTTTTCGGCAAACGTACTCCTTTGTTGGTCAGTTTGAGGCTTGTCCCATATATCGGTAGCGACAAATGCCCCCGAAACAAACATATTTCCACCTTGCTTGAAATATACAGTCAAACGGTTGCGCAATGCTTCACTGAATATTGCATAATGTGATGGTTTTGCACCACGGCCGACAGTATATTCTTTTTGTTTGCCAAGTATAAGGTCAACTGCCTTGTAATCGTCCATTGCGATACCACCATCTTCAACAGCTTTCAAGCTTGACGATGCGAATGAATAACCCGCCGCCAAGATTGCCTCGCCATGTACGGCTGGGTAGTCAAACGTATTACCGGCAATGACCATTGTTTCGCAATCCGAACGACTGGCACCGAAACCTGCCGCGTCATCATCCATCCATGGAATATTCCTGCGGAATTCAAATTGGCGACCAATATAGCAGATATCTTGCATATAAGGCACACCCATGTCACGTTCGCTATAAAATCCCGCCACAGCACCAGCATCGAAATAATCGGGAGCCGACACGCGTGTAAATCCATTAACGACAAGCACCGTTCCGCGCGCCTCAGGGGCAATGCCACACGAAAGGACTTCGGAAGGGAAACTGCGCCCGCCATCATTCATGGCCACGATTTTATAACTGTGCACCTCGTTATCATTGATTTCCACATTATACTCGGTATCACCGACAATAGCTATCTCCTTGAAACCACCATTGCCGACCCTTTCCATGACCACATACTTGCTGGCATCGGCATTGTCGCACAATGTGTCGCGAGTGGGTTGCCACGACAGTGTAAAGCGGTTATTACCAGCCATGTCGATCGCAAATGAATTGACAGGCAACGGCTGCACCATATATTCACGCCCATCGCGGGCAGCTATGAATTGCAACATTCCCTTATACACGGCCCGACTCACGGTAAAACGGAAATTTGGGTCAAGCCCATACTTCATGTCGGCAAAATTCTGGTGCGACAACAATTCGAGCAGCATTGTGGGCACTTCGGGGACACGTGCCTCATAATAAGATTTGTCCCACATTCCACGACGCATCCATTCAGGCTCAAATTGGCTGCGGACATCAGTTACCACATTGGTCAATATCGAATCAACGAGCGCACGCGACATGATGCGCGGTGTGCCGTCGGCATATCGACCGAAGTCGTCGGTATAATAAATACCTAATGAACCTATTATACTGTCGTTCATCGTAGTTCCAGCATCGCTGTGGAAGGCAAATGCTATATCTACTGGTATATTGAGGCCTTCGGCATCGGGCAACACCTGCGACCCGCCAGCAAGATAATTGACCCATAACCCACGGCAACGATAATCATCACCATAGTCATCTACACCTTCCGATGGGGAATATACGCTGTCGGGAACACCTGCCCATTGCAAGAAATACCGCGCACCTTCGGTGTAACGAGGATGGTCGCTTGGCACATAACGGTAATCAACATCTTTCTTGCCATTTTTCTCATCGTTGGGCGATACTATGCGGGCCACGTTACCCATTCCGCCGCCAATCTTGACAGCATCGGCAGTCACAATTCCTTTACCCGAAACCGAATAATTGTCAAGGACAACTACATTCTCGTTTTGCCCTTCATGCAACGGGAAATGCCCAAGGTAAATCCATGTACCACCTCCCATCTGCTGGTTTATTGTAAAAGATTCCGACCCTGCCAGGCTATTCACAACATAATGAGCTGCGGCAGTGCTGCCTGGCACAGTCTTGTAAGAAACATATACTGCATAATTCCCATCTTCGGGAACAACGGCATTCCATTTGGCAGTTGAAAGTTTCGATTTATTTTTAGTAGCGGCTACCTGGCGAAAAGTACCCTCGGCAAAAGGATTCTCAAAATCCTTGTACATTTTGCGCATATAGGCGAAACCTTTGCCCTCGCCTTGTTTCCATTGCTTGTCGCCGTTTTGTTCCACGTATGTATCTTGCGCTTCACCGCCATCGGCATCTACTATCACCTCATGCACATTTACATCACGTTCGCGCGGACTCATTACGTATGCACCTGCATTCTCAAGCATTGGCATCAAGTATGGCATCACATAGCTTTGTGTGTATAGGTCTTCCACAGTTTGGAAAATCCTGGCACGCTGCCACTCCCAACGATTTTCATCTGGCTCGAAATACCAGCCATGGCTTTGCCACAGCGCTATGATATTGCCATCAAGTCCCTTGGAATAATGCTTCGACGGATTGTCGTTCGACACAAACGGTTCATGGCTGCGTCGATACTTGGAACTGAAACGTGGCAGATAGTCATTGGCGTTACGTCCGTCAATGGTAATGGTCATCGTGTAGCCCTGATATTTCTTTGGCAGACTCCCACGTATGGCATCTTTCACCGTTTCAAGGTATTCGGCAGTAAACGGAACATCGGCAAAACTGCCACTCATTGCCACCGTCACTGTTTTGCGGTTATCACTGATGTTGAAACTCTTTACCGCCACCTTGCCTATGCCCAGATGTTGCGGCAATACTTGTGCCACTGCGGCAGTAGCATCTTCCTTCATTTGGCGCACTGGCAATTTTGCACTTGCGATTGACACCCCACCCAATGTGGCTGCAATAACGGCAAGTGTGATTTTCCTTATCATAGTTTTCTTTCGCATAAATCGGCCTTTACATTAATGGTATTTTTGTTTCCAACAAAATTAGTGTTTTGCTCCTTATTCTGTGAAAAATTTGGAGCAATAATTCCATGAATTAAAGACAATTTATGAATTAACTACATATTTTCAGCATTGCAGTGTTTGTCGAGATTATTCTTTTCCATGGAATTCTATCAAACCTGGCATCGAACGTGGTACTATCTTCTTGATTGATGCACCAAACTCCGATGCCACTTCTTTCAATATGTCGGAATAGGTACAAGCAACAGCGCCAACAAAGCACAATGGATAGTTGACATAATCATATTGGCTTATATTACGCTTGAAAAAGCGCATGATTTCATCGTGGACTAAAGTATGGACATAGTCATTGTCGAGATGCGCAGCAAGGAAGAACGAATATTTACTGAGCGTCTTGTTCGACAGCGACATGACATACACGCTATCCATTATTTCATCGGGCGTGACATTAAACTGTGCATAAAATTCGTCTTGCAATTGGCGCGGAGCCAAGTTCTTAAGGCAATCGCTCAAGAACAATTTGCCCAATGCTGAGCCGCTTCCCTCATCACCAAGGATAAAGCCCAACGGTTTAACATTCTGCACAATACCATAACCGTCATACAGGCATGAATTAGAACCTGTTCCAAGTATGCAAGCAAGCCCTGCCGAATTGATAAACATTCCACGAGCAGCCCCGAGCAAATCACTCTCTACCTCAATGGGTGTCTTGAATTGTGCCACAAGTGATGCCTTGACCGTGTCTTTTCGTTCTTCGGTCGAGCAACCCGCACCATAAAAGTAAACCTTGTCCCACCGACGCTTGAAAAATGCTTCGGGCAGTTGCAAGCGCACGCAGTGACTTATTTCGCGACGGGACTGGAAAAATGGATTCAACCCCTCGGTTGAGGCCTCGGCAACAATATCTGTTCCATCAACCAGTGCCCACTCGGTGCGGGTGGAACTGCTGTCAGCGATTATTTTCATAGCGTTAGTTTTTACTTTATGCAAAGTAAGCAAAACATTCCTTTTTAACCTAAAATAAATGCAAAAAAACGGCCATTTGGCACACCAAATGGCCAATATGTCCCCATATTTGCAGTTTATTTGCCCGAAAACACCATGCCAAACCCAACCAAACGGTCGTAACGCTCACCTGGCTGCCTATTATACACTTTTACCGAATATTCATTTACAGTCTGGTACTTGTCACCTTCAATAGTCGATGTCATCCCTACATTTGTTCCATCGGGAACAAACAGGTATTGATAGTTATATGCACCCTGTTTGAGCAAAATGTCGGCCACATAGCACCCCGAGGCTTCATCATACCTCATCAACGATGACGAATTGAACAGATGGTTGGTAAATTCACCTTCTATATATACCTTGCCGCCAGTCAAGCGTTCACCCGTGGCAAGCGAAAAGTGTGTCACCAAATAATCAGCCCGTCCATCCGAATCATCTGCTTCGGCATTACGTATTGTAAAACGTCCGTTCTGTGTTTTGTCATACAGATACATAATATCGGTACGCGGCTCATCGGTATGCAACGTCGCATGATAAAATGGGTGGTAATATTCGACCTGCGACACACCCATCGTAGGGTAATTGACGGCAACCGTTTCCATGCGCCTATACTCATTTCCTGCCGGAAATATCAGCTTGCGGTCATGTTCATATATCACCTTGTTACCCATCACGCGCATTGGCCTACCGACCCATACCTCATTATCGACACGTGAATTCTGGCTGACGCACACAGCCAAGTCTTGATACATATCCCTCACCATGTAATCGCGCGTATCTATAGTTATATCCACCTGCTGGTGCCCCACATTAAAATCAATGTCGGTACGCGACGACACCGATGGATATACCCCTACAACATTTTCGCACACCATGAAGCGAGCCTGCAACAATATCTCATCGGGAAAATCCTCGCGGTAAACCTGCACAAGGTAATTGCCCGATTTTGTGAACCTTATTTCATCGTTGGGCAATGTGAACTCATAGTGCACAAAATGTGTAAACGTGCCACTCGAATATTCATAATTTTCTATATTGGCATAATTAAAACCATCAAGATATTCGGTGTCGATGAGCTGCGATGGTTGCCAATTGGCATTGCAATGCACCACGCTATAGCGCAAATACGACAATTCGGCACTAAGCTCGTCAAAACGCACCTCAATCACATCATCACTCCCCATCATTATTATCGGCGGAAAATAATCGTTGCCCGACAACTTCACTTGCAACGACTTGAAATTGCTATCGAAAACACGCGTCTGCGTGTCAACACCAGGCTGTGCCAAAGTCGTACACACCACCATCGACATCATTGCCAGCAACAATACCATGTTTTTCATTTTCAACTTTCCTTATGTTTACCAGTCGATAGGTTCTTCACCATGCGCTATTAAATACTCATTAGCACGAGAGAAATGCTTGTTTCCAAAAAATCCACGATAGGCCGACAATGGCGATGGGTGGGGAGATGTAAGCACCAAGTGGCGTGTACGGTCGATAAACGCCCCTTTCTTAATGGCATACGACCCCCACAGGATAAACACCAAGTGGTCGCGGCGCGTGGCAAGATGCAATATCACATGGTCGGTAAACTCCTCCCAGCCACGATTCTGATGCGACCCTGCACAATGCGCCCTAACAGTCAATGTCGAATTTAGCAACAACACCCCCTGTCTGGCCCACCTCGAAAGGTCGCCGCTTGCTGGCATCGGTTTTCCCAAATCATCGTGTATCTCCTTGAAAATATTCACAAGCGATGGCGGCATAGGCACACCATCACGCACCGAGAAGCACAAGCCATTGGCCTGTCCCAAATCATGATATGGGTCTTGCCCGAGTATGACAACCTTCACACGCTCAAATGGTGTGGCATCAAACGCCGCAAAAATTTCACGTCCAGGAGGGAAAACCTGATAATGCTTGTACTCATCGTGGACAAAATCCACAAGCTGTTGGAAATAAGGTTGCTCCCACTCATCGGCAAGCTCCTTGCGCCAACTCTCTTCTATCTTGACATTCATGAAAATCTATTCAATAATTATATATCCACTTGCAAAGCTACAAATATATTATTACTTTTGCCAACCGAAAACGTAAAACCCACAAATTTTACGAAACCGACATCTGCACCCATAGTTCAATGGATAGAATAAAGGATTCCGGTTCCTTCGATTAGGGTTCGACTCCCTATGGGTGTACAAAACGCGGATCACAGCAACCATAAAAAATCAGAAAGCACCGAATTTCAGCCTTTTACCGAAATTCGGTGCTTTTCACATTACCTTACACCCCATCAAAATCCATCACCTAAATATTAAAACATTATCAAAAAACCACCGAATTTCGGTAAAGAACTGAAACTCGGTGGTTTTTGATTTTTTTACAACTGTGATAGTCTGTGCTTTGTACTCCCGAGCAGAATCGAACTGCTATCTAAAGTTTAGGAAACTTCCATTCTATCCGTTGAACTACGGGAGCCGATAATTTGTGATGATGCTTTTTGGGACTGCAAAGATAAGAATAAATATCATATCAAGCAACCAAAACAGACCGAAATCTCAAAAAAGATTAACCATTACTCGCAAACGCGACAGCCCGATAAAATGAATTGCAACTTGTACAATACTAAAAGCCAATGCTATAGGTTATACTATGCACGGGTGGCTTGGCGAGGCTTTATGGCCTCGGTTTTATGCGGACACAAACAAGCCGTATCGTCATTATCTTGCTGTTTATCATCATTGACTGGCGAAGCCGGCGTAGCGACAGGCGTTACGGGCGTAGCGACACTGTCGGGACGCTCAATCAAACCTTCCTGTATCATCTGTAGGCTGTCGGCAGCCGTGAGTTTGTCACCCTCGGCATCTTCCATCATGCGGCGCATGTCGGGGCGACGGCTGCCAACTCTCAAATTTGAGCGCAAAGCAGCATTGGCACCACGGCGCAGAGCCGAATTAATTTGTTCACGCAAGTTGATTCGGGTTGTATCGACAATTTCAACCATCTCGGCACGCAAGTCATCTTCTTTATATTTAGCTCCACCGAAACGGAAGTGCATGTCATCGGGATTACCGTATATATTGATACCAAACTTGAACGGTATGGGCGACTTGAGCACCGATATATGATAACGGAAATTCAAGTCCAAGTCGTTATACCCCAACACGCCAAGGCGATAGCGGTCAACGTTGAACATAAACGGGTAGAGCAACATCTGTGAATTTTCCACAAGCAATTCTACCGTCATTTCATCAATCATATTCCGCTCACGATTCTTAAAACGCAACATCTTGGCAATCTTTTTGAACGTTTCGGCATCCATAAACACCAAGCTATCGCCATGCAATTTCACTGCTGCCCGCAATGATGGTATATCGATATTCATCACCGAGTCGAGATTGGCCGTAGTGGCAAGGTCGGCATCAATAATGCCATCGACCGACTGCAACAACGGCATCACCGAATCGATTGCTGGAATCATATTAATGAACTCCTTGACACGAATCTTGTTTAATTCCAAGTCCATGCCGAATTTTATATTTTGACGGTCAGTTGAAGCATACATGGCATTGAACCGAGCCGACCCGATGTCGGACGTAGCTTTAAGCTCGTTGAGATTGACCACGCCATCATGAACAAACAAATTCCCATCAAATTTATTGAAATTCATGTCGGCAAACGTGATGTTATTGCTGCGCACTGCTATTTTTGCCTCGATATTGCGAGGCACGACAAAGGCGGCCAACGATGCCGTATCGGTCTGCGCCACATCAATCTGTTGCTGAAGTTCGTCAATATCAGTTATAGTGCTATCAATGCTGTTCAGCCCGACAGCATCTCCCGAATAAGTCATGCCATCAGCAGCAGCCTTTACAAGCTGGTTCACATCAATAGTGTCGGCTTTCAATATCATGGCAATGTCGAGTGGACGGCGTCTGCTTCCCATCATAGTCGAACGGATGTTTTTCAACTTGCCACGTAAGCTGAAATTGCTCCTTCCTACCTTATAATTGAAACTTTCAACAGTCAGGCTATCGGCATTGAATTTAACATCGACATTGGTTATACGATTGCGCACAGGGAAATATGGAGTGTACATGGCTCCCGTGTTGCTCCGTATGCGCCCTCCCACTTGCCAACGAGCGAGCAACCGTGCAAATCCACTATCAACCGACATGTCGAGTACTTCGTCGTCGTCAAGCGTAGGCCTCATGCCACGTTGCTGGCGACGCATTCGCCTCTCTTTTGCAGCCTCGCGTTGCCGCGCCTGCATATCACGCACGACAGCCAGGAGCGAGTCGTTGCTCCAATCGGGATGCTGTGAGCGCAACGTGTCGATCAATTGGCGAGTGCGGTTGATACGCCGCATATTCACACGCCGATTGGCCACAAGGTCTATTTTACTATCTTTCAAATATACAAACTGTGAATTATCACGATAAAAAAGTGTATCAAGTCCGAAACCGAGGTAAAAGACTGGCACGCGGTTCAATCCACGAAAACGCGACACACTGCCGCGACACGACACGCCCCGGCTTGCAAAGAATGTGCCATCGGCTTGCCTCATTCGCACTTTCTGCACCGACACGTTGAATCCCATCGGCACGATTTGTGTGGTATCAGTCTGTCCAAGTCCGACAGCACCAGCCCCAGCACCTACGCCCCTCATTGACAACATTATGCCTGGAATGCTTGCATCGAGTGTGTCAACACGCACCTTTACACTCAGCAAGTCGTCACCTACAGTCGAGTCACGACGCACATAAGTGCCTTGATTGCCAAATGTAAGCAATGCGCTGCCCAATCGCAAGTTCAACGTGTCAAGCGGACTGTCATACACAATATTGCGCAATCCCAAACTGCCTTCCAACTTCACTTTATGAAAATTCTCCTTGTTAAGATTGCTCATTGCCATGTCAACCGATGCATTTGCCTCGGCTTCACCAGTAACGGTAAAGTTAAGCGGCACGTTGACCATACTTGTTATCACACCCAAGTCGGTGTACCCGTTTAGCGTTGCCGTCACATGCGGGTCGGCAAATAAATTTGTCGCACGCCCCGACAACTGCAATTTCACAGCCACACCGTTAAGCACCAAATTGTTGAGCGTCACAACGCTCGCATTTGGCCTTTGCCCATCAATCTCCATCTGTGCGTCGAGTGCAAGACGGTCGATGCGTCCACGCCGCCCTACCCTATGCCAGTAAGAATCGGGGATTACAAGCCGTGCCGACATCGACGGCAATGTGCCGTTATTGGCCGATGTCAATACGTATGGCTCATTAAGTTTCACATCTATCGAAGCCATCAAGTTACTGCGTACACGGCTGAATATCCTGCGATACTTGGCTGGCAACTGCGGCAGCACCGATGCAAAACGTACAGAATCGACTGTCAACGCAAAATCTTGCAACAATGGTTCACCCTCCTCGGCAAGCAATGTCATACTGCCGACAATGGGAATATCAAGCATACGTGCTTGCAAGTCGGTAACACTTATGTCCATCATTTTGCGATAACTCCACTGAGCATCAAATCCCATATTAAAAGGCAAATCCGACACAAGACTTTCGCCTCCTATCGAGCAATTGGCAATTCCCGCAACTTTCAACTTGTATTTATCACGACCCGAAGCATAAATCGATGCCGTATCAAGCACAATATCAGCCGACATAACTTCAGGTGCCGAATAATAAGCCAAACGTGTAGTCCCCTCAAGCACCACCTGCTTGCAGCGTATCCATGGCAACTCCATCATAGCAGTATCGACAGCGGCTGTATCAGACGCAACGTCGTCCACTGGCACAATTGCATAATTGCTCACAGTGGGCGATACCTCTACTATGTTCACATCAAGGTCTTTTACAGTAATATCCTTGACATCTATCCGGCCTATCATGGCCTCGGCAAGGTTCATGGAAAAATGCAACCGCGACAACGACACCAGATGTGATGCATCGGCCGGCAACGACGATGTATCAACGTCGCTTACTGCTTCCAAACTTCCAGAAGTGACTTTCAGGCTATCGATATCAACATGCAATATCGGGAATGTGGAATATGCCGTCAGTTCCAATCGGCCAATTTCAACCTTCGCATCAAGATATTCATTTGCCGCCTGTTCGGCATACTTTGTGAGATTTTCAGGCGATATGGCCCATACCACTGCCCACAACACCAATGCCACCAGCACCACCAATGTGACTACTGTCCATAGCAGCACCTTCAGCGTCCTTTTGATGATTTTCTTAGCTTTGGCGTTCATATCCAATTTCCTCCTTATATTATCGAGCTGTTATGTGGAAACAACCCTGTTTCAACTCATATTTCACCAGGCAACGCCCTTTATCACGATAATCGGCAAGCACCTCGGCAAGTATGCCTCGCAGGTCTTGCGGAGCAACCATGAAAGAGGAGTCGCAGCACATGAAACGTATGTAACTGACATCAAACGTTGTCCCATACCTGTGTGCCGACTCGCTTGTGGCATTCACATTGCCGCCACGGCGGAGCATCGCTACAGTATGGTCGGTACGCGTAACGCTTGTAACCCGTATCTTGTATTTTTTACCGCCACGAGCCATTACAGTGTCACTGAACGAACGACCTATATCGTGCAGCAACCGCGTTGCTTCAGGCACAAGGTAGGGCACAGAATGCGTCAGCTCATCAACGTGGAAATCGTTGCACGTGTTAATACGCATTATCGGTTTACGCAAATTATAAGCATCATAAAGCGATGATATCGGCTTAATACCTATTGCACGGGCAACAGCAAGATGTTCGGCATTGACATCATTGAAAGTACGCGAATAACTGCTAACCGGGCGCACCTTCAAGCGATGCATGACCACTGGAGTGTCAACGGCAGCCACATCATCGCCAGCAAATTCGGCAGCGGCTGCATCTTTTTCCTCGTCGCTGCCACCACAACACACCATAATGGCCATTACAGCCAGAAGTATCATGATTCTTTTCATTTCTATCGCAAATTGATTATTCGAGAACAAAATTAATAATAAGAAGTGTAAAATAAAAGTCAAAATCATCACCCCTTGCCACATAAAACAGGGGGATGTCGCTGTGGCAACATCCCCCTGTATGGCCTCACTGCCAGTAACCTACATGCTGTCAATCCTTGAGCGAATAAGTGATTGTTGACACCACACGTATCTTCTTAATGTGCGGCGAATTATTGTCGCGGTTCTCAATTGAGAATTGCCCTTGTGTGGCAGTTATTATTTTATCAAGGTCGCTATTGCAATTCTCGGCAAACTGCTCGGCTGTGGATTGAGCATTGGCAATAGCCTCCTTCATCATCTCAGGCTTGATATCGTTAAAACCTGTGTACTCATACACAATGGGATTTTCATAGCCTCCGTCCACGATGGCCACGCCCTGCTTTAGCAACTCGCCCTGCCGTGTAATGATACCACGTATTTTATCGACATCGCTCGACGTGACAGTTATTACCGATGTAATGTTATAGCGGTTTACAACACGCTCGTTGGAATACAGGTTGGCATTCTTGTCATACACCACAGGCGGGTTGACCGATATGTCACTGTCGGGCACGCCATTTTCCTTAAGGAACGTCTTGATTTTAGCCGTTGTCGCATTAATCTTGTTGTATAGTTGCGGCAAGTCGTTTCCGAGTTCCACCGACACTATGGGCCACGTCACCTTGTCGGCAGCGACTTCTCGTTCGGCAAGCCCCTTGGCCGTCACACGACGATCCTTGTTAGTGAAATTATCTATGCCGGCTTTCAGGCATATACCCATCACCACTATTGCAACAGCGATGAGGAACGCTTCAGGGATACGGTTGGTCTTTTCCATAAGCATAAAAAATTGATTTCTTCAAATATAGCGATTATTATTGAGAAAGCCGCACTAAATATTGCAAAAAACCTCGTGTGCCTCCACAGTAAGAATTATTGCCTACACATTCTCTTCTCGGCTGTACCGTCGTCATATTTATATATGTATATGCGGTTAGGCTGCGGGCTGACTACTGGTAATCCGTCGATAGTGTAAATTCCCACTACTTGCTTGGCGGCGGCAACCACCTCGGCACCCGATGTTTCACTTTTTATGTCATCGACAATCTTGGCGAATATGTCCCAGCCGTTTTGCCTATACTCATCGGCACGCCCTTCGGGCACATGCAGCACACAAGAACTGCTCTCTGGATAAAACGCCGAGCCGCCCAATGTCGGAGCTTCAGTAGCATGGCAGAACACATCAACCAAGCCATAGCAATATGCAAACGAATAAGACCCTATACGCTTCAATGATGCAGGCAGAATAAGAGCATCGATTGTACAGCACTTTATGAAAGCTTGACCGCCGATGGCATTTACGCCATCGGGTACACTGTATTTACCCTCATGTTTAACGGGCATCGCATACAACGTGCTGCCAGAAATATCAACCAGTGCATTGTTGACCATCTTAAAAGATTGATTATCTTGACTGACACCAAATTTCTCAATCTTAGAATACCTGAACGGATTATTCCCGATAGAGCCAAGTGATGACGGAAGATTTATTTCGCTAAGATAACGGCAATCACTGAAAACGTATGCCCCTACAGACTTTAAATTCTGCGGCAAATGTATATTGACCAATCCGCGGCAGTTGGCAAACGCCTTTTCACCAATTTCCGTCACATCATCGGGCAATATTATTTCCTGGAGCGTATAATTCGCACCCGACAAGTTGAAAGCATTGTTCCGTATAGCATTACCCTCAATGGTGCATTCCGAGAGGTCGATATACGACAATTGCCCGGTCGTTGTCTTGGTCAACTCACTGAGCCACTGCACATCGCTGTCGTCGAGCGTTCCTGTCACTTTTAATCTGCACACTCGGCGGCTAGCCATTTCTCCACCCATAGCTTCCACGAGGCTTCCAGGAGTGGCCACGTTTGCGATAGTCAGCTCCCCGGTTATGGCATCGGGCTGCAACCCGAGAATCATTCGCATATCGATGGTGTAGGTTTCGTCAGTGCGAGTTATGTCGTAATACCGGTCTTCGTCACGCCTGTTGGCATGCCCTAAGTTAAGGTGAATGTTGCCGTCTTCGTCATATCCGTCGGCCACAAAAATGTGGTTAGCACCGCCATCTTCCGTGCCTCCCATCAACACAGGCCTACCCTCCGACAATTCCCTGTAAATCATTTCGCGCCACTCATCTTGTGTGTATGCGCCATTAATCTGCCGTACAATCACCATGTTGGGATTGTAGCCGAAATATTTTCGCAACGCCGACGATATATACTCAATCTGTGTACCTGTGCTGGTCGAGAATTTCATTTCAAGAGCCACGCCTATATGATACACCAACGTGGCTATAGCTTCGGCTTGCGCATCGGTCACCGATGGGTTGTCCTTGTAAACCGCAGCCATGTTACCCCAATCGTAATATGTATCAGCGAAATCGGCACGAAGCACTTGCGGCACATCACCCTCTTCCCACACGTAATAATTGTAACCATTACCGTGCGACGGATATTCCCAATAATTCATCACCTGAGCCATGGCAATGGCCCCACACCCAGCATCGGCACGTGTATCACCATTGACAATTGGCAATAACGCATTCTCTCCGCCATCTTGTGACCATTGTGTTGTTAACATAGGGGCAACGCTCGCCTTGAACCCATTTTCCTGTATTATATCACGACCATCTTTAGAGTGACAAAGTGGAGAAAATGTCAATAATAAAATTGCCAACAAAAACAACCTACTTGATTTCTTGCAAATAATAGCTTCCATAATTTAAAAATATTAAAGGTTTAATCTAAACATTATTATAGTATATACACACAAAAGTAGTAAAATTTCATAGAATGAACAAGCTATGTTTTATAGTAGTATGGTGATTTTTTAGTATGTTTGCGGCGGGAAAATGAATTTATGAAATGAGAATAATTGTTGGATTATTAATTGCAAGCTTGTTACTAAACTGCTACGGAAAAGCTGACGCAATGGAACGAACCGACAGCATGAGCCGCTTTGACCATGCCGCCAGCACACCGTTATTCAAAATGGCTCACGCAAGTGTGCCAGTAATCATAGGCGGACTTGCCATATACGGAGCTAATAACAATCTGAAAGATGCCGCAGCAGCTGGCAGCCACGCCATGCACTACGACACGCAATATGAAGATTACCTGCAATATGCGCCAGGACTGGCGTTATTGGCGTTAAAGATAGGTGGAGTCGAAAGCCGCAGCTCGTGGTCACGCATGATTGTTTCCGATGCTTTTTCAGCAGTGCTTACAATAGGCGTTGCCGAGTCGCTGAAACGCACAGTGGGCGATGTGCGACCCGATGGCGAAGACGACCGTTCATTCCCATCGGGACATACTGCCATATCCTACATGCTCGCCACTATGCTACACAAGGAATATGGCTGCCGCAGCCCTTGGATAAGCCTCGGAGCATACACCGTAGCCACGACCACGGCCGCAAGTAGAATGATACACAACCGCCACTGGATGAGCGACATCGTGGTAGGTGCCGGCATCGGCGTGGCAGCTACCGAAATAGGTTATTTCCTTGCCGACATGATATTTAACGAACGTGGATTGAGCGACTGGGTATATGCCGACCCGCTCGACCGCTGGCGCAATCCGTCGTTTCTCGCCACCGACCTTGCCATGAACTTGCCACTTACCACTTATCACATGCCCGATGGCAGCAAAGTGAAAACTGCCATAGGTGCCAACGCCGGCATACAAGGAGCATACTTCTTCAACCCATACGTGGGTATAGGCGGCAGTGCCACAATGGCTGTAATGCCAATCGAGCATGATGGCACACTTGCACAAAAGCCCATGAATGCTGCACGTGTCTTGGCAGGGGCATACTTTTCATATCCTGTGTTCACGCAGCTACGCATTGGTGCAAAGGCAGTTGCAGGATATGCCTACTATGGCGAATGCCAACTCTCCAGCAGCAAAATAGGTAGGCAATCAACAGCCGCCATGGAAATAGGCGTTTCGGCATCGCTAATGACTGCCGAAGCATTCGGTTTCCGCGTGTTTTGCGACTACGGCCTGAGCGGTTCATACGTTCCGGGCGACAACCATGCAGCACAATACATTGCAATAGGCGGCTCTGCTTCTATATACTTCTGATGCCATGCGGTGTGACAATTACTGTTAAATAACTATCTTGATTGGCTGAAATAAGTAATTTTGCAAAATTATTTTTAGAATACGCAGAAAAATGACAGCAATAAACGAACTCGACGAAAAAAAAGAATTGCTAAAACGCGCCGATGAAGTGAAGCGTTGCACTGTGATTGGCCTCATTGTAAATGCCGTATTGTCGGCACTGAAAATTGTGGCAGGTTTTGTAGGCAACTCTGGCGCGATGATTGCCGACGGCATACACTCGGTATCAGACTTTGCCACCGACATTGTTGTACTTGCATTCGTGGGCGTTACGGCCCGTGGCATCGACCATCGCTACCATTATGGGCATGGCAAGTTTGAAACATTTGCCACCATGATTATTGCCGTGGTGTTGATGGTTGTGGCAATAGGGCTGTTCTGGAGCAGTGGCGAGAATGTATTGCGCTCGCTCAGCGGCGAAGAAATCGAAGCCCCATCCTATATTGCCCTGGTCATGGCGGCAGTGTCAATAGTCACCAAGGAAATCCTTTACCGTTACACCGCCCATGTGGGTGACGCTGTGAAAAGCATGGCACTCGTTGCCAATGCTTGGCACCACCGCAGTGACGCATTCTCCAGTGTTGCCGCGCTCATAGGTATCGCTGGTGCCATGTTCCTTGCCCCCCAATGGCGCATACTCGACCCTCTGGCTGCAATGGCTGTGAGCGTGTTCATTGCCATCGTGGCATGGCGGTTGCTGATGCCATCGGTGCGTGAACTGCTCGAAGTGTCGCTTCCCGACGACGAAATACATTCCATCGAGAACGAAATACGCCAAGTGCCTGGTGTCATGGCCTTCCACCACTTGCGCACACGCAAAAATGGCAACCGCTGCATAATCGACATGCACATCAAGGTGCAACCCGAAATAACTGTAGTTGCCGCCCACGATATAGCATCGGCCGTGGAATACCGTCTGAAAGAACGCTACCACGGTGCCATGGTATATGTACACATCGAGCCTTACAAAGGTGAAACAGTAAACCCTCAAGGCAAATGCATCGACTGATGCGGTAAAAAGTTCAGGCACAAATATCTCATTCATGCCCGACAAGCCCGAATCGGACGGCTGCAATATTACGAATCAATTATGAACACACACTTATGGAAATAAGCAAGATAGAGATGCACGATGTGCTGCCAGCAGTGTTTGCACAGCGCGGCGGCGCAGAAAGCGAAGTATGGTGCCGCGACATAACATTCGAACGTGGCAAACGCTACCTTGTAGCGGCACACAGCGGCACTGGCAAATCGTCACTATGCAGCTACCTATACGGATACCGCAACGATTACAGCGGCAGCATTAAATTCGGCAGCACCGACATCACCTCGCTCAACATTGCGCAGTGGTGTGAAGTGCGTTGCCGACATCTTGCCTACTTGCCACAAGAAATGCGACTATTCCCCGAGCTGACGGCGATGGAAAATGTGGAACTGAAAAACCGCCTCACTGGTTACCGCAGCAAGGATGATATCACCCAGATGTTTGAACGGCTGGGCATTCCCGAAAAGAAAGACCAATTAATGGCACACTTGTCGATCGGACAGCAGCAACGAGTAGCTATAATACGCACCTTGTGCCAGCCTTTCGATTTTATACTACTCGACGAGCCTGTAAGCCACCTCGACGAAACCAACAACCGCCTTGCGGCTACCCTTGTGGCCGAAGAAGCCGCCCGCCAAGGTGCTGGGATTATCGC
Organism: Candidatus Avimuribaculum pullicola; assembly: GCA_018716295.1. Classification (GTDB taxonomy): domain Bacteria; phylum Bacteroidota; class Bacteroidia; order Bacteroidales; family Muribaculaceae; genus Avimuribaculum; species Avimuribaculum pullicola. Next base: position 74,696 of record DVKC01000032.1, read on the forward strand.
CACATCGGTGGGAAACGACGTAATGATAACCATTGACAAAGGATACAAGCTATGAACGACAAGAATACCGACCTCACGTGGCGGCTGCTACGAAAAAATGTGAGCGCAGGACAAATGACAGGATTCGCAGTGGCAAGCCTAATCGGATTGGTAATTGTATTGCTTGCATTGCAATTCTACATCGACATAAAACCGATGTTTTCAAGCGAAGACAGCTTTATGCGACGCGACTACATCGTCCTTACGAAAACTGTTTCGAGCGTAGGTTCGCTGCTCGGCTCAAGTGCAGAATTTTCCGATACCGAACTTGACGACCTTGCCCGGCAACCATGGGTGCGCAAAGTGGGACAGTTCACCACGCCACAATACCGCATCTACGGCTCGCTCACGTTCGGCAACCGCGGATTGCGCACATACCTGTTTTACGAATCAGTTCCCGACGAATTTATCGACGAGCTGCCCGACGGTTGGGGCTTCGACCCTGCCGAGGGGAAAGTTCCAGTAATAGTATCGCGCGACTACCTGTCGCTCTACAACTTCGGTTTCGCAGCCACTCGCAACATGCCCAAAATCAGCGAAGGGATGGTTGGCATGGTACCAGTACAGCTCACCCTCACTGGCAATGGGCGCAGCGAAACGGTCGAAGGGCGCATCGTGGGATTTTCCAACCGCTTGAACACTATCATCGTGCCACAACAATTCATGCAGTGGAGCAATGAGCGGTTCGGCACTGGCGAAAACCGACAGCCATCGCGGCTCATCGTGGAAGTGAGCAGCCCTGGCGACAAGGCCATTAATGAATACACCGCAGCTCACGGCTATGAAATTGCCGGCGACAAGGCCGACAGCGGCAAAGCCAGCTACATGCTGCGGCTTCTGACGGGTATCATCATCACTGTGGGTGCAATTATCAGCCTGCTGGCATTCTTCGTGCTGATATTGAGCATCAGTTTATTGCTACAGAAAAATTCGCGCAAACTGCAAGACCTGCTAATGCTGGGCTACAGTCCGGCACAAGTGTCTGCGCCATACGTGAAAATGGTAGTTGCAGCCAATGGCGCAGTGCTGGTAGTTGCCTGTGCCGTGATGCTCGTATGCCGCCACCTCTACCTGCCACTGCTATCGGCAATGGGCATCGACGGTGGCAGCTTCATTGTCCCCATCGTGGTAGCAATAGCCATCATTGGGTGCATAACCGCCACAACAATATGCACGATACGCCGCCGCGTGGTGAAATTGATGAAACAACAATGACCACGCGCACCCTTGAGTTTTCCAGGGACAACTCATGCCCAAACGACGGCGCGTTTCACAGAAATTTATAAATTTTTACGGAAAGTAATTGGCTTCGTTGGTTGTCAATTGGAATATTTGCGCTAAATTAGCGACTCAAATACAATAGAATGGCATCGGAAGACAGATTTAACGATGGGGATTTCATTGCGCGGCTCCACAACGAGGAAACGTGCAAGCAAGCCTTTACTGAAGTCATGCGCTACTTCAGCCGCCCATTATATTGGCAGATTAGGCGCATGGTCATCGACCATGATGCCACCAACGACCTGTTACAAAACACTTTCATAAAAGCATGGAGCAGTATCGACCACTTCCGTGGTGATGCTCGCCTCTCCACATGGCTCTACAAAATCGCCGTCAACGAAACCCTCACCTACATCGCACGAGAAAGGGCGCGCAACGAGGTGTCGATTGACAGCGACGACGCATTCCTTGTCAATGACCTTGCTGCCGACCCCAACTTTGACGGCAACGAGTTGCAACTGAAGCTGCAACAAGCCATCAACACACTACCAGAGAAGCAACGACTCGTGTTCAACATGCGCTACTTCGACGACATGCGTTATGAAGACATGAGCGAAATACTTGGCACATCGGTAGGCGCGTTAAAATCGTCCTACCACCACGCATTGAAAAAAATCGAGCAATTTTTTTCCGATAATGATTAAACCTTTTCCAATTTTAACAGTCAAATCATCGCAATGAGTAAAGAAAAAGCAGACATATTATCAAAAATTGGCAAAGATGCGGGATTCAAAGTGCCCGAGGGATATTTCGATGATTTTGCCGAACGGGTAGCAAAGGATTTGCCCAAACCAACGCTTACACCCATTGAACCAGTCACACGGTGGCAGCGTATAAGGCCATTCGTGTACATGGCCGCCATGTTTGTTGGCATTTGGCTGATGATGAAAATTTTCGATGGTTGGGGAAGGCAAGAACCAGGAATGTACAACCCCGAAATTCTGGCGGGCTTTGAAAACGAAGCCGGAATAGACTACCTGCTGATGAGCGGCGATATATCGGAATACGACATACTGATGTATGGCAAGCAAGACTCGATTCCGCCGATCGACGAGAATGCATCAGAAGCTGTACTTGAACAAAGCGAAACAACGAAATAAACCACACAGCACATGAACCGCAACATCTTTACTTTGATTATTGCATTGATAATCCTGCCGTTGGCAAGTGCGTTTGCACAAGAAAATGCCGACTCGGTAAGTAATGACGGAAACCGCCGAAAGTGGCTCAACGACGTTAAAGACTATAAATACCAGATGCTTGAACGCGAGGCGCAAATGACACCCGAACAAGCCGAGATGTTTTTCCCGTTATATCAGGAAATGGAAAACAAGGTATTCATGGTCAACCTTGAAGCTCGCCAACGCGAAATGCAAGTATCTGACAACTTCGACGATGCTACCGATGAAGATTTCAAGCAAGCCGCCCAAGCACTGTCCGACGTGAAAGTGCTTGAAGCCGAAATCGAGAAGGAATATTATCCGCAATTCGCCAAGATTTTGAGCAACAAACAGTTGTTTCTGCTCAAACGTGCCGAAACGCACTTTGCTTCCGACTTATTGCGGCACTACAATCGCAGCCGTGAACTTAATTCGCAATAATTACCAGCTTCAAACATACACACTTAACTAACTTTTTTCCTATCCACTCTCCTACACCGATTACATCTCCCAGAGCTGCATCTTCACGCAAGGCAGCCCATGGGAGTGTATCGTTTTAAGGCAAAACCGTTTTTTTGTTTTTTTCACTCTACAGAATTTAAACTACATGCACTATGTAGCCTCTAATGGATAAGTCAAACATAAATTTATTATTGAAACATGAGAATTTTAGCAATCAACACAATCATGGCATTGCTACTCGTCGCGACTTCGGTATTCAAAGTCGCAGCCGACGATGGCGTGCCTAATTTCAATTATCCACAAACCGTGATAAAAGACGCCAACAAATCACTCAACAAAGCTTTGAAAAAAGGCAACCATGCCGACGTAATAAAATACCTCATACAAAGCACAATCGCCGAAGCCCAAATTTCGAGCGACAACATACCTGGCATATTGCAAAAAATCGATAGCGTGGCAGCCTTAGAAACCGACTCGGCTGCCATTGCCACAATGCACTACTTGAAAGCCGTGGTGTATAGCTCGTATTTTTCAAACAACGCCTACGCCATCTCGCAGCGCAAACCCACTGACGGCACGAGTGCCGCCGACATGAGCGAGTGGTGCAAAGACGACTTCATCACAGCTATCACCGAGAGCCTCACACAGTCGCTCTCCTACAGCAATGCACTGTGGAACACGCCTATCGATGAGTATGTCGAAACCGACAAGCTGTCGGCCGCAATTTACCCAACGATGCTCGACATGGTGACGTACCGCGGAATCGACCTGTTAGACCAAGTGATTGCTTACCGCGGCACTTCGGCACGCAGCAACGCCACCAAGCGAGCCAAGCAACTTGAGCATGATGCCTTGCAAATGCTCATCGACAGGCACAGCGGAAATGCCGCGCCCTATATCGCAGCATCGCTCGAACGCATCAGCAATGGTAAGCCGCAAGAAATAAGGGAAACGTCACGGTCGCTCTACGAAGAATACAAAAACGACGAGTTTTGCTACCCTGCGCTTGAAACCTACCTCAACCTCATCGATGACGACAAGCAACGTTACAGCTTGCTCAACGAGTACCTGCAACAATTTCCCGGCTCGCCTTTCGCACCCGATGCCCGCAACTACATTGCCCGACTGTCGCAAAAGCAAGTGCAACTGCATTACAGCAGCACTTTCACATCGGCCGACACTGTTACTGTCAAGGTCGAGAGCCGCAATGTCAATTCGTGCCGCATACTCGTGTACCAAGTGCCCGACAATGCCAACGTAAACAGCAAGCTCGTCGCCAACCGCTCGTCGCTGCAACTCGTGGCCGAAACCATCGCTACTATGGAGGGCGAAACACCGTTTGCCGACACAACGGCAGTAACGATGAAGCCGCTGCCTTACGGGCGTTACATCGTCGTCCCCGACTATGACGGCATACTCGCCGCCCCAGCCAACATTTACCCACAAGAGTTCCGCGTGAGCGACATATCGCTGTTTCACACCAAGAGCAGCAACGGCGTGAAAGTATTCGCCGTGAACACTGTCACTGGCGAGCCGATAGAAGGCGTGTACATCAACCGCGTTACGCGCAACGACATAGCGCAAACAAGCCGCATTGCCGCCAACCGCACCAATGCCGACGGTTACGCCCTGATAAAGCATGGCGACAGCCGACTGCAAGAACGTGTCGCTCCTGCCAAGGGCAACGACCGCTATGGAATGCCCGCCTACGTGAGCGAATTCAACCTTTATGAACCCGAACCCGCCAACATCGAGGTACTCACCGACCTCGGAGTGTACCACCCGGGCGACACAGTGCGCTTCGTCGCCATCTGCTACAATATCGACCGTAACGGCAAGCGCATCGAAAGCAACTTGCCAGTCACAGCCACATTATACGACACGAATTACGACGAATTGGCATCCGACTCGCTTGTCACCGACGAGTTTGGTCGCGTGAGCGGGGCTTTTGTCATTCCCACCGACCGCATGAACGGACGGTTCAACATCACCATCGACAGCCACAATGCGAGTGGCATTGCCAACTTCCCCGTAAGCGAATACAAGGCACCGACGTTCACCGTGCTGTTCGACGGCGACCAGCATAGTTACGCCCAAGGCACTGATATCACGCTCACTGGCCGTGCCGAGTATTTCACGGGCATTCCAGTGGCTGGTGCGCAAGTAGCCATCAACCTCGGCTACCAATCGTGGAACTGGTGGTATCGCTTCATAGGCAGCAATTCCACACACATCGACCAATTCACAACCACGACCGATAGCAATGGGCAATTTACAATAACCATTCCCGACAGCCTGCTACACAGCGACGACCTGCCACAACGTGTGCAATTCAGCATCGAAGCTGCAATCACCGATGTCGCTGGCGAAACCCAATCGGCATCCAAACTCTTCTGGCTCGGAAACACACGCACCATCGAAATGACTGGTGGCAATTACACATTCGAGGTCAGCAACGGCTCGACACGATTACCCATCAACGTCCGCAGCTCGAATGCAGCCGACACATTGCTCACATGCAACTATGCCCTGACAGGAAAAGCCACGGCAAATGGGCAATTCACCTCGACCAAGCCCGTAATCGACTTCAGCTCGCTCCCATCGGGACAATACGACCTGAAAGTGACTATCGACGGCGACACAGCCACACAACCGCTCGAAACCGAAATCATCATATACCGCCAGACCGACAACGTGCCTCCCATCGCATCGCCACTGTGGATTCCCGACGGACAGCTATCGATAAGCGACAGCAACGAGGCTTCAATGCTGATAGGTAACTCCTGCGACACCGCCCACATCTATTGCATCGCCGCCTCGGCCAAAGGCATCGTGAAAGAATCGTGGCTGAAATATGGCAAGGGTATGCACCGCTTCACCATCGACATACCACAAGCCGAAGACGAATACATCGACATCACGTTCATCACCATCAACAACAAGGTTGCATACACATGGAACCATCGCTTCGAGTCGGTGATGCACCGCGACACATTGCGCATCATGCCCATCGCATTCCGCGACAACTTGACTCCCGGAATGCCCGAAACGTGGACATTCAAACTCGTCAACCAAGACGGGCAACTGCGCCACGGTGCCTTAATTTGTGATATGTATGACAAAGCTCTCGACATGATAGCCGCGCACGAGTGGAACTTCGCCCCCACATACAGGCAAGGGATGCTGTTCGGGTACAACACACCTTACATCTTCCCAATCGGTATTTACACAAACATCAGTCCCAAATACGAAAAAACGACTGGTACTCAGCTACCCGACCTTGACTTCTATGGGCGCAACTATGCCGGACGCATCTACATTAGGGGGGCGGCAAGCAGCCGACTGATGGCGACCAAAGCAGCTCCTCAACTCGATGCCGGCGGAATTACGACAAACGAAGTCTTCGCCATGGCCGAAGAAGTAGCATCGACCGATGAGCTACAGCAAGTGGTCGTTGTCGAAAACCATGCTGATGGCGGCGACACGGCTCTTGACAACGTGCAGTTGCGCACTGCCAATGTGCAAAACGCGCTGTGGCGGCCATCGCTCATGACCGACGACGAGGGCAACGTGTCGGTGACATTCCAATCGCCGCTGTTCAACACCACGTGGCTCTTCAAGGCTATTGCCTACACCCACGACTTGCACACAGCATCAATAGTGCGCGAGGTTGTCACACGCAAGCCCATAATGGTGCGGGCATCGTTGCCACGCTTCGTGCGCAACGGCGACGCTGCAACCCTGTCATCAATGCTCATGAACGCCACCGACTCTGCCCAATCTTGCACTGCCGTAGTTGAACTATTCGACATTGCAACCGGCGACATTTTCATGTCACAACAATTCTCTGCCACACTCGAAGCCAAAGGCTCAACTGCACTCGATATCCAGTGGACAGTACCTGCCGACATCTCACTCGTGGGATACCGCGTGAAAGCTGCCACTGCCGAGTTTGGCGACGGCGAGCAACACTTGTTGCCAATTTTGCCATCTGCATCGCCAGTAATCGAAACATCGCCATTTTATTTGTACGACAACATGACCTACGAGTTGTCAACCGACGACAAGGAACAACTGGGCGGGCGCATCGTGCTTGAGTTCTGCAACAATCCAGTGTGGTACTGCGTGACAGCACTGCCATCAATCATGCAAGACGACTACACCACTGCCAGCGGGCTGGCACACTCCATTTATGCCATAGCCGTAGCACAAGGCATTGCCAACGGCAACCCGCAGATACAGCCAGCCATCGACCAATGGCTGGCAAACGAAAGCGACTCAACTCTCGTTTCCAATCTTGCCAAGAATGGCGACCTGAAAATCGGGACTTTGCTCGCTTCGCCGTGGCTTAACGAGGCCGAGCGACAGACGGCACGTATGCAATCAATAGGTATGCTGTTCGATTCAACAGCAGTGTCTGCCGAAATGCAGGAAATAATCACCAAGTTGCGCGAATTGCAAATGGGCGATGGCGGTTGGACATGGTTCCGCTATAGCGGTTGCACATCTTCACAATACGTCACCATGCAAGTGCTGCAACTGATAGGTGAAGTGCAGCACCTTGGCTTCATGACTGATAATATCGACATCAACGCCATGACAGCAAAAGCTGTTGCTTACCTCGACTTCTGTGCCACCGAAGATTATTCTCGCCTTAAGGACAAATCAGATTTGTCGAGCTTCTATGGCTACGCCTACGTGCGTTCATTGTTCCCCAGCATTGATTTCACTGGCAATGCACAAAATGTATTCAAAGCCACTCTCAAGTGCATGAAATCTCGATGGGACGCAGCAACAGGGCTCAGCGACAAGGCTTGGTGCGCAATGACACTCTTCCGCAACGGCGAAAAAAAGACAGCCAGCAAAATAATGGAATCAGTACTCCAATACGCCATACCCAGCCACAACGGGTTGTATTGGGACAACTTCAAGAATGGCAGCGACCGCAATGCCGGGCGTGTAGCAGTCACAGCCACCCTGCTGCAAGCATTTGGCGAAATATGCGCCAGCGACACCGAAACCATCGATTCCATACGCCAATGGCTGTTGCTGCAAAAACAATCGACCGACTGGGGCAATTCAAGCCTCGCTGCCGATGCCGTATATGCAATATTGTCAACTGGCAGCCAATGGCTCGACACACAAGCCGACCCCGACATAACACTTAACGGCAAACCGATGGAATACGATCCAACCGACATGCTCACAGGATATTTCCGCAAGTCTATCGAACCCGCCGATGGGAAACTCGACCTGTACATTGACCGCCGTAATGCAGCATCGCCAGCCTGGGGTGCCGTTTACTTCCAGTACAGCGCAAAAATGGACGGCATCAAGGCGGCCAAAATCGATGACCTTTCAATCGAGAAACAACTATGCCGTTTCGATGGCGACCAGCTCGACAGCAAAGCTTCACTTGCAGTCGGCGACAAAGTCATTGTAAAACTCGTCATAAAGAATGCTCGCGACTTGCAGTTTGTCACAATCAACGACGAACGTGCAGCATGCTGCGAACCGACCGACCAACTTTCGGGCTATCGTTTCGCCGATGGACTGGGATATTACCTTGAGATAAAAGATAGTGCCACAAAACTCTTCTTCAACTACCTGCCCAAAGGCACACACGTCATTACCTACGAAATGACAATCACCTCCACAGGTAGCTACAATATGGGCATAGCCACTATCCAAAGCCAATATGCGCCACAAATCACCGCTCACTCTTCAGGCTCAATCACCACAGTGAAGTAATTCCCGCCATATCCCACCCAACAAGATGGTGTGCCGCAACCAAAGCAGCACACCATCTTTGTTTATAACCCCAATCTGTATAAAAAGCCTTTAACCCAAATCGATTATTAGGTAATCATAGCGGCAGAACGTTGTAGCGATATTGTGGTTCTATTTGTTAATGCAGTTTCATGCCTCGGAGAGGCTGCACCCGCGAGTGGAGTGAGCGATAGCGAACTAACCTGCGGTAGCGTCCCCCCTCTTGCGCAACGTCTTCAGGGATGACGCACTCGGGTGGTTACAAAGTACGGCATCTCCGAAGCCGCTTAGTGTATATATCAGTCTTTCCGCTGGTTTCGTTCACTATCGTTCACTCCACCAGCCAGTTAAGCATAGTTTTGCCTCTCCGTGGCAAATTATCTGTGTTTCTAATGACTGATTTGGGTTTATTACTGGTGCGATAAAATCGCACAGGTTTAAATGTCATCAAATAAAGTGCGTTCTTTGACATTTTGGTTTGAAATGATTGAATCGTCCTGTTTGGTTATCAAGGTTCGCAGGTCAGTCCTTTCCATGGCGGAGATACGGATCAAAGTTGCCACCTCGGTGATTGAATAAGGGCTTTTGTAATCGGCTTTTATTCTTGCCACCGTAAGGTAGGCTATAATCGCTGCCCAGAGGTGTACTTTGACCGCGTTTTCCGAATACCCCCAAAGGGCTTTCACGGTGATGTTCTGCTTTATCCACTTGAAGTAGACCTCTATGTCCCATCGGTGGCGGTACAGGGCGGATATTTCCGTGGCACCGACCTCGAAGTTGTTGGATATAAGGTCTATAATATCGTCATTATCCGAGTCGTACACGCGTATAAAACGCATATTGTCGGGATAAAGCCTACTTGACTTGTAGCCGGTAAGCCTGATATGCGAGTCCTCCAATATTCGTGATTTCGAATCCGTGATTTCCATCTGTTTGATGGTGGCGAATCTCATGTTCCCATTGGGTCGGGATACCCAGAACGACTTGGCCTGATGAAACATGAAGAGGGCCTTGAAATCCACATACGCCTTATCCATGACATAAAACGCATATGGTTCAGGAGAGAGCCGGTCAAGCTCGTTGCTGTCATGCCATTTGCCGTCCGTGATGTGGATATTGGCAGGTATGCTTCATCTCAGGTCGAGCAGCGTATGCATCTTGATCGCGCCCTTGCCGTATTTCCCCAAAGCCCATGCCGCGAGCTTTATGCTGGTCGATATGGTCGTGGAATCCAAGGCATAAATCACGTTGTCCATAGTTATGTCGGACAGCTTGGTATTTGAGTACAAGGTCCTTACCTGTTCCATGAGCAAGCATCCCAAGCCCTCGAAAATGCGGTAATCCCTGTTCTCGTTGGCACGGGACAAGGATGTATGGCTCACGCTCTTACGGAAGCCTAGATGATAGAGCATCCTGGAATGGGCCTCAAGGCACAGGCAGATGTCCCTGAGCGAATCGCACCCCGTCAGCTGCCCGAAAAGCAAATGCAGGAGATGGTTATAGCTGTTCAGGTTCTTGGTGTGCCAATCACCTTTGTACCGCTTTACTATCTTATCGAACTGGTAACGCGGGATAAAATCCATGACTTGGGAAAATACAAACTTACCTTGATTCATAATCCTGATGCTTTTGCAGAACAACAGGACTAATAAATCATTTTCAAATCAAAAAATCAAAGAACGACTGTAATTGATTATATATTAATAGTTTAATAATAGCGGATTGATTTTTATCGCACCACTAATAATTTGGGTTTAATAATCACTTTTTGTGGTCTAATGACCATCTGGGGATTAAAACAACTTTATTCATGCGTATAACAGCAAAAAAATCAAAACAGTTTTTAAATTATACCAAATAAAATTTCCATTACGCAACTTCATAGTAATTTTGAAAATTACAGCATTAAAATAGTAAATTGCTATAGATATGTCTATATTTGACAAATTTTTCAAATTTAAAATTTTTACTCAAAAAAAGGCAATTTCTAAAGAAGCTACCGATTTGGCATCATTTGAATGCCAAATAAATGAATTATTGTCAAAAGACAAATTTATTGCCCACAGTGACTGCCTACAAATCATACAGGCTTTTTCTGAATTATATGATCAACTATACACACTATTTAAATCTGGAACTTTAACATATTTCTGTAAAACCAAAGGAATTACACAAGAACAAGCAGAAACATTTTTATCAACATACGCAGACATAAAAAATAAAAATGAACAAAAAATAATAACCGCACATAACGAAGCTTTTATCAACAAGCATCTTACAGCAGACAAAACATATCTTGACAACATACTTCACAATGTAGATCCAAATATTCTACTGGACGATGAACAACGCCGTGTAGTACTATCAGATGAAGATTACACTCTCGTAATCGCTGGAGCTGGAGCAGGTAAGACTACTACAATTGCAGCAAAAGTTAAATACCTCGTAGAGAAAATTAATATTAACCCAGAACAAATCTTAGTAATATCTTATACCAACAAAGCTGTAGGAGAACTTAAAGACAAAATCAACAATGCACTAAAAATCAAATGTCCAGTTACAACTTTTCACAAAACTGGGTATGCCATAATTCGCCGACAAGATGACGAGCGAAAAGCTATTGTTGACCAAGGTTTCTTGTTTAATGTAATTAACAACTACCTAAAAGGGAATATCCTCGAAAATCCCGAATTAGTAGAAAAGTTAATCTTATTTTTTGGCAGTTACTTTGAAGCTCCATATGACGGAAACGACCTAAACGATTTTTTTAATTATATAGCAAAAGCCGATTTTTCCACATTACGCGGAAACATCTCTGAATATGCAGAAAAAATAATCGACCAACGCACAAATAAATGCATAAGCATCGTTTATGAAACTTTGCGTTCCATGCAAGAAGTTCAAATTGCAAATTTCCTGTATGTAAACGGGATAGAATATACTTATGAAAAACCATATCCCTACAACATACAAAATTCATACAAATTATACACCCCCGATTTTACAATATACCAAGATAATAAAATAGCATATATAGAGCACTTTGGCATCACACAAGATGGGAAAAATAATCGATATACAAAAAAACAATTAGAACATTACAAACAAGAAGTCAACGACAAAGTAAAATTACACCGTAAACACGGAACAACACTCATATATACATTCTCGGCATATAACGACGGTCGTAGTTTTCTTACACATCTACAAGAGCAACTTGAAGCACAAGGATTTGAACTTAGGCCTCGCTCTGCTCAAGAAATATTTGAAAAAATAATTAACACCGAAGAAAACCATTATATCTCCAAATTGGTAAAACTAATTTGCACGTTTATCCAAAATTTCAAAACCAATGGATATACATTAGATGATTTTTATCGATTCCAGAATATGACTGATAACGAACGTAGCAAATTATTCTTAACAATATGCGAACAATGTTACCATGAGTATGCCAAACGATTGAAAGAAAAGAATGCCATAGATTTTGAAGACATGATTAATAATTCTGCTCGTATTCTTAAAGAAGAAAAAATACGAGGGCACAAATTAGATTTCAAATATATAATTGTCGATGAATATCAAGATATATCGAGGCAACGCTTCAATCTAACCAAAGAATTAAGTCTATTATGCAATGCCAAAATTATTGCCGTAGGAGATGACTGGCAATCAATATATGCTTATGCTGGTTCTGACATAACTTTGTTTACCAACTTTAAAGAAACTTTTGGATATGGATTAGAATTGAGGATAACACGCACATATCGCAATGCACAAGAGATAATAGACATTGCTGGAGGTTTTATACAAAAAAACACTTCACAAATACACAAAGCATTAATATCCCCAAAACATATTAGCAATCCAGTCATCATTCAAACATACACTGAAGACGTTGACCGAAAAAAATATGAGGGGAAAGGAGGAAAATTCTATCTTTTAGGCGAAACTGTGGAAAAAATCATGAAAGAAATCCTTTCAGAAAATCCAAAATCCTCGATTCTTTTACTTGGAAGATATGGCTTCGATGGTTATAACTTGACAAAGTCCGCAGATTTTATATATTGGGAAAAATCAGGGAATGTAAGTTCGAAGACATTCGCAGACATTGAAATGGAATTTATGACCGTTCACCGAGCCAAGGGGCTTGGATATGACAATGTAATTATAATAAATGCTGTTGACTCAGTTTATGGATTTCCTTCACAAGTGCAAGACGATCCTGTTTTAAAATTCGTTACCAAAAATGATGCGACTATTGCTTATGCCGAGGAGCGCAGGTTATTTTATGTCGCTCTTACACGAACAAAAAATCGTGTTTACATAGTTACTCCTCAACAACGACCATCTATTTTTGTTAGAGAAATCATAAATGATTACCCTAATATAATATTACGTGGAAAATTAGATGAAAAAGTAGAATCTCCATCAAAAATAAAATATTGCCCCATTTGTGGTTATCCTCTACAATTCCGCTATAAAGAAGCATACGGGTTACGTCTTTGGATTTGTTCCAACGAACCAGAAATATGTGATTTCATGACAAACGACCTACGTGGTGGTGAACTACAAATCTTGAAATGCAATTCATGCCAAAACGGATACTTAATTGTAAAAGAAGGCAATAGAGAACCTTTCTTAGGTTGCACCAATTACAAACACGACAAAACAGGCTGCAACAATTATATGACGAAAGAACACTACATAAAACACATCAAGAAGCAGGCTTATTAATAAATAACTCAAAACTACATCTACTTATCAGCATGGGGGGATAGGAGGGGGCAGTTATTAACAAAAAGTGCCACTTATCAACAATTTTGCAATTTTTCTACTGAAATACAATGCTATATGCGCAAAATGTAATTCCTTTGCACCAAGAAAATATTTCAGATATGGGTAAAATTATTTCTATTGCCAACCAAAAAGGTGGCGTGGGCAAGACCACTACCGCTATCAACCTGGCCTCGTCGCTCGCCATACAAGGGAAAAAAGTGCTTATCATCGACGCAGACCCACAAGCCAATGCCACTTCGGGGCTTGGTATCGACCCAAAGTCGATGAACTCTTCAATCTATGAATGCCTTGTGGACGACTACCCCATCAACGGGACTCAAGTAAAAACTTGCATCGACGGCCTCGAATTAGTTGGCTCGCGCATCGACTTGGTGGGTGCCGAATTGGAACTTATCAACAAACCCAACCGAGAAAAAGTGATGCGCAACATGTTGGCTCCAATCAAGAGCAACTATGACTTCATTCTCATCGATTGCAGCCCATCACTCGGCTTGATAACTGTAAATGCACTCACTGCAGCCGACTCGGTGATAATTCCCGTGCAAGCCGAGTATTTCGCACTTGAGGGCATCAGCAAGCTGCTCAACACCATTCGCATCATCAAGTCGAAGCTCAATCCTGCACTGGCCATCGAAGGCTTCCTGCTAACGATGTATGATGCCCGCTTGCGCCTTGCCAACCAGATTTACGAGGAATTGAAAAACCACTTCGGCGAGATGGTATTCAACACCGTCATTCCGCGCAACATCAGGCTTAGCGAAGCCCCAAGCCATGGGCTGCCCGCCATATTATATGATGCCGAAAGCCGCGGAGCGACAAGTCACTTGCAACTTGCCCAAGAACTTATCTCGAAACCCCACACTCGCCAGTCGGCATAACACTCAATCAAGGAGGGAAACAAATGACCAACAAACGCACAGCATTAGGCCGCGGCCTTGACTCGCTCATCTCGATGGACGACATCCAGACGAGCGGCTCATCGGCCATCAACGAAATACCTATCTCGCAGATTTCTCCAAATCCCGAACAACCTCGCAGCACTTTCGACGAAGAGTCGCTCGAAGAACTCGCCGCATCAATCCGGGAGATTGGCATCATACAACCATTGACATTGCGCAGCACTGGCGGCGACAGCTACCAGATTATCTCGGGAGAACGCCGTTTCAGGGCCGCAAAAATTGCTGGGCTTGATTCTGTGCCAGCCTATGTGCGCACAGCCAACGACTCGGAAATGACCGAGATGGCCCTCATCGAGAATATCCAACGCGAAGACCTCAATGCCATAGAAATCGCATTGACTTTCAAGAAATTAATCGACCAATACAGCCTCACACAGGAACGTTTGAGCGAACGCATAGGCAAGAAGCGGGCAACAATAGCCAATTTCCTGCGGTTGCTCAAGTTGCCTGCCGAAGTCCAATTGGGATTGCGCGACAAGCTCATCGACATGGGGCATGCACGCGCCCTGCTTGCAGTGGAAAAGCCATCAATGCAGTTAAAACTATATAACGAGATTCTTAAAAAAGGTTTATCGGTGCGACAGGTCGAGGCCCTTGCAAAACAATATAACGAAAAGAGCGAAGTCGAAACTGCCGAAACGCAGCAATCGGCCAACCACCTCACAACCAGGGATTACGACATTCTTAAGAAGCATCTTTCGGCAACGTTCCACACTCCCGTAAAGTTCAGTTGCGATGCCGCAGGAAAAGGGAAAATCACATTCCCGTTCCAAAACGAAGAAGAACTTGAAAGGTTAATTAGCATCTTTGATAAATTAAAAGCCGAAGATTTGCAAAATTTGCAGTAATTTTGCAAGTAGCAAATCACAGAGCAACTGTAGAACGTGGATTTTGTTTTTAGGTCAAGGGAGAGATTGTGCAAGTGCATAGCCGCTGTGTTGTGCATAGCTTTCATTACACCTTTCCAAGCCATAGCCGATGCCCGATTGCTGGCACAGATGAACGCCGCGCCACAGCAACAGGTGCTTGATGCCGACTCGCTGCCCGAGATACCGCGCGACATACCATCAAAGTTGCCGGGCGACCGTGTTCACATCACGCTCGACGAGAGTGGCGAAGCCGTGGCTTCCGACAGCATCAGCATCGCCGACCTTTCGGCCGACACCGTTATGGTGTCACAGGCCGACAGCATAGCCGAAGCCTTGCTTGCCGAGCGCATAAGGCACGTAAACGACTCGATAAGGCAAGACTCTATCGACCGTGTAACGTATGGCAAAATTCGGGAGTTCAACCCCGACCCGACACGCGCCGTGTGGCTATCGGTGTTGTTTCCTGGCTTAGGGCAAATCTACAACCGCCGCTATTGGAAGTTGCCTATCATTGTGGGTGGATATGCCGGGCTGGCCTATGCCACATCGTGGAACAACCAAATGCTCCAAGACTACGCACAAGCCTACCGCGACATTACCGACGATGATCCCAACACCAACAGCTACATGGATTTCTACGCCTCGACAGTCACCGAAGCCGACCTCGACATGGAGTGGCTTGAAAGCACATTGCAATCAAGGCGTAACTACTACCGCCGTTACCGCGACTTGTGCATAATCCTCATGGTGGGCGTATATGTGATATGTATCATTGATGCTTATGTCGATGCGTCGCTGGCCAACTTCAACGTTTCGCCCAACTTGTCAATGAACGTGAAATTCCGCCCCACCCTACTCGACAACGGCCCTGCAAACCGCTGGCCGGCAATCGGGGGGTCGTTATGTTTTGAATTTTGAACGGTTCAGCACGACACAATGCGTGACATGCTGCCTTGCGATTTGCCTCGCATACACATTACTGGAAATTATAAAACTAAAACCATACGACATACTACAAATTATGAAACCACGAGCATTGTTAACATCGATTATCGCACTCGGGACTGCATGGATAGCATTTGCCGCCCCGACACCCACCATATTGACAATCAAGGAAACTATCTCGGACACAGCTATCGTTTATCCCGAAAGTTTTGAAACCGACACGCGGGCCATGCGTGAAAATTGGTACTTGCGCAACTATATCGCACTCGATACCGAAATAAGCGAATCGACATTCACCGACAACACCAGCGACGATGTATTCATCGAGCGGTTGAAAGCCATGCCTACCGAAATCGAGATGCCTTACAACCAAATCGTACACAATTACATCGAAATGTACATCTCGCGCAAGCGGGAGCTCGTGGAAACGATGCTGGGAATGAGCATGTACTACATGCCAATCTTTGAACAAGCTCTTGAAAAAGAGGGGCTGCCACTCGAATTGAAATACCTGCCGATAATCGAGTCGGCACTCAATCCAGTGGCTGTGTCACGTGCAGGTGCCACCGGGCTTTGGCAGTTCATGATAGGCACCGCCAAAGGTCTGGGGCTTGAAGTCAACTCGCTCGTAGATGAACGCCGCGACCCCTACCGTTCTTCCGAAATGGCTGCCCGATATCTCAAGGAACTTCACGACATATACGGCGACTGGTCACTGGCCATAGCAGCATACAACTGCGGCCCTGGCAACGTCAACAAGGCCCTGCGCCGTGCCAGTGCCGACAGTGGCGACTCGGGGAAAAAAGATTTCTGGGAAATTTATTATTACTTGCCTCGTGAAACTCGCGGATACGTACCTGCTTTCATCGCAGCCAATTATGTGATGACCTACTTCAAGTGCCACGGCATCAGCCCAAGCCTTGCCAAGAAACCGCTCATCACCGACACAATCAGCATCAACCAGCGTGTCCACTTCAATCAGATTTCGGCAATACTCAACATGCCTGTCGATGAAATACGCGCATTGAACCCGCAATACCGCAAAGATATCATTCCGGGCAACGTACACTCCTACAAGCTCATATTACCTTCACAGCAGGTCTTCAGCTACATCATGAGCGAGGATAGCATCCTTGCCTACGACAGCAACAAATATGCCTTGCGCGGAACCGCCACACCTGTTGACTACGACAAAGTATCGGGCAGTGGCTCATACGAACGCAAGCTTGTCACGAAATACCACAAAGTGCGCCGAGGCGAGTCACTCTCGGTCATTGCCCGCAAATATGGCGTGACCGTGAGCAGCATCAAACGTGCAAATGGATTACGCGGCGATGGGATACAACGAGGCCAATTGCTGAAAATAAGCACATACCAGCGTGTCAGAGTAAAAGACAACGACACACAAGTGGCACAAAACACCACCAAGGCTAAAAAGAAAACGTCAACCAAGGCCACCAAAAAGCAAGCGACCCGCAAGCACAAAGTGAAATCGGGCGAAACACTTTCGGGAATAGCCATGCTATACCGCGGTGTGACAGTTGCCGATATACGCCGTACAAACGGAATACGCGGCAGCAAAATACGCGCTGGACAGACACTCCTTATCCCAATAAAATAAAAACTATCAGCTAAAATATGGAAGAAAACAAACGCCCGCTGATATTCATCAGCAATGACGATGGATATCAAGCGGGCGGACTTAAATACCTTGCCGAAATTGCTCGGCAATATGGCGACATTTTCATTGCCGCACCCAGTACCCACCAGTCGGGAAAATCATCGGCACTTACCGTTGAAATACCTTTGCGCGCGAAACTCGTCGCAAACGACTGCGAGGGTGGACACATGACATTCTACCACGTCAGCGGAACTCCCGCCGACTGCATCAAACTTGCCGTCAACAAATTGATGCCACGCACCCCCGACATCGTACTTTCGGGTATAAACCACGGTTACAACTCGGGCAACAGTGCAATCTATTCAGGCACAATGGGTGTGGTATTTGAAGGGTCGTTCCTCAACATTCCCAGCATCGGGTTCTCGTATGGCGACTATACGTCCAATGCCGACTTCACTCCATGCGAACCTATAATAAGGCAGATGATAGAACTTGCCGTGGCGGGGAAATTACCAACCGATGTGTGCTACAACGTCAACATTCCCAAGTGCGAGCATATCAATGGCACAAAAGTAGCATCGGCTGCCACTGGGCGATGGGTCGAAGAATATGAAAGCCGAATCGACCCGCACGGTGAGGCCTATTACTGGCTCACTGGCAAATATGCTCCAACTGACCCTGATGACGACACACAAGACTTATACTGGCTGCAACGTGGATACGTCACCATAGTTCCCTGCCGTGCCGACCAAACTGCCCACTCAGCGATTTCAAACATCGCCAAGCTTATCAACCAATGATACAATTGTAGCCGCCAAATCATGGCGGCTTATTCATGCTTAATTGAAACTACTTGATTTCAAGGGCATTGTTTATGCGCAATATCAAATCTTTGTAATGGTAGCGCGTGGCCACGTCTGACGTTGCCGAACGGTTCGTCAACAAGTCCTTTATACGCAACAATTCACCGCGCTTAACCGATATTGCATCGCTCGTGCGTGCAACCAACGAGCCATAAAAGCTCAGTTCACGACGTGCGCCGGCACGTTCCGATTCGGCTGCGTGATAAGGACAAACAACACATTCATCGGGATTTAATATCTGCGGCTCAGTCCAAAGCGAGCGATTGAGTTTTATACCTTCCGATGCCGACGCGGCAGTTATCAAGGCATCGACAAACAACTTTTGCGTGTTTCGTTCACACACATTAGGCTTACCACCCCTCATGGTCACGGCAAATATGCTACGATGCAAGTCATCAAGCAACTCTACAGCAGTATAGGCCTCCTTGCCATTCCGGTTCTCATTTTCAATCATTCGCAACAATCGATCATTATACAACAGGTCGAAAAACAAATAGGCTTGCGCATTCTTGAACACCTGCGACGGCGCATACTCCACCAACCCATTTTGCGTGTTGCGGTTAAGGAACGTATAGTCTTGTACCTCCGATCCGAATAGCCATTTTTGCTCACTGAACGCATTTTCAATCAAGAATTTTACAGCGCGGCGTTGCTTTTCCTTCTCGACATGCGTGAAAGTCTTCACACCATCGCCCACAGTAGTATTCTCAAGGTATATTCCACCTACGTTGGCAAGCACATGATACATATAATAATTCCACTGGTTCACAACAGCATAATATAGCCGCGAAGCCTCCTCATACGTCTGATTGCGCTCACCTGTAGTTGTCCATGCAATCAGGTTCTCCATTACAATCTTCAAGTTGGCAATGCCAAGCTCCGATGAACGGCAAGCATCATCGCCCAAGTCCTCGCTCTGCGCACGAGGGTCAACAGCATCACGGGCGGGTTGCGCCTCGCTGTACTTGTAAAGTTTTCCTCGGTGCGTTTGCAACAATTCGTCCAATCCGTCAACCTCGCTCACACGGTCGGGATACCACCGATAACCATATTCAATAGCGAAATAATCATAAGGCCCGATGTGCGGCGACACGTGTGTAACCCCGTCATCTGGCTGCGCCACATAATTGAACCGTGCATAATCCATCACCGATGCCGAAGTGGCATTGAAAGCACTGGTAAATGACGGCGAACGCAACGAATCGGTAGGTATGGCACTCGATGCAATCATATTGTGCCGCAATCCGAGCGAATGTCCCACCTCGTGGCACACCACATAGCGGATTGCATCGCCTATCAGGCTGTCGGGCAGCACCACGCTGCGGGCGGCAGGATTTATTGCCCCAGTCTGCACCATTATCCACTGCTGCAATGCCGACAGCACATTGTGCCACCACATTATATCGGCTTCGAGAATTTCGCCCGTGCGCGGGTCAAGTGTCGAAGGCCCCATGGCATTAACTTTTACGCTGGCGGCATAATTTACCGTAGAATAATTAATGTCATCGATGGCAATACTATCGGGATACTGCTCTACCACTATGGCATCTTTGAACCCGGCACGTTCAAAGGCGGCATTCCAGTCGGTAATGCCTTGTGCAAGATATGGCCTCCACCTCTCGGGCACGCTATTGTCGATATAAAATTTTATAGGTTTCACAGGCCGCACCACTTCGCCGCGCATGTAAGCAGCAGTGTCGCTCGGTTCGAGCCTCCAACGGGTTATATACTTGCGCGAGTCAACACGCTGCTGCTCATCGCTGTAATGCAGGCGGCTTGTAGTAAAATACCCAACCCGAGGCGAGTCGTTCCTTCCTGCCATCGGCACAGCGGGCAGCAACACTATCGAACAACTCACACCTGCCGTCACATACATTTCGTCGTTGCCGTCGGCAGTGCGCGTCGTCAGTTCACTATATGCCACAACATTGTCTTTATAAGCCACAATCTCCTTAATTCGCGACAAATCCCTGTTGACCGACGATCCCATATTCATATTGCTGAACAAGTTGTTTATCACAGTATTACTACCGTCAAATAAGTCAGTCACCTTTATCACCACTGCCGTTGAGTCTTTGGAATGCCCCATTACGCTAAATTTTTCAATAAGCGGGGCCACGTAATTATCGGCTACCGACAAAGCTATGGCATCATCGGCACTGACATCAGGCATTGAATACTGCCGTTTCATACCCACTGTCGAGAAATCATCGTCAAGTTCAAAACGCACCATCATCGACTGGTAGTCCGAACCACGGTTCACCCCAATCCTGTTCAACTCGGCTGGAACATACGTCAACTTATTCACCACGAGCATGTCACGCCCCATCAACTCGACAGGTATCTCAAAATAATAATCGTCGTTGTACTTATATACATTCATCATGCCGTGACTTTCATACGACGCATTATAGATTATCCTACTATAATCCTGCACCTTTGCCGGATCTTGCTCAATGACCACAACTGGCTCGTTTTTCTTCTTCTTGAACCATTTATGCCAGAATGCGGCATCGGCACTTAACGGCGACACCAACAATCCCAATACTATAGCAAATATGACTATCACACGCTGTTTCATTTCATTCACATATTAAGCACACAGGCAAAGATACGACAAGAAAACAACCAATACCCCCATTAATAGAAAATTTTTATCAAGAAATTCAAAACAGTTTCTTAATTTTGTGCCACTAAATTTTTTATAATAGAGAAAATGCCAGACATTTCATTACGCGGCATAGCAATGCCCGCATCACCCATACGCAAGCTCGTGCCGCTGGCCAATGCAGCCAAGGCACGTGGCATAAAGGTGTACCACCTCAACATCGGGCAGCCCGACCTTCCAACCCCGCCAAACGCACTCGAAGCGATGCGGAACATCGACCGTTCGGTGCTGGAATACAGCCCGTCTGAAGGACTATACTCATTGCGTGAAAAATTGGTGGACTACTACGCCCGTTTCAACATCAACGTCAACGTCAACGATATAATCATAACTACGGGTGGCTCTGAAGCCGTCTTGTTCGCTTTTATGGCCAGCCTCGACCCTGGCGACGAAATCATCGTGCCCGAACCTGCATACGCCAACTATATGGCCTTTGCCATTTCGGCTGGAGCAACCATCAAGACCGTACCTTCGTCAATCGAAACCGGTTTCTCACTGCCGCCAGTAAGCGAGTTTGAAAAGCTCATAACCGAGCGCACCAAGGGGATACTAATATGCAACCCCAACAATCCAACGGGATACCTTTACACCCAAAAAGAGATGGATCAATTGCGCGACATCGTGAAACGCTACAACTTGTTCCTTTATTCCGACGAGGTGTACCGTGAATTTTGCTACACAGGTGCCCCATATATCTCGGCATTCCACCTTGCAGGAATTGAGAACCAAGTGGTACTTGTCGATTCATTCTCAAAACGATACAGCGAATGCGGCATACGAGTCGGCGCACTCGTCACCAAGCATGAAGAACTTAAAAAGAATGTCATAAAGTTCTGCCAGGCACGCCTTAGCCCGCCACTATTGGGTCAAATCGTTGCCGAAGCATCAATCGCCACGTCGCCCGAATATATGCTCGAAATCTACAACGAGTATGTCGAACGACGCAAGTTCCTTGTTGACAGCATCAACAAGATTACAGGTTGCTACACGCCCATTCCCATGGGTGCATTCTACACCGTGGCAAAACTGCCAGTTGATGATGCCGACCGTTTCTGCGAATGGTGCTTGCGCGACTTTGAATACGAAGGACAAACGGTGTTCATGGCCCCGGCATCGGGCTTCTACACCACCCCTGGATTAGGACGGAACGAGGTGCGACTGGCTTATGTGCTAAAAAAAGACGACCTCGCTGCCGCCATGCACATATTGGAAAAGGCTCTTGAAGCATATCCCGGGCGTACATTATGAGATATGAAATGCTTATAGCTCGGCGGCTCAGGCCTGGCGGCGGGGGCGGACGTTCCTCGTCGGCAAGCCTCACAGTGGCTGTAATCGGCATGGTACTCGCCATTATGGTAATGGTGCTGGCCATTACCATTGTCACGGGCTTCAAGCATGAAATCTCAAGCAAAATATACAATATCGATGCCCACATCAAAGTAGCCGATGCCGGCTACTCGCTGTCCACAGGAACCAACAACGTCGATGAGCGCGACATTATTCCTCGCATAATCTCTTCACCCATCGCCGACTCGATTGCCAGCATAGCCCTTGTTGCCGAGAAGCCTGCAATCTTCAAGACTGCCGACAACTTCATGGGGGTGATTTACAAAGGTTGTTCACAGCAATACGACTGGCAATATATCGCCAGTTGCCTTGTTGACGGGCGGCTACCAGACATGGACGATGATGCCGACATGTCGGAAGTAATCATTTCCAAAATGATGGCATCGCAAATGAGGATAAACACAGGCGACCGCATATACACATATTTCATCGATGAAAAAATCAAAGTGCGGCGTTCAACCGTAGTCGGCATATATTCCACCGACCTCGAAGAATACGACAAGGCATACGTGATAGGTAATATCCGGGCTATACAGAACGTCAACGGCTGGAACAAGCATACGGGAACATACGTGGGCATCAACACATTGCGCACAAGCGACATCGAGCCACTATCCTACTCAATATTCACTCTCCTTGCCAACAATTGTGCCGACCACTATGGACGCCCGCTATATTACGTCACCGAAACGCATGGCAACAACGTTGCCTATTTCTCTTGGCTCGGGCTGCTCGACATGAACGTCATCGTCATCATCGTGCTCATTGCCATCGTGTCGGCATTCACGCTCATATCGGCCCTGCTCATGATTGTGCTCGAACGCATCAACATGATAGGCATACTCAAGACCATGGGTGCCTGCAACAGTTCTATCAGGCGCATTTTCATATACCTCACACAGAAACTCATTATCAAGGCATTGATTATAGGTAATGTGGCAAGTATAGGACTTGCACTATTGCAACAACACTTTCACTTTGCCCGGCTCGATGCCCAGTCCTACTATATCCCATACGTTCCTGTCGAAATCGATTGGGGCGTAATAGCATTGCTCAACGTTGGGATAATCATCATTTCATACCTCACACTGATTACCCCATCGCTCGCAATTTCATCAATAAAGCCATCGCTTACAGCTAAATTTGAATAACACACTATACAGCTTTTACTATGACAACCATAATGCTACTTATCGCAGGACTTGCATTGCTGCTCGCAGGAGCCAACTTCCTGGTTGACGCGGCCATCGCCATTGCCCGACGGGCAAAAATCTCTGATTTCATCATCGGAATAGCCATAGTTGGCATCGGCACATCGTTGCCCGAATTGTTTGTATCAATATCGGCAGCTATGCGCGGAATGGGCGACTTGGCCGTTGGGAATGTGGTAGGATCGAATATATGCAACATATTCTTAATATTAGGCATAACAGCAATAATTTGCCCATTCGGAGTTACGCGGCAAAACATGGCTCGCGACATTCCCTTCGGGATACTTGTTTCGATATTGCTGTTACTGCTATGCTCCGACACACTTTTCCCACGCATCACACAGAACGAAGTCGGACGCCTCGATGGCTTCGTCTTTCTGCTCATTTTTGCCGGCTACATGGCAATCGCAGCCATTCATTCGCGCCGCGAGGAGCAAGCACGCCGCGAAAACGAGGAAAATGCCACCTCACGCCTTGCAGGGCGACCTGCCGCACTGCTGTGGACTATAGCAGCAGTTTCATTGGCTGCGCTTCTATTCGGTGGCAACCTCTTCCTTGACAGCACCATCGATGTTGCCAGGCAATGGGGCATCAGCGACAAAGTGATATCCCTCACCATCGTTGCCGTCGGCACGTCGCTCCCCGAACTGGTCACTTGCATAGTGGCTGCAACCAAACGCGCCCCACAACTGGCACTCGGTAACGTGTTGGGATCAAACATCTTCAACATTTTGGGCATACTCGGCATATCATCACTCGTCAACCCCCTCGTGCTTGACGGCATCAACATCATCGACTTTGGTGTCATGATACTTGCTTCAGTGCTCACATTCGTGTGCGCTTTCACATTCCGCCGCCACGCTATCGACCGCCACGAAGGCATTATATTCCTGCTCATTTACATTGCCTACATCAGCTGCACAATCATATTTTACTAAAACATATATGGAAAAAGCAAAAACGCTTAGTCATTTCGCAATATGCCTCGGGCTGTTAATCGCTATTGCCACATCGTGCAGCGAAAACAACGCCCCTGTCGAAAACGCCAAAACATACATACCAGCCAAACCCGATTACACCGACCAGTCGCTGTGGTTCACCCGCGAAAATGACGCCACAGGCAATGGTGCCGACATACTATATTTCGTTTCGACTTGGGAGGCCGACTGGACGACCGATGCTGGCGAGATATGCCATTACGCCGATGTGTACAACCCTCAACACCGCGCCGACATGGATAAAGAGATAAGTCGCATTGCCGAATATATGGGCAATGGCAACAACTTCTACTCGCCCTACTACCGCCACACCACCATCGAGGCTTGGGTTACACAAAACGAAGACACCGTGCGCAGCCGTTTCATGATTCCCAATGAGGACATACAAAACGCATTCGGCGAATATCTGCGCCGCCGCGACAGCCAGCGGCCATTTGTACTCGCCGGTTTTAGCCAGGGAGCCAAGGCCGTGGTGGAACTTCTAAAAGCTATGCCCGACTCGCTCCATCAATATCTGGTGGCGGCATACGTGCTGGGATACAAAGTTACCCCCGAAGATACTCTCGCAACGACCAATATTCGTGCAGCACAAGACTCGACCGACATCGGGGTCACAATTTGCTACAATTCGGTATCGGATATTCAATACATAAAGCCTGTCGTGGCCGAACCGTGTGCAATGTGCATAAACCCGGTAAACTGGCGTACCGATGCCACCCCGGCCCAGTTGCACGACACCATCACCGTCACCCTCTCGCCCGAACATCACGTTCTGGTGCTTAAAGGATATAGCGGCGACGAATATCCACCCATCCGTGACTTGCTGAATGTCGGCGACTTCCATGGCTGTGAACCGTGGCTCTACCAAGAATGCTTGCAACGTAACATCAATGCCCGCATTCGTGCCTATCACAACCAATAATTATCACCCACACCAGTGCTTTTCCCAGGAAACGTTATCTCAAGATAGTATAGCTGCGGCTCTACAGTTGTAAAAAACAGCAAACACATTTTTGCTATTGCGCTCGCCTTGCACTTTCTTTCCATAAGACAGGCGGCGGCTCGGCAATGCTAAAAAAACAGCAAGCTGTTTTTTGCTATTGCGCTCGCCTTGCACTATCTTTGCGGTGAGCTTCATAGAAGTTATACCAAGAAGAATTTCGCATGATTGTTTTCACTATAATAGACTACGTAGTTTTCGCGATTTTTGCCGTCAACGTGCTTTACCTGTTGCTGTTTGCGGCACTGTCGCTATTGAAACTGCCAGCACCGCCGGCATCGCGTAATGCGACACGGCGTGTTGCAATTCTTATCCCTGCCTATAAGGAAGATGGAGTTATTGTGGAGTGTGCTCGTTCGGCAATCGCCCAACGATACCCCAAGAAATTGTTTGACGTGGTTGTAATCTCCGACAGCATGACCAACGAAACCAACCATCGCCTGTCGCAGTTGCCATTGCGGCTTATCGTGGTGAATTTCGACAAAAGCACCAAATCCAAAGCCCTTAACAAGGCAATGGCCGAAATCGGCGACAACTACGACATCGCCGTGGTGCTTGATGCCGACAATGTGATAAAGCCATCGTTCTTGCAAGAAATCAATGCAGCATTCGATGCTGGATACCATGCAGTACAAGCCCACCGCACTGCCAAGAACATGAATACCGACGTGGCAACGCTCGACGCACTGAGCGAGGAAATCAACAATTCGCTCATTCGCAAGGGACATGCCGCCATCGGGCTTTCTGCGGCACTTATCGGCTCGGGTATGGCTTTCACTTACGATTTGTTCAAGCAACTCATGAGCAGCATCAATGCCGTGGGCGGATTTGACAAAGCTCTCGACTTGGCTCTCACTTACCACCGCATACGTGTGGCCTACCTGCAAGATACTATTGTCCTCGACGAGAAAGTGCAATCATCGGCAACATTCTCAAGCCAACGCCGCCGGTGGTTGTCGGCGCAAACCCACTACTTTAGTACCTATGCGCGTGACTTCTTCCCGCAACTTTTAAAGGGCAACATAGGCTTTTGCGACAAACTGTTCCAAAACATGATGATACCGCGGCTCATTCTCATAGGGGCTTGCCTGATTATCGCTGCTGTCATTTCATTCTTCGACCTTGCAGCTTCCATAAAGTGGTGGGCGGCATTTGGCACTACCTTGGTTGCCATGATGCTCGCAACCCCGCGCAAGCTATACACGGCACGGCTCATGAAGTCGCTCATCAAGCTGCCATATCTGTTCTTGCTCTTCACTGCCAACATTTTCAAGTTGCGCAAGGCCAACAAAACATTTATCCACACCCCGCACGGGATTGAAAAATAATGTGACAATGGTAAACATATTTGGCAAAATAGGGGCACTCGACGCATTGGCCGACAAGCCAACTGCGCAATTCAGCACCCGCTCAATGCAAGTGCAATTTTGGGGCAGGATATACAACTACGACACATTGCAACAATCTCCCGAAACAGCCAATCCGGCCGAAATAGTACATGCAATGTTTGCCATCAACGGCATCGAGGCTTTGGGCCGGATTGATGGCAGTTTCATCGTAATCATTACATCACCCGAACATACAATCATAGCCCGCGACCGACACGGCACATACGCGCAAATATATTATACAGACTCGCACTATGCCACATCACTGCACCGCTTGTGCAGCATGGAAAAGGGGCTTAAACCATCGGGCGGCGCACTTGCCACATTCCTTGCTACAGGCGTTATTCCCACTCCACACACAGCATTTGAAAATGCTAGCAAGTTGGAGGCTGGCCATGCACTCATCATCGGCCGCAAGGTGCCTGTGCAAGTTATTGCATTGGACAATTACGGCAAACGCCCCGACATGCCCACCAACGAACAAGAGGCAGTCGAATTATACCGCCACCTGCACACCGAGGCAATTAAAAGGCGCATAGGTCGCAACCCGCAAGTGGTGGGAATGCTGCTAAGCGGCGGATATGATTCAGGTTCCAACCTGGCAGCCCTGCGGCAATGCTATGACGGCGAAATTCGCACATATTCAATCGGGTTTCGTGGCGATACATGGACTGAATTGCCATTGGCAAGGATAATGTCGCAACACTTCGGCACACATCATGCCGAGTATGAAATCACAGGCGAAGAAATCACGCAATTGCCAAGCATCGTGCGCGCCCTTGGCGACCCATTTGTCGAAGGCGGGCTGATGGTCAATTATGCCGCCATGCGGCTGACAGCCAACGACAAACTGCCAGTAATACTTGGCGGTGACGGCAGCGACCAATACTTCGGTACAGCTTGCCGTGAACTGGCACTGCGCTACATGGCAGCACGCTGCGGCATCTTGCCCTTGTTGAAGTGCGGAAAATCGCTGCTTGGAATGATTGGGGCAAGCGACAGCTCAATGTTGTTCAAGCCCTACTTCCGCTTGCTATCGATATGCAACGCCCTCAATGGCGACCTGTTTGGCTTCACCAATCACGCCACAAGGCAATTAATGCCCCGATGCCATGTAAAATACCGAGCTGCTGTCAAGGCCGACAATTCGTCGTGGACAAGGCTTTACCAATTGCACCGCAAAGCGGTTGACATCGAGAAAACCATCGACCAGGTTATACTTTTCAAAGCCTCACGATTGGCCGACATGATGGGCAACACTATGGCATTCCCGTTCACCGACCTGCAATTGCGCCTGCTGCTCGACCAACTACCCATGCAATTGCTGTGCAACACTACGAGCGTCAAGAACATGGCAAAAGGAAATTTCTCGGCAAAATACCTGCTCAAAGCTTGTTACCGTCCATTGCTGCCGCCCGAAATCACATCAAAGAAGAAGCAAGGAGGTTTTGCTCCCATGCCTATTTTCTTTGCCGACACATTGCGCCGCCGCCGGCTCGCCGACTTCATCTTATCGTCGTCGTGCTGCTCCGAGTTGCTCCACCGCCACCATCTGGAAGCGTTCCTGCGGCACTATGACAACATCAGCAACAACTCTTGGTTCTGGTTCAGGCAAAACCAGGCTATAAAATACTTCAACCTGCTCACATTGGCTATATGGTGGGAAGAATATGTGAAAAACAAGGAAGTAGCACTATAACGTCATGGGAAAGGTTTCAATCATCATACCAGTTTACAACGTCGAGCATTACATCACGCAGTGCTTGCAATCGGTACTCGGGCAATCCTATAGCGACATCGAGGTAATATTGGTCGATGACTGCTCGCCCGACCGCTCTATCGAGGTCGCACTTGACTTCATCTCATCACACCCGCGCAAAGACGTTGTGCGCATCTTGCACCAGGAGCGCAACCAAGGACAATCATACGCCCGCAATACCGGCATCAAAGCTGCCACGGGCGACTACGTTTACTTTCTCGACAGCGACGACTATATCGCCCCCGACACCATCGCACTGCTTGTCGATGCAATGGAGCACAATGACATCGACCTCGCCATCAGCGGCTTTGACGTCGTCGGCGACAACCGTTTCCCACGATTCAGGCTTCCATTTGGCTCTATACTAAAAGGCGATGAAATAATCAACTCGCTATATCGCGAAGAGTGGCACGTGATGCCTTGGAACAAACTGCTGCGCTTAGACTTCATAAAAAAGAATAACCTATATTTCGAGTCGGGCATTATTCACGAAGACGACCTTTGGACATTTATCCTCGCCACCAAAATACGCTCAATGATGGCAATCGAGGGTGCAACATATTTCTATGTCGTACATGATGAAGCAACTACAGGCCGCGTAACGATGCGCCACTTCAATTGCCGCATAAAAGTAATAGAACTTATAGCACAATACCTCACTGCAAACCCCGAGTTGCAGACGACTGCCGTGTTGTCGCTTTTTGAACGCTTCAAAATGTTATACATGCGCAATATCCACAACAAGATGCACAACAGCCAGTGCGACCGCAAATTGTATGACGTAATACGCAACAACCGCATAGTCCGTGGCGATATAAAACTTTATCCCACCGAACATTTTCTATCGCTCGGCTACAAGTTGCCACGCCGCTTGGGCTATTGGCACTACCTCGGCACAATAATGGCAATATACAAAATGATGATGCTCAAACTAAAACTCGGGATAGCATGAAAGTGTCAATCATAATACCGGTATATGGTGCGGAACAGTACATTGCCACGTGCGTCACTTCGGTTCTCAACCAGTCATACCCCGACATTGAAATGATATTGGTTGATGACTGTTCGCCCGACAATTCGATGCAGGTAACGCAAAAAGTCATCGACCGCCACCCACGCAGGGGCTGTGTGAAAATGCTGTCGCACGAACGCAACCAAGGACAATCGTGCGCCCGCAACAATGGCATCGAAGCAGCCACTGGCGACTACATATACCTCCTCGACAGCGACGACTTCTTGCCCGCTGATGCAATACAATTGCTGGTGCAGCAGTCGGCCAACGGACAAGCCGATTTAGTACTGGGAAATTATGAAACTCGTGGTGATAAGCGACCATTTAACGAACTGCTGAAATTACATACAGGCATATTGAAAAGCAACAAAGCGATATTAAAATCGTTCTATCACGGACAATGGTATGTGATGGCTTGCAATATGCTCATAAAGCGCAGTTTCATACAAAACCACAACCTGCGTTTCTATCCAGGCATCCTGCATGAAGACGAATTGTGGAACTTCCAGCTTGCCACACTTGCCAGCACAATGGGCATAGTCAACGACACCACCTACTATTATGTGCTGCACAAGGGTGCAATAACTTCATCGATCACGCAGCGGCACTTCGACGGGCTGCTTGAAGTAGTTGCACAAATGCACCGCCACATTACCGCCAACCCGCAACTGATGCATAACAAATATGCCATGTCGATTTTTGAAAAAAAGAAATTCCGTTTTTTACAAAAAATCTACAAGCGGTCGGACAATGCAGCATACGTCAGTCATGCATTCATGCACATAAAGAGGCTATATTTCAAGCACACACCGCTATGCTTGCCACAACGCATCGTTACTGTTTGCTACCAGTTGCCCGGCAAGGCTGGCTACAAGCTTTACCGCGCTTTTGAATGGTTTTATTACAAATGGCTTAGGCTCAAATTCCACCTCGGTTATGCCTGAAATTTCTATCATCGTGTGTGCCTACAATGCAGGGAAATACATTGCCCGATGTTTCGACAGCATATTGGCACAAACCTACAGCGACTTCGAAGTCATCGTCGTTGACGATTGCAGCCACGACGACACACTTGCCGTGGCTCGACAGTATGCCCAGTCCGACAAGCGCATCACCGTGCTACACAACGACCTCAACCGTGGCATTAGTTATTCGCGCCAACAAGCCGTCGATGCCGCACAAGGCCGCTACATCATACACGCCGATGCCGACGACTACATCGACCACGACATGCTTGAATGTATGCACGGCACGGCAAGGAAAGAAAATGCCGATGTGGTGATTTGCGACTACGACGAAGAATGCGACGGGCAGCACACACTACGCCGACAGCAACCCACATCGCTCAAGCCGAGGCAAATCGTCATAGACCTGCTCACGGGAAAGATACATGGCAGTTGCTGCAACAAGTTAATAGCCCGCCACCTATACACAGCACCTGGCATAAAATTCCCTGCGGGTATCAATTGCTGTGAAGACCTCTACGTGTGCCTGTGCATATTTGCACGCAACCCAGTTGTCGCCTACCTGCCTCGGGCGTTTTACCACTACGTCAGGTCGTCAACGTCTATAACTTCCCAACTCACACTCAGCAATCTGGAACAAGATGCCAAGCTGCGCGACATGGTTATCGACCACTTCAATCACGACAGCGAGCTGCAAGAAATTGCCACCCGCGAAATGTCGAAATATGTGGCGTTCCGTGCTTTCCACTCACGGCGACTGACATCGCGGCAATTCCGTCAAGCCTACCGCCAATACGCCCGCTATTTCCTTGACCGCCACAATTCCATGTTCCCCTTCAATTGGTTCTTCTACCTTGCATGCACAGGCTGGTACCGCACCAGCCTCACCCTCTACGACATATATATATGGCTATGGAAAACCAAGCAACGCCTCCTGCACCGCAAATAAACGCACAGTGCACAACACCGCACAAACAATCAACACAGAAACCATTCGCCAAGAAACAATACCATATAATTTTCAGCGAACAACAATAAAGTCTGTATCCCCCATCGCCATTAGAACAAGCCCCAGAGGGGCTGCACCATGCTTAACCAGCTGGTGGAGTGAGCAATAGCGAACATAACCTGCGGAAAAACTGATATATACACTAAGCGGCTTCGGAGATGCCGCACTTCGTATTCACCTGCGTGTTAAACATAGTGAAGCCTCCCCGAGGCTTCATGATGACTTTACTGTGTAGAAATTATTACTACACAAATGCGAAAATTGTGCAAGCACATTTTTTGACATACACTCGGCTTGCACTACTTTTGATAAGATAGGCTGCGCCTCGGCAAATGCGAAAATTGTGCAAGCACATTTTTGCATTTGCGCTCGGCTTGCACTATCTTTGCACCTGCAAAACCAAGATTTCACTATTACATCAAAATATAATATGATTAACGCTCAAGACATTAAGAACGGAACTTGCATCCGTATGGACGGCAGATTGTATTTCTGCGTCGAATTTTTGCATGTTAAACCCGGGAAAGGCAACACTTTCATGCGCACAAAGTTGAAAGACGTGGTTGACGGCCGCGTGCTCGAACGCCGCTTCAACATCGGCGAAAAACTCGAAGATGTGCGTGTTGAACGCCGCCCATACCAATACCTCTACCAAGAAGGTGGCGATGATATTTTCATGAACAACGAAACATTCGAACAAATTCCTATCGCAAAGGATCTCGTTACTGGCAGCGACTTCATGAAAGAGGGCGACACCGTGGAAGTGGTTTCTGATGCTTCGACCGATACCGTGCTTTATGCCGAAATGCCTGTAAAGACTGTTCTCAAGGTTACTTACACCGAGCCAGGTCTGAAAGGCGACACTGCTACAAACACTCTCAAACCTGCAACTGTCGAAACTGGTGCTACGGTTAAAGTTCCTTTGTTCATCAACGAGGGCGAACTTATCGAAGTTGACACCCGCGACGGTTCATACGTTGGCCGCGTGAAGTAATTTCCAATACACGCATATATAAAAAAATTTGGAGCACCACCCCTACGGGTGATGCTCCTATTTTTGTAGGTATATACCGTAATCGCATCAATCTTCATCGGCATTGCTGGCTTCGTATGCCTTGAGCAACTTGTCTTGAACATCGCCAGGTACAAGTTCGTAAGAAGCAAACTTCATCGTGAACGACGAGCGGCCGCCAGTTATCGAACTCAGTGCTGTTGAGTAAGACGACATCTCTTTCAAAGGCACTTTTGCCGAGATTTTCTCAAATCCCTTGTCGCTGCTCATGCCCATGATTATGGCACGGCGTGATTGCAAGTCGCTCATCACATCGCCCATCTTGTCGGCTGGAACAAGCACATCAACGTCATACACCGGCTCAAGAATCTTAGGATTGGCATTCCTGAAAGCTTCGCTGAAAGCATGGCGGGCTGCAAGACGGAACGAGATTTCGTTGGAATCAACCGGGTGCATCTTACCGTCATACACGCACACTTGCACATCGCGGGCATACGACCCGGTGAGCGGGCCTTGCTCCATGCGATCCATGATGCCTTTCACGATTGCCGGAATGAAACGTGCATCGATAGCACCACCTACGATACAGTTATGTATCACAAGCTTGCCGCCCCATTCAAGTGGTATTTCCTGGGTATCTTTCACGTTCATCTTGTATTCTTGGTTGCCGAAACGGTAAGTTTCGGGTTTAGGCATACCCTCTACGTATGGCTCGATGATAAGGTGTACCTCGCCAAACTGTCCTGCACCACCCGATTGCTTCTTGTGGCGGTAATCGGCACGTGCTGCTTTAGTGATAGTTTCACGGTATGGTATGCGCGGTTCCGAGAATGTGACATTGAGCTTGTCGTTGTTCTCAATGCGCCACTTCAACGTGCGCAAGTGGAACTCACCTTGTCCCGACACGATGGTTTGCTTCAACTCTTTGGATTGAACCACTACCCACGTTGGGTCTTCCTCGTGCATACGGGTAAGTATTTCGCTCAACTTCTCGGCATCAGCTTCATTTTCAGGCTTGATGGCACGAGAGAACTTCGGATCGGGATAACGAATGAAGTCATAGCGGCTTTCAAAACCTTTTTCGTTCAATGTGTTGCCAGTCTTGACATCTTTCATCTTCACAGTTGCGCCTATGTCGCCAGCTTTCAATTCATCTACCGGGGTTCTCAATTGACCGCAAGTGCAGAAAATCTGGGCCAGACGCTCCTTGCTACCCTTATCGATATTCACAAGGTCAGCACCAGCCTTGAGCGTACCCGACATAACCTTGAAATACGAAACCTCGCCAATGTGCGGCTCTACCGTAGTCTTGAAT
The DNA here is from genome assembly GCA_018716295.1 of Candidatus Avimuribaculum pullicola. Lineage (GTDB taxonomy): Bacteria > Bacteroidota > Bacteroidia > Bacteroidales > Muribaculaceae > Avimuribaculum > Avimuribaculum pullicola. The sequence continues at coordinate 109,148 of DVKC01000032.1, forward strand.
ACAAACAGGCTGACAGGGCCGTTCGAGTCGGGCTTAACCTCGTTCATTTCGGCATCGACAGGCACAGGCATGTCTTCAACAAATGGCACTACGTTGCCCAGGAATTCCATCATGCGGCGCACACCCATGTCTTTCAAAGCACTCACGCAGAACACAGGATAGATGCTGCGGTCAACAAGCCCCTTGCGGATACCTGCGCGCATCTCGTCCTCGGTCAACGTTCCGTTTTCAAAATATTTGTCCATGAGTGTTTCGTCGTTTTCGGCCGCAGCCTCTACCAACACTTGCTGCATCTCTTTGGCCTTTTCCATATATTCGGCGGGGACTTCGCTAATTGTTGGCACGCCACCGTCGGGTCCCCATGAATACTTCTTCATGAGCAACACGTCAATCATGGAGTTAAAATTAGGCCCGCACTCTATCGGGAATTGGATTGGAACTACGCGCGATCCAAACACTTCACGCAATTGGTGCATAACATTGTCATAGTCGCATTTTTCCCCATCGAGTTGGTTAATAGCGAATATAACAGGTTTTTTCTCTTGTTCGGTTACGCGGAATATATTTTGAGTTCCCACTTCAACGCCATACTGTCCGTCAATGACAATAACGGCAGTGTCGGTAACATTCATTGCCGTAATTGCATTGCCGACAAAGTCGTCACTGCCCGGGCAGTCGATAACGTTAAGCTTCTTATTTAGGAATTCGGCATAAAAAATCGTAGAAAAGACCGAATAACCATATTCCTTCTCTACGGGAAAATAATCGCATACCGTATTGCCAGCTTCGACAGTACCGCGACGTTTTATAACTCCACACTCGTAAAGCATTGCTTCGGCGAGTGTGGTTTTTCCCGAGCCCTTGCTTCCTACAAGGGCAATGTTTTTGATTTCGTTAGTTTCGTAAACTTTCATGTTATCAGTTTTTAAATTGAAAATTCAAGTTTATGTTTTCAGAAAAGCGGACGCAAATTATAAAATTATTTCCTATTTTCCCATTATTTTTTTATGTTACAAAACATAGTCCGTAACCACAGCACCCGCAACACAAGTTCTGGCAGCCACCGCACATCACCGCCGTGGCTGCCAGAACAGCATAGTTATATAATTATGTATCAGCCTTAATCCAGCCCAAAGTGCTGAGGTTTCAAGAGCTGCACAAATTTACCCAAAGGCATATTTCAAACAAGCATCAAAACGTATCATCAGTGTCGATAGTTCCGTCAAATACTTTGACGGCGGGCCCCTCCATCAGAATGTGGCCTGTACCATTTTCACGGCTTATGCGCAACGTGCCGCCATCCATTACCACGCTGGCAGCATCGCCACACAACCCGGCATAGCTGGCAGCTACAAATGTGGCACAAGCCCCCGTACCACACGCTTGCGTTATGCCCGAACCGCGTTCCCATACGCGCATTCGCATCTTGCCATCTTCCATGGGCTGCACAAACTCCACATTGACCCTATCGGGGAACAACGGGTGATGTTCGAGCCGCGGGCCAATCTTTTCCAGTTCAACCTGCGCAATATCGTTGACAAAAATCACAAGGTGCGGGTTGCCCATCGACACTGCAATCCCGCTTGGATATACATAACCATCGCCCAGTTCCACAGGGTTGACATATTGCGGACTGTCCATGTCAACAGTGACGCTCTTTACCACGCCATTATCGACATTCAGGTACAATTTCTTTATCCCCGACAACGTTTCGAGCGTGACAGCAGTCTTGCTTGTCAATCCATATTCATAAAGGTACTTTCCTATGCAACGGCTTGCATTGCCACACATCATGGCTTCCGAACCGTCGGCATTGAAAATGCGCATCGAGAAATCGGCCACTTGCGACTGCCCTATCAGCACCAGACCATCACTGCCTATACCAGTGTGATATCGGCTCCATCTCACCGACAACTCTTCGGGATTTTCCACTGCATATTTCATAGTGTTGACATATATATAATCATTGCCAGCACCATGCATCTTAGTAAATTCAATCTTCATAAAAACAAAAGTTTACCCATTAACACCACAAAGTTAAACCAATTTGTCGAAATATTCACCTTTTGCATCATTGCATGGAAAAAAACAGCACACAAAGCATTGAAGAATAGAAAATTCTGCGTAAATTTGCAGCCGTGCTGTGGGCGAAGTGTGCCTGCGGCTTAGAATTAACCTAATTATTAACAATTTAAATGAGCGAAGAATTAAAAAATTCTCCAATTGAAGATTTCGATTGGGATGCCTTTGAAAAAGGCGAAACTCAAGGTGAGAAATCTCACGAGGAAATGGTACACACCTACGATGCATCTCTTAACACGTTTAAGGATAAAGATGTAACAGAAGGTACCGTCATCGCACTCAACAAGCGCGAAGTGGTGGTTAACATCGGTTACAAGTCGGATGGTATCATTCCATTGAATGAATTCCGCTACAACCCCGACCTGAAAGTTGGCGACACCGTAGAGGTATTCATCGAAAACCAAGAGGACAAAAAGGGCCAGCTGGTTTTGTCACACAAGAAGGCACGTGCTGCCAAGAGCTGGGAACGCATCAACGAGGCTCTTGAAAACGATGAAATCATCAAGGGTTACATCAAGTGCCGCACAAAGGGTGGCATGATCGTCGATGTATTCGGCATCGAGGCATTCTTGCCCGGCTCGCAAATCGACGTTAAGCCTATCCGCGACTATGATGTATTCGTTGGCAAAACGATGGAATTCAAAGTCGTTAAGATCAACCAAGAATTTAAGAACGTGGTTGTTTCGCACAAGGCTCTCATCGAAGCCGAGCTCGAACAACAGAAAAAAGATATTATCTCCAAGCTCGAAAAAGGTCAAGTGCTTGAAGGTACCGTTAAGAACATCACCTCTTATGGCGTATTCATCGACCTTGGTGGCGTTGACGGCCTTATCCACATCACCGACTTGTCGTGGGGTCGCGTAAGCCATCCCGAGGAAGTTGTTAGCCTCGACCAAAAGCTCAACGTGGTTATCCTCGACTTCGACGATGAAAAGAAGCGCATAGCACTCGGCTTGAAGCAATTGCAACCACATCCATGGGATGCACTTGATCCTAACTTGACAGTTGGCGACAAGGTTAAAGGCAAGGTTGTTGTTATGGCCGACTACGGTGCATTCGTAGAAATCGCCCCAGGTGTTGAAGGCCTCATTCACGTGAGCGAAATGTCGTGGTCGCAACACTTGCGCTCTGCTCAAGACTTCTTGAAAGTAGGCGACGAGGTTGAAGCTGTTATCTTGACGCTCGACCGTGCCGAACGCAAGATGTCGCTTGGCATCAAGCAACTCAAACCCGATCCATGGGAAAGCATCGAAGTCAACTACCCTGTTGGTTCGAAGCACACCGCAAAGGTTCGCAACTTCACCAACTTCGGCGTATTCGTTGAACTCGAAGAAGGCGTTGACGGTCTTATCCACATTTCCGACTTGTCGTGGACTAAGAAAATCAAGCACCCATCGGAATTCACTCAAATCGGTGCCGACATCGACGTACAAGTTCTTGAAATCGACAAGGAAAACCGCCGCTTGAGCCTCGGACACAAGCAGCTCGAAGAAAACCCATGGGACGTATTTGAAACAATCTTCACCGTTGGCAGCATACATGAAGGTACTATCATCGAAATGCTTGACAAGGGTGCAGTTGTAGCACTGCCCTACGGCGTTGAAGGCTTTGCAACACCCAAGCACCTCGTTAAGCAAGACGGCACTCAAGCCAAGCAAGACGAGAAGCTCGACTTCAAGGTTATTGAATTCAACAAAGACGCAAAGCGCATCATTCTTTCTCACAGCCGCATATTCGAGGATGAAGCTAAGGCCGAAGCCAAGAAAGCCAAGAAGGCAGCAAAGGCAGCCGAAGAACACACTTCAGCAACTCCTGCCATCGAAAAGACTACTCTCGGTGACATCCAAGAACTTGCAGCACTCAAAGAAAAACTTTCTAAGAAATAATCAAGTTTTCCTTTTCATAATGGCATGGAGTGTGGAATTTCCGCACTCCATGTTTTTTTTACCATTGTTAGATTATATTATTGCCTCACACAAATAAGCGACCTGACAAATCTACAACGAATATAATAACGATATGCAACCAATATTGATTACAATAATGGCGGTAGCTATATTAGCTATCACACTATACCTCAAATTCAATCAAGCGAAAATTAAAGGCAAACGTGGTGAAAGAAAAGTCGCTTCAATCATTCACTCATTACCTAATGATTATTATTCGTTCAATGATGTATATTTGGATTCAAACGGAACTTCAGTACAAATAGACCATATTGTTATATCGCAATTTGGAATTTTTGTCATTGAAACCAAGAACTACACTGGAATGATATTCGGCACAGACCAATCTGAACAATGGATCAAAAACATGTATGGCAACAAATATTATTTCCAAAACCCACTCAAACAAAACTATCTTCACGTAAAAGCATTACAAAATCTATTTGGACTTACTATCGACAAGTTTATACCAATTGTCGTATTTTTAAAAGGAGCAAAACTCAAGTGTGATACACACGGAATTGTCATATACCCAACCCAACTCAAACGGGTCATCGGCAGTTACACCGAACAAATTATAGACACCGACGAAGTAGAAAATTTAGTTTACCTGCTTCAATCAGCCAACATAAACAACAGAGAAACACAAAAAGCTCACATCACAAATGTCAGGCAAAAACTTAATCAAACGAGAAATTCAATCAATAACGGAATATGCCCAAAGTGTGGAGGCAAACTAACCAAACGCCACGGACGCTATGGACGTTTCATCGGCTGTAGCAACTATCCACAATGCAATTTCACAATACAAAAATAACCTCTACTCACTGACACTTCCCCAAAAGAACGATACATAATCACCCCGCCCAACAAAAACATGATTTCAACCCAAATCGCTCAAAAAAGTCTTTTCTAATCACTTTTTGCGGTCTAATGCGTTTTGGGTTCAATACACGCTCAAAAAACTCGCCGAAATATCGGTATTTATGATTAACTTTGCAGCATCTTGACTGATGATATGTTGGAAAATCAAAATACACCGCAAGAAAAATCGGTTTACAGATACGGAGCCGAATATGGGGTAGGATTCGGCATTTACCTCTCATTGATGGCACTCGCCATAATGTACGGCTTCGATTATCCATTGCTGCTATTGGCAGCTATCGCCATGATTGCCGCCACACCGGCAATCATCTACCCAATGCTGCGCCGCTATAAGACCATAATGCACGGTTTTGCACCATTTGCATCGCTATGGCTGCTGGGAATTATGATATTCCTGTTTGGCTCGCTTATTTGCAGTGCTGTCACATACTTGTGGATGCAATACGTGATGCCGACATTCATTTACGACCAAGTGATGGCGGCCATTGAACTGTACAAGACCCTACCAGGCAACGAAGCTGCCGAAGTGGTAAAAGTGATGGAGTCGGTGGTCCAACACCATGCACTACCGTCACCCATAGAAGTCGTGGTGCAGATGATAATGCTCACAACGTTTCTCGGTTCACTCGTGTCGATGGCTCTTGCCCTGATAATTAGCTGGAAGATACCACGAGCCAAGTGACAAGAATCCCAACAACACACATACTCACAAAACGGAAAACTGACACAAAACGAAGAGATATGGACATATCGGTTGTAGTACCTCTATATAACGAAGCTGAATCGCTACCAGAACTCGAGGAGTGGATTGCCCGCGTGATGGACAAGCATGGCTTCAGCTACGAAATTTTGTTTATCAACGATGGCAGCACCGATGACTCGTGGATGGTGATCAAGCGATTGCAAGAAAGAAATCCCTGCGTCAAGGGTGTATGCTTCCGCCGCAACTATGGCAAATCGCCAGCATTGAACACTGGTTTCGCCCGAGCCATGGGCGATGTGGTAATCACAATGGATGCCGACCTGCAAGACAGCCCCGACGAAATCCCCGCATTATACGACATGATAACAAAAGAGGGATATGACCTGGTTTCGGGCTGGAAAAAAAAGCGATACGACCCACTGAGCAAGACAATCCCTACAAAACTATTCAATGCATCGGCACGCAAAGTGAGCGGAATACACAATTTGCACGACTTCAATTGCGGACTTAAAGCCTATCGAAAAGAAGTGGTGAAACACATCGAGGTATATGGCGACATGCACCGATATATCCCCTACTTGGCAAAAAATGCTGGATACACCAAGATTGGCGAGAAGGTTGTACACCATCAGGCCCGCAAATATGGCAAATCGAAATTTGGACTCAGCCGTTTCGTCAACGGCTACCTCGACCTTGGCACACTGTGGTTCCTGTCGAAATTTGGCGTCAAGCCTATGCACTTCTTCGGCTTCCTCGGCAGCATTATGTTCCTGTTAGGGTTCATCTCGGTAATTGCCGTGGGTGCAATCAAGCTCTACAACCTGCACACTGGGCATAGCTACATACTCGTCACCGACTCGCCCTACTTCTACCTGTCGTTGACAGCTATGCTGCTAGGCACACAATTGTTCCTGGCAGGCTTCGTCGGCGAATTAGTGTGCCGTCATGCCCCCGACCGCAACCATTACGAAATTTCCGAAGAAATATAAAACCAGGAAAGATAAAAAATCCATAGAATTACAATATTTGCACGAAACTACACACATTCTATCAATATGCAGGAGAAAATAATAATACTTGACTTCGGGTCACAAACGACGCAACTCATCGGTCGCCGCGTGCGCGAGCTGAACATGTATTGCGAAATTGTACCCTACAACAAATTTCCCCATGCCGACAAGTCGGTAATCGGCGTGATACTGTCGGGAAGTCCTTTCTCGGTATATGACGAAAAGGCTTTCAAAATCGACTTGGCCGAAATTCGCGGCAAATACCCAATACTGGGGATTTGCTATGGTGCTCAATTCATGGCATACGCAAATGGCGGCTCGGTAGAACCGGCTGCCACAAGGGAATATGGCCGTGCCAACTTGGACAAAATCGACAATTCCAACCCATTGCTCAAAGGTGTAGCACAAAATTCACAAGTGTGGATGAGCCATGGCGACACCATTACCTCCCTGCCCGAAGGGTTCAAAATCATAGCATCGACCGCAAAAGTGGCTGTAGCAGCCTATCAGGCCGAGGGCGAAAAATTGTGGGGAGTACAGTTCCACCCCGAAGTATTCCACACTGTTGACGGCACACAAATTTTGAAAAACTTCGTCGTTGACATCTGCGGAGGGAAACAAGACTGGAACGCCTCATCGTTTATCGAAACCACAGTTGCGCAACTGAAAGAGCAATTGGGCAACGACAAAGTTGTGCTTGGGCTAAGTGGAGGTGTTGACTCATCGGTAGCCGCCGTATTGCTCAACAAGGCAATCGGACGCAACCTCACGTGCATTTTTGTCGATCACGGCATGCTGCGCAAGAATGAATTTAAAAATGTATTGCACGACTATGAATGCCTCGGGCTTAACGTAATCGGCGTTGACGCAAGCGAGAAATTTTTCAATGAGCTTGCAGGTGTCACCGACCCGGAACGCAAGCGCAAAATCATCGGGAAAGGGTTCATCGACGTATTTGATGAAGAGGCTCGTAAAATATCTGATGTGAAGTGGCTTGCTCAAGGCACAATATACCCCGACTGCATCGAATCGCTATCAATCACAGGCACTGTAATCAAAAGCCATCACAACGTAGGCGGACTGCCCGAAAAAATGAACTTGAAGCTGTGCGAACCTCTGCGGCTGCTGTTCAAGGACGAAGTGCGACGCGTGGGGCGTGAATTGGGAATGCCCGACCACCTCATCAAGCGGCACCCGTTCCCCGGCCCAGGACTTGCAGTGCGTATCCTTGGCGACATCACACGCGAGAAAGTGCGCATTCTGCAAGATGCCGATGATATTTTCATCCAAGGTTTGCGCGACTGGGAACTCTACGACAAAGTGTGGCAAGCTGGCGTAATCTTGCTGCCAGTGCAGAGCGTTGGCGTGATGGGCGACGAACGCACCTATGAACGTGCTGTAGCATTACGCGCTGTAACCAGCACCGATGCCATGACTGCCGACTGGGCGCATCTCCCCTACGAGTTCCTCGCAAAGGTGAGCAACGACATCATCAACAAAGTTAAAGGCGTGAACCGCGTCTGCTACGACATCAGCTCCAAACCACCAGCAACCATAGAGTGGGAATAACAGCTATTTTCCAAAAAAGAAAGTGTATCGAATTAGATAAATACGGCCAACTTTACTTACGATTATAAGTTACAACAACTTCATTTGACGATGTAGAATTGCCCCGGAGGGGGCAAAACCTTGCTTATCCGCGGGTGGAGTGAGCGATAGCAAACGTAACCTGCGGTATTTGTCCCCCCATGAATACGGCTTCGGAGATGCCGCACTAAAGTAGCAACAAAGTGCGGTATCTCCGAAGCAGTTTAGTTTATATATTTGCTTTCCAGCTGGTTAAGCATGGTGAAGCCCCTCCAGGACTTATAGCTGTGTTAACCAATCTAATGTTTATCAGCACCTGTACATTTAGATGCTCAAAGGGATTTCTGGGATATTGCATCTGCAAAAAACAGGCAAGCCCTGCCCTATCATCGGCCAAGACTTGCCCGTTTAATTCCTGGACAAAACGGATTTTATTCAAACAGCGACTTGTGCGCCTCTACCGTACTCTTGAATTTTTCAAGATGCCGCACCTGTCGCAACGAACGTAACGGCGTTTCATTATCCATCACATCGTAATAACTGCCATAACCGTGCGCCAAAGCCTGGTCGAGATAGGCAATGGCATCATCGGCTCGGCCACACAGCGACATCACCACGGCAGCCACGAAACGAGCTTCACCGCCCGAACGTTTTTCCTCCTTTACAATACTCTCGCACCACTGGGCAGCCTCGTCGTCGCGGCCAAGCTCATGCAAGGCAAAACCACGCAACAAATCATTGCCATCGCCAGTGAGCAATATCTCGGTAAAATCGTTTTTAGCCGCATTCTCATCGCCAAGGCAATTTTTACGCAGCCACCCGCGCATATACCTTGCCCGAGCCCACGAAGCATTGGTCATTATTATTTCGTTTAACCCTTGCTGCGCAGCGCGATATTCGCCAGCGTCGATATCGAGCATGGCTCGTTGGTACAAAAGTTCCAAATCATCAGCCTTGACCATCAATCCCACCTTGATAGCATTATAGGCATCTTCAACACGGTTCATTGCGCTCAATATTTGCGACTTGAGCACATAATAATATGGCAACTCACCCTGCATGTCTATAGCCTTGTCGATATATGCCAAGGCATCATCGAAGCGGCATAAGTTGTAGGCGGCAATTGCAGCATTATAATATATGCTGTGATAGTCATACAACTTGCGTGTGATAATTTCATGCAATGCACGCAATCCATCAGCGTAACGGAAGTGCCCCACTTGCACCGACGACTTTATATAGTAAAACATTCCGCCATCTGGCACGTTTGAGATAGCTGCATCAAGTGCTGCCACCACATCGTCGTATGCCACGTCCGACAAGCGCATCAATCGTGGGATGGCATCACCACCGCCATCAGAGATGCTCAATGCCATTATCAAGTCTTGCGCCGCTTCTTGGTTGCGTCCAAGCAACTCAAGCACCTCGGCTCGCCCTACATACACTGCCACATCGGCGGGGTAAAGTTCCACGGCTCGGTTGGCATACTCCATGGCTTGCCCCGCATTGTTCAACCTGACTTCCGTGCGGGCAAGCCCCAGGATAGCCTTATAGTTGATATTACTACGACGATATAATGCCATATAGCTATTGCGGGCATTAGTCCAGTCGCCATTGTCGTAATATGAATCGGCAAGCATGTTCAACACAGCCTCCGACGATGGGTCAAGCTTATTGGCCTCCTGCAAGTCGGCAAGGGCAAGTTGCAACTTGCCAGTGACATTATATATTTTTGCCCTGAGCACATATTCATCTACAAGCATCTGCAAGTCGCTGCGAGTGGTGACTTCAAGGGCAGCATTCACATCATCAAGGGCTTTCTGGTAATCCCCATTTATAAAATACTGGTTGGCACGACTGTAAAGCACAGCAAAGTCATCGGGATTCTTCTTTAGCTCATCGGCATACACCTGCATTACGGCATCCATGATTTTCTGCTGCGAATTTTCTTGCGCCATGCCCATGGTAGCCGTCAAGGGCAGCATGGCATATACCACAGCGGCCACGGCAATCTTCTTCAACATATCACATAAGCTCATTAATCCTGTTAATAGTCATTCTTATCTCGGTCAGCCGCTCAAGCAATCCCTCTATAAGGTCGAGGCGCAACATATTTGCACCGTCGCTCTTGGCAACAGCTGGATTTTGGTGCGTTTCGATGAAAATGCCATCGGCACCAGCTGCAACGGCTGCACGTGCCATCGGCTCAATCAAGTGTGGCAACCCGCCAGTAACACCTTTGGGCTGGTTGGGTTGCTGCAACGAGTGAGTAGCGTCATAAATCACTGGGCAACCCGTAGCCTTCATCGCCTTGAAACCACGGAAATCAACAACCAAGTCGTAATAACCAAACGAAGTGCCACGCTCTGTTACTGCCACGTCGTCATTGCCTGCATCACGCACTTTTTGCACGGCAAACGCCATCGCTTCGGGCGAAAGGAACTGCCCTTTCTTTATATTCACCATCTTGCCAGTACGGGCGGCAGCTACCAACAAATCGGTCTGTCGGCACAAGAAAGCCGGGATTTGCAATACATCGACATAACGAGCCGCCATAGCGGCTTCCTCGGCACTATGTATGTCGGTCACGACAGGTATGCCGTATGTATCTTTCACCTTTTTCAATATTTCAAGTGCCTGCAAGTCGCCTATCCCCATGAATGAATCGAGCCTCGAACGATTGGCCTTGCGGTAACTCCCCTTGAATACGTATGGGATATCGAGCCGCCGCGCGACTTCCGATACCCTACCGGCTATTTCCAAAGCCATTTCTTCACCTTCTATGACACAAGGCCCAGCAAACAAAAAGAAATTGCCCGTAGCCGAATTCATCAAATCTTTTACCATAATTCGATTGTTTTTTGCATAATCGTTGCAATTCAGCCGCAAATGCGCCGAAAATCAACAATGTGCAAATTTACAACAAAAAATGGAATACCCAATCCACCACTGCCAACAATAATCCACCGCCACAATCGTAAATCACTGCCATATACTGTCCAGTGCCTACCACATTTATCCCAATAAGCCGCCAGCTAACCGAGCAATAACAACATTACAGCACAAAATGTTTACATAAGTAAGAGCCACATTACACTCTCTTAAACATCGCCACTAATTGCTTCACATCAGTAGCATACCTATTTTCACATAAATATTTCAAAACCATTTTGAGCAACTTGACTTCACCATTTCCACTTATTGCAGAAAATAGAGCTTTGAAACGTTTATCGGCATTTGATGTGACTGATTTTGATACTTTGGTAAACTCTTCCAGCCTTGAAGGCAATTCATAATCACCAACATTTACACCTTGTTCTTTTGCGCAATCCAACACAAATCCATCGATTGCTGGTGCAATAGTTATCAGATATTGACATCGTTCGCTGTGCTTCATCAATGTCAAATGTTTTGATGCAGCCACAACTTCACACTCTTTGATATATCCCAGTTGAACTTTATCTTTATCAATGATGCCGACCGCAAATTTATCGGCAAATGTAGTTTTCAATTGCCCGACTACTTTTGAGCAACAATGTTGATGATTAACACCTGCATTCAACAGATACTCTATGAGATTAGTATCGACATAGCATTCGGGCAAGACATTCAACAATTTTCGCGGTTTCATATATATAGTTCAAAATTGAAAAACATATCCACACCATTGTCATATATTTCATGAACCTCATCGCTTCCTAATTGACGTACAGAATAAAGTTTTTCCTTGTCATCTAACTGGTAAGTAAAAAAAACTGCCAAGCCTTTAGGCTCTCTTTTTATCATTTGATTAAGAACATACGGACTGTGTGTAGCAATAAATAACACATCATTATGCTTCTGTATTGCATCAAGCAACCAATTTACGAATTTACACTGGGTTGGCGGAAATAAATTATCTTCAGGCTCTTCTAAGAAAATCTCACTATGATTGACATTTACATAGTTGCGGTACATTTTCTCAAAATTCATTGCTTCACTCTGCGACTGGAAACTATAATCATAGCCATCAATAGTGATTATTACAGAGTGTCTAATTTGTCGCTTGACAGAATAACGTCTGATAGAATACCGTCTGTCGTATATGGTAGAAAGTAAATTTTTACGCTCCTCCCTTTGTTCGTATGAAATTTTCAGATTGCTATCTTCATACTGCCCATTTACAAGGTAATCTAAATGAACATACATTGGTAGCAACGATTGTACGCCACTCGAACTTTCTTTGAGCATTAATGGCTTACCATTTTCCAGTTGTATTTTATCAGAATTTGATATACTATCATATAAATATGACAAGCCCAAATCAAGGAAGTTTTCTTCTTTTCTGACAAATCTGCGAGCTTTGTCCCAATCAGACATGAAGTCAATCATGTTACCATCCAATGGCAACGAACTCCAGCCTGGAATAGCCGCAACCAAATTACGGTCGGCAGGTATATAACTAACTTTTGGCCGCTTATATTGCCAATGACCAGCTTTCCACTTCATTTTAAAAGTTTTAGTCAGATGGTCATAACTGAATTTTAAATGACTTGTTTCATATTCTATATATGTATCTTCATGGACATACCCAATCATCTTATAGTAATCTGCCATGATGTCAATAAAAGCCGACCCGACACCGAACCCATTCGGCCGTTGCGTCAACTCAATGCGCTTTTCAACCCATGCGCAATAACACGCAGTCTTCAGCACACAACTCTTTCCGGAACTCTGCATACCAATTATTATATTGACCTGCCCTAATTTAAGACATGCCTCTCGTATCGGTCCGAAATTTTTTATGTACAGACGTTTCATAACCAAACCACCATAATTAATAATACGAATTTAACGATTTTAATCCGATGTAAGCATAATATACACAATAAATAATTCTTAATTTATTGAAACCATATATACTTACCCACTAATCTCACTCAAATAGCCCTAAAACAAATACAAAAAACAGCAGGAATGCTAATTTGCACCCCTGCTGGAATATGTTATACTGGGAAACGGCGTGGCTTACTTGTTCACTTGGAACTTGTTCCAACCATCTTTCAGGTAGGCTACCACTTGTTCGGCAGCGGCAATGCCAGCCTTGATATTGGCCTCGGCGGTTTGTGCTCCCATCTTTTTGGGAGTGAAAAACACGCGGTCGCCAAACTTCTCTTTCATGGCATCGGCTGCATCAGGTTTGACATCGGCAATATAGCGCAAGTCGGCACGTTCAGTCAATGCTTCCATCAAACTCCCTTCATCGATCACCTCCTTGCGGGCCGTATTGACAAGTATGCCATTCTTGGGCAAACGTTCTACCAAACCTTTTACCACCGATTTGCGGGTGGCATCGTTGGCTGGTATATGAAGCGATACCACAAGGCTATTCTCGTAGAGTTCCTCGACACTGCCCACAGGTGTCACCCCATCGGCTTCCATAGCCTCGGCACTCACAAACGGGTCGAACGCCAAAACAGTCATGCCGAAACCATGCGCAATCCTTGCCACATTGCGTCCTACCTGGCCATAAGCATGAATGCCTATAGTTTTATCTTTCAGCTCAGTGCCCGATGTACCATTATAGCAGTTGCGGCACATCATCACAAGCATGCCAAAAACAAGCTCGGCAACAGCATTGGAATTTTGCCCAGGGGTGTTCATCACGCATACGCCTTTGGCAGTAGCCTCGGCAAGGTCGATATTGTCGTAGCCAGCACCTGCACGAACCACCACTTTCAATTCCTTGGCACAATCAAGCACCTCCTTGTCAACCTTGTCGCTTCTCACTATCAGCCCATTGGCATCGGCCACAGCTGCTTTCAGGTCTTCCTTAGTACCCTTTTCAAGCAGTACCAATTCATGCCCCGCAGCTTCCACCACATCTCTTATTCCTTTCACAGCCACTGGCGCAAAAGGCTTTTCGGTTGCCACTAATATCTTCATAGCATTAACGTATTAATGGTTGTTTTCAAATTCTTTCATTGCATCGATGAGAACCTGCACACTCGACATAGGCATAGCGTTGTAGATCGAAGCGCGGAAACCACCCACACTGCGGTGCCCTTTTATACCTACGATGCCCTTGGTCGAGGCAAAGTCGATAAATTCTTTTTCGAGTTCTTTGTACTCGGGCTTCATCACAAAGCATACGTTCATAATCGAGCGGTCTTCTGGCACGGCAGTTCCGACAAAAATGCGACTGCTATCAATAGCATCATACAAGGCTGCGGCTTTTGCCTTGTCGAGTTCTTCAAGTTTCTCGACACCACCCATCTCCTTGTACCACTTCAACGTCTGCAAAGCTGTGTAAACAGGCAGCACCGGCGGCGTGTTGAACATCGATCCCTTGGAAATGTGTGTACGATAGTCAAGCATTGTCGGGATAGCACGGTTTACGTGTCCCATAGCCGATTCTTTCACAATCACAAGTGTAACTCCAGCAGGGGCAAGGTTTTTCTGTGCTCCGGCATATATCACATCATACTTCGATACATCAATGCGTCGTGAAAAAATATCGCTCGACATGTCGGCAACCAATGGGACAGGAGCATCAAGGTCGGCACGAAGCTCAGTTCCATAGATTGTATTATTTGTCGTTACATGGAAATAATCGGCATCGGCCGGGATAGTGTAATCCTTCGGGATGAAAGTATAGTTCGCTTCTTTCGACGAAGCCACTACATCAACCTCGCCAAAAAGACGAGCTTCCTTAATAGCCTTGTTGGCCCAAGTGCCAGTATCGAGATATGCAGCTTTGGTGTTCAACAGGTTATATGGCACCATGCAGAACTGTAGGCTTGCGCCGCCTCCTAGGAACAATACATGATACCCTTCGGGTACTTCTAACAATTCCTTTACCATTGCGGCAGCCTCCTCAATTACGGCCGAAAATTCCTTGCTCCTGTGTGATATTTCAAGTATCGACAACCCCGTACCGGCAAAGTTCTTTACCGCTTCGGCTGTGTTGTTTATAGCATACTCACTCAGGATTGACGGCCCTGCATAAAAATTATGTTTCTTCATAATCAATGTAATTAAGTTATCTATCTTGCAAATTTACATGTTTGCACTTGTATTTTCAAGCAAACACACAAATATTTTCCGCCCTGCAAAAATTTTCGTCACCCTCCTTTACGCACCATCAAACCCAAATCGTCATTAGATTTTATACCGATTTTTTCTAATCTCTCTTTGCGGTCTAATGACCGTTTTGGGATTAAAACATATATGCAGCCAATACCTGACGTGGCACTCATCACACCGACAAACATTCGCATATTTCGTTTTTTTAGGTTATATTTGCTGTGGATATGGAAATTACGCTTAAAGATATATTACAGAATTTCAAACACCAGCTGGCAACACACTATCCTGCTGGTGAAATCGATGGAATGGTGCTTATCATGCTCGACCACGAACTTGGATACAGCCGCATCGACGCAATACTGCACAGCGAGAGCAAAATGCCCGCATTCGTAGCCGAGAAGTTCAATGCCGTGGCTCGCCGTCTGCTCAACGATGAACCATTACAATATATCCTTGGCGACGCATATTTCTATGGGCGGCACTACCGTGTGACACCTGCCACGCTCATTCCGCGTCCCGAAACCGAAGGCCTAATTGACATGATAGCCGATGAAAACCCAGAACCCGACCTACGAGTGCTCGACATAGGCACCGGGTCGGGCTGCATAGCCATATCAATAGCACTCACATTGCGATTTGCCGATGTCACTGCCATTGATATTAGCCACGAAGCACTCGCAGTAGCCCAAGAAAATGCACATAAATTAAAAGCCCGCATAAAATTCTGCGAGGCCGACATTCTTGCCATGCCGTTGCCACAGATGCCGCTATATGATATAATTGTCAGCAATCCGCCATATATCACCAATGGCGAACGAGCCTCGATGGAACGGAACGTGCTTGACTTTGAACCTCACAATGCACTATTTGTTCCCGATGAGCAACCGCTGCTGTTTTACGATGCAATTGCCCGCTATGCCAGTGCAGCATTGCAACCTGGCGGAAAACTTTACCTTGAAATAAACAGCCGTTTCCCCGCCGAAACATGCCATCTACTTACCTCTCATGAGCTGAATGATGCCCAAGCATTTAATGACTACCGTGGGCTACCGCGCTTCGTCAAAGCCACAAAATAAACCCGCGCATCAAAACGGATAACCGATAGCAAGGTGGAACGCCAAGCTGTCCTTAAACGAGGTCATATTGTAATATCCATTACGTCCTGTTTCGTATGGGGCGTGAATACCTATGCCAAGGTCGGCACGAAGCACAAGCACGTCCATGTCGAATCGCAACCCCACCCCCGTGCCAAGTGCTATGTCGTCAAGGAAATTAGCCGCCGTGAGCTTGGCTCCTGGGCGCAACTCGTCGTCTTGCAACAGCCACACATTGCCGGCATCGACAAATATCGCCCCATGCAAATATCCCAGTATAGGAAACCGGTATTCGGCGTTCAATTCGATTTTGAATGTACCAGTTTGGTCATAATAGCCATTGGCAGTACCGTCGGAATGGTAACTACCAGGGCCTATTGAACGCACAGCGAAAGCCCTGACCGAATTGGCACCACCTATGTAGAATTGTTCGGCATAGGGTACTTCTGCCGAATTGCCATAAGCATGTTCGGCTCCAATAAACGCACGTGTCACTATAGAGTGGCCCATGCGCATCTTGCGTGTATAGATAAGTTGGGCTTGGGCTTTTACAAATTGCGAAAACGGCGTACCAAACAATTCCTTGCTTCCTTCACCACCATGCTGCCCTGCAAGTGCCCATATTCCCGAGAAAATATTGCCAGCCTCCGACACCGTAAATGTAAAATTGATGCTATTCCGCCGGTCAAGGGCACGGTCGTAAGTGTAGGTGTAACTCATCATCGGGATAAACTGGTCACTAAAACTATTTTCAACGGCACGGTTTTGCGAGATAATAGAATCAAACTCGGCTGTGTGGCTGAGCAACTTGGTATATGACAGCTTAAACGGAGTGAACGAGTTGGACGAGAATCTGTTGGCATGCCATTCCCACACAAATCCAGTTGAAAGTTGCACCATCTTGAAGTAGCTTGGACGGTTGAGCAAATCGGCCGAAAGGTTGACTTTGCTCCAATTTATATAACGGCGGCTGCGGTCGATAAAGCGTGGCGCAATCAACCGCGGAAAAGCGAGAGTGAAGTCAAGCCCCACTTCGTAGCTGTTAAGGCGGCTACCCTGCCCGCTACCAGTCATCCACTCATACGACCCATTTATCTGGCTGGTAAGTTGTTCCCCTCCTCCAAATATATTTTTGTGCGTCAACCCGAACACCGCTGCCGGACCTATGTAGCTATTTGATTTTGAGGCAGCCTGTATTTCAAACTTTGCTTCAAGCGGCATGTCGAGCACACACTCAATTTTCACATCGATCGAATCATTTTTCACCGAATCGATAGGTGTCGTATTAATTGCAACGCTACTAAAAATGCCCATGCGCGACAAGTTGTCTTGTGTCTGCTCAATAGTCCGCACCGAGAAAGTTCTTCCTTTTCGCAAAGTCAGGCACGATGGTATCAATTCATTTTTCAACTTCAACGGCATATACCGTATCACACGCCCCATGCGTGTTTCAAGGGTGTCGGGAGTGCCTTGCCCATGAAAATCTTTTACTACAGTCACAACATTGCCTATGCGATATTTAACCTTGGCGGCTGGCGGAATGTTGTCGGCCAATTTCATTTTTACAACCACGCTATCGGGTATCATCAAGCTATCGGCAAGATACTCGATATATTCGGGACGGAAAAAGTAATACCCCCTGTTTCGCAGACGGTTGGTGATATTGACACGCACGGCTTCGAGCGAATCGGTACAATAACGGCTGCCAGCTCGCAAATAATGCGAGCGACGTGCCAATGAATCGATATACTGCTCCACGGGCGACGTGCCATCAGTGAACATCACACGCCCCAAAGCCCGTGGCTTGGTGAGGTTAATGGTATAGTTAATGCGGGCTTTTTTCGGATTATTTTTATCATATTGCAATTCATACGAAGCCTTTGACCCAAAATATCCGTTGTTTTCAAGCGTGGTGTTAATCATTTCCACACGCAATGCAGGGCGCACGTCGGAAATCAGGACAGGCTCGGCCACGAGTTTCTCATAAATCCAGTGCTTGAACCCTTTAGTGGCAGTATTGTCCCAGTGATTATATACCCACAGCCCTATTGGGAATGGATGACGCACATAGGGCGAGTAAAGGCTGTTATTGGGCTTCACATTGATAGTCGCGAACACTTGATCCTTGACATCTCCTATTATTTCCTCACCATCGGGCGCATTATAGGTTATATGCTTCACTCCAGTGTAAAGTACTTCGTCATCGGCAAGGCGACTCGTTGTAGAGCAACTGCCCAACACCAACAATGCAAAAACCGCCATGGCAACGATAATGACATTCAGTTGCGATATTTTATGATGCTCTATCATTGTTTCTCTTCGGTTTGTGTTGTGTCATTTTCTTCGTCCTTCTTTGTAGCAACGGCATTATTGCGCCTGCGCCCAAAGTTGAAAAGGTATTTCAGCTTTGGCAATTTACGGCTTATAACAAAGCCCACGCCCGTCTGCGTCACTTCGCCTTCAAGGATACTCTCATATCCGGTCTTATTAAACAACCTTACATACATGCTACCACTTGCAGTGAGCGCATATTCAAGCGACACATCATTAAACAAGCTCTGCGCTATTTCGTTGTCACCAGTCATGTCGGGACTATAATTGCCGCCCACTACAATCTTGAACCGGTCGTTGAAAAGCGACTTCGACACCTGATAACTGTAACGCATGGTCGATGATGTCACGCCATTTACCGTCTGGTCATACTGGTCTATGCCAAACGACAAGTCAATGCCTTTTATGTTATTGGCAGCCCACGTATTGAGCTTAGACTGCAAGAATGAATAGAGCTGGTTGCTGGCAAGGTTGCTCGATGCCGATGTACTTGGCCCTGTATATGTGCCATACAACAGCAAATTCATGGCTTGCGCGCTGCGCTGTGTTTCCGACATTGATTGCAACTCATTCTGCACTGTAACGTCACCCGATGTCGAAAGGTCGAATTTCACATCCATATCGCTAAGGGTATTGGTGACCGACAGTGAGATAAGGAAGTCAATCAAGCGCGAGTCTTGCCCTTCTTGCGTCACATTAGCCTTGGTAGTCTGCACGGCTGTGAGATTAAGCAACGGATTCATAATCTCTCCATTAAACTGTATATAGCTGCCTTCCTGGAAGTTAAACAGGACTTGCGAAATAAGCGGAGGATTATAGCGAACAAAACCATTGCTTATTGTGTAACGCCCTGTAAGCGTCATATCACCCAGCTGATTGAGAGCAAACGTCAAGTTGCCACTGCCCTCAACTTCGGCACGGTCAGAACCATTGCTTGACAAGAAAACATTGACGTGCGACCCTTGCATTATATTTAACCTTGCAGCAAGGTTCATATTGCTCGTCGTGGCAGTTTTCAGCGAGTCCATTTTGACGTATGTAGTGGAATCATTAAACTGCACAAAAGTCACTAATTCTTCACTATTTTGCTGTGTGAGCGTATTTACGTCGGTAGGCATGACATAAGTTATATTTGTCCCCGACAATATCGATACCGTAGCATCAACATCAAGGTCGCTCGTCGAGCCTCGCACAGTGGCATCAAGGTTGGCAAATCCGCGGCCAAACAACTCGACATTTTTCGACTGCTTGCTGTTGACAAATTGCACATTCTGCCCTCGCAGGGCAAGATCAATTCCCATTTCGCCGAAATCCGACATATCCACCAAGCCATTAATGACAAGCGGATTTTCGTTAAGCATCTTTATTGAATAATTGTCAAACTTTATCACGCTCGAATCAATCGGGATATGGGTGCTGGGCAGATTGATATTGGTACTGAAAACCGGCACACTTATGTAGGTGGAATCACACTGCAAGTAACCATTCAGCACAGGTTGCCCCGAAGCTCCCGAAACTGTCATCATACCATTAATATAACCCGATGTCTTAAGCAGGTTGGGCGGCATGAACGGATTAGCTATTGACAATGGGAAGCGGTCGAGTTCAATCCACATGTCATACAAGTTCACTGTTGACGTATCGTTAAGCGCACCATATACAATGAGTGCCTGGCGATGGTCAACTTCAAGAGCAGCCGAGATGTTGGTTCCACCAGTCTGTGGATCAAGGTCAATAAGCGAATTTATAGTAAAGTCGCCCACGCGCTTTTTGTTGAAATAAAAGTCGTTGAAATTCACCACTCCGTCACCCCACAAGTTTTCACCGTCAAACTTGACCTTGAGTGTCATACCCAGCACACCTTTTATGGGAGGTGCAAATGGCGAGAACGTAAGCCAATCGCTTATCTGTACCTTTGATATATCAAGCAAAATATCCTCTTGTGCACTTGCACTGTCGCCATCATCGATGTGCTGTGTCGATAGTGCGACCACACTTGAATCGCACTGCAAGCGCAAGTTGGCATCAAAGTGACGGTCACGGTAATTATATGAAATGTGGTTATCGCGGTTCACCAACCATCGTTTGTAACCTATTATAGGGTCTTCGGGTATCAACTTGAGCAATACATTGCTCGTGTCCATTGTAGCATCAATGCCGAAACGCACCCCGATGCTATCGTTGAAATCATATTGACGCAACAACACCGTGGCTCGGTTTCCTGCCACAATTCCCAACAATCCAGCCGACGAAATACCTGTGCCATTACGATTGTCGCGATTGGCCGCATGCAACAAATAATTGATGCGGCGGTTGCGTTCTGTAGCATACATGCGCACAGTGTCGATTGTTATGCCGCTTGCCGTGAGCATGTCTATGTCACCTGTCATGCGGAAAGTGCTATCTTTGGTGACATTAAAACGCATGTCGTTGAATTTAACGCCGCTGCTTTCAAGAAACTGGCTGGCAAGGTTGCTTTTCCCCACATGTATGCCACAGTCGAATTGTGGCATTATATCACGTAACGTGTCGGCATCGATTACCATTTTCTCAATCTGCGACATCACGACATCGCTACTGCGTGTGAATCGCTCAAGCAGCGTGTCGAGGCAACATGGCGAATTGAACGACACTGCCATATCACCATTTTCAATATTTCCCTTTGTGTGAACTGTGTCGCTCTCAAAATCAAGGTCGATGGCATCGGCATAGTAATAATTCTCATCCATTGTCCAACCAAGGTTATTTATGCCTAATGTGCCACCATACGTAGCCGTAGATAAGTCAACCGAGCCATCACACACAATATTTGCACGTCCTTGCATCACAGTTTCCGACATTCCCATGCGTTGCAAGTCGATATGCTCGACATCGGCAGCCATTTTCACATTATAGACATCTGGAGAAATAGAACCGCGAGCATTAAGTTTCAGTGCTATTACATCATTGTCGGTGAGCATGTTCAGATTGAAATTACCATTACGCAGGGTGGGATTTGCCCTCAAATTGTAATTCACGCCTCCCATCTCGAAATTGTCGATATTTATATATGCCTCGATTGCCGTTTTCTTGTCAAATATATCAATTCCATGCCCTTTGGCATCAACACGCGCCGACAGCAAACCAAAGTCACTGAGGGGCAACAATGCCTTTAACGGCAACGAATCAACTTGCAACGATAACGCATAATCGGTCGTGCGACCTGCCCAATCGGCATCAAGTGCCATCTGCCCCGAAGGCAAGGCAAGCGACAAAGCACCTTTCACGTCATCGCCACGCATCTTTACCTTGCCATCGAGCATCAACGGAGGGAAATGTACCGTCTTTTGCTGTTCGGCCTCAAGCATGGTGGGTTTGATGAAATTTATGTTGTCAAACTGGCCTCGCATGGCAACATCGAGTGCCAATTTATCGGCCGACATAGGATTTTCCACATCTCCAGCAACCGATACCGACGCATACCGCGGCAATGCAATTTCACACGCTTCTATATCCAACTTGCTTGCCGTACCACTTATATTGACACGGGCTTCGACTGGACGATACTGTGGTATCATCGACAACACAGTATGCAACGATGGCATCGCCCTTTCTACCTCGGCAAGCCCCACCTTGGCTTCCAACTTAAGTTGCACATCGCCCATAGGATCGCCGGCAAGGAAACCATTGCTGACATAGCCATCGGCACTTAACTGCGACAACAATGTAGCAATGTGGAATTTGTCAAGCATCATGCCGTTATCGTCCATTGCAAATGTACCGCTTGCCTCCGACAATTTCAGACCACTTCGCTCTTCCACCGTAAACCGTTTTATCGGCACTCTTATCGCCGTACCACAATTATAAAAACTGTCAATCGCAATATTGACATTGCTGGCTTGCAGGTAGTTCATATCAAGCCCTTCGACAGGTTCGGCTCCACACACAGCATAGACACCACCCGACCGAGAAAGCCTCACTGCCGCACAATGTATCTCCCATGGTTGCGACAATGCCGCCGTATCGACAGACCCTGCTACGCTATCGGCCATATATGTTGCCATATAAGTTGGCGACGGCATGAAATAAGCACCTTGCAGGCTATCCACGGCAAGCATTTCGGCATTGATATACTGTTTGCCAAGGTCTATAACAGCACTGTCGAGCGATGCTCCACCTATCACCACACCAAGGCTGTCGATAGTAGGCAACATTGCCATCGTGTAACGGATATTTTCAAGTCTTACATTTCCGACAACTATTTTAAATGGCGAGGTTGATGATGTATCGGGAGGCGTAGGCTGTGCTTTATCATTATATAAGTCGAGATTTACATTCCCGCCACGCACCAATGCCTTTGATACATCAAGTTCACCAGTCACAAGGTCATAGTCCACACCATCAATGTCGATAAGTGCCACACGCGCAGTCAGGAACATCGACGAATCGGCACTCATCATCCCATATTTGGCATTTTCGAGCTTGGCACCACACACTTTCACCTTGCCACTCAACAACGGCTTGAACTGCACACCAGTCACAAGGCTGCCAGCGGCAATAATAGTATCGCCACAGTCAACAACATTCACATCATCGACACGCAACTTTAACGGGAATTGCAGCCGCACCATTCCAGCTTCAACTTGCCACCCTGTGGCTTGCGACACTTGTGTAATAGCTATATTTTTTACAGCGTCTTGAATAAACGGCACATACAACAATGCTGGGATTAAAACCAATATCCCAACCAATATGCCCACAATCCACAGTAATATTTTTCTTATTCGCTTGATTTTCAATTTTCAATACATTAAGCAAATCATTTAATAAGAAGCTGCCCAAATTCCGCAATACATTATTTATCAAGCTATTCCGAGCAAAAATTCAAACAGCCCCAATAACCGAGGAATATTCGCACCTTCATCGCCAACAGCAATAGCCCGTGTGTACATCTCCCCCTACGCCATACCCATAGGCCATTAACCGCTTGCATAAAAATGAGAGTATTCTTAAATCAAAAATACAGCATTTTCACCACACCGCAAAATATAATCTACGAAAAACATAATCGCCAACACGAAAATACCACATTCAATCACAACACAACAGATTGCTCAAAGTTCATTTGTTACAATCCACTGCCACACAGGAAGCACATTTATAGTCACACCATCAGAAACTATCGTTTCTGTCTGATGGTCAGTAAGAATATAAACATTACTGCATCTCGTAGCCTTAGCTGCCGCAACAGCCCCATTTACTTCGCGTTTCCGAGTTTTACTATCTTCAATATCGTATGAAACTTGATAAACAGCAGTAGCTACATTGCCTTTACAGACGACAAAATCAGCTTCGGAATTACCATTATTAAAATAGTATATGTCATATCCCGACACCCTTTTTCGAATGTCTTTTTGGTCAAGTATAACCCTTTCAAGTTCTCGTATGTCCATAATATTAAATTTTGCCATAAAAATAATAAAAAAATTCCAACTGCCGATATTTCGGACGAAATAAGCACTTTCACTGCCGATATTTCAGGTAAAACAGGTTCGGTCACTGCCGATATTTCGGACAAAACAAGCTTGCTCACTGCCGATATTTCGGGCAAAACAAGCTTGGCCACTGCCGATATTTCGAACAAAACAGGCTTGACCACTGCCGATATTTCGGGCAAAACAGCTTGGCCACTGCCGATATTTCGGGCAAAAAACGGGTACTAAAATGTGTAGCACATATTTAAAGACAGGCGGGTAAGGCTAAATTTATTTTTGTTACCGACTACAAGAATATAGTCCCCAGTAACAGGGGTGCGATGATAATGAGTAAAGACATATCCCATGCCTATCTCGGCCTCAAGCGCAAAATTTGTGCTCAACTGGAAGCGATGACCATAAACAATGCCTGCCGAAAAAAGTTTTCCATCATAATAATACTCCTCGAAGTTCTTGCCTAACAACGAGATATTGCCTATGTCATAATTTGCAAAGCCCAAATAAGCTCCGATATAATCACTCCCAAATGGTTCACATGCGAGCCAATACTTTAGCGTAGGGAAAAGTGCCAGATGATGCAACCTTGCCCCACCCACAGTCCAAAAATTGGCACTCACAGGTAGTTCTATCGAAAAATGACGGCTAACTGCAACTTCAAATGCCAAATTTGCAGAAGAAGTTGCAAGTAATAACAAATTGGTTTTAAGCTGGAAACGTTTCTGCCGTTCATTGTGCAAATCATCTTCAACAATTGGCAGAACTATATCAACCTCAACGGCATATTGCGGCAATGGCGACTTGTCGGGCATAAGCAACTTGCCAGGAATTGCACATTTCCTTGCTTCCTCACGGCGACAATGAGCTTCAATCCTGGCACGAGCAAGCCGCTCGGCCTCCTCGGCTTCACGTTTTTTACGGAGGGCAACTTTATGCTTGTCGATTTGTAGGAAAAAACAATTTTCAGCAGCCTTGCTATATGTGAAATCGGTACCGGTAAGCAAGTCCCGCAAATCTGCCTCCACTGTGTGGCACACTGGCACAGCCGCCACCTCAATACCTGCAATGAGCGAAGGGCTGTAAGAAATAGTGGCTCCGTGCTTACGTGCAACTTCAATCAAAGCGTCGGACAAAGAAATTGCTGCCGCAACATTCATGCCCGACAGCAAAACTATTAATACCACATATAATTGTTTTTTCATACTATTCATTTTTCCTTAAGGCTACTTGATTTCCTTCGATGACATAATCCAATCCACATGCGCCAAACACCATTTTGAGCGTCAAATCCATATCACCCGTATAAAACGCGCCCGAATATGTGATGCCTTGGCACAACTGTTTGCCATCAATAGTTATCCCGAAACGTACTTCCATCTCCCCGACAATAGTCGCGAGCGGTTCGTTATCATATATTATTGTTTCGGGTTCTTCATTAACTTCTATCTCTTCATTATCATCATTGTCGCCCAATGCACGTACAGGAGCAACCACATCACCAGTCACCACAGTTTCTTCGCCAGCTTCGACTTCCACAGGAGCAGCACCGTCAACATTTACTGCAACCTTGCCACTGAAGCAACGCACCATTGCGGTAACGCTATCTTGCTGACAAACCTCAAATTCCGTACCAAGTACCGACACGCTGCCAAATCCCGTTTCTACCGAAAATTCACCTTGACCTGAAACAACCGAGAAACGTGCAGAACCTGCAGCCAATTCCACCACCCTGTGACCAAATCTCCACAAAAACGGCCTATACTTAACATTGCCACCTTGCCCGACTGCTACCACCGACCCGCAAGGCAAAGTGGCAGTACTTCCACTTCCGATAGTTGACACCCGCATCATAAACACTGCGGCCAACACCACGGCGGCAGCCAACACAGCCGATGAAAAAGCAATAGCCATATTGCGACGACGAACTTCGGCATGGCGCGACACAGTCCTTAAGCGTACCAGCTTGTCGCCGAGTTCCTGCTTGCGCTCAAATGTTTCATGCTTCAGCGGGAAACGTGAAACATCGATTTGTAGCTGCTTGTCATCCATCATATCGCATCTCGTCGTTGGCATGTTATATAATATATAGCTTTCCTATAGTCAGCAAATACAGCAGTGCAGCCTCGCCAAAATAACGTGCAAGCACCGGGTTCTCTCTCAACCGCGTAAGTGCATTGTTTGTAGTATTATACACTGTGCGCTTGCTCACAGCCAATATCTCGGCTATTTCGCCAATCTCAAGGCCTTTATAATAACGCAGGTAGAGCATTTCGCGTTGCTGGTGGCTCAACTTGCCCAGCTCGGCTTGAAAAATATCGAAACGCTCCCGTTCGTTCTCTCCCGCAATCATTGCCCCTTCGGCATCAAGCTCAAGGTCAAAGTCGTAGTCGGACTTCAACGTTTCATCAAGTTGCCGCGTATTGCGCACAGACGCACTTTGCAATTCGTTTATCAATATATTTTTCAACGAACGGCATAGGTAAGCCGCTATCGAAGTGGGCACCGACAAGTGTTTGCGCTTCTCAAAGATGTTCATGTACAGCGACTGGATAGCATCCATCACAACATCTTCGTCGGGCACGATTTTCATGCCATATCCATATAGCAAATCGCTATATAAATCATACAGCATCGTGAAAGCCTCTTCACGCCCTTCTACTATGTCGCTCCACTTAATCGCGTCTTTCATAAATAAGACAAGTTACCAGCCCTCTTTTACCATCTGAGTAAAACCAAAATTGTCGTGTCGCTTACAGCAAAAGCAACAAACGTCACGACAAAGGTACATCTTTTTCCCACCCCATGCAACCCTTACCACACCCACCGTTTTCATGCCGGTTCTTCGCCAAACCGCATTTTTTTGAAGAAAATAAAAAATTTTCTTGCCGCGCTTGGTAAAATAAGCCATCGATATTGTCATGCTAATAGAAAGGTTAATATGTGAAATAACTTCTCACTCAAATTTTGATAGATGTAATTGGATAACATATGTGTAGGTGTTGGCTTGATGTGAATCAAGTCAACATTTTTTATTCCTCCCAATGATGCTTGGTCGAAGCATTTACGTAACAGGGCCCAGATAAAATATCGAAAAAATTAAACAACTGCTCGGTCACGCTCTAAACTTTTTTGTTATTTTTACATCATAATAAAAAACAGACCTATATGAAACATGTTAAACTGATATTACTCGCTTCGGTCATGGCAGTGGCAACCACTTGCTGCAACTCTTGCGCACTCATGACCGAGCAACCACTATCCCCGCCTCCTCCACGGCATGAGGCTCCACCGCCACCCAGGCATCAAGCACCGCCGCCACGACATCACCAAGCGCCGCCACAGCGACACGAGGCTGCGCCACCACGGCATGAAACGCCACCACCCCAGGGCAGACCTCACCAACAAAACAATAACAATAGCCACCGCCGAGGAGCGGTAACACACCATAACGCCGCATAATGACACAACCTACATTTGCAACCAACGATGCCAAGGGCATCACGCTACACGAATTCAACAACCGCATCAAGCGGCTACTAAACGACCGTTCGGTACAAAATTGCTGGATTGTGGCCGACCTGAGCGATGTGGCCATACGTGGCGGACACTGCTACCTCGAACTTGTCGAGAAGAATGCCGCCGGGACCACTATAGCCAAGGTTAGAGGCATAATATGGGCGGGACGGGTGCAATACCTGCGCAGCAAGTTCCTTGCCGTCACAGGACAAGACCTGAAAAGCGGACTCAAAGTGATGGTAGAAGCCAGCGTCAACTATCATGAACAATATGGGCTGTCGGTGATTATCTCCGACATAGACCCGTCCTACACCATTGGCGACATGGAACGGCTCAGGCGCGAAATATTGCTACGCTTGCAAAAGGAAGGAGTCATCGACATGAACCGCAGTCTGCCCATGCCGCCAGTGCCGCAACGCATCGCAGTGGTATCGGCTGCCGGTGCCGCTGGATATGGCGACTTTATCGACCAACTGCACCGCAACTCTTATGGGCTGCAATTCTACACATGCCTGTTCCCAGCAATTATGCAAGGGACAAACACATCGCCGAGCATAATCGCCGCACTCGAACGCATCGCCGCCAACAGCCACCGGTTCGACTGCGTGGTTATCATTCGTGGAGGCGGTTCGACAAGCGACCTCAACTCATTTGACGACTACAACCTTGCCGCCAACGTGGCGCAATTCCCGTTGCCTGTAATCGTCGGCATCGGGCACGACCGCGACGTGACCGTGCTCGACTATGTTGCCGCAATACATGTCAAGACCCCTACTGCCGCCGCCGAATGGCTCATCTCGCGTGGTATAGAAGCCTTGAACCTCATCGACGCGCTCACAACACGCATCGCCGACACCGTGCGCCAGTACCTTAGTGCCGCAGCCCAACAATTAAGCTACTACTCGGGCAACATTCCAATCATAGCAACAGCCAGGCTCGAAAACAGCCGCATGAAACTTGCCCACATGGTTGAAATGATACCCACAGCTACTGGCGGGCGAATAGCGGCTGCCGGGGAACGACTGAAAGCACTGTCGGCAGCAATCGTGCAAGCCAAAGAATTGGCAATGACGCGCGAAAGGCTTAAATTGAAATCGATATTCGAAAAAGTGGAAATCCTTTCGCCTCAAAACACATTGCGCCGTGGCTACTCAATAACCACTGTCAACGGACACGCTGTGAGCCAAGCAACCGACCTGCACCCTGGCGACAACATTACCACCACCCTTGCCAGCGGCTCGATAATCTCAACTGTAACAGAAACAAAATGCAATAAAAACAATGGAAAATAACAACAACGAAACAATGACCTACTCAAGCGCGATTGCCGAACTTGAAAAAATCGTGCGGGAAATGCAAAGCGACTCATGCAGCATCGACAACCTGTCGGCACTGACCACTCGCTCACTAAAATTACTCAAATTCTGTAAAGCCAAACTACAAACCACCGACGAAGAGCTAAAAAAAATCCTCACAGAACTCGAAGCATAACCCCCGCTACAATCCGCACATCACTCCTGCCAACCCAAAATGCACCCCTACAAAACCTGCATGCAGCTACCAATATAGAAAACGTTGGTGGGTGAGCGATAGCGAACATAACCTGCGAAAAGGCTGATATATACACTAAGCGACTTCGGAGATGCCGCACTTTGTGCTACTTTAGTGCGACATCTCCGAAGCCGTATTGTGGGGGGGGGAGAAATACCGCAGGTTTCGTCCGCCGTCGCTCACTCCACCCGCGTGTTAAGCATGTTTTTTGCCCCCCTTCGGGGCAATTTTACATCGTCAAATGAAATTGTTGTAACTTATAGTTACTTGTATTCAAATGTGCCCATTTCGCTCTTGATGGTCAAGAGGTTATCGGGTGCATCTTCAACATGCCCGACTACCTGCGCGTCGATGTTGAAACTGCGCGATATGTCGATGATGGCCTGTGCGTCTTCGGGGTTAACGTAGATTTCCATGCGGTGACCCATGTTGAACACTTTATACATCTCTTTCCAGTCGGTACCCGATTGCTCTTGTATCAATTTGAAAAGAGGTGGAATGGGGAACAAGTTGTCTTTGATTACATGTTTGCCGGTTACGAAGTGCATCACCTTGGTTTGCGCGCCGCCCGAGCAGTGTACCATTCCATGAATTTTGTGGCGCATCGTGTCGAGTATCTTTTTGATTACAGGCGCATAGGTGCGTGTTGGCGACAGCACGAGTTTGCCAGCATCCAATGGAACACCTGGCACGGGGTCGGTAAGCCCCACTTGGCCTGAGTAAACAAGGTCGGAAGGCACATTATGGTCGTATGTTTCGGGATATTTTTCAGCAACAGTCTTGGCAAACACGTCATGCCGTGCCGAAGTCAACCCGTTGCTTCCCATGCCGCCATTGTATTGGCTTTCGTATGTGGCCTGTCCCGACGATGCCAGCCCCACGATTACATCGCCGGCGGCGATGTTGGCATTGTCGATAACGTCGCTTCGCTTCATGCGGCAAGTGACTGTGCTATCCACGATGATGGTGCGCACCAAGTCGCCCACGTCGGCAGTTTCACCTCCAGTCGATATAATGTTGACTCCCAATTGCCGCAACTCCTTAAGCAATTCTTCAGTGCCGTTTATTATTGCGGCTATCACTTCGCCAGGGATAAGCATCTTGTTTCGGCCTATTGTCGATGACAGCAGGATATTGTCGGTCGCACCCACACACAGCAGGTCGTCGATGTTCATGATTAGAGCATCTTGTGCTATTCCTTTCCACACGCTCAGGTCGCCCGTTTCACGCCAATAGGCATACGCAAGCGACGACTTGGTGCCGGCACCGTCGGCGTGCATGATGTTGCAGTATTCAGGGTCGCCGCCCAGCAGGTCGGGAATGATTTTGCAGAAAGCCTTTGGGTATAGCCCTTTGTCAACATTCTTGATGGCGTTGTGTACATCTTCTTTCGATGCCGACACGCCGCGCAGGTCAT
The DNA here is from genome assembly GCA_018716295.1 of Candidatus Avimuribaculum pullicola. GTDB lineage: Bacteria > Bacteroidota > Bacteroidia > Bacteroidales > Muribaculaceae > Avimuribaculum > Avimuribaculum pullicola. The sequence goes on from DVKC01000032.1 coordinate 139,809, forward strand.
AACGTTGGTCACTCATAACGATGTGTGTATATTTTAAGAAAGGTGTTTATTATCAAAATAGGGCCGTAATAAATAGGAATATTACCACGGCTGGCGACACAAGCAGCAAGCTGTCGATGCGGTCGAGTATTCCGCCATGCCCAGGAATCAGATGTCCTGAGTCCTTGACATGCACGGTGCGCTTGAGAAGCGACTCGGCAAGGTCGCCCCAAGTGGCAAATACAGGCACGACAATGCCCAGTGCCACCCATCTCCAAGGCGAATCATCGAATACGCCGAATATGCCATCGCCGAATAAGTACAACAAAATGCCGGCTATGACGCTGAATGCCATTCCGCCCCAAAATCCTTCCCACGACTTCTTGGGCGATATGCGTTCGAACAGCCGTCGGCGGCCTATCATGCTGCCCACGCAAAATGCGCCTGTGTCGTTGAGCCATATCATGATGAAAATGGCAAGCAGCAAGCCAGGACTGAAAGCATATATCACATTGAGCAAGGTGAGCGGCAGTGCCACATACGCCTGTGTCAGGCAGGAGTGGGCAAACGATTGCAACGCATTTTCGCCAGTTATATAGATTTGCGCGACAATCCGTGCCACCAAGTAGGCAAAAAAACCTAAAAAGAATGCCACCGTAATCTCGTTATCAACGAGGAAGAAAAACGCCGTTGAAAAAAGCGACACGCCGCCAAAGCAGTCGAGAATGGCGACGAGCAGCTTGTGGCGGCGGGTGGTATCGTTATTGTCAACCAAGTGGTGCAATTCAATAATACCAAGCACAGTGAAAAGGACTAAAAGTCCATAGAACATATAAGGGGTATGTAGCAGCAATGCTGCGACAATCAGTGCTACGTAAACGCTGCCCGAGGCAGCCCTGACTAATATTTTTTTCACTGTTGCTTTGAATTTTTAGGGTTATTTTGTGCAGACAAAATTAATTAATAATCTGTAATGTTCAAAATCTCGCTTCCGCAAAAGACTTGGCAATGCGAAAAAAGGTCTGTCAGTGTGGCTTATGGCGATTTTTTAGAAATAAATTTATGTGTATATGGAAAGTTATTATTAATTTCGGCAACGTGAAATGTTACAGGATTGTCATATTGGTTAAAGATAGTTGTAGTAATTTTGCACATCATAAACGTATTTAACTATGGCTACGAAAAGCAAAATCTTAGTCGTGGATGACGAAGATACTATTTGTGAAGTGTTGAAGCTTAATCTTGAAATGGCTGGCTATGATGTCGATACTGCCAATTCAGCCGAGGCTGCCATGAAAAAGCCCTTGGCCGACTATGACCTGTATATCATAGATGTGATGATGGGCGAAATGAATGGTTTCGACTTCGCTTCAAAGATAAGGGCGACCGAGGCTTTGAAAGAGATTCCTATCATAATATGCACTGCCAAGGATAGCGAGGAGGATTTGCTCGACGGATTCAGCCGCGGCATTGACGATTATGTGAAAAAACCGTTTTCGATACGCGAACTTGTGGTGCGCATCAAGAGTGTGCTGCGCCGCACCAAAGGCGGTGACACCGAGCAAGTGCCATCGTCGCTCACGTGCAACACGCTCGTGCTTGATGCCGAAAAAAAATTATGCACTATCGACGGCGAGGAAGTCCCGCTCACCAAGAAAGAATTTGAAATCCTGCGATTGTTCTTGCAAAACCGTGGACGAATATTCTCTCGTGAAGAAATCTTGGGAAAAGTGTGGGAAGAGGATGTACTCGTGATTGACCGTACCATCGATGTGAACATCAACAGATTAAGAAAGAAATTAAAACAATATGGTAACAATATTATAACAAAACTGGGCTATGGATACGGGTTTAAAGACTAAGTTCAATTATCAGACAAGACTGTTCTCCCTTATCATCGTGTTCATGTGGATTTTGACATTTGCATTCTTCACGTTGCAATACACCCGTGAAAAGGAATACAAGGTGGAAACAATCAACAACGAATTGCAGATGCTCAACATGAGGGTGCTGAACAGCATCGAGAGCCGCGACAGCATCGACATGGCTCACATCAACCGGGTAATCGATGCCGACTCGGTGCGACTCACCGTCATCGACATGGCGGGCAACGTGCTTTACGACAATTCGCACAGCGGCGAAATGGACAACCACCTGGATCGCGTGGAGATGAAGGCAGCCCTTGCCAATGGCGACGGCTACACGATACGCCGCCGTTCCGACACCGACAGCAACGAGTATTTCTATTCGGCCACGCGAGGCGACTCGGTGGTGGTGCGCACGGCCTTGCCTTACAACAAGGAATTGACCGATTATTTCCGTGTCGATACGGTGTATATGTGGGTAATCATTTTGGTGGCGTTGATTGTGAGCGTAGTGGCTTATTTCGCTACCCGCCGCTTGGGACAGAGCATACAGAACCTGAGCGACTTTGCCACGCAAGCCGAACAGGGCAACATACTCACCTACGACACTTCGAGCTTCCCGCAAGACGAGCTGGGCGAAATATCGCGGCAAATAATAAGCTTGTACAAGAAATTGAAGCAGACCATACAGGAGCGCGACGACAATCTGCGCAACGCCATATTCGAGGAACAAGAGAAAGTGCGTATCAAGCAGCAACTCACCAGCAACATCAACCATGAAATAAAAACGCCCGTGCACGCAATTCAGGCATGCCTGGAAACAGTGGTGAACAATCGCGACAGCTTCGACAAGGATACAATCATGGAACTTATCGACAAGGCCTACCAGAATGTGCAGCGGCTGTGCTCGTTGTTGCACGACATATCGGTGATTACCCGCATTACCGAGGCTGGCGACCAAATCAAGAAGTCGGCAGTGAATGTCAACGAAGTGCTTGCATCGGTAGTTGACGATGTGGAACAATTCCCGCCCGAAAAACGCATGCGAGTGAACATCAACGTGCCTGATGGCATGGTTGTGCAAGGAAACGACACGCTCATCGAGGCTATTTTCCACAACCTGCTCATCAATGCGCTGTCATACTCGGGTGGCCGTGATATATTTATCGATATGGTGGAAGAAACACCCGAATATTACAAATTCCGCTTTGCCGACAATGGAGTTGGCGTGGCTCCCGAACATTTGAACCACCTGTTTGAACGTTTCTACCGCATCGACGAGGGCCGTTCGCGCAAGCTTGGCGGCACTGGCCTCGGATTGGCCATCGTGAAGAATGCCATTCTTTTCCACCGTGGCACAGTGGCTGTGCGCAACCGTCCAACTGGCGGGCTTGAGTTCACGTTTACTATCCACAAATAATGTATAGAAAAAGTAATACACACATAACTTTATATTATGAGTCCTATTTTCACAGTAATCATTATTGTACTGGCATTGCTTGCTATCTTGGACTTGATAGTGGGCGTATCCAACGATGCGGTGAATTTCTTGAATTCGGCGTTGGGTGCCAAAATCGCCCCTATGAAAGTCATCTTGACGGTGGCCTCGGTGGGCATATTGATTGGTGTCGTGACGTCAAACGGCATGATGGAAGTGGCACGCAGCGGTGTGATGCACCCGGGCATGTTCACATTCCACGAAATTATGTTCCTTTTTGTGGGCGTGATGCTCACCGACGTGATTTTGCTCAATACGTTCAATTCGCTTGGTCTGCCCACTTCGACCACGGTGTCGCTTATCTCGGAATTGCTCGGTAGCGCAGTAGCTGTGGCTTCGTTCAAGATTTACGCCGACCCCGATTTGAGCATATCCGACCTGGGCACGTTTATCAATAGCGGCAAGGCACTGGTAATCATTTCGGGCATATTGCTGTCGGTAGTGATTGCGTTCACTGTCGGTGCTGTGTTGATGTACTTCAGCCGCATACTCTTCACATTCCGTTATGTCAAGGGATTGAAACGCTATGGCGCGATTTGGTGTGGCGTTTCGATTGTCGGCATTTTGTATTTCGCCATATTCCAAGGCATGAAGAGTTCGGGGCTTTTCTCCGACGATGTGCTGAACTATATCAATGAGCATATCTATCTGGTGCTTTTGATCACTTGGATATTTTCGTCGCTCGTGATGTGGCTTTTGCAATTATGCAAGGTGAATATAATGAAAATCACCATTCTTGCAGGCACGATGGCACTGGCCTTGGCATTTGCCGGCAACGACCTTGTAAACTTCATCGGTGTGCCTCTCGCCGGGCTCGATTCATACATCATGGCCCTTAACAACGGTGCCAACGAAAACATGCTCATGGGCGACCTTGCCAAACCCGCACAAGCCAACATCTGGTTTCTCGTGGCTTCGGGCGTGGTGATGATATTGACACTTTTCTTCTCACGCTCGGCTATGCGCGTGGCCGAAACACAGCTCAATCTCTCGTCGCAACATGACGAAGAGGAGCGTTTCGGTTCTTCACCGGCATCACGTTCGCTTGTGCGCACGGCTCTTGCACTCAACACGTTCTACAAGCGCATCATGCCCGAAGCATTGCTTGAACGAATCAACAAGCGTTTTGCCCCACTCACCGAGGAAGAACGCGGCTCGGCAGCCTACGACCATATTCGCGCCGTCGTCAACCTTACTGCTGCCGCCATACTTATCTGTATAGGTACATCGTTCCAGTTGCCGCTCTCCACCACCTATGTAGTGTTCATGGTAGCAATGGGTTCGTCGCTCGCCGACCGTGCTTGGGGGCGCGACAGTGCCGTTTACCGCATCACTGGTGTGATGGTGGTTATATCGGGGTGGTTCCTGACTGCCGTGGTGGGCTTCACACTCTCGTTTGTCATCGGCATTATACTGATGTGGGGCGACTGGATTGCATTTATCATCATACTCATAATATGTGGTTATGTGTTGTGCCACAACCTTATCTTCAAGTCGAAAAAGAAAGAAGATACCGAGGTTGAACGTTTGCAACTCAAGGACGACGCCAATGCCGAAGATGTGCTCTATTCGTGCACCGAAACCGTGGTTAGCACCATGGAAGATGTATCGTCGATCTACAACCACATGCTCGTGGCCTTATACACCGAGAACCGCAAGGTGCTGAAAGAAACCGTTGCGCAGTCCGAAGTATTGTATAAGGAAGCCAATAAACGCAAATATAATATGTCGATTACACTGAAACGGCTCGAAGAGCAAAATATCGACACAGGCTATTTCTATGTGCAAGTCGTTGACTACCTGAGCGAAGTGTCAAAGGCACTGCTCCACTGCACTCGACCTGCATACGAACACATCAATAACAACCACCGCAGTCTGTCGGAAAGCCAGATAATGGACTTGAAGACAATCAACGACGAAGTTGACAACATATTTGCAACTATCAACCAGATGCTGCGCAACAAGGATTTCACAGGTATCGACGAGGTGATGACCATGCGTGACGAGTTGTTCTCAACCATTGCCGAGAGCATCAAGAACCAAATCAGGCGTTTGAAAGACCAGGAAATGAGCACTCGCGCCAGTGAGCTGTATCTCAACATCTTGAACGAAACAAAGAATATGGTGCTTCAATCACGCAACTTGCTCAAGTCGCAAGCCTATTTCCTAAACAAAATCCAAGTTTCAAGCACCCGTCCATAAAAAGCTCGGATTGGTTACCTCACACATATTTCGGCGTGAATAGTAGTTCACTATTCACGCCGAAATCGTTATTACACATTGATTGCCAGAAACAAAACAATCCATCTCTTGGTAAGAGAAGGATGTTAAGAATAGGTTGCATAAATATGAGGCAATTTTTACTCAGTATATGTCTAAGTCTTTTATATTAGATAGAAGAGAATGCCATTATAGAAGCAAGCGGGGTAATTATTTTGTAAGCAAATAAAGTTTTTATAGTTAATTTAAAAGTTGCGCCCGACACAAACATAGGGTACTGAAAAAATGAAAACATTGAAACATTTTGCAATGATGCTTGTGCTGGTAACGATGGGATTTGCTTTTTCAAGCTGTAGCGATGATGATGATGAGCCATTCACAGACTTGGGAAGCCGTGTTGAAGGCGAATATATTGGGACACTGAAGCCCATTGGTTATACCGATGAACCAGCAAGGGCTTATGTGTCGTTAGTTCGCGTTGCCGATGATGCCGTTTCGTTTAAATGCACTTGCGAAGCATTCGATATAGATCCCGATCCGAGGAACTTGGTAATCGAAGAGCGGAGTGGTGGCGTGTATTATTTGACGTCGGAGAGTACCTATGTCATCGAGGGTTCGGCAAGCGGAAATTCGTTGAGCATAACTTTTGCTATAGGTGACATAGAATGGTTCTTCTCGGGTTCGAAATAATTGACGGACAAAAGAATTTTACAGTGAATGGGGCATGGTTAGGAATATAACGTTAGTACTGCTTTGTGCATTTTGCTTACTGACGGTCAGTTGCACTCACCGCATTGTCGATTTTACCGTTATATAGCCGAAAAATGTGCCTATCAGTGATACTGGAGTGCAAATGAAGAAATCCGCATCGAGGGTAAAAGGCGTTGACGGGAAATGGATGGTGTTGGGTTTCGGTGGCACTCCCGATATGAAAGAAGCAATCGATGATGCCATTGAACAATATCCCGTGGCTGTGGCTTTATCGGATGGCGTGATCAAGAAGAGAAGTTGGTATGCTATTCTATTGGACAAAACCCAGTACATTGTAGAAAGTACGCCTGTTTATACGACCAACTTGTCGCCAAACATTTACCAACAGCCGTTAGTCGAGGGTAATGTGCAGGATGCCAGTGACGCTCAGGCAAGGGCACCCGAACAAAACGTGTTTAGATTAGAGCACGTTGTGAAATCAGGTGAAACGCTTCGATATATTGCGCAATTATATGGAACTTCTGCGTGGAAAATTATATTGTTAAACAATTTGCAGTCCAACGAATTTAAGCGTGGACAAAAATTGCTGATAGAAATTCCCCAAAATTAATGTTATGTAGCAGTAAATAGTCACAAAGAGGCAACACCATGCCGCTTGGTAAAGAGAGCGATAGCAAACGAAACCTGCGGAGGTTGACAACTTGAAAATACGGCTTCGGAGATGCCATACACCAGTAACTATGGTGCGGCATCTCCGAAGCCGTATTCATGGAGGGACAAATACCGCAGGTTGCGTTCGCTGCGCTCACTCCACCCGCAGATGAGCACAGTTTTGCCCCCCTGGGGCAATTCTATATCTACCACTAAGGCCCATTGGAGGTTAATGAAAAGCTGTGCACTTTAAGCAAAAATTTTCCACCAAACATGTATCACTTTTGATATAAAAGCATTAAATTTGGAGCAGGATTGGCCGTGTGCCATATCCTAAGACATATTAATGAAGCGTTTCTTTGCTTTATCCTTCTTACGAAATCGCCAAATTATCTACGGTGGGATTAAGCAGTCAGAAGAGCGCTCATGCTTGTCGTATATCCACTCCCTGGCAAGGGGTTCGAGATATTCGATTAGGCGTGGGAGTGGACTGTTTATTACCGTAAGGCGTTTGGCGATGCCTGTAAGAGATGAACAGACTTGTCCTACGCTTTTTTCGGACTGGCCCAAAATAATACACCTCGCATGTAGAGCCGTCATACCATGGCGGCTCGGTAACGGCAACAATGCGGTCGTCCACAGGCGTTTGTTACGCGTGGCGGTAACGAGCCACCATAATACGCCTCGCATGTAGAGCCGCCATAGTATGACGGCTCGATGACGGCAACAATGCGGTCGTCCACAGGCGTTTGACAGCGGACGGTGGCGAGCCGCCATGGTATGGCGGCTCTACATGCGGGGGGGGTGTATTATGGCGCAAAAAAGTGAAGCCCGGGCGGCGATTGCTCGCTGTCCGGGCTTCCCATTATGGGGCGGTGACCTACTCTCCCGCTTCCGCAGTACCATCGGCGCGGCGTGGCTTAACTTCTCTGTTCGGGATGGGAAGAGGTGGATCCCACGCGCTGTCCCCGCCTTGATTT
>DVKC01000007.1 GCA_018716295.1 Candidatus Avimuribaculum pullicola
CTGTAAACTCGAAATTGTCCGTAATAACCTCAGGAAATACGGTTCGTAATACTTGCCATTGTTTCATGGCACAAAAATATAATTTTTATGGGATTATAGGAATGAATACAACCGGGTTTTCGGACTGACCCATCTTTTGTTGCTTCGGTAGAGCGTCGGCAAACATGGCCATTTTATCCTTGTCGCCCGATTCATCAACCTCAGAAACAAGTTCCTTGAACATCTCCATATTCTTAGAAAGCGGTGCTATCACTTTAGCAATATTCTCACGCCCACGCACAACCACAAATTCAAACTGCCTCAAATGATCGTTAGTCGGTGCTTTAAACGCAGCCCCAATTATGCGGTTAAGAACCTCATCGCCCACTTCACGGTCGCTAAAATCCCGATATGTGCGCCTTCTATCTAACACTTCATAAAATTCCATTTTGCAATTAGTTATTATCAATTGAATACTTCATTTTTTCACCGTTTTCAACAACTCATCGGCAAGGTAGCGATACACGCTGATTGCCCGAGCTTTGAAAACAGGAGCAAGCAATCCCTTCACTTTCTCAAATTCAAATTTGCACACCACTTCACCAGTAGCGTTATCAACAAGCTGCATAGTCCCCTCGATTTGCGCACCACCAGCCTTGCGGCTCAGTCCCCAAGCAAACCCACCAGCGTTACCAACATTCATGGTTGTCACCGTGATTTGCAGCGTATAGTCGGCAGTCGCTGCCGAATCGGCCATCTCAAATTTCACTTTACCAGGCTTCTTCTCGTTGAAATAAGTAACAAAGCTCTTGTGGGCGCGGTCAAGGTCGTTCACAAACTTTTCATACTCAGCCTCGCTTTTCTCTCGGTAATATACATCGGCAGGCTTATCCTTGCCGTCAATCATGGTGGTGTGGTCGTCAATCACCACATTGGCAACATACGCCTCCATGAAAATCGACTTGTCACCCTCTATCAGTTTCACACGGTTTCCGGCACATACGGCCAACACACACGCCATCATGACGGCAGAAAACACGATTCTTTTCATAATTCTATTACAATTTTATTTGTACCCCAAATGTACACAAAAAAGGCACACAAAAACTTTCTTCCCAGAAAAATTTCGTGTACCATAGCACCATGAGACCCTTGCTCAGAACCCATTTGAATTGAGTAATTCTTGGGCGCACTGCTTAAGCAGCTTCAAACAGGTTCTTCCATGCGCAAAGGACGAGCATAATCATTAGGCCAAGCTACCCGCCCCTTCTCTTTTTTGCATATTCGCCGAGTGTGGTTTCTTTTATCCAGTAATTGGGCAGCTGTCCACTGCCATTCGATGACTTCGCAGCCGCATACTGGAGTCGCGCCACCTCTTCCTCGGCATCTTCACTCTCGAAATAAGCACTACAGAAATATTCCGCATCGTTGTGACCATGACGTCCCCACACTTCGTAGCACGGTGTTTCGGGGACCTCGGTTACCAATCTATCAAATTCTTTGCGTATCATTATCACCACTCGTTTTATCATATAGATACTTCGAGATAAAATTTTATACCGCCAAAATGGCATTTTTTTTAATGACGACCTCATTTTTCTCAAAGCCAGCAACCGAATAGCCGCATTCGACGCATTTTATACATTTATCTACAGATTTTTTTGTAAATTTGTGCGCAATTTTATCAGGGGCGCATTGTATATAACCCCATGAAGGTGCTGCGGACTAAGATGCCGCACTGTCAAGTTTATAAACAACATTCGACATGAACATATCATATAACTGGCTTAAAGAGTATATCGATTTAGACCTCACGCCGCAGGAAACAGCCGATGCACTCACATCGCTGGGTCTTGAAACTGGCTCGGTAGAAAAAGTGGAATCAATCAAAGGCGGGCTGCAAGGACTCGTCATAGGTGAAGTCCTGACGTGTGTGGAGCACCCCGACAGCGACCACCTGCACATTACAACCGTCAACCTCGGCGATGGCAACCAACCATCACAAATAGTGTGTGGAGCACCCAATGTGGCCGCTGGTCAACACGTCATCGTTGCCACACTTGGCACCAAACTTTATGACGGCGACAAGGAATTTGTCATCAAGAAATCCAAAATACGCGGCGTGGAATCGTTTGGCATGATTTGCGCCGAAGACGAAATCGGAGTTGGCACTTCACACGACGGCATAATCGTATTGCCAGCCGATACCGTGCCTGGCACCCCGGCTCGCGAATACTACAATATCACCGATGATTACATGCTCGAAGTTGACTTGACGCCCAACCGCATCGACGCAGCTTCTCACTACGGCGTAGCCCGCGACTTGGCTGCATGGCTTGCATTGCAAGGGAAAAAGGCCAACCTGCGCTTGCCGCAAACCGACAGCTACAAAGCCGACCGCACCGACGGTGCAATCGAAGTGACTGTAGAAAACACCGAGGCTTGCCCACGATACAGCGGTGTGACCATTCGCAATATCAAGGTGGCAGAAAGCCCCAAGTGGCTCAAGGACTACCTCACAGCCGCCGGGCAACGTCCTATAAACAACATTGTGGATATTACCAACTTTGTGTTGCTCGCATTCAACCAACCACTACATTGCTTCGACCTTGCCAAGGTGAAAGGCGGCAAAGTAGTAGTCAGGACTGTACCCGAAGGAACAAAATTCGTCACACTCGACGAGGTGGAGCGCACTTTGACCGACCATGACCTGATGATATGCAATGCCGAAGAACCGATGTGCATAGGCGGCGTATTTGGCGGACTTGACTCGGGTGTCACCGAAACCACTACCGATGTGTTTATCGAATCGGCCTACTTCAACCCGACATGGGTACGCAAAACTGCCCGCCGCCAAGGATTGAACACCGACTCATCGTTCCGTTTCGAACGCGGCATCGACCCAAACACTACAGTCAAGTTCCTGAAAATTGCTGCCACGCTCATCAAGGAACTTGCAGGTGGCGAAATATGCGGTGAAATCGTTGACATAAAGAGCCAAGATTTCCCTCCATTCCCTGTCACGCTCAGATATGAATATGTCGATAACCTCATCGGCAAGAAGATAGGCAACGACACCATAAAGAACATACTCAAGAGCCTCGAAATAGAAATAACCGATGAGAGTGCCGACGAGTTGCAACTGCTCGTACCGACCTACCGTGTTGACGTGCAACGCCCATGCGACGTTGTAGAAGACATCTTGCGCGTATATGGTTACAACAATGTGGAATTTGGCGAAACATTGCACAGCAGCCTATCCTACAAGGGAGAAACCGATGTGAAGCAACACATGCAGACCCTCATTTCCGAGCAATTGACCGCAACAGGGTTCAATGAAATACTTAACAACTCGCTCACGGCGATATCTTACTACGAAGGCTCTGAAATATACCCAATCGGCAACTGCGTGAAACTGCTCAACCCACTCAGCAGCGACCTGGGTGTAATGCGGCAAACGCTGCTCTACGGCGGCCTTGAAAGCATTTCACACAATATCAACCATAAGTCGGGCAACTTGCGTTTCTACGAGTTTGGCAACGTATATTCATTCGACCCGGCTGCCGATGGCAGCACAAAGTTGCTCGCTCCATACTCGGAACACACAAGCATGGGAATATGGATGAGTGGCAACAACCACGATGCCAATTGGAATGAACCTCAACGCCGACTGACTGTTTACGACCTTAAAGCCGTTGTCGATAACATTTTTGCTCGTATCGGGCTTGACCAAAAGGAAATTGTGGCTGAACAATCTTCTTCCGAGATTTTCTCAGCCTCACTCACTTTCAAGCACCGCACAGGCAAGGTGCTTGGCGAATTGGGAATAATAAAGGCTACAGTGCGCAAGAAATTCGACATCGACCAAGATGTATTCTTTGCCCAATTCAACTGGGATGCCCTTGTGAAAATGACGCAGAAAAGAAGCGTCACTTTCACCGACCTGCCCAAGACGCAACCCGTCAAGCGCGACCTCGCACTGCTCATCGACAAGAATGTGACATTTGCACAAATCGAACAAGTAGTGCGCCAGTCTGAACGCAAACTGTTGCGCAACGTCACCTTGTTTGACGTTTACGAGGGCAAGAACCTTGAAGAAGGCAAAAAGTCCTATGCCATAAGCATCACACTGCAAGACGATGAAAAGACATTGCAAGACAAGCAAATTGATACGACAATGAACAAAATCATCGCCAACTTGCAAAAGCAACTTGATGCAAAACTCAGGTAATCATAGCCTTATAAGAAGCAATCAAACACAATAAAATAAATAAATTTAGAATTACAATTATATGGGAAGAGCGTTTGAATATCGCAAAGCAAGAAAACTGAAACGCTGGGGCAACATGTCCCGCACATTCACCAAAATCGGCAAAGAAATCACCATCGCAGTGAAGTCGGGCGGTCCCGACCCATCATCCAACTCACGCTTGCGCGCCCTCATGGCCAACGCCAAAGCTGCCAACATGCCCAAGGACACTGTAGAACGTGCCATAAAGAAAGCTACCGACAAAGATGCTTCGGACTACAAGGAAGTGGTTTTCGAGGGATACGGGCCTTTTGGCATCGCTATACTGGTAGAAACAGCAACCGACAACAATACCCGCACCGTGGCAAATGTCCGCAGCTACTTCAACAAGTTTGGCGGCAACCTCGGCACTTCGGGCAGCTTGTCATTCCTCTTCGAACACAAGTGTGTATTCCATGTGAAGCCCAAAGAAGGCATGTCGATGGACGACTTCGAGCTTGAACTCATCGACTACGGCGTTGACGAACTCGAAACCGATGAAGACGGCATCACACTTTATGGCGCATTCGAAGACAATGCCGGCATACAAAAGTATCTCGAAGACAACGGCTACGAAATTATAAGCTCGGAATTTGTGCGCATTCCCAACGACGTAAAAGATGTCACACCCGAACAGCGCGAAACAATCGAGAAATTGCTCGAAAAATTCGAGGACGATGACGACGTGCAGAACGTGTTCCACAACATGCGCGAAGACGATACCGACGAAGCAGAATAAACAACCATACACACACTGAACAAAGACGCAAGCAGCCTCACAGCACAAACGAGGTTGCTTGTGCCTTTTTATGCTGGCACAACTTTGCAACACTGTTGCACAATAGTTTTGATACCTTTGTTGAACAAAAACAAAGGAAGCATAACATCATGGCACAGCACAACACTTGCTCACACAGCCATTGCCACCATGCTGCTACAAACTGGTGGTGCGTGGCATTGTCGTTTACAATGCTCATTGCCGGATTAGTAATGAACTATTGCCACATTAATTGGTTTCAGCCACAAGCCACACGCTTGGCATGGTTCATCGTGGCATACCTGCCAGTCGGTTTCCCTGTAATCTCCGAGGCATGGGAAAACATCAGGCAAAAAGACATATTCAATGAGTTCACATTAATGACTATAGCCTCGATAGGTGCGTTTGCAATAGGTGAATACCCCGAGGCTGTGGCAGTCATGCTTTTCTATATCGTCGGCGAAACGTTGCAGCATCACGCCGTTGACCGTGCCACCAACAACATCGCGCAACTCCTCGATGTGCGCCCCGAACATGCCACAGTGATGCGCAACGGCAAATACACGCAAGTGCCGCCAGCCGAAGTTGCTGTGGGTGAAACAATCGAAATCCGGGCAGGAGAACGAGTGCCTCTCGACGGCACTCTGATAGACGAGGATGCGTTGCTCGACACTTCGGCACTGACTGGCGAAAGCATTCCACGCCACATAGCAAAAGGAGGTGAGGTACTTGCGGGAATGCTTGCCACAGGTTCAACCTTGCATCTACACACCACACGCCCGCACAGCGAGAGTGCATTGTCACGAATATTGAAAATCGTGAACGAGGCTTCCAGCCGCAAAGCACCAGCCGAATTATTCATACGTCGTTTCGCAAGGGTTTACACACCTGCCGTCATTCTTCTTGCATTGCTCATCATTATTGTTCCAGCCATTGTGTCGGCATTCACCACTGCTTTCCACTACACATTTTCCGACTGGCTCTACCGTGGTTTGGTATTCCTTGTAATATCATGCCCCTGCGCATTGGTAATCAGCATCCCATTAGGATATTTCGCCGGAATTGGCCGTGCATCGCGCTACGGGATACTATTCAAGGGTGGCAACTATCTTTATGCCATCACCAAAGGTGATTGTGTGATATTTGACAAGACTGGCACGCTCACCTCGGGGCAGTTCAATGTCACCAACGTGCAGCATTGCAACGGCTTCGACAAAACTACACTTCTCACAATGCTGGCTTCGGCCGAAAGCCACAGCACTCATCCCATAGCCAAAGCAATAGTAGCCTATGCCTCCCACCATGGCATCACTATACATCCAGCACAAACCGATGAAAAACCAGGTTACGGCATTGAAGCAATTATCAATCAGCACAAAGTGCTTGCAGGAAACATCCCTTTCATGCAAAACAACGGTATAGACACCACTGATATCAAATCCGACACTGCCGTTACTACCGTGGTATGTGCCATAGACGGCAAACTGGCTGGGGCCATAATGCTCGCCGACACGCCTAAAGAAGATTCTCACAAAGCCATAATGAAGTTGAAACAAATAGGTCTTGACAACCTGCATATACTATCGGGCGACAAGCAAGAAGTTACCACCGCAATAGGGAACACCCTGGGCATCACCAATGCTATAGGCGGACTGCTCCCGTCCGAAAAAGCAAAATATGTAGAAACTATGGCGCAAGCCGACCACAATGTGATTTTCGTCGGCGATGGCATGAACGATGCTCCAGTGCTGGCATTAAGCAACGTGGGCATAGCCATGGGCGGACTTGGCTCCGACGCTGCTATAGAAAGTGCCGACGTAGTGATACAGACCGACAGCCCGTCGCGCGTAGCCACTGCCATACAAATAGGCCGCTCGACAAGCAACATTGTCAAGCAAAACATAATTGGAGCCGTAGGAATAAAAATAATAATATTGCTGGCTGGAGCAATGGGGTGCGTGTCACTTTGGGCTGCCGTTTTTGCCGATGTCGGTGTGGCGATGCTTGCTGTTTTAAATTCTATGCGTATCTTAGGGAAAAATTTCAACTAAATACTCAATTGCCATGGATTGTAAAGACGATTGCCCATTGCTCGAACGTCGTTGCGTCAAACCGACCGCCAACCGCATACTTGTACTCAAAGCCTTGATAGCCGCCTCTCGCCCGATGTCACTGTCCGAAATAGATGAAGCCATAGGCACCATGGATCGTTCAAGCATATTCAGGGTACTGACACTTTTTGCCAGCAACCACGTGGTTCACTCCATCGAGGACGGGAACGGTGTGCTGCGATATGAAGTGTGCGATGGCGAAGAAGAGTGTACACTGCAAGACATGCACACACACTTCTATTGCGAACGCTGCCACCGCACATTCTGCTTCAAGTCGATACAAATCCCATCGATCGAGCTGCCCGATGGCTACACTATGCACTCCATCAACTACATGGTCAAAGGTATATGCCCACATTGCGCCAATTTATAAAGCCAGCCACAGTTTCCATAAAAAGCCAAGAATTTATAGCTGAAATTCGCAGAAATTGACGTAATTTTGCACTCGTTATAAAATTCATCAAAACTTACCATTATGCTTAATGAGATAAAACGATTGATGTTGATGGCAACAATTGCCATAGCAATAGGCTTCTCGGCCTTGGCACAAGACGATGTAATCGATGATGGATTCCTACCCTCACAAGCCGACACCATCGAGGTACTAAGCACCAAAATGGGGCGTATGATAAAGAACACGATTGTGCTACCTTCGCAATACTTCGACGAAGAATCGTCTGATGTTATTTACCCTGTCATATACTTGCTGAACGGTCATGGCGGCGATTACAGCTCGTGGGGCAGAATCAGACCCGACCTCGACTACCTTGCATCTGAAATAGGTGTGATATTCGTTTGCCCCGACGGGCAAAACAGCTGGTACTGGGACTCACCTGTCAATGACAACTCACAATTTGAAACCTATGTAGCCACCGAACTCACCAATTACATCGACGACAACTACCGCACCATACGCGACCCACGTATGCGCGCCGTCTGTGGTTACAGTATGGGTGGGCATGGCAGCCTGTGGCTCGGTCTGCGGCATCCCGATGTGTTCGGAATATGCTGTAGCATGAGCGGCGGTGTCGATATTACTCCATTCCCCGAAAACTGGAACATGAAAGATGCATTGGGAGAATATGAGGCAAACGCCAAGCGCTGGGAAGAACATTCCGTAATATACCTCATCGAGAATGGCACGTACAACGATGGACAAAAAATCCTGTTTGACTGTGGTATTAATGACTTCTTCCTTGAAGTAAACCGCAACCTGCACAAGGTTATGATTGAAAAAAATATCCCTCACGACTATATCGAACGTCCAGGAGCACACAATGCCGACTACTGGAGCAATTCTCTCGACTATCAATTGCTGTTTATACAGAAAGCTTTTAATGAATTAGAAGATACTGCCGAATAAACTGTATTTTACACTCCAAACACAGTATTTTTGATTTTCGTTAGATATTGGGTTAAAAAAACGAATAAAAATTCATTTTTGCTGCATTACTTGCTCATAATTGCAATTTTGTAGTTATTTTTGCAGGAAATTAAAGCCTGCCGAAAACGCATACAGTCTTCGCACAAGGGGCTATATGCGTCTTTTTGCGCTTTAACCCGTCACTCAATTGCACAACATGGCTTCATTATGATGATATGAAAAATAAACGTACCCGATTGCAACTCATCGTGGAGTTGATAAAAAAGAACTGCATAGGCAGCCAAGACGAACTGGCAAGGCTGCTTGCCGCACGTGGTCACATTGTCACTCAAGCCACACTATCACGCGACTTGAAAACGCTTAAAACCACCAAAGTAGCAACCGATATGGGCAACTACATGTATATCATTCCCGATGGCAACAACTTGCAAGACTCCATGCTCTCGCAGGCTGGGCAATCAAACGTGCCTATTAGCCACTCTATAGGATTCGTATCGCTCAATTTTTCGGGACACTGCGCCATAATCAAAACTCGAAACGGCTATGCCAGCGGATTGGCATACGACATCGACATGAGCCACACCCCCGAAATACTTGGCACCATATCAGGTGCCGACACGATATTTGCCATGTTGCGCGAGGATGTCACCCGCGAAAGAGCAAGACAGATTTTTGCCCGTTTCATTCCGATTGACATCGAATGATTCTTTAAAATTAAAACAGACACAACCGAACCAATCTACAAAATAGTCAATTATATATTTATGGTTTTTTCTTACATTTAGGAAATGATTGATATTAATGACATCGAAATTGTCGTCGCTAACGCCAGCCACGTAATATACGTGGACGAAGTGCTCGAGACAATCAACCATGCCGCTAAAGTGCGTGGAACTGGCATCGCCAAGCGTTCGCCCGAATACGTAAAACAAAAAATGATTGAGGGGAAAGCTGTCCTTGCCTTATACAAAGGTGAAAAATTCGCAGGTTTCAGCTACATCGAGAGTTGGAGCAACAAGACTTTCGTAGCTAACTCAGGTTTGATTGTCGCTCCAGAATTTAGGGGCATCGGACTTGCAAAGCTCATTAAACGACGAATTTTCGACCTTTCACGCGAGATGTTCCCTCAAGCCAAAATTTTCAGCCTCACCACTGGAGAGGCTGTGATGAAGATGAACAGCGAACTTGGATACCGTCCAGTAACTTTCCCTTCACTCACCGATGATGAAGCATTCTGGCGCGGATGTGAAAGTTGCGTCAATTTCGACATCTTGCAACGCAATGGCCGACGTATGTGCCTGTGTACTGGAATGTTGTATGACCCAGCCGAACATACACAAGACTGATAAAACAATTGAAATAATAACCTCTCTCCTTCTATGATAAAATATCCGATAGGCATACAGAGTTTTGAACAACTGCGCGAGGACGGTTATGTATATGTTGACAAGACCGCATTAGTGCACAAGTTGGCGACGACTGGGAAAATTTATTTTCTTAGCCGTCCACGTCGGTTCGGAAAGAGCTTGCTTGTGTCAACGTTGAAGAACTATTTTCTTGGACGCAAAGAATTGTTCAAAGGTCTTGCCATTGAGCAACTTGAAACCGAATGGAACACTTACCCTATATTCCACATCGACTTCAACGGCACAAACTTCACCTCGGGTGACATGCTCGAAACAATAATAGACGAGCAAGTAAGTGCGTGGGAAAAAGAGTATGGTAGATATGACGGCAAAGGTAGCCTCGGCATTCGGTTTGCCTACGTGCTGGCACAGGCGCATAAGCGTCATGGCCGCCGTTGTGTAGTGCTTATCGATGAATATGACAAACCGATACTCGACGTGCTTGACACCGACCACAAGGTCGTCGTTGACGGGCAAGAATGGCTTATCGGAGACCGTAACCGTGAGATACTGAAAGGATTTTACTCGGTATTCAAGGCGGCCGATAGTGACTTGCAATTTGTCTTCCTGACGGGTGTCACCAAGTTCTCGCAGGTGAGCGTGTTCAGCGGTTTCAACCAGCCAGCCGATATCAGCATGGATCCTCGTTACGAGGCTTTATGCGGTATTACTCAAGAAGAATTGGAAAGCACTTTCGGAGAATCAATCCGTGAAATGGCGGAAGCCAACGACTACACCGAAGCTGAGATGAAGGCTATATTGAAATTACAATACGATGGCTATCACTTCAGCAAGCGCATGACAAACATTTACAATCCTTTCAGTCTGCTGAATGCTTTTGCATCGCAAGATGTCCGCGACTACTGGTTCAGCAGCGGCACGCCGACCTACTTGATAAGGCTGCTGGCACACACCGATGAAAACCTCGATGAAATGACGGGCAAGTATTATGACCCGCAGGAATTTATCGACTACAAAGCCACAGTGGAGAAGCCGTTGCCGATGATTTACCAGAGCGGTTATCTCACCATCAAGGATTATAAGCCACGGCGTGGCTTGTTCCTGCTCGACTTTCCAAACAATGAAGTCAAAAAAGGCTTTATTGCCCTTGCAGCATCAGACTATCTCAAGCCGAAGCACGAAAGTGTGACCAGTTGGGTGCAAGACCTGCTTGATGCCCTCGAAGAAGGCAAGCCCGACACCGTGCAAAAACTGTTCACATCATTCCTCGCCGACATACCCTACACCATGCGTCGCAAAGAAAACGAACGCGAACGTGAGCGTTATTTCCACTACACGTTCTACCTCATATTCCGCTTGGTGAGCGTTTACACGGTTTACACCGAGAAGCAACAGAGTGAGGGACGAGTAGATTGCATCGTCGAAACACCAGGCTATATTTATATCTTCGAGTTCAAGCTCGACGGCACTGCCGATGAAGCGTTGCAACAAATCGAAGAGAAAGGATATGCCCGCCCATACACCACCGACACAAGGAAACTGTACAAGATAGGCGCAAGTTTCTCGTCACAAACCGGCACAATCAACGACTGGAAAGTCGAATAAATAATTAGCTTCGCATAGCTACAAACATAATTTCTATAATCATTCATTATCTTTTGATAATACAGGCTATATCTTGACAAAAAATCAAAAAATCAACAAGTTGTTTTTTGCATTTGCGCTTGCCTTACATTATCTTTGGATAAGTTAAATGATAAGGAACAAAATGAAATACCCGATAGGCATACAAAGTTTTGAACAACTGCGCGAAGACGGTTATGTATATGTTGACAAGACCGCATTAGTGCATAAGTTGGCGACGACTGGGAAAATTTATTTTCTTAGCCGCCCACGTCGGTTCGGGAAAAGCTTGCTTGT
This sequence comes from Candidatus Avimuribaculum pullicola, assembly GCA_018716295.1. Lineage (GTDB taxonomy): Bacteria > Bacteroidota > Bacteroidia > Bacteroidales > Muribaculaceae > Avimuribaculum > Avimuribaculum pullicola. The sequence continues at coordinate 11,807 of DVKC01000007.1, forward strand.
GTCAACGTTGAAGAACTATTTTCTTGGACGCAAAGAATTGTTCAAAGGGCTTGCCATTGAGCAACTTGAAACCGAATGGAACACCTATCCTATATTCCACATCGACTTCAACGGCACAAACTTCACCTCAGGCGACATGCTCGAAAAGAAGATAGAAAGTTACGTGTCGGGCTACGAGGCTGAATATGGCAAAAGTCCCCAATGGGAAAACATCAGCCTTGGCGACCGGTTTGCATACGTGCTGGCACGAGCGCACGAGCGTCATGGCCGCCGCTGCGTGGTGCTTATCGACGAATATGACAAACCGATACTTGATGTGCTTGACACCGACCACAAGGTCGTCGTTGACGGGCAAGAATGGCTTATCGGAGACCGTAACCGTGAGATACTGAAAGGATTTTAC
>DVKC01000033.1 GCA_018716295.1 Candidatus Avimuribaculum pullicola
ATGATGAAATCCTGAACTTCTATAACAACAGAGCATCAAACGCGGCTGCCGAATCATTCAATGCAAAAATCAAACTCTTCAGGGCGAATCTGCATGGAGTTACCGACAAAAAGTTCTTTCTTTTCAGAATAGCCATGTTGTATGGTTATCCCCACTAAATTTCTACTGCCCCCTAAAGCCGGAAGTGCGATACAAAATGCCATGAGCATCGTCAGCCACATCTTCCGTGTCATTTGATAACAAATGGTCTTCATGCAAGATTGTTTTTAGTTTTACATTTGGGTTTTTATCGGTTTTAGTCTTATCTTTTCATCTAATATAGTCGGTCACGAACAGTCTATGATGTTATGAGGAGAGTCTTCACACTGGTGGTAATTTTACCCACTCATGAGTGTGCAGTACGCTTGGTTTGGTCTTTTTCATGCGTTTCTTCTTTACCATAAATCATAGGTTCTGTCAAGGCTCGATGCCTGTTATTCATTCGGCCGCCTCATGCCACCAATACAGCACGAAGCGTACATTAGCAGGTGCAAAACTAAGTATTTCCTAACAAAAAACAAACAAAAAATACATTTTTTTATAGGCAAAATGCCAATTAGACGCAATACCACCCTCTTGTGAAATGTGCCATGCAATGCGCATTCTACAAGCCATCGGCTTCAATTGCCGTGCATTTTGCCATCATTATCGGCAACATATCGCCAAATATGCCACATCAAGCTGGGCGGCAGTTGCATTTTGGCATGCACTTGTATTTATTTACCATTTTATGACACTATTACTACCGTCACGTGCTTCAATAGCTATTGTTAGTTATATTTGCCATACAATTATAAAACTCAAAATCATGAAAAGGCTCCTGTCCCTATTTTTAATTTCAATAGTATTTACAACGGCAACTTGGGCAATAGCCCCACGCAGCTACATCGATTTGAACACAGGGTGGAAATTCGCCCTCGGCAATGCTGCCGACATGCAACGCGACTTTACGCACGGCACCGAGTACTTCACTTACCTGTCGAAAGTGCAAGCCACATTCCAAGCCACAAGCCCTATCCTCGACAAATTCGACGATAGCCAATGGGTCGAGGTCGATTTGCCACACGACTGGGTGGTCGATTTGCCCTACAGCGGAGAGGCAAGCCACAGCCACGGCTACAAAATGGTAGGCTGGAAATACCCCGAAAATAGTGTCGGCTGGTATCGCAAACACTTTGCAATCGACAAAGCCGCCGAGGGACAGCACATATATGTAGTGTTCGACGCAATCTTTCGTGACGCGCAGGTGTTTTGCAATGGCTTCTACCTGGGACACGAACCGAGCGGCTATGCATCGCAAGTATATGACCTCACCGAATACCTCAATTATGGCGGCGACAACCTGTTGACTGTACGCGCCGATGCCTCGACCGAAGAGGGGTGGTATTACGAGGGTGCCGGCATTTATGGCAACGTGCGCCTATACGTCACTTCGCCTCTCAGGATAGAACACTTCGGCACACAAGTAACCACCGACATTGCACCCGACTATGGCAGTGCCACAATGAATGTGGCAACAACAGTAAAAAACGACTACCTCGAAGCCCGCACAGCCACCGTGAAACAACAGCTACTCGATGCAAGCGGGACTATCGTGGCACAATCAAGCGGCACAACTTGCCACATTGCCGCCAAAGGGGAAACCAAAGTGGTGGAAAGCTTCACGGTAACATCGCCACACCTGTGGCAACTTGATGCGCCCTACCTCTACACAGTGATAACCGACATCTATGACAACAATGGCTCAAAAATCGACAGCTATTCCACTCGCACGGGCATACGCTCCATCGAGTTTGATGCACAACGTGGATTTCTGCTCAATGGCGAGGTTGTAAAAATAAAGGGAACAAACATGCACCTTGACCATGCCGGAGTGGGCGTGGCAGTCGGCCGTGAATTGTGGCGATACCGCATCGAACGGCTCAAATGGATGGGCAGCAATGCCATTCGCAGTTCGCACAATCCCGCATCGCCCGAGATGCTCGACCTGTGCGACGAAATGGGCATGCTCGTTATCGATGAAAATCGCTTGATGGGAATTAACGACGAGCATATCGACTTGCTACAGCGAATGATCAAGCGCGACTGCAACCACCCGAGCATCATCTTGTGGAGCATCGGCAACGAGGAATGGGCCATAGAGGGAACTGAAAGCGGCAAGAAAATAGCCCGAGCCATGTGTGCATACGTGCACCAATTTGACTCGACAAGGCTTGCCACGGCAGGGAACGCTGGCGGAACTGTGCTTATTCATGGCCTTGATGTACAAGGCTACAACTATATAATACAAAACGACGTTGACGGGCTGAAAGCTCGCAATCCACAATGGTGTGCCGTCGGTACCGAAGAAACAAGCGGTTGCGGCACACGCGATGTTTACTACACCGACTCGGTGCGAGGCTGGATGGCATCAATAAACCGCACTCCAGCAGGACAACAAAATATGAAAAATGTAATCGAACGTGGCTGGAAGTTCTATGACGAGCGTCCATGGCTCGGCGGATTGTTCTACTGGACTGGACTTGACTACCGTGGTGAACCAAATCCGATGAAGTGGCCGGCAACAGGTTCGCAATTCGGGCTTATGGACTATTGCGGCTACCCGAAAGATGAAGCATATTACCTTAAAGCATGGTGGGCCGACGAACCAGTACTCCACATTTTGCCACACTGGAATCTTACAGGACATGAAGGAGAAACTATCGAAGTGTGGGCTTACAGCAACTGCGACGAAGTGGAACTAACAGTCAACGGGCGCAAACTCGGACGCAAGGCAATGCCTCGCAACGGCCACATAGAATGGACTGCAACTTACGAACCCGGGAAACTGGAAGCTACTGGATACCGCAATGGCAAGAAAGTGCTGAAAACCGTGGTTGAAACCACTAGCACAGCCGAAGCAATCGAAGCTACGGCATGGAACAGCACCTATAAAGGCGACGGCAGCGACCTGACCATTATTGACCTCACGCTCACCGACAACAAAGGACGACGCGTACCCGATGCCAATATCGATGTAGATGTGGCAGTGACTGGCGATGCCAGCATACTCGGTTACGGCAATGGCGACCCAGGATTCAAGTCGGCAGAACGTCCTGCGCCAGGAACCGACAGGCAGCACTTCACAGTCAAGACATTTGCTGGCCGCGCACAGCTGCTCATCACCCCGCACCGTGCCTCAAGTGGCAAATACACCGTCACCCTCTCCTCCCCGGGCATGAACACAAAAACCCTGACATTCTAATCAGGGATATTCAGTAAATGATATAAAATTAGATGGTGTGTCGAATTAGATAAATGGGTGTACACTACTTACAAAATGTAAGTTGCAGTAATTGCATTATAATTTGGTCTGAATTGACCATTGAAAATCTTGGCAAAACGGATGTGGTAGCGACCACCTATTAGATTGGTTAATACAGCTATAAGCCATGGAGGGGGCTGCACCATGCTTAACCTGCGGATAAGCAATGTTTCGCCCCTCCATGGCAATTCTATATCGTCAAATGAAGTTGTTGCAACTTATAAATCGTAAGTAAAGTTGCCATGTTTATCTAATTCGGCACACCTTCTGTCAATTTTCGGCTGTCACGGCAATCTTGCGCGATGCGGTGGTTTCTTGTACACCATCGGTTGAAATGCCTGCACGGTAAACATATATGCCACGCGGCACTCGACGACCGGCCATGTCGGTAAGATTCCATGTGATAGGGAACGAAGTGAACATATCGCTACGACCACTCTCAGTTGTGCTCCACACTAATTGTCCCATCAAGTTATATACATACACAGTCACCACGATAGAGGCTTCGGGACGATTGTGCTTGAGATAGAAATTCGCTTCGGTTCTGGCGGGACTTGGGGTGGCATACACTTCATAAAGTTCTGGCGCAAGCCCATTGATGACATTGAACGTGATTGTCTGCTCGCTCGAATTAGCAAAGGTGTCCCACACCTTGAGCCGCAACGAGTGCATGCCCTCCGAAAGTTCTTCGAGCGGATAATATATGAAACCGCCCGCACCCTCTTCTCCATTGGGGGCTATCTCGGGCGTGAAATATGACGATACATCGGAATATGTAGTAACCCCATCAAGCAGCAACGACATTTGATGCCCGATACCTGCATCGGAAAAATTCAATCCCGAAGCATCATACACCTCGGCGACCAGCAATGGAGATTCATTGACATTGCCACTATCGGTAAAATCAGAGTTATTGAGATACATCATGCGGATATTTGGCCCTATAGTGTCGGCACTGACCGTATTGTCGTAACCATATATATAGAAATTGCCATTCGAGCCATTGGCTTCCTTGCCATCGTTGCTGTAGGCGTAAAGGCTCAACAAAGCCGGTCGGTAATTGTCGGCCGATATTTCGGCGGGAATGTTAATACTAAATTCAAATTCGCCTCCATTAACCGAGTCTTTCACAACGGCAAGTTTATTGCTGCGCTCGTCGTATGCATACGGCACGCCAGTTTGGCCATTACCATGGGTTTCAACCGAATATTCCGCATCATACAGCGTTGGGAAAATAGCCCCGTCAAAAGCCGTGTCCTTGTTGCCCATAGCATCATATATCGACCCCCGCACATTCAGCACCTGCCGTGCCTTAAATTCCGGCATATTGTCGTCTGTAGGCTCTATGCCATTGATAGTTTCAATCACTGCATGGTGGGTGGGATATGCCAATCGCATGGCAGGGTCGCCCAACAAGATGTAACGCAATTTGTTGTCATCATTGACAGCATTTTTCGACAAGCGACATATATCGCCAATACGGCGGAATTGGCCATGTTCGTCACGGTCAAAGATTTGCCGTCCATACGACGTGGTAAGGTCGCCATTGCGCGAGATGCTCACTTGGCGCAAAGTTGAAAACAAAGCCACTGCACCTCCGCGACGGTTAAGGAATACCAATTCTCCTCCCGACACATCGGCAGCATCAAGACGCGAAAAATCGCAAGTGGCCGTGTACAGGAATGGTATATGATTGTAATATAGCCCGCTGTTTATATCGCTGAGCGTCAATATTCCATCGGCAGTCCAACTTACTGGGTTGCCATGCCCGACATAATTGAACACCAATGCGCCGTCGTCAAGCAATTTGAACAACCTGCGCCTGGCATCGGGATACTTGTTGCCGCTACCATCGGCATTGATTGTAAAAGCATCGATATACACGCGGTTATAGAAATAATCTTCTCCGCCATAATTACTCATGGCTGTAATACCATTTTCGGCTTGCGACATGTGCACTGCCGAGTCTTCATCGTCGGCAAGCACTATGACATTGTTCTTCCATGAGCCGAAATCTTGCTTGGTAACATATTCCACAAGTTTGTCAACTGCGGCATCGGCTTCATAGGCATTCTTCACTGGCATTCGCCCTATCGACACATCCAATCCGTAAGTGTACATATTCGACGCGCTCGACCCGTCCGCCAATGTCGCCACTATGTCGTCGGTGCTGTAAGAACTCAATTCTTCATGACCGTTATCAGTTTCCCACATCAGCACTCGCGGATAATCGAGTCCTTGAGCAGCCGCAGTTATGCCACGGTTGTCATAAAGCGACCGTCCCATGAGCAATATGTAACCCAATTTATGCCCATCATCACTTGTTCCGCGATCGTAAAACATCTTGGCCAACTTGCGGTAGCCCATTATATCGGGTGTACCCGATGAAAATTCATTGAAAATGAGCGCATGGTCAACCACCAACACCCGCATTGAGTCAATTTCCTCATGCAAATCGGCAATGCGGCGGGCCGCATCGGCAAATTCATTAGGTGTGATTATCAACATATCTGGAACTGGCTCGGCATGTATATTCTGGTTGGCTACCTCGCCCACATAGGTTGGCGATGGGTATGAACCATCTTCCCTGAAAGCAACATATTCCCTCGCCCCATTTGCCGATGGTGAAAATCGCACCGTGCTGCCCGACGGCTCGCATTCCACTTCAACAGGGCTGTGTGCTGTGGTAACATCCCATAAGTGCATATCGGCAGGGCAATTCGACAATTCATATACAGCCGACGCAACTCCATCGGATGGACTGCGAAACTGCAATTGCGACACATCACCCATGTCGAGGCTGCGCGTATAATTGATTGTTATATAATCAAGTCGGGCAACAGATACCGAACCCGAGCAATTGAACGTGATTGAATAATCGAGATTTTCACTGTCCAGCGTGAATTGTTTCAGGCTTGTGCTGGTATTGACGTGTGAATATTTACTCGATATTGTCGATATATTATCAGATGTAGTACTATTGAGCAAGTTGCCATTGTACCTGTATGACAGCTTGCCACGACTTCCTGCCAGTGCCGCACCAAATCCGGTGAGTACCTTTACGGTCGAACCTGGAACTATTCCCGCAAGATCAAAACTGAAGGTCTGCGTAGTAGTGTATCGGAAATCCTCGCCAAGCAAATAGTTCCCGGTTTCGCCTGGCGACACCAACTCCGACTCATGAAACACACGGTCGGTAAACGTGGTCAGCACTTCACCATCCCTCACCGTGGCAGCCTCGGCTACAAGCGCAGCGACCTCAATATCGCTTCGGTCGGTGACAAAGTAATACCCCGCCGTGGCATACGGATGCTGGTATTGCTTATATTCAAAACCCGATACGGTTGACTCTTTCCAAGTTATAGGGCCTTGGGCATAAAAAAGTATGCCATTGGAACGACGCAACACGGGCACTTGTGGCAAATCGTCGATTTGTGCGCCATCAAGCAGCGTAGAAACAGGTGCGCCACCGTAGCCAAATATTTTAACTGCCGAAGGATTGGAAAATCCCCACGAAGCAAGCACCGAATTGGATATTGAATATATGCCAGTTTCGTCAACCGAGATTTTCACCCACCTGCCTGAAGATAAAACGCTATTTTCAGTATAATGCGACACACTGAGAGCCGACACCTTTGCAGGACAGGCACCTAATATTGCCCAAGTGACGATGGCTAAAATATATCGTAATAGTATTTTCATACGCATTTACACACAACTATATCAAATGTATAACGCCACCAATCAAAAAATATTATTCCACAAGTCCTCCATTTATGAGCTGTCACTACAAAATAAAAAGTCCCGTTACTGCCATTGTGGGCAACGGGACTTCTGTATTTCTCTCGCTATTGCAAAACGGCTTATGCCTTCTTGCGATTGCCATAACGTTGCAAGAACTTGTCAACACGTCCTGCAGTGTCAACCAACTTCTGCTTGCCAGTGAAATAAGGGTGCGAAGAACTTGTGATTTCAAGCTTTACCAACGGATAAGTCACACCATCAATTTCAATGGTTTCCTTTGATGCCACTGTCGAGCGAGTGATAAAAGTTTCGCCGTTCGACATATCCTTAAATGCCACTTCGCGATAGTTGCTCGGATGAATACCTTTTTTCATTGTCTATATCTTCTTTAAAATTATTTATCTACTCTTTACTTCCCACGCTGGTAACGTGGATTTTGTAATGGCTTGCAAATTTACGCATATTTTCTGAATTACAAAAAACACTCATGAAAATAACCTGTGAAAATACACGTTTTGGCTCTTTTACGACCCCGAAACGCCAAATTTCGACCTAAAATCCATAAAAAACAACGTCCGATGTGTATTTTTTACACAAATATTTTTGTCAATAGAAATTTAATACATAATTTTGCCACGCAAACAGCAAGGAACTCAGCCGACAAGCAGCCCAGCGTTCCAAGCAATTACTAACATAAAAGCTATTATATATGATTTTAGGAGCAATTATTGGCGACATCGTTGGCTCGACCCGCGAATGGCACAACATCAAAACTGAGAATTTCGAAATGCTACCGCAAGGCAGCAAATTCACCGACGACACTGTAATGACTCTCGCCGTGGCCAAGTGGCTGATGGACGACCCCGAGCACGGCAGTCAGACATTAGTCACTATAATGCAAACTTTAGGCCGTGCCTACCCCCATGCGGGATATGGAGGCGGTTTCCGCCGCTGGCTCGCATCGAGCTACCCCAAGCCCTACCACAGCTACGGCAACGGCTCGGGCATGCGCGTCAGCCCAGTAGGGCTATACGCCACATCGCTCGACGAAGCATTGGAACTGGCACGTAGATCGGCGGCAGTGACACACAACCACACCGAAGGCATCAAAGGAGCACAAGCCATAGCCGCTTGCATATACCTAAACCGCCAAGGCAAAACGCGCAGCGAAATCAAAGAATATGTCGAAAAAACTTTTGGGTACAACCTAAGTATAAAACTCGAAACAATACGCGAGCAGTATAAATTCGACGTGAGCTGCCAGGGGAGCGTTCCTATCGCCATAATGGCGTTCTTGCAACGCACCAACGCCAACGCAGCCCTGCGTCTGGCAATCTCGATGGGCGGCGACTCCGATACCATCGGCTGCATGACATGCTCAATTGCCACAGCTGGCAACGCATCATACGACCAAATCACACCATCGGTCGTACAAGGTTGCCGCAAACTGCTGACCCCCGACCTGCTTGAAATCAACGACAGCTTCATAGAATTTTGCCGCAATCGCGAGGCAGCAAGCAAATAATCTGCCACACCAAACAAAACAAGTGCCGATTACACGACAAAAAAATGCAAGCCACAAGAAATTGATAATCAAGCATATTAAAAAAAGTTTAAAAAATAATCGCAAAAATATTTGCCAGTTTCAACAAAAAGCCATACCTTTGCATCGCTTTTAAGGAGATTCGCTAGCTCAGCTGGTAGAGCACATCCCTTTTAAGGATGGGGTCTTGGGTTCGAGCCCCAAGCGGATCACTCAAACAAAAGCCAAGAAGGTGTGCAAGAAATGCACACCTTCTTTTTTTATATCCCCCAGGCTTTTTCAATCAAAATAAGGACACAATATTACTATGAAACAAATTCCCGAATACTTGAATGTTGCTGTTGAAATATTGAATAAATGTGCAGATGCTCTTAACAACAAAAAGCACAAGTTTGCATGTGAGTTACTTGACAAGTTTGACAATGCGCTGCATGGAAAAAGCATACCAGCAGAGCTGTTATTCAACCGCCTTAGCATGGCAGTTGAGTTGTCCTCCCGACTTGGACTTATTGAAAAGTCTTTACGTGAGGTAGAGAACCACCTTGAATCGTTCAACACACGTCCAGATTTAAAGTTCGAATTACTGATAAAAGCAGGACAAATGGAAGCATGTGTAGCTCGTGACAATATATCGGTAAAATATATATCAGAAGCATTAGGGATAGCTGAAGCTATGGAAAATAATAGTATGATAGCAGAAGCATATTCTGCTATTGCAAATATGTTTTCCACCAAATATGAGGGGCTGGCATTCTATTTTTTACGGCACGCAGAACTATACTACGAAAAGGCAAAAAACTGTCGGGAACTTTCAATTATCAGAATACACCGAGCATTGCTGAGCTGGTCAGTTTCAAGGAATTATCCAAATATAGACCGTGCAAATTGTCTTAAAAATGAGGCTGAAATGTTAATTTCCAACATTTCAGAAGAAGGTTTTAACCCACATGACATTATGTATTTAAAATATGCAAGAGGTGTAATCCTACGAGATGAAAAACTATTAGAGGAACTTCTGATCGAAAATGCAGATGTCAATATGTTACCTAACAAATGCCGATATGAAGAAATGATTATCGGAATTTGCTTAGAGAAAGAAATGTTTAAAAAAGCCAGTCACTTTCTTATAAGCTATGAAAAGGATGCTAAAAAATTACATGGAAATGAAAGAGAATTTAAATCTCATATTAGTTTTTTACGGAACTTGGTTGAAAGGGAAAAGCGAACTTATTTTATACCTTTCCGCATAAAGAAAAAAACAGGAGAACCTACTAATCTTTTCGATATTCTGAATCATTATTCACTTTGTGATGAAATATGGGCATTAAACAATAATGTAATGCGAATTCTATTTCCTACATATAGACAAGAAGGATTATTTGACGCAATCAAAATGCCTGATGGTCGAGTCAGACTATATCCGTGCGCAATCGCTTTTAACATCTTCTACAGAGGTCAGTCTAAATATTATGAAGTTGCACAACCATCTTTATATCGAAAAGATGTATCTGAAGCCGAGCGATTTGTTGAAAGAGTAAGATATGAAGAATTGAAACGATGCATCAAAAGTTACCCATTGACAAACATTTTTCGTAACGGAATATTTCTGACTTATCCTGATGGCAGTCAGGAGAAGTTAGAACTTTCAATTGATGTATTAGCTTTGGCTCAACATTATGGAATCAAAACGGAGTTAATGGATTTAACAACCGACAAATTTGTCGCTGCATTTTTTGCAACGACCGACTTTAAGAATGGCGTTTATATCCCAATTACAGATGATAGAAAAGAACAGGGCGTGTTTTATCGGTTCAGCGACACACCTGTGTTTCGCGCACGCCACTATAGCCCTAAATTAAGAGCTGTAGGACTTCAACCTTTTTCTCGCCCTGGAGAACAAAAAGGACTTGTATATGAAATGGGTCCAAACGAGAATTTCAACAACGCGGTAATCAGCAAAGACTTCTTCACACATGATCCTCAGGTTTCAACTTTTATTTTCAATTACATGAACAGAAGCCAAAAACTTTTCCCAAAAAGTCCATTGGAAGCCCATGTTGATGCAATTTTACAATCTGATGAACTCTCAAAAGAAGCTTTTGATATAGCAAAAAAAGAATTTTACCCAGAAACTCCTGAAGACACACTAATCTCATATTTAACCGAAACGGGAATTTCTATTGTAGATGGAAAAGATTTCTCTTTTTCCGATGTGGAAAAACAGCAATGTTTGACTTCATGGGAAATGGATAAAGACAAAATCCTCAGTAAGATAATCGTCAGACTATGTTATAGATTTTAAACCCAAATCGATTTCTTTTCCAAGCAGTATCGCGAAACCATTCCAAGGACTAACGCCAAGCCAATTTTGATTTTGTAGAAACACATTGCCATGAACGAGGCAAACCAGTTACAACGACCTTGCTTTTTCGCTGTGATGCCCCAATATAACAATTGTGTAAAAAAATCATGTAGAAAATATAACATATTGTGTGCTTATACAATATTTTAGTAACTTTGCGGCGCATTGGGAAAAATTGCCCCCAATTGCCACATTTTTATAGCCGAGGAAACGCCATTGCTACGGTGCGATGCTATGCGCAATGGCGCGTGTGCTTGAACTTTACAAATCAAAAATATAATAAATGGAACAATCACGACATTACAAGGGGTTGACCGATGCCGAGGTGCTTGAAAGCCGCCGACTGCATGGGGTCAATATCCTTACTCCACCTAAAAAAGATTCACTCTGGAAAAAATTTTTCGAGAAGCTTGTCGGCCCATTTGGCCGATACATCAAAGGGTGGGAAAACGGCGACCCACTCATCTTTATCCTTGAGATTGCCGCCTTGCTGTCGATAGCTATCGCTTGTAGCGAGTATTGGGGCTGGTTTGAGTTGACCCCAAGGGACGCATCGGTATTCCTTGAACCTGTAGGCATACTGCTCGCCATCTTTCTCGCAACGGGTGTGGCATTCTACTTCGAGGTAAAAGCCGACAAAGCCTTTGCAATACTCAACCAGGTGAACGACGAAGAACCTGTGAAAGTAATCCGCAACGGATACACCACCGAAATTCCCAAGAAAGACGTGGTGGTGGGCGACATCGTAATCATCAACACTGGCGACGAGGTGCCAGCCGATGCCGAGTTGCTCGAAGCCGTCACACTGCATATCGACGAATCGACACTCACGGGAGAACCTGTGTGCGACAAAACTACCAACCCCGCCGAATTTGACAAAGATGCCACATTCCCATCCAACCACGTGATGAAAGGCACAAAGGTGATGGAAGGACACGGTATATGCCAAGTGTTCGCCGTGGGCGACAAGACCGAGAATGGCAAAGTGTTTGTAGCCGCACAAATCGACAACAGCGTGAAAACGCCCCTCAACGAGCAACTCGACCGCCTGAGCCACCTCATCACATGGGGTAGCTACATCGTGGCAACACTTATCATCGTTGGGCGCATAATAATGTTCTTCTCAAGCATGGAAGGGGCATTTTCTTGGCCCGACTTCCTGGCCTACTTGCTACAGACAGCCATGATTGCCGTAACGCTCATCGTGGTGTCGGTACCTGAAGGTTTGCCTATGGCCGTGACACTGAGCCTCGCCTACAGCATGCGCCGTATGCTCAAGACCAACAACCTTGTGCGCAAAATGCACGCATGCGAAACAATGGGAGCAACAACGGTAATTTGCACCGACAAGACTGGAACATTGACGCAGAACCAAATGCGCATACACCGCACAAACTTCTACTCGCTGCCCGACGACCAGCACCTCGCCAACGACGAGATAAGCCGCACCATCACCGAAGGCATTGCCGTCAACTCTACTGCATCGCTTAACCTGTCGGACCCTGCCAAACCACAAGTGCTGGGCAACCCCACCGAGGGTGCGCTGCTGCTGTGGTTACATGCCAACGGCATCGACTACCAGACGCTCAAAGACAACGCCCCCGCAGTGGAAGAACTTCCGTTCTCGACCGAACGAAAATACATGGCCACAGTGGTAAAATCGGCATCGGGCAAAAACGTCCTTTACGTGAAAGGCGCACCCGAAATTGTATATTCGCTATGCTCAAATGCATGTGGCAACGTCACCAAGGAAACCATCGACAAGCAACTGCTCGCCTACCAGAACCAGGCAATGCGTACATTGGGATTTGCCTATAAAACGCTCGACGACAACGAAGCAGCCATTGCCGATGGCCGCGTAGTGGCCGACAAGCTCACATTCCTCGGCATCGTCGCCATTGCCGACCCTGTCCGCGCCGACGTGCCTGCCGCCGTCAAGGAATGCCTCGATGCCGGCATCGCTGTGAAAATCGTCACTGGCGACACCCCTGGCACCGCCAAGGAAATAGGCCGGCAAATAGGACTGTGGACCGATGCCGACACCGACCGCAACATCATCACAGGTCCCGAGTTTGCCGCCCTGAGCGACCAAGAACTCTCCGAGCGCATACTTGACCTGAAAATCATCTCGCGTGCCCGCCCGATGGACAAGAAGCGACTTGTGGAAACATTGCAATCAAAAGGCCAAGTAGTGGCAGTAACTGGCGACGGGACCAACGACGCCCCAGCCCTGAAAGCCGCGCAAGTGGGGCTCTCGATGGGCGACGGCACATCGGTGGCCAAGGAAGCAAGCGACATCACCATCATCGACAATTCATTCGCCAGCATCGGCCGCGCCGTGATGTGGGGACGCTCGCTCTACCAGAACATACAGCGATTCATACTCTTCCAGATGACTGTCAACGTAGCAGCCTGCCTCATCGTGCTCGCCGGCGCATTCATGGGCACAGAGTCACCTCTCACCGTCACACAGATGCTATGGGTGAACCTCATCATGGACACGTTCGCCGCAATGGCACTCGCCTCGCTGCCACCATCGGAAAGCGTGATGAAAGACAAGCCGCGCGACCGCCGCGCATTCATCATCGACCGCTTCATGGGCTGGGCCATCGTGGCCACCGGCGTGGTATTCTTCGCACTGCTGCTGGTGCTGCTCTACATCTTCCAGCACGCCGACATCACCTGCCTCACCGACCTTGCCCACCTAAGGCTCGACACGCCCGACAACCACCTGTCGCCCTACGAGCTTAGCATGTTCTTCACCATCTTCGTGATGCTGCAATTCTGGAACATGTTCAACGCCCGCGCATTCAAGACAGGCCGCTCGGCATTCCACTTCAAGGGCTGCAACGGATTCGGACTAATCGCGCTAATCATACTCGTGGGCCAAGTATTCATCGTCACAGTCGGCGGCGAAATGTTCAACGTCACCCCCATCAAGGCCATCGACTGGGTAATAATCATCGCCTCCACATCCCTTGTACTATGGGTTGTCGAGTTTGCCCACCTCATAGCCCGCGCCATCAGGAAATAATACACCCCTCACACATACACACATTGCGCACAAGTGCGGCCCGCACCTGTGCGCAATTTTTTTTCACCCACATTTTACGGGCAAAACGAAAAATTTTGTACATTTGCAATGTCCCTACGCCAAGGGTGCGATTTATTTTAACCATCGCCAACTACCTTTCAGACGACCAGAAGTTGCTGGCTGATGCGCAAATAATGAGTGACGGGTAATAATCAATCAAAGGATTCGTGGGGACAGCTTATATAAAAAAGCGTTTGCTTTGACGCTTTGTTCCGGTGACGCTCAGAAACCTGAGAACTTTCACGTACTGTCCACGGAAACATGGCAACGGCAGATGCTCCAGGCATGATTTGTATGCTTGCTGTCACAGCCCACCGTATATCCATCCACAATGGATATGCAGCGGCTGCGAAGCATAAAGCACAATCATATAGGCGTGGGGGCTCTGAGTTGCTCGTTTCGACAGGATTAGGCAATCTCAGGGCCTCAGAGTGTGGGACGAGCAACAAAGTTAGTCCCTCGCTCTTTTTATAGTTGCTATTTAAAACGGGTCAGTCCGAAAACCCGGTTGTATTCATTCCTATAATCCCATAAAAATTATATTTTTGTGCCATGAAACAATGGCAAGTATTACGAACCGTATTTCCTGAGGTTATTACGGACAATTTCGAGTTTACAG
>DVKC01000034.1 GCA_018716295.1 Candidatus Avimuribaculum pullicola
TTGCGTCCAAGGAAATAGTTCTTCAACGTTGACACAAGCAAGCTTTTCCCGAACCGCCGTGGACGGCTAAGAAAATAAATCACGCCTTCCTTTACCAACTGGTAAATCAAAGCCGTCTTATCGACATAGCAAAAGCCTTCTGTTATGAGCTTTTCAAAACTCTGTATGCCTATCGGGTATTTCATAATCGCTTCCTGTTTATCTTATCCAAAGATAATGAATGGCTGTCGAAATAGCAAATCACATGCAGGATTTTACAATTACAGATTAAAGTATTAAATTTAGGCGCACTAAAATTTTAGAAATATGGAAAATAAAAATTTTGAAACAGCAGATGAAGCCAAGCAACAAAAATGGCTCATAGAAGAAGTTGAGTACACTATCGGCGACAGCGCTAAAGGAAATCTCACAAAAGAACAACTGCGAGATACTATAATTGAAATGATCTCTGACGACACAATCATGATGATTGACTTCAATGACATAAGGTTAGTGTTTACGGACATCGACGAAGCCGATGGCGTTGTAAGCGAAATTACATTGGACGAAATTGATAGCGCATTAAAACGCGACATAAAACACATCTGCTCGACTCACAATGGTAAGACTATCAAAAACATACTATTTTGCATCAAAATCAACGGCCATGACGACCCTGACATTCAGCTCTTTCAAATAATACCTAATGCGCTTCATGAAGTTACCAAAAATATAAATTGCGCAGATTTTATATGGGGCATAATGCAAAACAAGTCGCTGGAAAAGACAAAGATATACACTATCATCACATTCAGACAAATACCCCTCTGACACAAAACCATCGGCCAAGTAAGCTTATAGCATACTTGGCCGATGGTTTTAAGCTATAGCAAATCTTACAGCACAAATGCCACTTCCTTAAAAGCGTAGCCCCGCACAGTGCCATTTTCATGGCCAAGAATGAGAGTCCCCGTGGGCTGCACGTCATCAATGGTTGCACGGAATCTCTCACCAGAGGGCAATATGAAATCATGCAACTTTCCATCACGGCGATACAGCGATTGCAGATAACGCCCATGCAGAGATGTTGTCGCCTCGATGTCACCTAACGAAGCCACACACGCCTCGATGCGAGAACACACATCGCGCAATGCTTCTTCAAGCTGTATATCTCGACCTATTATCTGCGCCAAAGATACTGGATTGGGAGCATCACTGCGGAACTCGACTTGGTTGATATTAATTCCCACTCCTATTATCGTGTGGTTTATGACGTTGCCACACAACGAATGTTCAATGAGAATGCCACATATCTTCCTGTCGCCATGATATATGTCATTGGGCCATTTGACTGAGAAACCAGTGGCATATTGCGACAAAAATTCCACAATAGCAAGCGACACAGCCTCGCTTATGCAAAATTGCGCCGCAGGAGCTACTGGAGGATTTTTCACGAGCATCGAGAAAGTGAGGTTTTTCCCAGGCTCAGCCTCCCACGAGTTACCACGCTGCCCGCGACCAGCCGACTGATGGTGGGTATAAATTACCGTGCCCGACGGCAACATGGTCGCCATGCGGGCAAGGTAAGTGTTTGTCGAAGCAGTTTCATGTATATTAATATAACGTGCCATCACACTTCGGGAAATTCCATTGTAAGCGTGCGTGCATGGCTGGCGGAATCTTCCACGATGCGCACCACCACAGTGTCGTCGGGCAACAAGTTCTCGATACGCTCGGGCCATTCTATCAGGCATAAAGCACCACTGTCGAAGTAGTCCTCAACTCCTATGTCCTCGGCCTCGCGCTCATCTTGCAGCCGGTAGCAATCAAAGTGGTATATCAGTTCAGCCGTAGTGTCGCTGCGATATTCATTGATAATTGAAAACGATGGCGAATTGGCCATATCATCTTCAACACCAAGCACACGGCACAACGCACTGATAAACGTCGTCTTTCCCGCGCCCATCTCGCCATAAAAGGCATATACCGTATAATCGCCCATTTCTGCGGCAAATTCACGCGCAGCTTCCTCAAGGGCCTCAAGGTTGGCGATATTGATAACTTTAGTTTCCATAAATCAGCATTTATTTATAATTGCCAATTGCGAATGCGCTCCATTGCCTCGGCAGTAGCTTCATGCCCACCGAAAGCCGTCAGGCGGAAATAGCCTTCGCCACTCGGACCGAATCCGACACCTGGTGTTCCCACAACGTTAACCTCATTAAGCAAACGGTCGAAAAATTCCCACGAACCAATGCCGTCGGGCGTTTTTAACCATATATACGGAGCATCAATGCCACCATACACAGTAAAGCCTACAGCTTCAAGCCCACTGCGCATCATGCGGGCATTTTCCTTGTAGTAATTGATAGTTTCTATCACTTGGCTGCGACCTTCGGGTGTATATATAGCAGCTGCGCCACGTTGTGTTATATAACTTGCGCCATTGAACTTGGTGCACTGACGACGATTCCACAAGCCATTTAGTTGTACACGAGTTCCATCGGCTGTTGCAGCAGTAACTTCTTTCGGCACAACTGTATAACCACATCGCACGCCCGTGAAACCAGCAGTTTTTGAAAAACTGCGTATCTCTATTGCCACCCGACGAGCCCCTTCTATTTCGTAAATCGAGTGTGGCACTTCATCGCGACTGATAAATGCCTCATAGGCCGCGTCAAATATAATCAGCGAGTCGTGTGCGATAGCATAATCAACCCACTTTTTCAGCTGTTCGCGTGTCAATGTAGTGCCTGTGGGGTTGTTGGGATAGCACAAGTATATGATGTCCACCTGCCCCTCGGGGAGTGCAGGGTCGAAGTTGTTGGCGGCAGTGCAAGGGAAATAAGTCACATTGCTCCATTTCCCATCTGGCAACATGTCGCCAGCACGGCCACACATAACGTTGCTGTCGATGTAAACAGGATAAACAGGGTCGGTCACCCCCACACTATTGGCTTTGAGCAATATCTCTCCAATATTGCCAGTATCGCTCTTTGCGCCATCGCTGACAAATACCTCATCTACCGAGAGTTTTACGCCACGTGGTTCAAAGTCGTTCTTAATTATCGCTTCACGCAAGAAGTCATAGCCCTGCTCAGGGCCATAGCCATAGAAAGTTTCGCTGCGCGACAAGTCATCGACTGCGCGGTGCATTGCTTCTATGCTTGCCTGTGGCAACGGACGGGTAACATCGCCAATGCCGAGGCGAATAATCTTTTTATCGGGGTGTTCCGAACGATATTTTTCAACCCTCTTTGCGATATCGGCAAAGAGGTAGTTACTCTTTAATTTCAGAAAATCTTCGTTGACTAATGCCATAATCAATTGTGTTTAATATTGTTTATATCAATGGCGACCTTTGCTGTTGCCTCCACCTTTACGGCGTTGTTGCTCGGCAAGCATAGCCTGTTGCTGACGTTGAGCTTCTTCAAGCCGTGCCATGAAGCCGCTTTTCTTCTTTGGCTTCTTGGCATTCTCGGCCATCAATGCACGCATCTTGTCTTCACTCACAAAGTGGCGATAAGCGTAGGTTTGCATGATGGTGATAAGCAGTGATATAAAGTAATAATAGCTAAGTCCTGCTGCATAGTTGTTGAAGAACACCAGGAACATGAGCGGCATCAAATAGGCCATCATCTTCATGCCCGGCATCGACTGGCCACCTGCCTGGCTTTGCATGTTGATGCGCGTGTACACGACATTGGTAACGGTCATCAACAAGCAGAAAAGGCTGATGTGATTGCCGAAGTAGTTGGTTATGAACGGAATTTGTGCATCCCAGCTCACTATTGCATCGGGTGCCGACAAGTCTTTCACCCACAAGAACGACTCACCGCGCAGCTCAATGCACGAAGGGAAGAACGTGAACATAGCCACCAGTATAGGCATCTGCAACAACAGTGGCAGACAGCCGCTCATGGGACTTGCCCCGGCGTTGCGGTAGAGTTCCATCAACTTCTGTTGCTTGGTCATCGCCTGTTCCTTGTCGGGATACTTGTCGTTCAATGCTTTCACATCGGGGGCGAGGAAGCGCATACGTGCTTGCGACTTATAACTCTTGTGAGCCAATGGCCACAAAATGAGCTTGATGAGAATGGTCATGATGAGTATTATCAAGCCATAACTCGGGATAAAGCTGCCAAGGAAATTAAACAGTGGAATAATAAAGCCTGTGTTTATCCACCTGAAGATAGGCCACCCAAGTGGTATGACCTTGGTAAGCTGCAAATCCTCGTCGGGCGAAACAATATCATCATACGACGACAACAGCGGATAAAGATTGGGGCCGAAATAAAAATTGAATTGAGCCGCAATAGCCATGCTTGAATTGTAATCAAGCGAACTTGTCATGCTCATCAACTTCAAGTAATCACGGCTGTCGAAGCTCTCCGATGGAATAGCATGGCTTTCCAATACAGCTCCGTTAAATGCTGTCTTATTTATCAAGATACTCGAAAAGAATTGGTTCTTGAAGCCGACCCACTTCAAGCGGTCTTGCAACTGCTCATCGGCGTTGCCCGATTCGCTTAAATTGTCAACACTACCGCCCGAATACTTGTAATACACGGCACTGTTGCGCTCCTCAAACATTCGTCCAGCTTCATGGCGCGACATTTTTTGACTCCATGCAAAGTCGAGATTGGGGATATTGGCAGGTATCACCTTGTCCATCTGCTCCTGGATTACCTCCATTGCCACATCATAACGACCAGCCGGCAACGTGTAACGTATGCCAAACTTGCTGCCTCCGCCAAGGTCGAGTTGCATAACCACCGTGCTGTCATTAAGCTGCACAGGTGTGAAGTAAAAATCCTTGGTATCAAAGCGTTGCGAATGTGTGTTCAGTATGAAGCTATAGCTATTGGTGCTGGCATCAAAAAGTTTTACCGGATTGGCTATCGAATCATCTTCGTTGAAATTCTTGTGGTCGCGGTAATTTTTCAGTGTCACGCTCGATATTTGACCGCCGTATGACGACAGTTCCACGCGCAACACTTCATTTTCGAGCACAAGTGTCGAATCGTTACCGTTCAAGAAATTGGCAAACGTGCCATTTTTCGTATAATTGTCAATCAGCTCCCTCACTTTAGCCACCAATCGGTTGTGGAATGCCACATTATTGGTATTGGGAGAAAGAGCCTCGGCAATATCGCCCGACGAACCACCTTCAAGGGTTATGCTTCCCTTAAATTCTCCGTCTTCCAACGTAATGCTTACACCACCATTTTCCAGCGTATATACCGATTGCTTGCCATCGGTCGAAGCATATCCGAATTGCTGCACTGTTGCTTTCAATGATGCCAATTCGGCAGCGGTTATTGTATCCACCACGCCGAGCGATGCACTCACCTCGGCTTGGCGCGCTGCAGCTTCGGCCTGGCGTTCAGCCTCGCGGCGTTGTGCCAGTTCAGCCTCGGATGGCTGGTTAAGCCACATAAATCCGAAGATTACCAAGCCCATCAGCAGCATTCCGATAATCGCGTTTTTATCCATCTTTTTCTATTGTAAATTGTTGTGTTACACTATGTATGATTGGCACTTTACTATTTGCTTTTTTCCTCCTTGCAAGCTATCGCAGTGCGCACAAAGTCCATGAACAACGGGTGTGGATTAAGCACAGTGCTGCTATACTCGGGGTGATACTGTGTGCCTATGTACCACCGTTTGCCCTCAAGCTCCACGACTTCCACCAAGTGTGCTTCGGGGTTTTCGCCAACGCAACGCATTCCTGCTGCTTCAAACTGCGCACGATAATCGTTGTTAAACTCAAAGCGATGGCGATGGCGTTCCATGATGTCGGTAGTGCCGTATGCCTTGGCCACTTTCGAGCCACTCATCAAGCGGCATTGGTATGCACCCAGACGCATCGTGCCACCCATCGATGAAATGCTTTTCTGCTCTTCCATCAAGTCAATCACATTATATGGTGTCTTGGTGTCCATTTCGGTACTGTTGGCCTCGGCAAGACCAAGCACGTTGCGGGCAAACTCGATGACCATGCACTGCATACCAAGGCAGATGCCGAATGTAGGTTTGTCATGTTCGCGACACCACTTCAATGCCACAAATTTACCCTCTATACCACGCTGTCCGAAACCTGGAGCCACAATCACGCCGTCCATGTCGCGCAAAGCCTCTTCCACATTGCCGTCATTGAGTTTCTCAGAACTGATATAACGCAAGTCGAGTTTGTGGTCGTTGTATGTTGCAGCCTGGAAAAGCGATTCGGTAATCGACTTGTAGGCATCTTGCAATTCCACATATTTTCCCACAAGGCCTATAGTCACCACATCATTGGCATCCTTGATTTTCTGCAAGAACTCATTCCACCGCGACAAGTCGGGTTCGCCGCTGTAAGGCGTGTTGGTCTTCTTTAGCACAATCTCATCGAGATGCTGCCCGTGCATTTGCAATGGCACTGCATAAATCGTAGGAGCATCAATCGACTGTATCACAGCATCGGGCGACACATTGCAGAACAATGCCACCTTCTTAAGCATCGATGTGGGTATCTCCTTTTCGGTACGAAGCACCAATATGTCGGGCTGAATTCCCACTTCCTGCAACTGCTTGACAGAATGTTGTGTAGGCTTGGTTTTCAGCTCCTTTGCAGCCTTGATAAACGGCACGTATGTGAGATGCACCACAAGGCAATTTTGCCCTAACTCCCACCTGAGCTGGCGCACGGCTTCCAAGAACGGCAGCGACTCGATGTCGCCCACTGTTCCGCCGATTTCGGTAATCACAAAGTCATACTTGCCAGTGTTGCCCAGCAGTTTCACGTTACGCTTTATTTCGTCGGTGATATGCGGAATAATTTGCACAGTCTTGCCCAAGTAGTCGCCACGACGCTCCTTGTCGATAACACTTTGGTAAATACGTCCTGTGGTGATGTTATTGGCCCTCGATGTGTGTATGTTGGTAAAACGCTCGTAATGCCCCAAGTCCAAGTCGGCCTCGTGGCCATCGGCCGTGACATAGCATTCCCCGTGTTCGTATGGATTGAGCGTTCCCGGGTCGATGTTGATATACGGGTCAAACTTCTGAATTGTAACCCTAAAACCGCGCGACAGTAATAGTCGAGCCAACGACGACGATATAATCCCTTTCCCTAACGAGGAAACCACGCCGCCAGTAACAAATATGTACTTTGTTTCCACCTCGTGTACTTTAGTATTAAACATTTTAAGGTGCAAAATTAGCAATAATTCTTGACCTTTCCACCCCTTGCAACCTAAAATACAGCGAAGCAGCTACAAAATTAACCAATCATGTCAAGAAAGCGGCAATTGGGTAACAACAATCAGGAACAACGCACCACCTGCTCAATATACTTTGGAGCTACATAATCGGTGAGCCACACGCTGCTACACCCCGACAGGTAAAATTTAATGCCGTCTTCGTGCATTTGCTTGGCATTGACCACCAAGATGCACGGCTTGCCATTTTTCTTATGCCTTGCACCTACCGTGACAGCCATCTCTTCATCGACCGACAGATGCACAAAGGTACGGCTGCGGCTCTCTATGCCAGTCTGCATGATTGACTCCACTGCCCCTTCGGCTGTGCCGTGATACAACACATCGGGAGGTGTCCCCTCTTCCCAATCGATTTTTATCCATTTAGAATGCCCGTAATTTGCACGTATTTTAGTCTTGTCGGGAGAAAAGGAATAACGATTCTTCGCATCGGTAACAACCAAGACTTCGAGCAATTCCATCGTATAATTATGGTTCTTGACCAAGTCGCTCACACACCTGAACCCATTGTCGAAATCATAATCCTTGTCATGCCGCAACAGATGGGCCAATTTACGGCTGCGCTTTTCTATGTTTTCATTCGTCATACTTCTTGGATATAGAGCGAACGAGCTTGAGCATCGTCCAACGGTTCTTGACTTCATTGACCACCTTGACGCACCCACATTTCGATGCGGCACTCTGCACTATTTCCACATCTTCCTCATAAAAACCGCTTAGCATCAACACACCGCCAACCTTCAACGCCGCAACATACTTGTCAATGTCGGCAACAATGACATTTCGATTGATGTTTGCCAGCAAGAAGTCGGCAGGTTCCAATCCTTCGAGTTTCGATGCATCACCGTGCAGCAACTCGACATTCTCAACATGGTTGAGCGCGACATTCTCGACAGCGTTGAGGTAGGCATCTTCATCAATTTCTATACCCACTACGCTCGAAGCCCCTCGCATTGATGCCAATATGGCCAATATACCCGTGCCAGTACCCATGTCGATTACCCGTTTTCCCGCAAAATCCTCACGCAAAATCTGCTCAACCATCAGGCTGGTAGTTTCGTGATGGCCAGTACCAAAAGCCATTTTCGGATCTATGATGATTTCATATTTAAGTTTGGGGTAATCGGTATGGAACGAACTATGGATAACGCATTGCCCTGCTATTTCCATTGGTTGGAAATAATTTTTTTCCCACTCCTCGTTCCAGTTCTTACCTTCAATCACATCGGTTTCCCAAGTGACAGCCGCATCAAGCGCAGCCTCGTCAACAGCCGAGTTAACCGCCTGTGCATCAAATTTTGGTGCTGGTATATAAGCATTTGTGCCATCGGCAGTAGGTTCAAAACACTCAAAGCCATAATCGGCAAGCACTGCCACCAATATGTCGGCTTGCATTTCATTATAGGGCGACAAATGGAAAGCCACCCGAGTATAATCGTTCATCGTTTATTACGTTTAAAAGTGTTCCACAGTCCGATGACTGCACGCATCGACTTATAGCCGACAATAATGTAATTCAAGAATTTGAGGCGACCGGTGAACCGCTTGCTTGCGATGTTGTTACGCGCCGCCGACAATGCACCGGTTACCGTCTGCGCCGACTCGGCGAGCTTGGCACGTTGCACTTCGAGCTTCACCAACGCCACAGCACGATGGAAACGCAGTTCATCGATGTCATAGCCTTTCCATTCCTGCTGCATTTTGCTATTATTTTCTGGCGTATTCGTGGTCATTTCTTATCGAGAAACAGGCGAGTGACAAATCTTGTCACAGGATTGATTATTAATTGTTTCCTGAAGGCGTAAACTATAAGCATCAACACTGCGAAAAGTCCGCCTAATATCAAATAGGCCACCCATTCTTCGCCTATCCATTGACCGATTACCTCGGCCAAGGCGAATGACAAATAAAACAACGCGCATACGCACAGCAGGCCCATCACTAACGACACACTGATCGCTGCCAGCAGCAACGACACCTTTTCCACTGCCGTCAGGCGCGTGTAATCAATTTGTAGGCGGAAGTAGCGTTTAAGCTCTTCCCACAGCCTTATGTACTGGTTTTGGGATTCAGCCATTATACAGAGTGTGTTTGCATTTATTTCATCGAAGCGGCATTGCATACTGCCCTGCCACCACATCACACAACGGCGGGAGGCACCTCATCGGGCATCGACAATTTGCGCCCGTCATGGCACATCCCGCTCGTAAAGCTTCAAAAAAACACATCGGCATAGCACATCGCAAAGGTTGCCGTGCAGTTCTCACGCAGCGTTTCCCACGGCTTGCCGACCCTGAACCTACTTAACAGTCCAAGCAGCTACTCTATCAGCTTCTTAATCTATTTCGCTTGTGATTTGTTCAACAAGTTCTTCAACTTCATCGTCGCTGAAGTCAATGCCGTGTTCTTTCAGCAAGTTTTTAATGCGTGAACGCAATTCAACGCCCTTTTCGGGGGCAAACAGAATTGCAGCCGCGCAACCTACGACGGCACCGCCCAGAAAGGCGTATAATATTCCTAAATAATTTTTCATTTCCTAATATCCTCCTGTTGCTATTTCAAGATGGTTAATGACATTTGTATAAAAACGAGCAGCAATGTGTGCATCGTTATTCGGCAGCGTCGATTTCCGAAGCAAGCTCATCAATTTGCTCTTTCCTCAACTTGATGCCTTTTTCCTTCAGGTAAGCGGCAATTTTGCTGCGTGTAGTTGTTCCACTCTCAGGGGCGAAAAGCAATCCCACTGTGGCACCGGCAATAGCACCGCCGATAACCGCCAAAATAATGTGTAAAGGTTTCATAATCGTAAGTTTTTTAGTTATACTTTATAATCCACTATAAGTGGCTTTCATTTAATTGAGAGTTAAATTTACCATTTTATCCCATAATAACAAAAGAATTGCACCGCATTTAAGCTTAATTAGCATTTCATTGATATCGTGGATAACGAAACAGGGTGCGCCTTGCTATCAAGACACACCCTGCAATACAATTTATTAATAGTATAGGAGGAACAGCTTATTCAACTGGCACCATTACCAAATAATTGGCATTAAGGTCAAGCGAAACTTCATAAGTGCCTGTAGGAACTAAGAATGAACCCTGATTGCCTGGTACAACCTCAGCTTCAGCCATGCCATCGACGATTTCGAGTGCTTCGTCGCCACCAGACGGCGTACCTACAGTACCAGCATTCCAGTCGCCACTAAGTTCGGTATAAAAGCGGAAATAAGAATTACCGTTACCGCTATCAGGAAGCGACAATGTTGCCGTCCACACATTCGAGCCTTCATAGCTTTCAGTCAATTGACCTTCAGTCGCTGTGTATTCTACACTCCAGCCATTGATATCACCTACCATGAAGCAACCCGTAGGAGTTTCTATTTCCTCACCACCTGCATCTTCGGCAGTGTCGCGGTATTCACCAGCATATTCAAACTTAACTGTCATGTTGGTCAAGTCAACAGTGCAGTTGTAAGTACCCTCGGCATCGGCTGGGAATATCCAGCTACCCTTGCCCGATACCAAAGCACCTTCATACACACCATCGGTAACAGTGATATTGATACCGGCATCATCGACTTGCGAGCCATAACTGTTGGTATCCCAGTTGCCAAGTTCCTTGTAGAAGCGGAATTGAGCACCACCAGGAATACCGAGTTCGCCAGTGTAAACATTGCTGCCTTCACGGTCACGCAGGAAGTAGTTCGATGAATTGATGTCCCATCCTTGAATTGAACCTACCACGTAAAGCCTTGGATATTCGCCAGGATAAGGAGTAACATTAACAGGGAACGACTGCTCACCTACGACATATCCCCCGGCTGGGTCGTCGTTAAGTTCGCAACGGACGCGCACAAACACGTCGATTGGCGATACATCTTCTACCGACGGCATATATTCGAGCACGGCGGTATTAAGCTCTTCGGCAGTCACACCATACGTGGTTGCCGATGTGACAGCCACCGAAGCTGTAGCAGCGAAATCGGCAGTGTTGGAAATTTCAATACGGTAGGATTTTGCCACCTTGACATTAAATTCAGGGGCAGTCCATGTCATCGAGAACACAACGCTCGAAGCATTGGCCTTGTCGAGTACCAAGGTACCGGGGATATTCTGCTCGGTCACATTTCCGGCAGAAGTCAACGAAAGAACCGGCTCGGTATCGTCATTACATGCGGCGAAGCCGATGGCTACCGCAAGCAACATAAATATGTTAAAAATCTTAGTTTTCATGTGAATAATCCACTTTTGAAATTAGAGAATTAATATCCTGGATTTTGTTCAAATTCAGGCTGAGCCGAAATCACGTTGGCTGGAATTGGGAACAAGTCCATAGTTTCAGCGATGCTTGCACCGTTAGCCTCATTGTTCTTCCACGACCAGTTGTAGGCACTTCCCGAGAACTTGCCATGGCGAACGAGGTCGCTGCGGCGGGTAAGCTCCCAGTAAAGCTCACGGCAACGCTCATCGAGGATATTGTCGGCTGTGAGGTCGCTGGCAGTCCAGTTAGTTTCATTTGCACGGGCGCGTACCAAGTTCACATAGTTGAGCGCATTGGTAGCATCACCTGCGTGACCCATGATGTAAGCCTCTGTGTACATCAAGTAAACATCGGCAAGGCGAATCAATGGAAGGTCGGTGTCGGGGAAATTGTCGGCACGTGCGGCAGAACCATCGGTAGCATAAATACCACCATTTGCACTGCTCCAGTTCTTGGTATTGTCGTTCATGTCCCATCCGCTCGGGTCGGTAACGTTGCCCTTGAGCAAGTTGGTGAACTTAACCACGCCGTAACCATCGGTGAAGGTCGAGAAATTGGTGTTTGCTTTGCTGAAGCCTTGTTGCTCCTTGCACCACATAGCCCAACGAAGGTCACGATCGCTCTGGAACTTGTCGGAGAATTGTGAAGTAGCGTGCATACAGCCCCATTGAGCCGACATACCATAATCGGTAGCAGTCATGATGGCATCGTTGGCATCCCATGTCAGGTTAGAAATACCAGCGGCGCACAAGAACATCGAGCCACCGTATGGTTGAATATTTTCGCTATCGTATGGAATACCCCAAAGGATTTCGTTCACACCGCCACCGCCAGGCATATACTCATCGTTGTCGCCGCAGAAGAGATACATGTAAACAGGTACAAGACCCGAACCACGGAAGCCTTCGCCCTGGTGACGGGCGATAATGTTGGCACAGTGTTGCGAGCACTTGTCGTAGGCTGCAGTGCCTGTGTAAACCTCGGCATTGAGATAAACACGTGCGAGCAGTGCCTCAACACCATCAATACCTACACGACCATAGATAGGCGTAGTAGTCGGGAAAGTGGCAACGAGGTCTTCAAGTTCGGTAACAAGCCAGTCATAAAGTTCTTGGCGAGTGTATTGAACAGGTGAAGTACCTGCAGGCGAAGTTTCGTCAATGAAGCTGGCATTGCCGAAGAGGTCAAGAGCCCAGTAATAGCTCATGGCACGCAATGCACGGGCTTCGAGCTTATATTGGTCGATTGTGGCTTGCAACTCGGCGTCGGGCGAAATGCCATAGTCGCCAAGGCTGTTAGCAAGGCGCAAGAAATCGTTGCAGATAGCAATGTGCACATAAAGGCGGCTGTAAGTACCGAAAATATTCACGTTACCGTTGCCCCAGGTGTTGGTCACCAAGTCAACTACACCAGCGTCGGGCCAAATCCACTTCGACTCGTCGGTAGTAAATTCCTGCAACATGTACAAGGCACGGGTATATTGGCTTGTACCACCATCGAGGCCCGAGATGTCGCTCGACCCGTCGGGCCCTGTCTGACCCGAAACTGCCATACCCGAGTAGCATTTTGCCATTACTTGCATAATGTATTCTTCGGGATTTTCGGCAAACTTGTCTGCTGTCAATTGGTTGGGATCATTTGGCAGCAAGTCCAGGTCGCCCACGCATGACGACAAGCCTAATGCAAGTGAAACGCCAAGGACTGAAAATATTTTATTTAGAGATTTCATAAAATTCGTTTCTGCTTTTTAATTAAACGTTTTACTGTGCTATGAGCAAGCATTAGAATGTCGCAACTACACCGAGGTTGAACGTGATAGGACGTGGATATACGTTGTTGTCGATACCACCATAAACTTCGGGGTCAAGACCTTTGTACTTGGTTATAACAAATGGGTTTTGAACAGCTCCATAGAGGCGCAGACGCAACTGGTCTTTCAGCAACGATGGCCAAGTGTAACCAACGGTGATGTTTTCGCAGCGCAAGAAGCTACCGTTACGCAACCAGTAGTCGCTCATATAGAGGTTGGCTGTGGTCTTCGAGCCGTCGAAGTAGAAATCGCTGTCGATAAGGTTGCTCAAACCTGCATTCTGATATGTACGGTTGAGTACCGAACGCTCGGCGTGTACATTGGCATATACATAGTTGCCTATGCTGGCACGAAGGTTGAAACCGAAGTCCCAGTTCTTATAATTGAATGTCGAGCCGAATGTCATTGTAACCTTTGGATCGGGGCTCTTGCTGATAACCTTGTCGTCATCGTCGATGTCGCCGTCACCGTCTTGGTCAACAAATACACCTTCGATTGGGTTGCCTGCTGCATCATATACTTGTTGATACAAGAAGAACGAGCTTGCAGGGTGACCCACTGCGTGCACTTGGACAGTGTTACCTGTACCACCCGAGATACCACCTGTGGTAACAAACGAACCATCGTTGTTCAACTTGGTGATTTCATTGCGGTTCCATGCA
Source organism: Candidatus Avimuribaculum pullicola (assembly GCA_018716295.1). GTDB lineage: Bacteria > Bacteroidota > Bacteroidia > Bacteroidales > Muribaculaceae > Avimuribaculum > Avimuribaculum pullicola. The sequence continues at coordinate 13,978 of DVKC01000034.1, forward strand.
ACATTATAAGTAAGCGTCCACGTAAAGTCCTTTGTAACAATCGGGCGGGCAGTGATACCAAATTCAACACCCATGTTCTCAAGAGTACCGATGTTCTGGTTGAGCATGTTGGTCGTAGTCGAACCTACAGGCACAGTCACATAGCTAAGCAAGTCCTTAGTTTCACGGTAGTACCAGTCAAGAGATGCAGTGATGCGGTTGTTCAAGAAACCAAAGTCAAGACCGGCATTCCAAGTAGTCGTTTCCTCCCACTTAAGGTTGGCATCGTAACCCTGTGGATAAAGGGTTGACATGTAACCATCTTGACCATTAAGCCATGGATAATATGAACCAGCAGTAGATTGTTGATAGATAGCCATATATGGGAAGTAGCTATCATTGAGGTCTTGTTGACCAGTAACACCCCAACCGAGGCGCAACTTGAACTCGTTCATCCACTCCTTAGTGCTTTCCATAAATGCTTCTTCCGAAATCTTCCAACCAAGGGCAACTGATGGGAATACGCCCCAACGGTTATCCTTCGAGAAGCGCGAAGTACCATCACCACGCATTGTGAACGTCAACAAGTAACGATCCATGAGCGTGTAGTTCAAACGTCCGAAGAACGATACCAATTGATAGTGGTTCTTCCAATACGACTCTTCGGGATCACGATAAGTTTGACCTGTGCGGTCGGTACCGTAGCTGAGGTTGTAAATAGGATTACCATTGCTGTCGGTTCCTACTTGCGTAGTGATATAGCCCGGAGTTGTGAACAATGTGCCATTGTTGTGGCCCTTGCTGTAGAAATATTGCCAAGAGTAACCGGCAGTCACGTCGATGTCCGACTTGATGACCTCGAAATACTTCTTATAGTTGGCATAGAAGTCGAGCAAGGTGTTGGCGCGTTGTTGGTAAACATAGTAGTCAGTACCAGCACCATCCTGATAGTTGGCATCCCACATGGCTGGAGCGTTGCCAGCGGTGAGCGTGTGTTCGTTGGTCTTGCTTATGTCGTAACCGAGGTTAAGGTTGAAGCGCAATTCGGGCAAGAAATGCAATGCGTAGTCGAGTTGCAAGTTACCGTTGCTACGCCATACCTTGGCAATGTCCGAGCGTTGCTCGATAGCTGCCACCGGGTTGTTAACACCGTTGATGTTGAACTGGTCACCGTTCATTTGCGACGTGTAACCGTTGAACAGCGTGCCCACCGACGAGTCGTCCATTATATAATTGGTGTATGGGCTGTGGGTTGGGTCGGCTGCAAGAGCGCCACCTACTGCACTACCAGTGTCGGCAAACTCATTTTCGATGTAATATCCCTTGATATTGGCTTGAACCTTCAACTTGCCGTCGAAGAACTCAGGCGTAAGGTTGATACCGGCAGTGATACGATCCATCGATGTGTTGCGAATGATACCGTTGTTGCCAGTGTAGGTAACAGCCACACGGTAAGGCAAGAAACCAGTCTTTCCGCCTACGCTCAAGCTGTAGTCGTGCGAAACAGTAGTGCGCAGCACTTCATCTTGCCAATCGGTGTTGGCCGTGCCAAGTGCCAAAGCGGCAGGACTGCCTTCACCCCAGTAGTTGGTCATCACTTGGCGGTATTCGTCGCCAGTGAGTACGTCCCACGTCTTGCGGGCGGTCTGCACAGTCATGTTGGCAGTGAAGTTCACCTGCACCTTACCTTCGCGACCTTTCTTGGTAGTGATGATGATTACACCGTTTGATGCGCGGCTACCATAAATAGCAGTAGCAGAAGCATCTTTCAAGATTGTCATCGACTCGATGTTGTCGGGCGAAATCATGGCAAGGGCGTTGCCCATGCCTTGAGTACCCTGGTTGCTCAATGGCACACCGTCGAGCACGATAAGAGGGTCGTTGCTGGCATTCAGCGACGAACCACCACGAATACGGATAGTACCCGAACCTTCAGGGCCTGCCGATGGAGTTACTACGACACCCGGGGTCTGGCCTACGAGGAGGTCTTGAACCGACGATGAAAGTCCTGCCGCGATTTCGGTGGGCTTCACTGTGGCTACCGACCCGGTAGCGTCTTCTTTCTTCACTGTACCATAACCGATGGCAACAACTTCCTCAAGCATCAACGAGCTTTCTTGCAGCGTGATGGTGAGGCGCGTCTGTCCTTCTACAGCTACGGTTTGGGGTTCATAACCCACATACGAAACCACCAAAGTGGCGTTGGGGTCAACTTGGATGGTAAAATGCCCCTCAAAATCGGTGGCGACACCCATTGTGGTGCCTTGCGCGAGAACGCTGGCGCCGATAAGCGGCTCGCCCGCGGGATCAACTACCGTACCTTGTACGGTCGTCTTTTGCGCTAAAGCCGGGGCAGTAGAAATTTAGTGGGGATTAATTTTCCAAATCCACAGGAATTCCGAACTTTGCCTTATGGAAAAGAATCAATTGGAAGTGCTTGCGCGTATCGTGCTGCCTTCAGAAATACTGGATCATTTT
>DVKC01000035.1 GCA_018716295.1 Candidatus Avimuribaculum pullicola
GATAATTTTATCGTCAACCTATTGGGTGCAATTGCTGCATACTGTTGCTTTCCGAAAAAGCCGTGTATCAATGTTACGAGAACTCTTGACACACAGCTCGCTTTGTTTTGAATTCGTCGAACTCACGTTAATTATAAAAAAACAGCCATCAGGCACATTTGGAGTGATTTTTGCAAAATTCACCATAATGGTAGGAGTGGCATTTTTTGCCTCTGTTACAGGAAAGATTGAAAGCATATATAAATGCTTGCCTTGCAGCCCATAAATGTAATAAATATTAAAAGGGCTGGCATTAAGGAAATTTTTCCGTAATTATACATTTCGATGAAAAAAAATAACTAACTTTGCAATGTTGTTTCGGCAACGTAAAAAGTGAAATTTTAATCTCTCAATATATTTTATTAATATGGCAAATTTAGATTTAAGCAAGTACGGTATCACCGACGTGAAGGAAATCCTCCACAACCCGTCTTACGAAGTATTGTTTGAGGAAGAAACCAAGGAAGGCCTCGAAGGCTTCGAAGTTGGTCAAGTAACTGAACTCGGTGCTGTTAACGTTATGACAGGCATCTACACTGGACGCTCGCCTAAGGATAAATTCTTCGTTATGAACGAAGCCAGCAAGGACAGCGTGTGGTGGACTACCCCCGAATACAAGAACGACAACAAACCTTGCTCAGAAGAAGCTTGGGCCGACCTCAAGGCTAAAGCTGTTAAGCAACTCTCGGGCAAGCGTCTTTTCGTTATGGATACTTTCTGCGGTGCCAACGCTGCTACTCGCTTGAAAGTTCGCTTCATCATGGAAGTGGCTTGGCAAGCTCACTTCGTTAAGAATATGTTCATCCGTCCGACCGAGGAAGAACTTGCCAACTATGGCGAGCCCGACTTCGTTTCATTCAACGCTGCAAAGGCTAAGGTTGACAACTACAAAGAACTCGGCCTCAACTCCGAAACTGCTACTGTATTCAACCTCAAGACCAACGAGCAAGTTATCCTCAACACTTGGTACGGCGGCGAAATGAAGAAGGGTATCTTCTCGATCATGAACTACCTCAACCCATTGCGCGGTATCGCTTCAATGCACTGCTCGGCCAACACCAACATGGAAGGCACCGACACTGCTATCTTCTTTGGCCTCTCTGGTACTGGCAAGACTACACTTTCGACCGACCCGAAACGTTTGCTCATCGGTGACGACGAACACGGCTGGGACGACGAAGGCGTATTCAACTACGAAGGTGGTTGCTATGCAAAGGTTATCAACCTTGACAAGGAAAGCGAACCCGACATTTACAACGCTATCAAGCGCGACGCCCTGCTCGAAAACGTAACAGTCGATGCCAACGGCAAGATCGACTTCGCCGACAAGAGCGTTACCGAGAACACTCGCGTTTCTTATCCTATCGACCACATCAAGAACATCGTTAAGCCTATCTCGAAAGGCCCGCACGCTCACCAAGTTATCTTCCTGTCGGCCGACGCATTCGGCGTTCTGCCTCCAGTATCTATCTTGAACTCTGAGCAAACCAAGTATTACTTCCTTTCGGGCTTCACCGCTAAGTTGGCTGGTACCGAACGTGGTATCACCGAGCCTACTCCGACATTCTCGGCTTGCTTCGGCGCAGCATTCCTTTCGTTGCACCCAACAAAATATGCCGAAGAACTCGTTAAGCGCATGGAAGCTGTTGGCGCAAAGGCTTACTTGGTTAACACTGGCTGGAACGGTACAGGCAAGCGTATCTCTATCAAGGATACTCGCGGTATCATCGACGCTATCCTCGATGGTTCGATCGACAAAGCTCCGACAAAGACCATTCCTTACTTCGACTTCGTTGTTCCTACCGAGTTGCCGGGCGTAGATCCCAACATCCTCGACCCACGCGACACTTACAGCGATCCTGCTCAATGGAACGAAAAAGCCAAAGACCTCGCTGGCCGCTTCATCAACAACTTCACCAAGTTCACTGGCAACGAGGCTGGCAAGGCATTGGTTGCTGCTGGTCCTAAGCTCTAATTATTATTGCAATAATAATAAAACAAGCCTATATAAATCCACAAGGGTGTGCCAAGTGCGGCGCACCCTTGTTTTTTTTGATACCCGCCATGTAATACACACAGAAACGCAGAAACGCACGGCTCGGGCAACTTGCAGCCACCACCACGACCTGCAAATGTTGCCAAATGTTAGCTGCAACAATAGAAATTTGCTTAAATTTGCACACTCTATTCGTATTACCATATAAGGAAATGATATTCTCATTTAAAAAATTCTCACACACTGTTGTGGGCAGCATCGTCTGCAACATAGCATTGTCCTACGCACTGTTTTTCATTGCTCGCATCATTTTCTACATAGCCAACTGCGACTACTTCAACGACTACATGTCGTGGACATTGCTTGCCGACATGTTGCAAGGAGCTTTGCTGTTTGACACCTCGGCAGTCGTTTACTGCAATGCTTTATACCTGCTCATGGTGCTGCTGCCACTGCACTTCAAGGAGAAGCCATGCTACCACAATGTCACGAAGTGGACTTATGTGGCATTGAATGCCATAGCCCTTGCCGCAAACCTTGCCGACTGCGTTTACTTCGGCTTCACCGGGCGGCGCACTACTGCCACGGTATTTAACGAGTTTGGCAACGAGGGCAACATAGCCACCATCATATTCAAGGAATTGGCCATACACTGGTGGCTGCTACCCATATTTGCATTGCTGGTATGGGGCATTGCCAAGTTGTACCGCAAGCCGGCCCTGCCGCAACAACGCCCCAATCTGTTGCGGTATTATGTGGCACAAGTGGCGGCATTGATAATTGCTGTGCCACTATGCATATTCGGTATGCGTGGCGGGATAGGCCCTACCGTGCGCCCTATCACTATCAGCAATGCCAACCAATATGTCAACCGCCCAGTAGAAGCTGCCGTGGTACTTAACACGCCATTTTCAATCATTCGCACCATAGGCAAGAAACCGTTTGAAGAACCACATTACATGGCAGCCGACGAGATGGAACGCATTTTCTCACCCGTGCACACGCCAGCCGACAGCGCAACGTTCACTCCGCGCAACGTGGTAGTAATCATCATCGAGAGTTTCGGCAAGGAATATATCGGAAGCCTCAACAGCGACTATGCCAATGGCAACTACGCAGGGTTCACACCATTTACCGACTCGCTCGTTTCGCGCTCGCTCACATTCAACTACAGCTATGCCAACGGCCGCAAAAGCATCGATGGCATGCCGTCGGTATTATCGGGCATACCCATGTTTATCGAGCCTTTCTTCCTCACGCCGGCATCGCTTAACGACATTTCGGGCATAGCTGGCGAACTCGGCAAAAAAGGCTACGCCACTGCGTTTTTCCATGGTGCGCCCAATGGCTCAATGGGCTTCCAGGCATTTGCACGCGCCACCGGGTTCAAGCAATATTATGGAAAAGAGGAGTATGACCGCGAAGTTGGCACGGCCGACTTCGACGGCACTTGGGCTATATGGGACGAACCGTTCATGCAATACTACTGCTCGGTAATGAACCGAATGCAGCAACCATTCATGACAGCAATCTTCACAGCATCGTCACACCACCCGTTTGTAATCCCCGAGCAGTATCGCGACACATTCCCCGAGGGGCAACTACCCATACACAAGTGCATACGCTACACCGACCATGCACTACGCCGCTTCTTTGCAAGCGCAAGCCGCCAACCGTGGTATGACAACACACTGTTTGTCATTACTGCCGACCACACCAACCAATCTTGCACACCCCAATACCAATCCGACTTGGGATTGTTTTCTGTTCCTATCATTTTTTACGCCCCTGGCGACAGCACCTTGCGAGGGCTGCGCAGCGACATCGTCGCGCAGCAAATCGACATCATGCCCACAGTGCTTGGATATCTCGGATATGACCACCCGTATGTGGCTTTCGGGTGCGACCTGCTCGCAACTCCACCAGCCGAAACGTGGGCGGTGAACTACAACGGGCTGTACCAGTACGTCAAGGGTGATTATATGGTGCAATTTGATGGCAACAACCTACGTGCGGCATACAAGTTCAAAAGCGACCCCCTGCTTAAGGAGAACCTGCTCAACACGACCGCCCCAACCGACACCATTGCCGACATGGAGCAAGAACTGCAAGCCCTCATACAGCAATACATGCAACGCATGAATGGCAACCAACTTACTGTGAAATAAAATCTTGGCAGAATGGATGTGATAGCGATGCAGCCATTAGATCGGTTAATACAGCTATAAGCCCCGGAGGGGCAATTCTACATTGTCTGGCAGCGCCAACAACCTCACAATGTCGATTATCGCACTTGATGCCGATGGCAACCCGACAGCAAACGTGCTGTACCAAGAGGTAGTTCCCACCATTCACGGTGTATGGAACACCTACCAATTGCCCTCTCCTATAACTGTTGAAGAAGGTGGTTTCATGGTCGTATTCGGCGGTGTAAACGCACGTCTTGCACTCGATAGTGGCAACGAAGACGATGTAATCGACCACCCGAGGACACAAGTATATAGCAACATGGGTACTGAGTCGCCACTTGGCTACAGCTACTTTGACGACCGCCTTAGCAACCGCACCTGCCACTTCTTGATACGCGCCAAGTGCGAAAACATCGAGGAAGAAGGCAGCACAATGCCAGAAATCACATATAACGTGTGGCGCATGGACGCGCAAGCATCGCAAGACGATGAGTCGCAGTGGACTCCTATAGCAACCGGCACGTCGGCACTGACCGTCACCGACAACGGTACCCACAGTGGCAGCTATCGCTATGCTGTCAAGGCCACATACACCGCACTTGGCACGACTACCGAAGCCGTATTCTCTGATGTAGTCGAACACAACCTGATTGCCGACGTAACGGTAAATGTAACCGCAAATTCCGACCCATCGCATGCCAACGGCGCAAAAGTGACACTCGATGGTGACAACGGCAGCTATACTGCCACCGTCGAAAATGGCAAAGCCGAATTTACCGATGTCAACAAGGGAATATATACACTGGCCATATCAAAGAATGGATTCAAACCATTGGAAGAGGAAGGGTTGGAAATAATAGGCGACGATGTGGCGTTCACCCGTGATTACGAACTCACTCAGAGCCTCGACAAGCCAATAAGCCTCGACGTATTAGTTGACGAAACTTCGGCCCGCTTGATGTGGAACATGCAGCCCAACATCGTGGAAGACTTCGACAGCGATGCCACACCCGACTTTGAAGTGAACCCTGCTGGCTCGTTCGGTTGGCAGTATATCGACAACGACTGGTTGATTCCTTACAGCTTCGGCCAAAACGCCGACTACGACCTAATCACATTCCCGCACATGGGCGAGCGCATGGCCGCCATCACATTCAACTCGACGGCTACCACACCGCCGCTCAACGTACCCAACACAGCACGTTCGGGCTACCGCGCCCTCGCATTCTTTGCCGCCAAGCCGCTCGTCGATGAAGAAGGTGGCATAATGTACCAGTGGAACGACGACTTCTTCATCTCGCCCGAACTTGCTCCCTACTGCGACTTCACGTTCAGGTTCTATGCCCGCCAGTATGAGCATCGCTACAACTATGACGACGCAGGAAATCCCTACATCGATGAAAGCCGCACCGAACGCTTCATGGTAGGTTACTCAACAACCGATGCCACAGCCGAGAGCTTCACATGGCTCGATGAAGACTGGCGCAAGGTGGAAGAAGTGGAATATGTGAAATATGAATACACCATACCTAAAGAAGCCAAGTATGTGGCATTGCGCAGTTCGTCGAACGACAACTTCATGCTTCTCGTCGATGACGTGTTTATCGGTGTTGAAGGCCAGGTTGTGGGCAACAGCTACATGCCTGTGAACGTTACAGGATATGAAGTATATCTCGACAATGCAAAGGTTACCGATACACAAGACACCGAATACACATTCACAGGTCTTGCCGATGGTACACACACTGCAGCCGTAGTGCAGAAGTTTGCAACTGGCAATGCCGAGCCGCTCGAAATCACATTCAACATCGGCACTTCGGGCATTGACGGCATGGCAACCGACATGATTAGCATCTACACCGTTGGAAAAACGCTCTACATCAACGGCGACTACAGCCAAGCAACAGTTTACAGCATAGCAGGCGCACAAGTGATGTCGCTCTCGGGCGAATCGCAAGCCGACATTTCGGCACTGTCGCGCGGCATATATGTCGTAAAAGCCACTACTGCCAATGGCGAAGCAGTAACCGCTAAAGTAATACGCTGATAAATAGCGCAAGCAAAACCACAGGAAGGTGTGCCGAAAAGCACACCTTCTTTTTTTATGCACAAAGAGGTTGTGTCGAATTAGATAAATACGGCAACTTCATTTTACGATATAGAATTGCACTGGGGGAGGTATGCAGCACTACATTATTATATTGCTGGCCAACAATGTTTCTTCAAAAATGAAAGATAATTTCACCTATTTTCACCCATTTTAACTCCATATAAAATACCTGAATATCAACCTTATAGCACAAAAAAGTAGTGCCGTTACTTGGTAGGTAACGGCACTTTCATCGGTGCAAATATAAGAGTTGTTTTTATTTCGTGCAAAATATTTGGCAAATTTTTTTTTAAAACCATGATTTAAGGGCATTTTCGGGCCAACTTGACAGACCGATACAAAAGCCAAATTTCGAGTATGCCATCAATAAAAATTAACATTTATCTTGTAATGATGGTAATATTACCATAACTTTTACCACACCATTCTAAATTAGCATTTTTGCAACATATTGTATATCAGTGTATTACAACACCCATTCTAAATAGTGCCGTTACCTACCAAGTAACGGCAAAAAATGAGTAAAAACTTAGACTTAATAATGGCGTAAAATAAAGGCAACTCTTTTCATTTTTAATATTTAAAGTTTTTATTATTATGATTAAAAAGTTTTTAAGTGCAACCCTGTTTGGCTTCCTCATGTTGGGGCTGGCAGGAACGTTTGTAGCTTGTGACGACT
>DVKC01000036.1 GCA_018716295.1 Candidatus Avimuribaculum pullicola
CAAAGTGAAGGCTTTCAGAAGTCAGTTTAGGGGAGTGGCTGACATTCCATTCTTCTTGTTCAGACTATCCAAATTGTGCGCATAATGCGGGAAACGGGAGAATGAATACAACCGGGTTTTCGGACTGACCCATATAAAACCCGTGGTTTATACCTAAAAAGGCCAACAGCTTGGGTTAAAAATATCTAACCGTTAGCAAATTTTATATGTACCAAGAGATTGCCTTTTTTCCCATGTGCCTATTTTTGTACCGCAATTGTCGTTTCTGCGATGCTTCGGCAATATGCCAATGTGGAGCTGGCTCTGACATAGACGGAATGACCAGCCCACTTGACAAACTACTTAACTTTACAAACAAAACAATAGCCAAACTGGCATAAACTACGCCAGATGAATCTAACATTTATTGACAAAAAATGAAACTTTATCCGTCAACGCAGAATCTTAAGTTTGGGAAAAGGCAAGCCATCATTGCTGCTGCCGCGGTAATAGTGATTGGCGCAGTATGGTTCATTCTAACCAGGGAACCAGCCCAAGAACCCAACCACCCAGTGGTGTGCGTCGAGCCTGCCGGGAAACAAGATGTAGAAATATATGGCGACTACGTGGGACGCATCAGAGCCCAGCAGTTTGTCGAAGTACGAGCCCGTGTAGAAGGCTTCCTCGAACAGATGAAATTTGAAGAAGGCACATACGTCAAACGCGGACAAGTGCTTTTCGTCATAAACCAAGACCAATACAAAGCCAAAGCCGACAAGGCCCGTGCTCAATTAAAGAAAGACGAGGCTACAGCGCGCAAGGCCGAACGCGACCTTGAACGCATACGCCCGCTATACGAACAGAATGCAGCCAGCCAGCTCGACCTCGACAATGCCATCGCAGCCTACGAAACTGCCGTGGCAAGCGTGGGAATGAGCCAAGCCGACCTTGACCAGGCCGAACAAGAACTGAGCTACACAATCGTCACTTCACCAATCTCGGGACACATCAGTGAACGGCACGTTGACCTCGGCACTCTTGTCGGAACAGGCGCACAATCGCTACTCGCCACCATTGTAAAGAGCGACACGGTACTTGTCGATTTCAGCATGACCGCGCTCGACTACCTGCGCAGCAAAGAGCGCAACGTCAATATCGGACAACAAGACACCACCCGCTCATGGCAACCAACGGTGACAATCACCCTTGCCGACAACAGCGTGTACCCCTACAAGGGACTCGTTGACTTTGCCGAGCCACAAGTCAACCCCGAAACTGGCACATTCTCGGTACGCGCCGAAATGTCCAACCCCAACCATGTGTTACTACCCGGGCAGTTCACCAAGGTAAGACTTCTGCTCGATGTCATGGAAGATGCCACAGTAGTGCCACAAAAATCGCTCATTCAAGAAAAGGGAGCTTCTTATATATATGTGATGCGGCGCGACTCGACAGTTGAACGCCGCTACATCGAGGTAAGCGCCGAGTTTGGCAACAACATGGTTGTCGAACGCGGTATAATTCCTGGCGAAATGGTAGTCACCGAGGGCGTGAACAAGCTGACTCCAGGAATAAAAGTCACAGTGGCCCGCCCCGAGGATTTCGTTAACACCGATGACACCGAGGCTAAAGCCGAGTAACAGCCACCTCCACTAATCACCCACACAAATATGAAAGTCAACTTTTTCATCGACAGGCCGGTATTCTCGGCTGTCATTTCAATATTGATTGTGATTATTGGTATCATTGGGCTACTGATGTTGCCTATCGACCAATATCCACAAATCACACCACCCGTGGTGAAAGTTTCGGCATCATATCCTGGTGCAAGCGCACTCACCGTGTCGCAAGCCGTGGCTACCCCGATCGAACAGGAGTTGAATGGTACGCCCGGAATGCTCTACATGGAATCCAACAGTTCCAACTCGGGAGGTTTCTCGGCAACAATCACTTTCGACATCAGTGCCGATGCCGACCTTGCCGCCGTGGAAATACAGAACCGTGTGAAACTCGCCGAGTCGCGGCTACCTGCCGAAGTAGTACAAAACGGCATCGAGGTTGAAAAACAGGCTTCCAACCAGCTTCTCACCGTGTGCCTCACTTCAAGCGACCCTAAATACGATGAAATATACCTCAGCAACTTCGCCACACTCAACGTGCTCGACTTGTTGCGCCGTATTCCAGGCGTAGGCCGCGTGTCAAACATCGGTAGCCGCTACTACGCCATGCAGATATGGGTTGACCCTGCCAAGCTGGCCAACTTCGGGCTGACCGTAAAAGACGTGCAAAATGCGCTCAAAGACCAAAACCGCGAGTCGGCTGCCGGCGTATTTGGGCAACAACCGGTCGAAGGCATCGACATCACAATCCCAATCACCGCACAAGGCCGCTTGTCGAATGTGTCGCAATTCGAGGAAATCGTACTGCGCGCCAATGCCGACGGGTCATTAATCAGAATGCGTGACGTGGCACGAGTGTCGCTCGAAGCGCAATCCTACAACACCGAGAGTGGCATCAACGGTGGCAATGCCGCTGTGCTGGGCGTGTACCTGCTGCCTGGAGCAAATGCAGTGGAAGTGGCCGACTTGGTAAAACAGGAAATGCACAACATCAGCCAGAGCTTCCCCGAGGGGCTTACATATCAAATACCTTTTGATATGACCGAGTATATCTCCGAGTCGATACACGAAGTGTACAAAACTCTCTTCGAAGCATTGCTGCTCGTTACTATCGTGGTGTTCCTCTCGCTGCAAAGCTGGCGTGCGACAGTGATTCCTATCATCGCAGTGCCAATTTCGTTGATAGGCACTTTCGGCTTCATGCTCATAATGGGTTTCTCGCTCAATATTCTCACATTGCTCGGCTTGGTACTTGCCATCGGTATAGTGGTGGACGATGCCATCGTGGTGGTAGAAAACGTCGAGCGCATAATGGAAGAGGAACACTTGAGCCCCTACGAGGCCACCAAGAAAGCCATGGAGGGATTGACAGGCGCGCTCATCGCCACATCGCTCGTGCTGGCGGCGGTGTTCGTGCCTGTGAGCTTCTTGTCGGGCATCACGGGCCAGCTCTATCGCCAGTTCAGTGTGACCATCGCCGTGTCGGTGCTGCTGTCGGCTGTAGTCGCCCTGACACTTACACCTGTGATGTGTTCACTCATATTGAAGCCCCACGACCCTACCAAGAAGAAAAACAAGATGTTCAGGCTCATCAACCACTGGATTGACAAGGGCAACCACAAGTATGTGGGCTTCATAAAAGTAGCAATCAAGAACCCGCGCCGCATAATGGCAGCGTTCGGAATGGTAATAGTGGTGATTTTCGTCCTATACAAATTGATACCTTCCAGCTTCCTTCCATCGGAAGACCAAGGATATTTCACCGTAGAGCTTGAATTGCCCGAAGGTTCCACAATCGAGCGTACTCGCGTGGTTTCGGAACGCGCTGTTGACTACTTGATGAAAAACGACGCCGTGGAGTATGTGCAAAGCGTCGTCGGTTCAAGCCCGCGTGTAGGCACCAGCCAGGCCCGCAGCACACTCACTGTAATCTTGAAGAACTGGGCCGAGCGCAACAAGGTGTCAATCGACGAGGTCATGGAATATGCCCGCAACGAATTTGAAAAATATCCCGAATGCAAGGTTTACCTGTCAACACCGCCAGTAATTCCAGGGCTTGGCACGTCGGGAGGCTTTGAATTGCAGCTCGAAGCCCGTGGCGATGCTACATTCGACAACCTTGTGGACGCGGCCGACACACTCATGGCCTACGCACAACAAAGTAGCGTACTCACAGGGCTGTCGTCGTCGCTGCAAAGCGAAATACCGCAGCTATACTTCGACGTTGACCGCGACCGGGTGAAACTCGCCGGCGTGTCTATGGCCGATGTGTTTGCCACAATGAAAGCCTACACGGGTGCGGTATATGTCAACGACTTCAACATGTATAACCGCGTTTACCGCGTTTACTTGCAGGCCGAGGCCCAATACCGCGAACATCGCGACAACATCAACCTGTTTTTCGTTCGCGGCAAGAATGGCGACATGATTCCGCTCACCGCCCTTGGTACCACCGAGTACACCACAGGCCCTGGAAGCATCAAGCGATTCAATATGTTCAACTCTGCCGTGATTCGCGGCGAGGCAGCTCAAGGCTACAGTTCGGGGCAGGCTATGGAAACCATCGAGCAGCTTGCTCGCGACCACTTGCCCGACAACATAGGCGTGGAATGGAGCGGACTCTCATACCAAGAGCAAAAGGCTGGCGGACAAACGGGCATGATTCTCGCACTGGTGTTCCTGTTTGTGTTCCTGTTCCTTGCCGCACTATACGAAAGCTGGACAATCCCCATCTCTGTGCTGCTGTCGCTACCTGTGGCCGCATTGGGTGCATACTTGGGAATCCTTGTCCTCGGACTTGAAAACAACACTTATTTCCAAATCGGACTTGTGATGCTTGTGGGTATGGCTGCCAAGAATGCAATCCTCATCGTGGAGTTTGCCAAAGACGAGGTTACAGCCGGAAAGAGTGTGCAAGAAGCCGCACTCCATGCTTCGCACCTGCGTTTCCGCCCAATCTTGATGACGTCGCTGGCATTCATCCTCGGCATGTTGCCGCTGGTAATCGCCTCGGGGCCTGGTGCAGGAAGCCGTCAAGCCATAGGTTCGGGCGTGTTCTTCGGAATGATTCTGGCCGTGACATTGGGAATCGTGCTTGTACCGTTCTTTTTTGTAATGATTTACAAGACTACTGGCAAAATCAAGCAAACCACCAACAAGATTCACATCGGAAAAAAACACAAAGATGAAAACAACTAAAATATTTATCACGATAGCACTACTGTCGTTGCTCGTGGCGAGTTGCAAGTTGGGAAAGCGTTACACGCGCCCCGACTTGGAGTTGCCCGACCTGATTGACAGCACCTCCACGGCCGCCGACACCATTTCGATTGCCGACCTGCCATGGAACGACGTATATGCCGATACTTTGCTGCAAGACCTGATAGAACTTACACTCGAAAACAACAAGGACTTGCTGATTGCTGCCGCACGGGTAAAGGAACTCGCCGCACTGAAGCGCATCGACGTGGCCAACTTGTTCCCCGACGTTGCCTTGCGCGTGTATGGCGAAAAAGAACAGGACAACTACGGTGGCAACAATGCCGACGATAACAACCAATTCGACATAAAAGCCCGCATCACATGGGAAATAGACTTGTGGGGGAAACTGCGATGGGCCAAAGACAAGAGCATGGCACAATTCCTTGCCTCGGTCGAAAACCAACGGGCTCTGCAAATGAGCCTGGTAGCAAATGTAGCAGAAGCATACTTTGAACTTGTGGCTCTCGACAACGAGTTGAGGATTGTAAACCAGACTGTCGATGCACGCCGAGAGGGTCTTGAACTCGCACGGTTGCGATACGAAGGCGGACTGACTTCCGAGATGACCTACCGCCAAGCCCAAGTGGAGCTTGCAAGTGCCGAAGCACTCGTCCCAGACCTCGAACAAAAAATTTCACTTAAAGAGAATGAAATAGCATTCCTCGCCGGCGAATATCCTCGTGCAATAGGCCGCGTAGAACAGCCCGAAGATGTGATATTGCCAGTGAGCTTGCCAGTGGGGCTGCCATCGACATTGCTCGAACGCCGCCCCGATGTGCGCAAAGCCGAACAAGACTTAATCGCCGCAAACGCACAAGTGGGCATAGCCTACACCAACATGTTTCCCCGAATAAGCCTAACTGCCGACCTTGGTGCCGAAAGCGACCAACTTGGCGACATTCTCAAATCGCCCTACCACCTAATCAGTGGGACTCTGTTGCAACCAATTGTAGGCTTGTGGAAAAACAAGTCGCAGCACAAAGCGGCACAAGCTGCCTACGAACAGGCTGTGTATGCCTACGAAAAAGCCGTGCTCAACGCTTTTATGGACGCTTACAACGCCATCGTGCAATTCAACAAGACAAGGGAAATATATGAGTCGCAATACAGGCTTGAACGCTCTTCACGAAGCACTCTCGACCTGGCACAACTGCAATACATGAATGGTGTTATCGGTTATCTCGACCTGCTCGATGCACAACGTACTTACCTGTCGGCCCAGATCGACTTAAGCAATGCCGTGCGCGACAAGCAGATAGCCGTTGTAAACCTATACAAGGCCCTCGGCGGCGGCTGGCAACCAGCCGACTCTGAAATGGCAGAATGACACCACCCATGATGGTGCGCAGCCGCGCAACCGCCATTTATAGCGGCACACGGCGTTTTCCAGCAAACATAAATGGCACAACAATCACTTACACGCAATAATACCGATGCACTGCTTGCCCTCATCAGGGAGGGCAAGCCCATGACCATGCACCAGCAACTGTGGCTCACACTGCAACTGAGTGTGCCATCGATGCTGGCACAATTCTCGTCGATAGCCATGCAATACATCGACGCATCGATGGTGGGAAGCCTCGGGGCTAATCCCGCAGCTTCGATAGGATTGATGTCAACCACTACATGGCTATTCGGCGGATTATGCAGTGCAGCAGCCACAGGCTTCTCGGTACAAGTGGCCCATGCCATAGGTGCTGGCGACATCAAGCACGCACGCAATGTGTTGCGGCAGTCGATAGCCTCGGTGCTGATGTTCGGCTGCATGATGGCTGCCATCGGCATGACCATCAGCGGCTATTTGCCCGAATGGCTCGGCGGCGACCCTGCCATACGAAGCGATGCCACCACCTACTTCTTCATCTACTCCTTGTTCCTGCCAGTGCTGCAAATGAATTTCCTTGCAAGCGGCATGCTACGTTGCAGCGGCAACATGCGCATTCCCAGCATACTAAATGTGCTGATGTGCCTACTTGACGTGATTTTCAACTACTTCTTGATATTCGACACCCGCCAAGTGGCAATAGGCAACACCGTGCTGCTTGTCCCAGGAGCGGGACTCGGCGTGGAAGGCGCAATACTGGGCACGGTGCTGGCCGAGTCGGTTACGGCATCGCTCATGACATGGTACTTATGCCGCCGTTCACCAATGCTCAACCTGACGACCGATAGCGGACGTTTCATCCCACAACGTTCCACGCTGAAAAAAGCCGTACACATAGGGCTTCCCATGGGCATCGAACACGCCGTCATTTGCGGTGCACAAATCATGAGTACCGTGATTGTAGCACCACTTGGCATCTTTGCAATCGCCGCCAACTCATTTGCCATCACTGCCGAAAGCCTATGTTACATGCCCGGCTATGGCATTGCCGACGCCGCCACCACACTTGTCGGACAAAGTATCGGCGCACGCCGCACCAACCTCACACGGCGTTTTGCCTACATAACAGTAGGAATGGGAATGGCTATAATGGGCGTGATGGGCGCGATAATGTATATTGGTGCGCCACATATCATAGGCATCATGACTCCAGTCGAGGAGATACGACAATTAGGTGTGATGGCATTGCGCATCGAGGCCTTTGCCGAACCCATGTTTGCCGCCGCCATTGTAGCCTATGGCGTGTTTGTAGGTGCCGGAAGCACCATCGTTCCAAGCATCATGAACTTCTTCAGTATATGGGCAGTGCGGCTCACACTTGCAGCCTACCTTGCCCCCATCATGGGGTTGAAAGGTGTGTGGATAGCAATGTGCGTCGAACTATGCTTCCGCGGCATCATTTTCTTAATTCGCCTGATACGTGGACGATGGCTGAATTCCAAGTTCATAAGTGCTAAAATTAGCTAAACCGAAGCTGCCAGATTTGCCGATTCGGAAAATTGTGCCTACCTTTGTAGGCAGATAAAGAACCTGTTTAAATTTTGCTCGAAATATCGGAAAATTTAAACAGGCTCTAAAATATAATATTATTTACGAGGGGGTCTCTGCGTGAGAAGTGGAGATTCTTTTATTTTTTACTAACAATAAACTTTATTACCATGGCTATAAGCTACATGACAAAGGAAGGATACAAGAAGAAAATGGAGGAAATAGCTTACCTTGAAAACGTAAAGCGTCCCGAAATTTCTCGTGCCATCGCCGAAGCTCGCGACAAAGGTGACCTTTCTGAAAATGCCGAATATGACGCAGCCAAAGAAGCACAAGGAATGCTGGAAATGAAGATTTCGCAGCTCAAGGATCTTGTTGCCAACGCACGCATAATCGACGAGAGTAAGCTCAACACCGATGAGGTGCAATTGCTCAACACCGTTACAATCAAAAACATGAAAAACGGTGCCACACTGAAATATACCATTGTCACCGACAGCGAGGCCAATCTCAAAGAAATGAAAATCGCACAAAGCACACCCATTGCAAAGGGCCTGATGGGACACAAAGTGGGCGATGTGGTCGAAGTGAAAGCTCCGGCTGGCGTGCTGTCGTTTGAGATACTTAAAATAGAAATTTAACACTCACCACCATGGCTTCTATTTTCAGCAAAATAATTGCAGGTGAAATACCTTGCTACAAAGTTGCCGAGGACGAAAACTACTTTGCATTTCTCGACATAAACCCCGTCATGCCCGGACACACCTTAGTGGTTCCGAAGCATGAAGTTGACTATATATTCAACCTCGACGAAGAAGAATATGCCGGACTCACCAAGTTTGCCCGCCGCGTAGCCCGCTGCATGAAACAAGTAATCGAATGTAAAAAGATTGCTGTGGCAGTATTGGGTCTCGAAGTGCCACACGCACATATACACCTTATCCCAATCTCAAAAGAGGGCGACATGAGTTTCAGCCACAAAATGACGCTGCCAGCCGACGAAATGGCTGCCATCGCCAGCAAAATCGCCGATGAATACAATCGCACACATGGCGAATAACAATGTGCAAAATTACAAAACAATATAGCAGTAGCGGCAACCAACCTGCAATGCGACAAGGCACAAAGGTGGCAAGCCGCTACTTTTTTTACACACGCACCAATGTTTAAACGATTTTTCTTTTCTATAACGACACTCGCCATTGCAGCAGCGACAGCATTGGCGGCAGTTCCATCGCAAAGCGCAGTTGACCGATTTGTCAACGCCGATGCCCTCGCATGCGCCACTACTGGCGTGTGCGTCATGGACTTGGAAACAGGCAAGATAGTAGCCGGGCACAATGTTGACAAGGGCATTGTCACCGCCTCTACAATGAAAATAGTCACCACTGCAACAGCACTTGAGATACTGGGAAAAGATTTCCTATTCCACACTCGCGTATATGCTGTTGGCAACATCGACGAACATGGCAAACTGACAGGCAACATCATAATTTCCGGAGGTGGCGACCCTACTCTCGGGTCACGATTTTTCAAGGACAGGACTGCATTTGTCGATACGCTCATGATGAGAATGCAAGCTGTCGGAATTAAAAGTATCGAGGGCGACATACAACTCGATGCAACTGCCATTCCCGACCAACCTGTACCGGGATACTGGATGCTCGAAGACATGCCCGAGAGTTATGGCACCGGTTACCATGCCATTAACTTTGCCGACAACCAAATGCGGGTTAAATTCACATATCACAAAGATGGCAGCTACACATTATCTACCATACAAGACATGCCTTGGCTCAACCTGCGAGGCAACGTGCACCAGCAAATCCCAGGCGACACAATGAACCGTCCAGGGTTGACAAGCATGATTGACTATAGAAATAACGCATTTGATGTAACAGGCATAGTGGCTCGGCGCAAACGCGGGCGCGAAAACTTCACGACATGGTATGCTTGTCCGGCACCGCAACGCTTGCTCAACGACAGCATACGACGCGCGCTTAATACCAATGGCATAGTGCTCGCCGCCACGAAAAACAAGATTAATAATAATGCCGACACATTGCTGCTGCTCGACTACACATCGCCATCACTGGCCGAAATCATCGAATCGACACTGTTCCGCAGCGACAACATGTTTGCCGAAGCCCTGTTACGAGCCTTGCCTGTCGATTCGGGTCTTCCCGCGACCACGAGTAACGGCGTGCGCATGGCTTACAAGTTATGGAAACAGCAAGGACTCGACACTCGCCAGCTGGCAATGAAAGATGGCAGCGGACTTGCACGTAATGGGTGGGCCACACCACAATTCCTATGCGATGTGTTACGCCTGACCTATGCCGACAGCCACCAACTGGGAGTCGATTACTCACAATTACTACCTCGTGCAGGACGCGAAGGTTCGGTAAAGCGAATGTTGCGCAAGACCTCGCTACGAGGCAATATATCATTGAAATCGGGTAGCATGGGAGGTGTGCAATGCTATGCAGGATACTACCCTGCCCGAAATCCGCGATATGCCGTAGCCGTGATGGTCAACAACTTCTCGGAAAGCCGCCGCGACGTAGTGGCACAAGTGCAACACCTACTCATCAACCTATTCTGAACAATTGACAATTATTGAAAATTGACAATTATTGCTGTGAAATAAATCTCCTTTAAATCACTGCATTTGTGACTTAAAAGGTCAAGCCTAACAGCAATAATTGTCAATCGTCAATTATCAATTGGATGATAGTCCTTTGCCAGCCCACCCTCGCTGGTTTCCTTGTAAAGCGACGGCAAGTCGTTGCCAGTTTCTTTCATCACCTCAACCACACGGTCAAACGACACACGGTGCTGCCCATCGGTGAACGATGAATAAAGGTTGGCATCGAGCGCACGTGCCGCAGCGTATGCATTGCGCTCTATGCACGGAATTTGCACAAGTCCGCACACCGGGTCGCACGTCATGCCCAAGTGATGCTCAAGCCCCATCTCGGCAGCATATTCTATCTGCGACGGACTACCGCCAAAAAGTTGGTTGGCTGCCGCCGAAGCCATTGAACAAGCCGTCCCCACCTCGGCCTGGCAACCAGCCTCAGCTCCCGAGATTGAAGCATTATGCTTGACTATGTTGCCCACAAGCCCTGCCGTTGCCAAAGCCCGCAATATGCGAGTGTCGCTAAAGTCGCGGCTACGCTGCAAGTGATACAGCACAGCCGGCACCACACCACACGAGCCACAAGTGGGAGCAGTGACAATCATGCCGCCCGAAGCATTTTCCTCGCTCACAGCCAGCGCATAGGCAAACACCAACCCACGCGACTGCAACGAAGCCCGGTAGCCACTCGCCTTTATGTAGTAGGTCGAAGCCTTGCGCCGCAAGTTAAGCGGCCCTGGCAACACCCCCTCGGCATCAATGCCACGTTCTACAGCTTGCTGCATCGTCTTCCACACCTCGCGCAAGTAATCCCATATATCGCTCTCCTCGCACTCCTGCACATATTCCCAGTAACTCTTGCCAGTGCGTTCACACCACGCAAGTATTTCCGACAAGTGGTTCATCTCATACACATCGGGCGTGTTAATCGACGCTGCACTGCTGTCGTTTTCCTCGGCAAGCGCACCGCCACCTATGCTGAACACCGTCCACGGGTCTATTTCATTGCCATCCTTGTCAAGTGCCGCAAATTTCATCCCATTGGGGTGGAACGGCAGGAACACTTTCGGCTGCCATATCAGTTCCACTGGTGCCACACGCCACAACACATCGGTTATTGCTACATTGGTCATGTGCCCCTTGCCTGTGGCTGCAAGACTGCCATATAGCGTCACTCGAAACCCGTCGGCGACAGGATGACGCTTAAGATATATTTCGGCGGCTTTACGCGGCCCCATGGTGTGGCTGCTCGACGGCCCAGTCCCTATCCTGTACAATTCTTTTATTGATTTCATTGCTACGATAATTGAAATTATACACAAAGTTAACCCGCAAACAGGAAAAATTATCCCACCGAAACTTTTTTTAAGCATAATAATAACCTTAATCGGAATTTTATTAATATGTTTGTGCAGAATCTGCCAATACCGTGACAACATGCACACGGCACACAGGCAATAAAGCAAAAAAATTATGGACTACACACCATTCGACGACATATTAAAGCATATATACGAGCTCGAAGGGCTTGTAATGGTTGCCCGCCGCGACAATGCCGAACGCAACCTGATAATACAATCGATGCAAGAAAAAATCGGCGTTATAAACTCACTGCTCGACAACGAATGCCAACATGCAGCACAAGCAGATTGCCATGCCCAGCCAATGAACGAAACGCCATATAGCATTGAGGACTCAAGCGATGAACAAGTCGTAAGCGACAGCATCGACGAAACGCCCGACACCCAAGATTTCACCAAAGGTGCCGAAACCATCAGCACCGAAATAGACTACAAGCCAGGCGATTCGACCCCTATAGGCCTGATGGCTGCAGTCAGCGATGACGACGAAGAAGATGCAGCGCAAGCCGAAGAAGACGAAAACCACCACGCGCTGCCCGAATGCGACGATGACGGGAAAAGCTGCCACGACAGCACCGAAGAACCAGCCAAGGAAATGACTTTTGACTATACCGAGCCAAAGAAGATAGAACAAGAAGAGCCTCAAACTGACGATGATCGCTACATGCAACCGTCTGACGACGATGACGATACTCAATCACCGCTCACAATCGATACAATGCTGCAACGCAACATGAGCCGCGACCTGAAACACGCATTCACCGTCAACGACCGCTACCGCTTCTGCCGCGAATTGTTTGGCAACAGCACTGTGGAAATGAACGATGCACTGAACCTTGTGGAAACAATGCAATCGTATGCCGAGGCCGAAGAATACTTCTATGGCGCCCCGCTATCGTGGGACAAGGAATCGCCCGAAGTTATCGACTTCATGGCAATACTGCGCAACCATTTCTACGCCAAATGACATAGCTATGGCAGGAAAACTTTTTATAGTACCGACTCCTATAGGCAACCTCGGCGATTTCACCCCGAGGGCTATCGACATATTGAAACAAGCCGACTGCATACTGGCCGAGGACACACGCACCTCGGGGGTGCTAATGAAACATTTCGGCATAGAAACACACATGCAGAGCCACCACAAATTCAACGAACACGACACCTTGCCGGCACTAATGGCGAGGCTACAAGGTGGCGAAACAATCGCGCTCGTGAGCGATGCCGGCACTCCAGCCATCTCCGACCCGGGCTTTCTCATCTCGCGTGAATGCCGCCGCTTGGGAATCGAGGTCGAAACGCTACCCGGGGCAACGGCATTCGTCCCCGCATTGGTCAACTCGGGGTTGCCGTGCGACCGTTTCTGCTTCGAGGGTTTCCTGCCTCAAAAGAAAGGACGCGCCACCAGATTGGCCCAACTGACCGAAGAGGAACGCACCATGATTTTCTATGAATCGCCCATGAGGCTCGCAAAAACACTCAAGCAACTTGCCGAGCAATTTGGGGGCGACCGACAGGCATCAGTGAGCCGCGAAATATCCAAGTTGCACAATTCCACACACAACGGCTCGCTCGACGAGCTGGCTCAATATTTCACCGATAACGAGCCACGAGGCGAAATCGTGATTGTCGTAGCAGGGAAAGCTCCTTCCGAAAACGTGAAAATCGACAAATACGCTCATTTTAAACAACAAAATAAAACTAACGACTTGTTATGAAACGATCTTTTTTATTTTTCGCAGTCATCGCACTTATGTGCCTTGCTGCTTGCAACGGCAACAAGACCGACAACACGGGTAACGACAGCATCGTGGCCCAGCTCAACGACTCGCTGCTCATTGCCAACGCCGAAAAAGACAGCTTGCTGAGCCTCATCAACGACATCAACGAGGGTATGATGCAAATACGCGACATGGAGAAAATAATCTCGGCTTCTAACCTCAATGCCGAAACTCCAAACAAAAAGCAGCAGATCATGGACAACATGGCTCTGATACAACAAGCCCTCCAAGACCGCCGCGAAAAACTTGCCGCACTTGAACGCCGCCTGAAAAACTCATCGGGCAACAGTTCTCAACTGCAAGAAACTATCGACGGGCTGAAAAAACAGCTTGAAGAGCAACAAGCCACTATCAACCAGTTGACCGAAGAACTGCGCAAGGCTCACATAGAGATACAATCGCTCAACACCACTGTTGACTCGCTCAACGTGGCAAACCAGACTATCGCCGAACAAAAAGAAGAAGCCGAAGTGAAATCGGAACAATTGGCCAATGAACTCAACACTTGCTACTACGTGATAGGATCGAAAAGCGAACTTAAAGAGCACAAAATCATCGAAACTGGCTTCCTGCGGAAAACCAAGGTAATGGAAAAAGACTATGAAATAGAATATTTCACCAAGGGCGACAAGCGCACCCTTGCCGAAATCCCGCTATATTCCAAGAAAGCCAAAATATACACCAAGCACCCAGCCGATTCCTACGAAATAGTGACTGCCGATGACAACACCAAGACAATTGTTATCACTAACCCAACAAAATTCTGGGAACTCTCCAATTTCCTTGTAGTACAAATCGACTAACCTACACCATACATAACACCTACACAAAAGTGCAGCCCTTACATCAAGAGGCTGCACTTTTCACTCCAGCTCCACAATACACGCTTTAACATCAATCGGTCATTAGATTTTATACCGATTTATAAAATTATGTCGAGCTAGTTTTAAAAGTGCAAACCACAGGTATAGCGGGCTACTTCAAAGCCCATGCTTTGAAATAATGTAATAAACTGGTACCGATACGCGTTATTGTTGTATATGAATAAAATGCGATATATAATCACAATTATAATTGCTGCCATGCTGGCTGCCGTGGCTCTAACGTCGTGCATCGAAGACGACTTCACCACAAGCAGCAGCGACACGCTGGAATTTTCGGTCGATACACTTGCTTTCGATACCGTACTCACCGAGGAAGGAACTGCCACGCGGCGGTTTACTGTCTATAACCGCCACAAGAAGATGCTAAACATCTCATCTATAACACTCGATGGCAACACTGGCGGACGCTTCTATGTCAACGTTGATGGCGTGAGCGGCAGTTCGTTCAGCAACGTGGAGATACGCGGCGAGGACAGCATATTGGTCTTTGTCGAAGCCACGCTCGACCCCACTGGCAACGACTTGCCAATAGAAATCGAGGACAAAATGCGCTTCATCACCAATGGCGTGGAGCAGCAAGTGGTAATCACCGCATGGGGACAAGATGCCACACGGCTGCATGCACCGACAATCGACACCGACACACACCTGTCGGGCATAAAGCCGTATGTGATTTACGACACGATGCGTGTGGCCGAAGGGGTGACGCTCACGCTTGACGCCGGCACCACACTCATGTTCCACGACAAAGCTGCGATGGTGGTCGATGGCACACTGCTCACCATGGGACAACAAGGCAACGAAATAAACTTGCGCGGCGACCGCCTCGACAACGTGGTGGGCGGCACCGACTACGACATCATGTCGGGGCAATGGGGTGGAATCATCTTCACCGCCGCCAGCACCGGCAACGAAATGCGTTACACCTATATGCGCGGCTCGTCGTCGGGCATTACAGTCGATTCCACCGGCATCGATAGCCGCAAGTTATACTTGTTCAATAGCGTGTTACACAATTCCTCATCATCGGTACTCACATCGCACCACGCATGGGTCGAAGCCGAGGGATGCGAGTTTTCCGATGCCCCCAATGCCGTGGTGTCGCTCACTGGCGGATATGCACGATTTGCCCAGTGCACGTTTGCCAACTACTACCTCTTCGATGTGGTGCGTGGTTCAATCCTCACACTTGCCTACCTGCTACCCGACGAAAGCGACGGTAACACACCGCTCATGGACGCACATTTCGACAACTGCATTATATATGGCAACGCTTCGGAAATATCGCCCGGTGACCTCACTGGCTCATCGGTGCTTGTGCGCAACTGCCTATTCGGCTCGCAAGGTAGCGACGACAACAATTTCCTCAACTGCGTGTGGGAGGGCGACCCATTATTCTTCACCGTCCGCGAGAAATACCTGTTTGACTACCGCCTGAAAAACGAGAGCGATGCCATTGGCACAGGCGATCCGTCGCTATGCCCCGCCGAAGCCGCTACCGACCGCTACGGCGTGAACCGCTATGTCCACGGCAACATCGACATCGGCGCATACACATGGGTAGAACAGAAAGAGGACGACACCGCCACAACACAACAACCATAAAAAATTGCACTATGACTGGATATATCACACTCGACCGAATGCACTTTTACGCACACCACGGCGTATTGCCCCAAGAACGCCGCGTGGGCAACGACTTTGAAGTAACATTGCGCCTGTGCTATCCCATAGCTGATGCCACTGTAAGCGACAACCTTGCCGACACGCTCAACTATGCCGAGGTTTACGACATAGTGGCTGCCGAGATGGCTACACCCTCGCAACTGCTCGAACACGTGGCAGGTCGCATCATTCGCTCACTGCAAGCCCGCTTCCCCCTGATTACGAGCGGTACAGTGACAGTAGCCAAACTCACCCCCCCATTCAAGTGCGAAATAGCCTCAGTCGCCGTCACCATCGATTTCTAACCTCCATTTTATATTACCTGCCCCAATGACCTCTAACTCCTTTCCAATTGACTGATAAGAAATTTTTCCAAACTTGTCTTGTCTGGCAATTGAAGCATATAAGTAGAAACAAATAGTTGGTTATTCATTCCGGCAATAGCATATTCAACCATTTTCTTCCCCTTTTTAGTACAGAGCAATATCCCTACAGGCGGATTATCCCCATCATGCATTTCATTTTCTTTATAATAAGAAACGTATGCGTTCAACTGGCCAAGATATTCATGTTTAAACTCGTCATTTTTCAACTCACAGATTACATTGCAATGCAATATCCTGTGATAAAATACAAGATCTGCAAAATAATATTCGTCATCAATAATGATGCGTTTCTGACGTGCTTCAAAGCAGAAGCCTTTGCCTAATTCCAACAAAAACTCTTCTAAATGAGTAAGCAGGGAATCCTCCAAGTCCTTTTCTGAAAATGCTTCTTTTGCGTCAAGTCCAAGAAATTCAAATGTAAACGGCTGTCGTATATCCATCAAGGCATTACCAGATTGTTTGTCAATGCTATCCAAAAGCATTTGCGGACTTTTACTCATGCCACTGCGAAAATACAAATTTGTTGCTATTTGTCGGCGAAGTTCTTTTACCGACCAACATCCCCTTATACATTCTGTTTCATAGAAAAAACGCCCTAACGGGTCTTTCTCTGTCATTATCTCTCTAATATGGGAGAATGACAACCTGCTGACAATCTTTTCAGGAGGTGTCATGAATTGGTGCGACGGCATCGCACGTTTTTCAGATTCATGCGACACCGTCGCACGTTTTTCAATACCGAACAACTCTCGTATCTGCGGATACACTAAATAAAAAGAACGTGAAACCCTAAATAACGTTTCGTTCAATCCCCGACAATTCACTTTTTCTTCAAGGCGTTTGAGCAACCGTTCCCCATATTTGGCGCGATCTTTTCCTTTCTGTTCATATTCTACAATATAACAACCAATTAACCAGTTGCGCAAAGTAGCAAACTGGTTGACGGCCTTTATTGCAGCTGTTTGCGCATATTGATGAGTCTGCAATACGCAATCAGACAAATCTTCAAAAGAAGGATTTTGCCCACTCTCCCATTTGTCCATTATTCGAATCAACGCCGATGCTACATCATGTTCTATATTGTCTGACATAAACAAAACTTTTCAGTTCCTATTGCAAAAATAGCCAAATAATATGGCACTACAACATCGAAATCACAAAATGTAATCAATCTGGGAACTAAGCACAAATCCATCAATAGCCTCAAGCACCTTAAACACACCACTTTATCACAATATGTAGAGCCGTCATATCATGGCGGCTCAATGACCGTCACCAAGGATAATTGTAAAAGTTTTTGTCGATATACAGTCGCCAACACGTTCCCACAGGCACTCGATGCACAGCGACACACAAAATTAGCAAATTATCACCAATAAAATTATCAACCACCAATTATTAATTCTCAAATTTTTGGGTACGAAAAAACCCTTGGAGTTTCACAACGGCAAGGGTCTCATTAATAGTGCTATTATTTTCGAGTGCTATTATATTGATTGTTGTTACATTATGATCATCAGTTTACTGCTCGGGATATTTCTCCTTTGCCACTTGCTTAATGCGAGTGGCATCGAAATAAAATCCTTCGGGCGAATCCTTTCCGCTCTTCTCGATGGTGATATAGTCGATGTTGTTTTCCAGCTCCGTGTGCCCCGTAGCAACATATCCCATCAAGTTCAAGAGATTATACTCATGCGCTGGCGAAATCACCACCCAAGGCTTCTCCTTGGTGCCGCTTCCCGACGATAGTATAGCTGCCACAATGTGGTTGAGCTTATACTGGCGTATCGAAGCCAGAGTATTCTTCTCTTTTTCCCTGAGTGCAAAGATATAAAATTTCATTTGACTTAAATCAAAAATATTGTCACG
Source organism: Candidatus Avimuribaculum pullicola (assembly GCA_018716295.1). Lineage (GTDB taxonomy): Bacteria > Bacteroidota > Bacteroidia > Bacteroidales > Muribaculaceae > Avimuribaculum > Avimuribaculum pullicola. Next base: position 18,319 of record DVKC01000036.1, read on the forward strand.
AAGTGTTAATTCTGCATATTTTATGATCGTGTCACACTCAGCGCGAGTAAATTCTTTCTTATAATAGAGCTCTTCGATGACATCGGCATACTCCGAGGAGCGGAACGGATCGAAATCGTCTTGGAACGTGTAACCGTAATACAAGTAACGGTAATCGTCATATCCCAACACCGTGTCGTTGCTCAGGTATTTTTCCATTAGCTGCGGGTAGTAATGCCTTGACCGTGGATCGGATATTTGAGCATAAATCGAATCAAAATCCACTGGCTCCACCTCAATACGTCGAGGACTTGCCGACATCATCACGGCGAGAACCACTATTGCTGCTATTGATAATATAACCTGCCTCATCGGTTGTCATCTCTTTTTGCGGTTCAGCCTCCGACAGCGACCATTTGATTTCTCAAAAGGCCCTCGATGGCTATCCCCGCAATCGCGGTTGAAACTATCGTTTTCAATCCGACGGCACAAAAGTAGTGAATAAAAATGGAAAATGAAAATTTCACCCAACTTCCTTTCGGGGTGCGGGCATAAAAAAGTTGCCCCAGCAGTGTTCCAATTATAGCTGCAAGTATCATCATCGACGCATCAATCGACATACCCACCAACAACCCTGCAACAGCTCCGAGCAGCAAATAAATGTTGCCCCCACGCGAGCCATGCGGCTCTTGCCTCGGCGACAACATAGCTATCCCGCAAGACAAGAGTGCAGCCGCGCCCCAAAACAGCAATGAGCTGTTAACCACATTGATATAGCAGACGTAATGAAGCAGAAGCAATCCTGCATATCCCACTAAAGTTGATAGCACGAAGTTACGAGCTTCAAATACAAGCCCAGCTAAAATCAACACACCACCAGCTATCGCCGCAACAATATTCATATCCATTCACACCTCCTGTCAATGAGGAAATCGACACCATTATTGCTTATCATACCCGTCATGACATTTTAACCTATTTTAAGAAGCCGACTGCTCCTTTTTAACCGCCTCGGGATATTTCACGCGCGAGTGGTACATCGTGCACAGACGCGATATGAAGCATTGTTTTATCTTCTCTACATCACGGAAACTTATAGGAGAATCCTTCATCAACCCATCGGCTATCTGCGAATCGATAATGCGGTTGACAAGATTACTTATCGACTCGTCGCTATGGTCGGTAAGACTGCGCGATGCAGCCTCGGTCGAATCGGCCATCATGAGTATGCTCGTTTCCTTGGTGTTGGGATTCGGGCCTGGATAGGTGTATGGAGCAGGGTCGATTTCCTCGTCGGGATGCGCGTTGCAAGTGAGCGTGTAGAAATATTTTGCCTTGCCCGCACCATGGTGCTGTGCTATGAAGTCTTTTATCACCTGCGGCAACTTGGCCTTGTCGGCGCGTTTCAAGCCATTGGCCACATGGTCAATGATAATTTTTGCACTCACCTCGGGAGGCAAAGCCTTGTGTGGATTCTCGCCACGCTGGTTCTCGGTGAAGAATGCCGGGTTATCGATTTTGCCAATGTCGTGGTATAGGGCCCCAGCCCTCACAAGTTGCACATTGGCTCCTATCACATGGGCAGCCTCGGCGGCAAGGTTCGACACTTGCAGCGAGTGCTGGAACGTGCCAGGACATTTCTCAGACAACTCACGCAACAACGGCGTATTGACATCGGTAAGCTCGACGAGCGTAACAGTGGAAGTGAAGCCAAACAACTTCTCAACAAGGAAGATGAGTATATAGGCAAACGACAAGAACAACACGTTAAGCCCGAAGTAAAGGAATATGTGCCAATTAACATTCTGCACATTGCCCTCGCTCACCACCTCCACCGCTGCATACGTGACAGCATAGGCCAGCAACACGTAAAGCGCACACTTGACAAGCTGTGAACGGCGCGAAAGCTCTTGCAACGTCATTATCGCCGTAATTCCCGATATAAATTGCAAGAAAATAAATTCCATGGGATATGGCACAATGATGGCACACAGCAACGTCACTATGATGTGGGAGAACATTGCCGTGCGAGAGTCGTAGAACGTGGTGACAATGATGGGCAACACCGTGAACGGCATGACATACACGCCGACTGTGGGCAATGCCACCATCACCGCATAGGATATCAACGTGAACACCGAAACAAATGTCACCAAGAACAACAGACGGCGCATGTCGTTGAACGTGCGGCTGCGGAAGAAATACAGGAACGTGTAAAAGCACAACAACAGCATCGTCACCACAGCTATCTGCCCGGCATAACGGTAATCGCGGCTTTTCACAGCCACATCGCGGGTGCTCTGCAAGCGTTCGTATTCACGCAATATTTCATAAATCTGCGGAGTGACAATCTCACCACGGTCAACGATGCGTTCCCCTTTCTGCTTCACTCCTATCGGGGCAAGTGCTTTCAAGTAAGACTGTTCAAGCAACCTATTTGATTCAACGCTGTCACGCACCACATTGGGGTGTAAAAATTGCGACATGCGCACGTTCTCAAATACAATGCGAGCGTATGGCATGGGGAAAAGCGAGTCGAGCGTGGCATAGGCCTTACGCACCGACTTCATGCCAGCCGTCGAGTTCATCTGCGCCACATTCCCAACGATGAACCTGACACCCGGCAACTTTCCACTACTTATGCGTGCGTATGTGTCATTATCGACAATTCCGTCGTCATACAGCTTCTGCACGGCAGCAGTGATGCGATTACTCAGGTCGGTAGTTGCCTGTGGCACTTGAGCCAACGCTTGGCTCAGGGCATTGACATTTTTCGACACCACAGCCTTGTCGCGCTTGTACACTGGGACAAAAGTGCGGTCGATACTGTCGCGCTGGGCCGCGGCACTGGCCGAGTCCAAGTTGACGGGGATATCAAACGGGGCTGTCAGCAACGGGTAAGGCCACGGACGACCTATGGTATAATTGAAATCCTGATCACTCTCACGAGGGATAAAATAAGATATGACAACGATTGCCCCTATGAATAGAAGCAATCGCACAAAGCTTTTTTTTGAGAACTTAAACATAATACAATTAAGAAAATGTTTTGTTGTATATCATTGTATATAAATGGCTTCAAGTGCGTCAATTGTTCATTCTCACTGCCGATTTAACGCCTTTGACCGACTTAATCTTCTTACACAACGTGTTGACCACGCCCACATCTTCCACATCAACGTCAAGGTCGCACTTGAACACCCCGCCATCGGCGGCAATATCAAGGCGGCGTATGTATATGGCCAGGGTAGTAGAAATTATAGAAATGATTTCCTGCAATATACCCATGCGGTCGATACCCTCGACGTGCAACGATGCCGGGAACTTCTTGTTGCGCGTTTCCCACATGGTGGTGACTATGCGCCCACCGAAACTGCTCTTCAGACGCATACCTTCTTCGCACGTGAGTTTATGTACTATAACATGGTTGTTTTCATCAACATACCCGAATACGTCATCGCCCGGTATCGGGTGGCAGCAATCAGCTATTATATAATTGCTCACCCCATTCTCGGTGTGCAACAAATATGTTTTCTTGAAATCGACAGGTTGGGCTATTTCTGTCACGACAGGTTGCTTAGGCTGCTTACGCCGCAACGGATTTTTCAACAACCGAAAAAATCCGTTCGACTTCTGGCGCAACGGCTGTAGCAACTGGTCGGACAGCGCAATGTCGTCGCAGCCGATGCGGTAATACAGTTCTTCCTTGTTGGCAAGCTGTTGCGCGGCAAATATCTTGGTTATGTTCTCGTTGGTGAGTTCATATCCATGGGCTTTCATGTAATCGGCAAAACGCGCTTCGCCAGCCTCGACATACACTCGGCGTTCCTTGCGCAATGCCCATTTCAACCGGGTCTTCCCCTTCGCTGTAACCAAGAACCTTTCCCACTCGGCCTTGGGTTGCTGCGACTGCGACGTGAGCACTTCTACCTGGTCGCCACTTTGCAACTTGTGCGACAGCGGCACAAGGCGGTGGTTGACCTTGCCGGCAATGCAATGCACACCAAGGTCGGTGTGCAGGTTGAACGCCATGTCGAGCACCGTCGAGTCTTTGGGCAACGTCAGCAGTTCGCCTTTGGGCGTGAACACCACAATCTCCGAGGCAAACAAATTAAGCTTTATCGTGTCGAGAAAATCAAGCGCATTAGGCTCGGGATTTTCCAATATGTCTTGTATGGTTTTGAGCCAGGTGGCGAGTTCCGACTCCTCCTCACCCTCGCCAATCTTATACTTCCAGTGTGCAGCAAAGCCACGCTCGGCCATGTCGTCCATGCGCTTGCTGCGTATTTGCACCTCAATCCAGTTACCATCAGGGCCCATCACAGTCATGTGCAAAGCCCGATAGCCATTGGCCTTGGGAGTACTGAGCCAATCGCGGGTGCGATCGGGGTGCAGACGGTAAAGGTCGGTAATCTCTGAATATATGTTCCAGCATGTGCGCTTCTCATCAGCCTCGTTGGGGCAATCAAACACAATTCGCACCGCATACAAGTCATATACTTCTTCAAACGGTATGTGCTTGGTGTCCATCTTCTTCCAGATCGAGTACACCGACTTCACACGGGCTTTGATAGTGTATGCAAGCCCCATGGCATCGAGGCGTTCCTTGATAGGTTTGGCAAAAGTGTTGAAGATGTCGTTACGCCGTGCTTCGGTGGCAACAATTTTCTCGCTTATGGCTTTATAAGCCTCGGGGTGTTCATACTTGAAACTCAAGTCTTCAAGCTCTGTCTTTATTGCAAACAACCCCAAGCGATGGGCCAACGGCGCATAAATGTAAAGCGTTTCGCCTGCAATCTTGTATTGTTTACTCGGAATCATCGAGCCAAGTGTACGCATATTATGCAGGCGGTCGGCAATCTTTATCAGCACTACGCGTATGTCGTTGTTCATCGTCAGCAGCAACTTGCGGAAATTCTCGGCTTGCGCCGAGGCCATGTTGCCAAATATTCCACCTGAAATCTTTGTCAACCCTTCGACAATCTGTGCTATCTTCTTACCGAATTGCGACTCTATATCTTCTACCGTGTAATCAGTATCCTCTACCACATCGTGCAACAACGCAGCACATATCGACACCGAGCCAAGCCCTATCTCGCGGCTCACGATGCGTGCCACAGCAATAGGGTGCATGATGTACAATTCTCCCGAACGGCGGCGTATCCCCTTGTGAGCCTCCTTGGCAAACTTGTAGGCACGCTCTATTATCTCGACCTTTTTACGGTGGTTACTAGCCATGTAGCCGTCGAGCAATTCCTTAAAAGCGGCTTCCACCATGCGGTCTTCCTCTTCGGGTGTGATTTTCTGTGCTTCCATCATAATGCGTTGTCTGGGTTTTCGGTTTATTTGTGATAATACACTCATGAAAATGAATATACAAACATACAAAAAAAGTTGCTACATTTCAACACTACGCCATTTTTTTCATTACGTTTTAGTGTTATAATGCCAGCAATGCGCCACTGCACAATCTTGTGGCATATTGCTGGCATTATATGTATTGTAGCCGATACGGGGCAATGTCATATTTTGCCCACGGCTGCGGCAAGCTGCCCCATGGCTTTAATGATGACGCTGCGTGGCGATGCCACATTGAGCCTCATGTGCCCTGCACCAGCCTTGCCAAACATTTCTCCGTCGTTGAGAGCCAACCCTGCCTTATTTACAAAAAGGTCTATAAGCTGTTCATGCCCAAGCCCGAGCGCAGTACAATCGAGCCACACAAGGAACGATGCTTCGGGGCGTATTGGCACCACTTGAGGCAATCGCTCAGCGCAAAAGGCCTCAACAGCCTCAATGTTGCGCTCAATATATGCCTTCACCTGGTCGAGCCACTCGCTACCGCACTTGTAAGCAGCTTCGGTCGCCACAGTAGAAACGAATTGCGGCTCGTTAAATTCATTGCCTTCGAGCCATGAAAAGAACCCTTCGCGCAATGCGGGATTTTTGACCACGCACCACGAACTTACCAAACCTGGCATGTTGAATGTCTTGGACGGTGCCGACAAAGTTACCGAAACTGCGGCAGCATCTTCACTCACGGCGGCAAACGGGTGGTGTTCGTGTCCGAACAGTGCCAAGTCGCCATGTATCTCGTCGCTCACCACTATCACGCCATACTGCCGCGCCATCGTGGCCAACCGTTGCAACGTGGCAACATCCCAAGTTATCCCTATCGGATTATGCGGGTTGCACAGTATCATCAAGCGTGGTTTCTCGGTCTGGAAGATACGCTCAAGCCCCTCAAGATCCATGGCATAATGTCCGTCACCCGTATGCAACAAACCATTGTTCACAACTTGCCTGCCATTCTTCTCGGGGACTATACGGAATGGGTGGTAAACAGGCTCCTGTATCACCACTTTGTCGCCTTTGTTGGTAAAATAATTCACCACAAATCCGATGCCTTTCACAACACCTGGCATGTAGCACAATTCATCGCGGCCGAAATTAAAACCATACGAATTGCGTTCCCAGTCGATAATCGACTGCCAATACCCGTCACTTGGGATAGCATATCCATAGATGCGGTGGTCGAGCCGCTGCTTCAGTGCCGCAGTTATTTCGGGACATACCTCAAAATCCATGTCGGCGACCCACAGCGGCAAGGCATCTTCCCTGCCGAAACGCTCCAGCACCCCGTCATGCTTCATCGAGCCGGTGCCACGCCGTTCCACTATTTTATCGAAGTTGTATATCATAAGAGTTTCGTTTTTTGGTTGGATTGCTGCAAAATTACACAACAACATCGAATAATCCCACACGCGGCCGTCATTTCTGCCGTTACTGGTGTCTGAGCCAGTCGAAGCTGTACCGCACAGGCTCGTCATCGTCGTCCCAATACACATAGAACGCCTCCTCACCCTGGCTGTCCTGCTTGTAGTATGTCAAGCCCTCACATGCCGATATTACCGTGTCCCCATCGCCGTCAACCACAGTCCATTTTCCCGACGGCAGCTTGACAAGATAATACACTGGCGAGCTATAATCATACACGCTCCTCAACCAGCATTCGCTCGAAAAATCGGCAAAGGTGGTATGTTGCAAGAAGTCGTTCGAAAAGACTGTGATAACGTCGCCGGCAAATATGTAGTAGGTCTTGCCCGTAGTTGAAAACTCGTTGGTGTAGCACGTCACATCTTCGCCGCCCTCGGCCATCAGATTGCCACCCTCGTCGATAATGCCATATTTGTCCGATGAATATCTCACCTTCAGCAGCTTCTTGTCGCTAAAGGCGAATATCTCCACAATCTCGCCAAAATCATCTGTATCATCGACAAGCAGTCCCAGCTCGTCGAGCAGCACATATCCGCCATCGCCGTCCCGGCCGACGGCCTTGTCGCCCCAATATTCAAGCGACTTGTATTTATACGACACCACCATATCGCCACCGTCGGCCACTATCCCACTGCGGCCGTTGCGCTGCTCGATAGAGCAACACGAGCGGATAGTTTCACCCATTGGAATGATAAACCTTCGCTTGTCGAGCGAGTACAGCCCATAGTCATAGTCGCCGCGTGTGTCGTTCCATTCCTCGATGCGCACCTTGTCATCGCCGACAAATTCAATCTCGTCATAATCCTTAAAGAACACTTTATTACCGAAGCGGTCATACAAGTTGTTGCCATACCGATCCAAGACGTAGTCGCCTTCATATTCGTGCGCGCCGTAATTCTCGTCGATGTAAGTAAGCGTGAATATACTCACGGCCACGAACGGCAACCACAGAAACGGATAATAATACCCGCGACGGGCCACCAAGAATATGCACCACAACAGCAGGACACAAGATGCCATCATGGCATACAGGAAAGGATCTATATCCAGCACATCGAATGAAAAGAGTACCAGAATTATTACAGGAAACCACGGCGAGGCCACACTCAGTATATATTTCGCAATTTTTCTCTTGAACAACCGGCTCGGCACCAACGAAATGCCAAGCAAGAAGCAAAACGAGAAAAACAAGAGCAGGATTGCCGGCAAGACTACCACACCTAACCCTGTCAGCCAGGCAAGAAACGGAAATGCCACAGTCCCCACATACGTCCAAAAGGCAATGAACACAATCAAGCCCACCGTTATTATCAACGCTTTCATATTACACCTCGTGAGAATTAAATATAATGCGACACATACACCACTACCGCGAGCAATGCCAGCCCAAGCAATATGCCAAGCACAAACGTCGCCCAAGTCCACCCACGAGCCTTTGCCGCAGCTTTCTCAGCTTCTTTTTCACGATTGCACTCCCATAGCTTGCCCACTTTGTTGGAATATAACACGGCAATTATGCCTGTAGGGAAAAAACAGAAAAATGCCGACAACACCGCCCACAAATGGAAATTGTCTGGCATGGATTTACCAGGTTCTTTGCCTGGATCCATATTGATAAACTCGTTATGAAAATCTCCCATAAATCTTTTGATTTAAAACCGTTGGCAGGAGAATGACACCTGACCAAACCTCAACTCTCAGCCAAGCCAAACGCCGGCACACCACAAAATTACAAATTTCACTTAATAACAACAAAAATATCCACATTTAGCCATAGTGAATAGCTCTCACTTGTTCCAAATGATGTTATTTTTAAAATCTTCACTCAGGTTATAATCACAAACAATCCAATATTTAAAGCCCAACAATTCCTTGTCAATCGACAAATCGTCAACCACAATATTACGGTTTCTCTCAGTAGGTTCGATAAGATAGGCGTTGACTTTTCTCATAAAACTTATCACTTTCTGTTTGGCTTCGTTGAAGAATCTTTCTTCTTTCAACTTCCGTGGCTTTGTATCACTTTTCCCATTATAAAGCAAATTAAGCATACGGACAGTATTATTATGCTGTTCGTCGTCAACAAAAGTTACAAAAGCCGCCTTGTTTTGCTCAAAATCTATTCGTTGGCTTATCTCACATTCTATATTGGCAGTCAATGGATAGACATTGTTATCAAATGAATTAAGTTTTTTCTGATTACAATACCGACACGATAAGAACAGGTTCGTCCATTCCTGCACCAATTCAGGAAAATTGTTTTCGCTCTTGAAATGTTCTATCTCATAATCAGTCACAAGTTTCCGTTCGCAGATATAGCATTTTTCGTGCTGGTCTGCCAGCAACTGCGCATATACATCCACTCCATTGTACTGCTTAGTCTTCAACAGAGAAGCTGGCACATTGGAACTCTTCTTTTCCCTTATCATTCCTGTACTTTTTTAATGACAGACAGATATTTGTTTTTAAGACCCAAATATGCCCCAACTATATTGGGAGAAACAGATTCAGGCACTTTGTCGAGATCGGTCAACAAATGCCTTATCGTCGATTTATCCGCATCAGATATATTTTCTTTCATTAGCAAACTTTCCAATGTACTTAGTTGCATTTCCGTGTAACTCGACTCGGAAGAAACGCCAAAATACCCCTCTGCCAATGCCTCGTATGAATATTGCGTGAGTTCATCAATAATTTCCTTTCGCTCCAAATCAAAAGCTGCAGCATTGTTCAATGAGTTCAATACAAATGGCGAATGGGTTGTAACAATAAATTGTATGTTAGGAAATATTTTGGTCAATATAGGCATAATCACCTTTTGCAATTCAAGGTGAAGATGTGTTTCCACTTCGTCAATCAAGACAATGCCCTTCTTTTGGTACACTCGTGTTAGGTTTCCTGGAACTTGCATCTTTAAAATTAAGTCTGCCACAATATCCAAGATAGCTGCAAAACCATCAGAAGTTTGGGTAAACTTAAATTCTTTCCCTTCCGTGCAAATTTCAAAACTATAATCTTTATAATTGAATTTCAATTTAAGTTCTTGGTCTTGATAAATCTGACAGAGTAAATCTTCAAAATCCATAAACCATTGGGCTATTTGGTCGGCATCGTCAAACTGCTTCTCGTTGCGTGCCAATGCTTCCTGAATTTTCAAGTCGGAAAGGAAATTCAAAAATTGATTAGTAATAGTGCTACGGACATCACCGGCAATTTTGAGATTAGGCTTCGTTGGGTTCTTAGGTTCTATCATTTGTGTTTTTCGAGCAGCCTGATAGAATGCAATTATGAAATCACCTTCTTGATAATCAGATATCACGCTTGCCACATCCACAAAGTCAAGTTCTATTTTTCCAAAGAATTCATCAACCTGCTCTTGATAAAACTTAATTTTATTCTTTATTTGCATCAACTTCTGTGCATCCTTTACTTCTTGAAGCCTGTTGAGGTTAATTTCTAACAGTTCTCGATACTTTGTAAAATTTAAATTCGTATCGTTTTTAATGTTATCTAAAAACGAAGCAATTGCATTCAACAAAACCGTTTTTCCACTACCATTTTTGCCTGTCACTATCAGATGCGGAGTTTGTTCATCTGCAATAGGAATGTCTAAATCGTGTAAATGATACAACCGATTAATATGTATATTCTTAATATAATAATTCATTACAAATTCGTTTTTTTAGTTATTCTTCTTTCGTGGTGGCAGAATTAACAAACACTTATCATTATGCACAACCTAATATGCAATATTCGCAAAATTTCTCAATATATGCAAGCAATCAGCTGGCAATTTTTAATTTCATTTACAGGTGTCGGGTAACGAAATAACATGGCTAAAGCATAGTACGAAAATCACAAATTATTGCTACCTTTGTGTGTGGCTATGGCGGTAACGCTGCCGCCATGACCGCGATATTGCCAAACCTTTGGCACTCTGCAAGTGTGCCCAATAAATATTCTTAGATGATGAATGTTGTAGATCGTTTTTTACAGTACGTGAAGTTCGACACACAGAGTGACGAGCTCACCAACCTCACACCATCCACACCTGGGCAGATGATTTTTGCCCAACACCTTGAAAAAGACCTCATGCAACTGGGGCTGTCGAACATCTCGCTTGACGACAACGGCTACCTGATGGCAACATTGCCATCAAACTGCGACAAACCTGTGCCGACAGTAGGCTTCATTGCCCACCTCGACACTTCGCCCGACATGTCGGGGCACCATGTATCGCCACGCATTGTCGAAAAATACGATGGCGGCGACATCGTGCTGAATGCCGAAAAAAATATCATATTGTCGCCATCACAATTTCCCGAATTGACCGATTATGTAGGACAAGACCTGATAGTGACAGATGGCAACACACTGCTTGGTGCCGACGACAAGGCAGGCATAGCCGAAATCATAGCCGCAATTGATTTTCTCAAGTCACACCCCGAAATCAAGCATGGCGACATACGCATAGCTTTCAATCCCGACGAAGAAATCGGGCAAGGCGCACACAAATTCGACGTGCAGAAGTTCGGTGCCGACTGGGCATACACGATGGATGGCGGCGCAATAGGCGAACTTGAATATGAAAATTTCAACGCTGCCGTGGCTCGCGTGACATTCAAGGGGCGCAACGTGCACCCGGGATATGCAAAGCACAAGATGCTAAACTCGATACGCATTGCCAACCAGTTTATAATCATGCTCCCGCGCTGGGAAACTCCCGAACACACCGAGGGCTATGAAGGTTTCTACCATCTCGTGGGCATAGAGGGCAACGTGGAACAAACGGTCATCACCTACATCATACGCGACCATGACCGCGACCGTTTTGAACGCCGCAAGAAGGAGCTTGAACACCTCACCCGCAAAATCAACAACGAGTTCCCCGATTGCGCATCAATCGAAATAAAAGACCAATATTACAATATGCTTGAGAAAATCAAGCCTGTGATGCACATCATCGACATTGCCAAGGCTGCCATGGAACGTGCCGGTGTGAAACCTGTGGTGCAACCAATACGTGGCGGTACCGACGGCGCACAACTGTCGTTCAAGGGACTGCCATGCCCCAACATATTCGCTGGAGGCCTTAACTTCCACGGACGGTATGAATTTGTGCCTATCCCGTCGATGGAACGTGCCACCGACACCATTGTTGAAATCTGCAAAATCGTTGCCGAGGAGGCAGGAGCATAATGCCTGAAAATTTCGATATTAGGCGCGAACGCATTGAGAGCGACAAAGACTTTGAACGGGCATTGCGCCCGATGGTCTTTGACGACTTCAGCGGGCAGGACAAAGTGATTGAAAACCTGAGGGTCTTCGTCGCCGCTGCCCGAATGCGTGGAGAAGCCCTCGACCACATTTTGCTGCACGGGCCTCCGGGATTGGGAAAAACTACATTGTCAAACATCGTTGCCAACGAACTTGGCGTGGGTTTCAAAGTCACATCAGGACCAGTGCTCGACAAGCCCGGCGACCTTGCAGGCATACTCACTTCGCTCGAAGAGAACGACGTGCTGTTTATCGACGAGATACACCGCCTCAGCCCTGTGGTCGAGGAATACCTGTACTCGGCGATGGAAGACTACCGCATCGACATAATGATAGACAAAGGGCCAGGAGCGCGGTCGGTACAGCTCACATTGTCGCCGTTCACGCTCATAGGTGCTACCACTCGCAGCGGGCTGCTCACAGCCCCGCTGAGGGCGCGATTTGGCATCAACTGCCACCTTGAATACTACGACCACGCAGTGCTGCAAGGCATCGTCAAGCGTTCGGCCCGACTGCTCGGTGTACCCATCACCGACGATGCATCACGCGAGATAGCCTTGCGCAGCCGTGGCACGCCGCGCATTGCCAATGCCCTGCTGCGCCGTGTGCGCGACTTCGCACAGGTGAAAGGCGACGGCTCGGTCAACTGCGCAATCGCCCGCTATGCACTCGAAGCCCTCAACATCGACCAATATGGCCTCGACGAAATCGACAACAAGATACTGACGACGATAATCGACAAGTTCAAGGGCGGCCCCGTGGGACTAACAACGATAGCCACAGCACTCGGCGAAGACCCTGGTACTATCGAGGAGGTGTACGAGCCGTTCCTCATCAAGGAGGGGTTCATAAAGCGCACCCCACGCGGACGTGAAGTCACCGACCTTGCCTACCGCCACCTCGGCCGCAGCCGCCTCACCAGCGAACAGTCGCTGTTTTAATCTTGTCGGTAAAAAACGGACAATATCCGTCAATTTAAACGATGGTTTCGGCAAACCGATGTAAAAAACGTATGTGAAGAATTGCAGCAGATTTTGGCCTTAATGAGCCCAAAATCTGCCAACCTATTCACGTATATCGCACCTTGTACCAAGTCGATAACGACGAAGCAATCTCTAATAATTAAAAATATCTGGAATTGCACTATTTTTGAGATATGGCTGGATTGAAATCATTGGCCAAGGATACGGCCATTTATGGAATGAGTAGCATCATTGGGAGATTTCTCAACTACTTGCTGGTACCGCTTTACACGGCAAAACTGTCGGTCGAATCGGGCGGCTACGGCGTTATAACCAACATATACTCCTACGTAGCCCTGCTGCTCGTAATCCTCACATACGGCATGGAAACATCATTTTTCCGTTTTGCCAACAAAAAGGACGAAGACCCCATGCGGGCATATTCGTCGATATTGCTCTCGATAGGTAGCACATCGCTGCTGTTCGTGCTGCTTGTCTTGGCTTTCCTGCCGCAAGTGTCGGCTTTCATTGGATATTCCGACCACCCCGAATACGTCGGAGTGATGGCAGCTTGCGTAGCCATCGATGCGTTCCAGACCATTCCATTCGCATTCCTGCGCTACAAGAAACGAGCCATCAAGTTTGCCGCGCTTAAGTTGCTATTCATCGTGCTCAACATTGCACTGAACCTCGTTTATTTCATAGCCTTGCCGGCACTGTACGACAGCCACCCCGACATAGTGGGAATCATCTATGATCCAACGGTGGGCGTGGGCTACGCATTCTTCATCAACCTCTTCTGCACAGCATTGATAACACTCTTCTTCTGGCGCGAACTCACGGGATTCAAATATGTATTTGACCGCCAACTCATGCGGCGCATACTCGGTTACAGTTGGCCAATCTTGATACTGGGCATCACCGGCATACTCAACCAGACTGCCGACAAAATCCTGTTCCCTTTCATTTACACTGGCAGTGATGCCACCGCCCAATTAGGCATCTACGGCGCAGCAAGCAAGGTGGCAATGATAATGGCAGTAATCACGCAAGCATTCCGCTATGCCTACGAGCCATTTGTGTTCGGCAAGACAGCCGACCGCGACAACGCCGCCACTCAGGCACAAGCCATGAAGTTCTTCATCATCTTCACACTACTTGCGTTTCTTGCTGTTATTGCCTACATCGACATCATCAAGTACATCATTGCCCCCGCCTATTGGAGCGGGCTGCGAGTAATCCCCATAGTGATGGCCGCCGAAATAATGATGGGCGTGTACTTCAACCTTTCGTTTTGGTACAAACTCACCGACCGCACCATCTGGGGAGCCGTGTTCTCGGGCATAGGCTGCGCCGTGTTGGTGGCGATAAACGTGATTTTCGTCCCCCGCTATGGCTACATGGCTTGCGCCTGGGCCGGCTTTGCTGGCTATGGCACGGCAATGCTCATATCCTACTTCGTGGGGCGCAAATACTACCCCATCGACTACCCGCTGCGGCGCATAGCTTGCTACCTACTGCTTGCTGCCGCGATTTTTGCCGCATACACATGGATAGTTATCGACAACTTCCTGCTCAACATATTGCTGCGCACGGCCTTGCTTGCCGTGTTCGCCATCGCCATCGTCAAGGCCGAACACTTCAGGCTGCCACAGCGGCACAAGGCATGACGCAATAATACGCCCCTTGCAATCGTTATTACAGCAAGTGCCACACACACTTTCTTTTATGAAAAGATTTGCCTTCACCATATTCCGCATTGTCATCTGCTCGGCATTCGTCCTGTGTGCCGCTGCGCTGCTGCACTCATGCCGTGGCGCGAAGCTCAGCGATGCCGAAGAAAAATACCAGCGCGGCGAATACTTCGACGCTGCCAACACCTACCGTAAGGTATATAACAAGATGAAAAGCCGCGAAGAGCGTCCCATGCGCGGAATGGTGGCATTCCAGATGGGAGAATGCTACCGCCGCCTCAACATGTCGGCACGCGCCTCGGCAGCCTACCAGAATGCCCTGCGATATGAATACCCCGACAGCATGGCCTACTTCTACCTGGCCCATTCGCAACAGGCCGAAGGGAAATATGCCGCTGCCGCAAAAAATTACGAAACGTTCCTCACATACGTCCCCGACCATCGCCTCTCTATAGTAGGGCTCGAAGGATGTCGCCTGGCACAGCAATGGAAAGAGGAACCCACGCGCTACATCGTGAAGAGTGCCAAGTTGCTCAATTCACGCCGTGCCGACTTCTGCCCGATGTTCCTCGACGGCAGCTACGACCAACTTTATTTCACATCTTCGACCGAAGATGCCACAGGCGAAACCCGCAGCGAAATCACTGGCACAAAGAAATGCGACATTTTCTTCTCGAAAAAAGATGAAAACGGCAACTGGCAACGCCCCGAACCTGCACAGGGCGGGGTGAACACCGAGTTTGACGAGGGCATAACCTCATTCACGCCCGATGGCACCACCATGTACCTCGCCAAGGCGCGGCGCGAGCTCAACGCTGGCACTTCGGTGGAAATATACACATCGCAACGATCCGACGCGCAATGGAGTGAACCCGTGAAGCTCGAAATAACGGCCGACACGCTGTCGGCTTACGGCGACCCTGCCGTGTCGGCCGATGGCAATTACCTGTATTTCTCAAGCGATATGCCTGGTGGAATGGGCGGGAAAGACTTGTGGCGAATCAACCTGAAAGAACAAGTAGGCTCGCTCGAAAACCTCGGCGAGCAAATCAATACGCCTGGTGACGAACGTTTCCCATATAGCCGCACCGACAGCCTACTGTATTTCGCCTCCGACGGGCATCCCGGCATGGGTGGGCTTGACCTGTTCAAGGCCACATTGCAACCCGACGGTTCATGGACGGTTGAAAACATGAAGTCGCCCATCAACTCGGCAGCCGACGATTTCGGCATCACATTCGGCGAGGGCGAATCGGGCTTCTTCAGCTCCAACCGCAACGATGCCCGCGGCTACGACCACATCTACAGCTTCGTCAAGCCCGAGCTGAAAATCACCATCACTGGCTACGTGCTTGACAAGGACGAATATCCCGTGCCCAATGCCACAATACGCATCGTAGGCAACGACGGGTCGAACCAAAAAGCCATTGGCAAGCCCGACGGCTCGTTTGAGTTCAACCTGCAACGCGGAGTGCGCTACGTGATGCTCGCAGGGGCCAAGAACTACCTCAACGTGAAACAAGAATTTGTGAGCGACATCGCCGAAGAAGATGCCGAGTATTACGTGGAATTTTTCTTGCCAGCAATCAACAAGCCGCAAGTGCTCGAAAACATTTTCTACGACTACGACAAGGCAACGTTGCGCCCCGAGTCAAAGGCTGCCCTCGACGAATTGATTGACATTCTCAACGAAAATCCCAACGTGACAATCGAAATGGCCTCGCACACCGACCGTTGGGGATCGGACAAATACAACGATGCCCTATCGCTGCGCCGCGCACAGTCGGTGGTCGATTACCTCATTGCCGGTGGCATCGACATGGCCCGACTTCAGCCCCATGGATATGGCGAAACACGTCCGAAAGTCGTGACCAAGCGCATAGCCCGCCTTTACCCGCAATTCAAGGAAGGTGACGAACTCACCGAGGAATTTATCGAGCAACTTTCGCCCGAAGACCAGGCTGCCGCCGACCAAATCAACCGCCGCACCGAGTTCCAAGTCCTCTCCCTCACCTACCAACGCTACTAACCCTTGCAGCGCAGGGGAACACCCACCCCTGTTTGTAGAGCCGTCATATCATGGCGGCTCGATGACAGCAACAAAGATGTAAGCATCTGTAATACAGCACATTGTGATAGAAACGAGCCGCCATGACATGACGGCTCTACAAGGGACTGAAGGTCGGGAAGCTACAAGGCAAGGCGGAAGCCGAGGCGGCTGTCACGGGAGTCGGGGGCGATGAAGTCCCGATGCGACACCCGACAGTACCTGGCACTGTTGAGCCAGCTACCGCCCCGGTACACGCGGCACGACCCACTATTAGGACCTTTAGGATTACGCTGCGGATAACAGCTGTAATCTCCCTTCCAGTCATGACACCATTCCCACACATTCCCACTCATGTCATATATCCCAAGCTCGTTGGGCAACTTGGTACCTACAGCATTGGGGCACCCACTGTTGTAATAGAACCACGCCACATCGTCAATGCTGTTGCTGCCACTGTACTTGCAGCCACGGCTGCCGTTGCCGCCGCGGGCGGCAAACTCCCACTCCGCCTCGGTCGGCAAGCGGTATCGCTTCCCCGTCATCGCATTCAGCTTCCGCAGGAACTCCTGAACATCGTCCCAGCTCACACACTCTACTGGCAAGTTGTCACCCTTGAAATGGCTCGGGTTGCTACCCATCACGGCTTCCCACAACTCCTGCGTTACTTCATACTTGCCTATATAGTATCCATCCAGCGTAACACTATGTGCTGGCTTCTCGTTATCCCACGCATAATCGTCCTGCTCAGAGGTCGCTCCCATGGTGAATGTACCCCCTTCTACATACACCATCTCAATCTCCGGCAGGTTGTTCTGTGGATGTATTGGCTCCATTGTTGGAGTTGGTTCAGGATCCAGATTGGGAACAGATTGTGATACACGACTACGCACCGCATCAACCACTATCACCTCGGGAATCTCCTCGATGTCAATTTTGACATTTATCGGTTTCGGTTGGCTGTGCAGCAGTTGTAGGAAATCTTCCACCTTGGCGGGACGGTCTTCCTTGTGTGGCTGCATGGCGACGGTGATGGCTCGCCGCACTGGCGCGGAAATATCGTCGGGGTATGGCAATACGGCATCTTTCGGCATCGCAGTCGCCTCGGGCGGCGTGTTGCCTGTAACGAGCTTATAAAGCGTCGCACCAAGGGCGTAAATGTCGCTTTGCGGGGTGAAACTGCTCACGCCGCTCAGGCTATACTGCTCAAGCGGCGCATAGCCTGGGGTGCGCCCCACGGGCGTGGTGGTCGTTGCTTCGCCTGTGGTGGCATCATACTGCTTGGCTACGCCGAAATCGATTAGCGCAGCCTGCCCCGAGGCCCGGTTTATCATGATGTTGGCAGGCTTGATGTCGAGGTGGTTGATACCACGCGAGTGCACGTAGGCCAACGCCTTGCCCACCTGCTCGATGATGGACACAGCCTCAACCTCGCCCAACCGCCCACGCTTCTTAAGCACCTCGGCAAGCGAAAGACCATCAATATAATCCATAACATAATAAGATGTGCCGTTCTCATCAAACACGTCGAAAACATTCACCACCGACGGGGCTTGCGACAACTTGCTGGCTATCAGCCGCGCCTCTTTGACAAACTTGAGGCGGAACTTCTCAACCAGCTCGCGGTTGCCCACGGTTGGCACCATCACTTGCGACGTGTCACCCTGCCGCTCGCAGAACTGCACAAAAAAGAACTCCTTGATAGCCACCTGCTTGCCAAGCCCGGTGTGCTGGCACAGGTAGGTGATGCCGAAACCACCTTGCCCAAGCACACGCTCGATCACATACCGTCCGCCTTGCAGACTCGTACCAATAGCCAGTGCGCCTTTATTTGCCACCTGCGACTCAGGTGGAGCAGGATTTGGGCGCAACTGCGGCACTGGCTCGATGCTCTCGCAGCTTATGGCTGCGGCAAAGTCGGCTACCGACTGGTAACGGTCTTTTGCCCTTGGTTGCATGGCACGGCGAATGGAAGCAATCACATTGTCGCTCACGCCATGATCGCGCAATGGCTGCTCGGAAAGCCCATCCATCAGTATATCCGCCGCAAGCGGCGGACGCCTACCCGTGAGCATCTTATAGAGCGTCGCACCAAGGGCATACACATCCATTGTCACTGGCAACTTGCCGCCAATGTCGTCTGGATTATAGTTAGGTCGTTCGAGTGGAGAATAGCAAGTGAAATAAGTCAAAAAACCATTATCAGCATGATCGACAGCATCAAACAACCGATGCGACATATTGAAATCAAGCAAAGCACCCCCGCTATTGCGCAACAACACGTTTCCTGGACTCATGTCAAGAAATAATATTCCACGGTTATGCATATAGGACAACGCACTGGCTATCTGCCCGAAATATCTCAACGCCTCGTCCTGCGCCAAGCCGCCACATTTGGCAATGCGGTCATCGAGAGTCCCGCCGTCGCAATATTCCATTACATAGTAACTCGTGCCGTAGGTATCGAAGCTGTCTATCATTTTCACAACACCAGGATAGTCAAGGCTGGCAAGGCGGGCCATTTCGTGGGCAAACTTGCGCCTGAACTTGTCGAACAATTCCTTGCTACCCGCAGTTACCGTTCTACCCGACCGACCGCTCATTCCAAGTACAAAAAACTCTTTCACAACAACTGGCATATCAACCTGTACCTTGCCAATAGCATCCAATGCTACCTTAGTGTAGGCCAGATAGGTGATGTTGTATGTCCCCTGCCCCAACAAACGGTCAATGCGGTAAGTGAAATTCGTGCCACATAATTTAGTCCCTACCGGCAAAACTTGTTTATATACTTCCATAGTCGTAATTGTTTTCGTGGTAAACCGCCACCGACACGCCACACCCCACAGAGCTTCGCCGCATCGGCGACACACAAAGTTAACAATTAATCACCGCTTCTTCCATAAAAAACGGGAAAAAACAGAGAGCCACCATGCGACTGGCGACTCCTGCAAGTTTTCTTGAGTGAGCACAAAGTGTCAGAAGCGGACCATCACTTCGGCCACTATCTTGTCTTGTTCCGAAACCTTGATTTCGGCATTGTCATTGTAGAAGTATTTTTCATAGTTGATGCGCAAGTCGGCAATGAACGGCTTGGTGATGCTGAATGTGAAGCCCGCTGTGAGGCGTTTGCGCTCATAATCGGTTATATACAACTGTCCCTGCTCGTTGAGCGTGCCATCGCTGTGGTCGCCCATATAGTCGAAACGCGCCAACGCCGAAATCTTGTGCAGCAGCTTCTTGCGCAGCATGAAATCATAGTTGACAAAGGCATCGACAGCTTGCACCGAACTGAAGCTGCCACCCGAATACACTTTGTGCAGAAACTCGGCCTCGGCAGTCCAGTTCTGCCATTTCCAAGTCACGCCAGCATCATACATATAGATATTTATCGTTTCGGGCTTGATTTTCTGCACACTCAGCACCACGTTCAGCTCATTAAGCACTTGCAGCTGCAACTTGCCCGAAAAATTGATTTGACCGCTCCAAAAGTCCTTTTGGTTGGTTAGCCCCGAACCGTTGAACACGCCAAACTCTATTGTAATAGGGAACAATGGATTGAACTTGTAACCGAGCGTGGCACCCACATCGCGCACATTACCCACTTGCTTGGCTATGAATGAACGATTGGCGAAATATTGCTGGTGTGGCGAGCGGTGCGCATCAATAGTGAACGGCACACGCATCTGTCCTATTGTAAACGAACCGCCATCAATTGGTTTCCAACGTGCAAAAGCATCAAGCATCTTTATTTGCCCTTCGTCCGAAAGGTCAATTTCGGCCTTGTAAGACACAGTGCGAGCCACATTGCCATCGATACTCACGCGGGCATTGCGCACTTGGAAACGCCCCTTTGAGATTTGCGGCTGGTATTCATACTTGGCACGTATCGTCCCATGCAGCTTAGGGCGGTAATCAACCTTGGTGGTATCTTTCCCTTCATTGGTATCGGCATTCATAGCCACTGGCGTTGCCGCGACAAAAAATAATACCATCAATAAGGCAATAAATCGAGCTTTCATTTCACATCAGTTAACAATTATATTGCAAAGTTACAAGTTACTATTCTGTAGGGCAAAAAAATGACGTAACAATACGATAACATTTAACGTCCACCCGACAAAATTCGTCGCACACCGATTTGCTATTGATACTGGCGCATACTATCTTTGCAGCCGTTTTTTGAGAACATATATTTTATCACCACAATGAACGACAAAGTCAAGGGATACCTGCTCGGGGCAATTGCAGCTGCCACTTATGGAATGAACCCGCTATTTGCATTGCCATTATATGCCGATGGCATGAATGCCGACTCGGTGCTATTTTTCCGCTACCTTTTCGCCATACCAATGCTCGGTGCGATGATTGCAGTGCGCGGCCGCAGTTTCAAAATATCGGGACACGACACTGTGCTGCTCATTTTCATGGGACTGATGATGGCTGTATCGTCGCTATCGCTATTCCTTAGCTACAACTACATGGACGCAGGCATAGCCTCAACCATGCTATTTGTCTATCCCATTCTCGTAGCCTTGATAATGGTTCTTTTCTACAAGGAACGCCTGTCGATACTCACTGCCTTGTGCATAATCATGGCCGTGGGCGGCATAGCACTGCTTTACCGCAGCGGCGATGGCACTACACTAAGCATCGGTGGCACGTTGCTCGTACTTGCCTCGGCCCTCACATACGCCATTTACATAGTCGGAGTCAACCACAGCTCGCTCAAAGACGTGGCAACACTATCGGTCACGTTCTACGTGCTGCTCTTCGGCGTGGTGCTGTTCTTGTCCCGCATACTTATCGAAGACACCCTCACCATTCCCACTCGATGGTACTTGTGGGGCAACCTGCTGGCACTTGCGCTCTTCCCCACGGCAATATCATTCCTGTGCACTACAAGCGCAATCAAGTATATAGGCTCGACACCCACCGCCATACTCGGGGCTTTGGAGCCCGTTACTGCCGTTATCATCGGCATCACAGTGTTTGACGAGGCATTCACGCCACGCGAGGGCGTAGGCCTGGTACTGATTATCATCGCTGTAACATTGGTCATAGCAGGTGGCAGCATCGGACACGTGCTATTGCGTTTCCGCAAACTGTTCCCGCGCCTACGCCATTAACACCAGCATGATTTATATGTGAAACGCAAAAATTCCATATCACTTCTACCTACTTTTTGATGCTATCGGCGCGGAAAAACAGTGCAATTTGTTTTATCCAGGGCGCAAACATTGTATATTTGCAAAACCAATTTGTCAAAAAACTGCACCAATGGATAGAAATTCACATAACAATGCCGTACTGCTAATGCACTGCCCCGACCAGCCGGGCATCTTGGCATCGGTAACCGACTTTATCAACACCAACGGCGGAAATATCCTTTACCTCGACCAATATGTTGACCGCGTAAATAGCATTTTCTATATGCGCGTTGAGTGGGATTTAGACAAATTCTTGATTCCCAAGGAAAAAATCAACGACTACATCTACACGCTGTATGCGCAACGGCTGAACATGGAATATAGCCTTTCATTCACCGACCACCCTCAACGCATGGCCCTGTTTGTGTCGAAAATGTCGCATTGCCTGTATGACATATTAGCCCGATACACTGCCGGGGACTGGGACGTAGAAATCCCGCTCATCATAAGCAACCACCCCGACCTGGAAATGGTGGGACGGCAATTCAACATTCCCTACTATGTCATACCAGTCAACCGCGACAACAAAGCCGAGATGGAAGCCCGGGAGTTTGAGTTGCTCGATGAGCATGGCATCGACTTCATTGTGTTGGCCCGCTACATGCAAGTGCTGTCGGAAGATTTCATCACACGTTATCCCAACCGTATCATCAACATACACCACTCGTTCCTGCCAGCATTCGTCGGCGCAAAACCCTACCACGCAGCATACGAACGAGGCGTGAAGTTGATTGGAGCTACAAGCCACTACGTGACCACCGAGCTTGATGCCGGGCCAATCATCGAACAAGACATTGTGCGCATCACACACAAAGACACCGTCGCCGACCTTATCCACAAGGGGCGTGACTTGGAAAAAATAGTGTTGTCGCGCGCCGTTGAGAAGCACATACAACGCAAGATACTTTCATACCGAAACAAAACCATAGTATTCAGCTAACCACCTCTCTCGGCAAAATGGGCGACACTGTAATAATAAAATACAACGCCGGAAACATCTTCTCGGTGGAATGTGCATTGCAACGAATAGGCGCAAATGCTATCATTACCGACGACAAGCAAGCAATAAGCCACGCAAGGCGAGTGATATTCCCTGGAGTGGGCGAAGCGTCATCGGCCATGGATTACCTGCGCTCGCACCAATTAGACTCGCTCATAAAGAGCCTGCAATGCCCAGTGCTGGGAATATGCATAGGTATGCAACTTCTCTGCTCGCATTCACAAGAGGGCGACACCGACTGCCTCGGCATATTCGACGTGCCTGTGCTGCGCTTCGACAACAGCGCATCGCCCGACCTCAAAATCCCGCAAATGGGCTGGAATACCATTGATCTACAGCCTGGAAGTTTCATACCACAACAATGCGACAAGCAATACACCTATTTCGTGCACAGCTACTATGCGCCTCTGTGCCAGCACACCTCGGCTGTCACCAACTACATATTGCCATATAGTGCGGCATTGCAAAAAGACAATTTCATGGCCACTCAATTCCACCCCGAAAAGAGTGGAAGCGTGGGCGAAACCATTCTAAAAAAATTCATGGAACTATGACAAGCATAATCCCTGCAATAGACATCATCGGTGGAAAATGCGTAAGGCTCACACAAGGCGACTATGA
Organism: Candidatus Avimuribaculum pullicola; assembly: GCA_018716295.1. Taxonomy (GTDB): domain Bacteria; phylum Bacteroidota; class Bacteroidia; order Bacteroidales; family Muribaculaceae; genus Avimuribaculum; species Avimuribaculum pullicola. Next base: position 41,886 of record DVKC01000036.1, read on the forward strand.
CCGCCGCAGCGAATACGGCGACCCTATCGACATGGCCCGGGCATTTGAGGACGCTGGCTGCCAACGCCTGCACTTGGTTGACCTCGACGGAGCCAAGGCAAGCCACATAGTAAACTATCGGACACTCGAATCAATCGCGACACGCACCAGTCTTGTGATAGACTTCGGCGGCGGTGTGAAAAGCGACGACGACATAAGAATAGCCTTCGACAGTGGAGCAGCCATGGTTACAGGCGGGAGCGTTGCCGTGAAGCAACCCGACATGATGCAACGATGGATAGAAAAATATGGCAACGGGCGCATAATATTGGGGGCTGATGCCCGCAACGGCAAAGTGGCAACCAACGGCTGGCACGAAGACAGCGAACTTGATGTGGTGAATTTTATTGCCGAATACATCGACAAAGGTATAACCCAAGCCATTTGCACCGACATCGCTTGTGACGGCACATTGCAAGGCCCTTCAGTGGAGCTTTACAGCAAAATAATCGAACGCTGCCATGATTTGCTACTTATAGCAAGTGGTGGAATCGGTTCGATGGCCGATGTGGAAGCTCTCGACAAGATTGGCATCAAGCAAGTGATTGTGGGAAAAGCCATTTACGAGGGGAAAATATCGCTGAAAGAAATTGAACATCTTAACTTGACCTGACAAATGCTCGCAAAACGCATCATTCCATGCCTCGACGTGAAAGACGGCATGACGGTAAAAGGGGTCAACTTCGTCAACCTGCGCTCGGCTGGCGACCCCGTGGAACTGGGCAAACGATATAGCGATGAAGGTGCCGACGAACTGGTATATCTCGACATCACGGCATCATACGAACACCGCAAGACATTCATTGACCTCGTGCGCCGTGTGGCACAAGCTATCAGCATCCCATTCACTGTGGGTGGCGGCATAGGCAGTGTCGCCGATGTGGATCGGTTGCTCAGCAATGGAGCCGACAAAGTGTCGGTCAACAGCGCGGCTCTAAACCGCCCGCAACTCATTGACGAAATCGCGCGGCAATTTGGCCGCCAAGTGTGTGTTGTGGCTATTGATGCACGTTTCACCGATGGACAATGGGTGTGCTACGAAAAAGGCGGACGGGTGAAAACTGGCCGCACACTATATGAATGGGCACACGAAGCCCAGGAACGCGGTGCGGGCGAAATACTATTCACAAGCATGGATCATGACGGCACCAAGAATGGGTATGCCTGCGATGCCCTGCGGCAGCTGCACCAACAGTTGCAAATACCCATCATCGCATCTGGCGGCTGTGGCAATGCCTCACATATAGCCGACGCATTCAAAACAGGGCTGGCCGATGCTGCACTCGCAGCCAGCGTGTTCCACTTCGGCGAAATACAAATCCCCACACTCAAGCAGCACCTCCACACCCTCGGTATCCCCGTGCGCTTGTGACGCGCACCCTGCTAATGCAGCAGCAGGGTGGCATCGCCGTAGCTCAAGAAACGGAAGTCGTGGGCGAGGGCATAATCATAAATCGTGCGCCAGTCACCATCAACAAACGCCGACACCAACAGCAGCAATGTCGATTGCGGCTGATGGAAATTTGTGATCATGCCATCAATCACCCTGTAGCGAAATCCAGGGGCTATCATAATTTGCGTGCTGCCTATATAGCTATCGGCACCATGGCGATCGAGATAATCTATTATGGCCTGCAATGCCGTCCGCGTGTCGGGCATATCGCCACTCTCGCTATATGGCATCCACTGCCCTATACACAGTTCATGTTCATCAGCTTCGGGGTTACGCAACAATGTCAAGCCTATATAATAAAGGCTTTCAAGCGTCCGTACCGACGTAGTTCCCACGGCAATTACAGGCCCCGCACTGTTTTCAACCAAATCGACAAGTAACGAACGCGGCACCGAAATAAATTCGGTGTGCATCTCATGCCCGCCTATCGTTTCGGTCTTCACAGGTTGGAACGTTCCAGCACCGACGTGAAGCGTCAACTCGCGGCGACGTATTCCACGACTGTCGCACTCGGCAAGCACCTTGTCGGTAAAATGCAATCCTGCCGTTGGTGCAGCCACACTGCCGTCGATGTGCGAGTAAACTGTCTGGTAGTCACTGCTATCACTCGGCTCGGTAGCCCGGTTGAGATATGGTGGTATAGGTATCTCACCCACAGCTTCGAGTATCGAAGCAAATGTCACACTATCGCCATTCCACTCGAAATTCACTATAAAAGCATTACCGTGCCGCTCGCCACGACGGGCAACAAGCATCACTTGGCTGCCATCGATTACAAGAGGCATCTGCAACACACCATCTTTCCACCGCTTGGCATTGCCTATGAAACACAGCCAAGAACATTTTCCCACTGTCGCAAATGCTTGTGCATAATCGCGCGGTTCGTGTGGCTCAAGGCAAAACACCTCAATCCACGCCCCACCATTAGGCTTGCGGAAACGCAAACGGGCATTGATTACCCGCGTATTGTTATATACCAACATTGAGCCTTGCGGCAACATGCCCGGCAAATCGGCAAACCGATACTCGCCTTTTACCGAATGATTGGCATACACAAGCAGTTTGCATTGCTCACGATCGGCAAGCGGGTGCTTGGCTATGCGCTCATCAGGAAGCGGATAATTGAAATCTTCGATACGCAAGTTGCGTATATCATCTATATTCATTGCATTATCAATTTTTACATACTACACGGCGCACAGGCGTTCAACTGCCTGTGTCATACCTCATTGTACCATCATACAACAAAAAAAGCCCTTGCGGTGGCAAGAGCTTTTTGAGGTCCCTGGCGGAATCGAACCGCCGTACACGGTTTTGCAGACCGTTGACTAAACCACTCATCCAAGGAACCGTGTCATATTTCAGTGCTGCAAAGGTACAACCATTTTTACAAATATGCAACACCCGAGCAATTTTTTCGGCATTCATTCCAGCTTTTCTCATTTTTTAACTATCTCACAAGGAATAAAAATGCAACGATAAACATCTATATGGTAAACGAGCCAATTAAAGGCCTCATAACGATTGAATAAAATTTTAAACGGTTATAATCATGGATGATAGTTTATTGAATAGGTTAGGTGGAACTGAAAAATTGTGGGAACGTATAAAACAATACGCTGCCAAGGGTGGGCGCGAAGCCACTCGCATGATGTTGGAACTATATTACGTGCTGAAAAGTCCCGACACGAGCCTTGGCAACAAGACCCTGATAGTAGCAGCCCTCGGTTACCAGTTGCTACCGACCGACTTGTTACCAACAAGCACACTCGGCATATTCGGATTGCTCGACAATGCCGCCGCTCTCGCATTTGCCTATAAGAAAGTGAAATCGCTCGTCACGCCCGAAATAAGATGGCAAGTCAACAACGTGCTTGAACAGTGGTTCGGTCCAGAAGTAGAAATCATTGAATCCTGACCAGATTTGGGTCATACACAATCATTTGACGGGAGTGTGCCGACAATATACTGGCACTCTCCCTGCTATTTTCGCCCTAAAATATTCCTTGATGCAATGCGGCATGAATTTCAGGACACTTAATAGGTGATTTTTAAGACACAAGTTTGCTGCATTTTTTATTACTTTGCATGTGATATAGACCAAGCACAGACAACTATGAAAAATGCGACTCTCGACAGCCCTGAAGTTTTAAACATTCACCCCATCTACAACAATGGGGAACTGGCATTCTTTGACAATCTCGAAAACATCAACACTTCAAGTCCGTTCAAGACCGAGGCTTTTGCCGTCGTTCTTATGCTAAAAGGCAGAGCTTCAGTGATAATCAACGGCTCGCAATATGAAGCAGGAGCCAACGACATGTTTATATGCCCGCCCAACAATATCATAGAAAACGGGCTGTTAAGCCTCGATTTCAAATGCCTTGTCATTTACATGACACCGCGATATATAAACAAAATAATGCCATTGTCGGAAAACTTGTGGGACGTGAAATTTTTCTTTGAGGAACACCCGTTGTGTTCCCTACAGCCCGAAGAAGCCGAAGTGTTCTGCCAATATTACAAACTATTGTGTTCAAAAATGCAAACTTCGTCGCCTGTCCAGGAAAAAGTTATCAACACATTGATGCTGGCATTCATCTATGACATGCAATATATCCTTGGTCGGGTAATAAAACCTTCGCCGCGACCTTTCGCTTCGGGCGAAAGCCTTTTCAAGCGGTTCATCGGGCTAATCGAGGCTTCGCAAGTCAAGTACCAGGGTGTTGCTTTCTATGCTGCCAAACTGTGTGTGACACCCAAATACCTTTCAGCAATATGCAAGCAGATAAGCGGCATGACAGCCTCTTGCCTTATCGACAAATATGTAATGAAAGACATTGAATACATGATGACACACACCAATAAAAGCATCAAGGAGATTGCAGCCGACCTGAATTTTTCAAACCTGTCGTTCTTTGGCAAATATATGCGCAAGCACTTCGGGCTGTCGCCAAGGGCTTTCAGGGCGCAAGCATTGAAGAAGGCTTGAAACCTCATTCATTATCACGCACATTGCGGGGGTGGTGGCTGAGGATTTCCTGCCGAAGCCGCGAGCGGTCGATATGCACATATATCTCGGTTGTGGAAATATCCTCATGGCCGAGCATCTGCTGTATTGCCCGCAGATTGGCTCCGCCTTCGAGCAAATGGGTGGCAAACGAATGGCGCAAAGTGTGCGGGCTCACATTCTTCGTTATTCCGGCAAGCAAGCACAACTTCTTGATTATATAAAATATCATCACCCGTGTGAGCATTCCGCCACGGCGGTTCAAGAACAATATGTCGCCACACCCGCGCTTCACCTTCAACTGCGAACGGTAACCGCCGATATACTTCTGTATCTCTTCAAGTGCCACACCCGATATAGGCACAAGCCGCTGCTTGCTCCCTTTTCCCTCAACTATGATATACTCTTCATCGACATACACCTGCGACATTCGCAACCCTATAAGTTCACTCACACGCAACCCGCAGCCATAAAGTGTTTCGATGATGGCACGGTTGCGCTGTCCCTCGGGTTCGTCAAGGTCGATGGCGGCAATCATGGCATCGATCTCCTCTATTGTCAGCACTGTTGGCAACTTGCGCCCAAGCCGTGGCGACTCGATGAGCATAGTCGGATTGTTGTCGATATATCCCTCAATCTTCAGAAACTTATAAAACGTCTTTATCCCCGACAATATGCGGGCTTGCGACTTAGCCGCAATGCCCAAGTCGAACAATCCGCTGAGGAAACCGTGCAAGTCGCCCTCGGTGGCATCAGCCGGGCTTAACCCCGCATCGTCCAAGTAAGCCACAAGTTTCTGCACGTCGTCATTATAAGCCTCGACGGTGTTTTTCGACAATCCACGCTCTATCATCAAGTAAGTGTCGAAACGCTTTATCACATCATCGATGTCAACAATTTTCCTCGCCACGCCCTTTTTTGTTGCAAAGTTACTAAGCAATCGGCCACCATGCTTGCATAAGACCTCCATTTTTTTTACATTTGTCCGATTATAATCAATAAACGCATCTAAAACGAAAAAATGAGCAAGGTACTGATTATCGGAGCTGGCGGCGTGGGCACAGTAGTTGCCCACAAGTGCGCACAAAACTCCGACGTGTTCAACGAGATTGTAATAGCCTCGCGCACCCGCAGCAAGTGTGATGCCGTGGCTCGTGCCATAGGCAAAGACAACGTGACCACCGACAGCGTGGATGCCGACAGCGTGGAGCAGCTTGTTGACCTGTTCAACAGGCACCGCCCCGACATCGTTATCAACGTGGCTCTCCCATACCAAGACTTGACCATCATGGACGCTTGCCTTGAATGCGGAGTAAACTACCTCGACACGGCCAACTATGAGCCGCGCGATGAAGCCCACTTTGAATACAGTTGGCAATGGGCCTACCGCGACCGTTTCGAGAAAGCTGGATTGACTGCAATCCTCGGCTGCGGCTTCGACCCAGGCGTATCGGGAGTGTACACGGCTTACGCCGCAAAGCACCACTTCGGCCGCATCGACTACCTCGATATCGTTGACTGCAACGCCGGCAACCATGGCAAGGCTTTCGCCACCAACTTCAACCCCGAAATCAACATACGCGAAATCACGCAAAAAGGCAAATACTACGAAGATGGCAAATGGGTGGAAACCGAGCCGCAAGAAATACACAAGACGCTCAACTATCCCAACATCGGCCCGCGCGAATCCTACTTGCTTTACCACGAGGAACTCGAATCGCTCGTGAAGAACTTCCCAAGCATCAAGCGAGCTCGCTTCTGGATGACTTTCGGACAGGAATACCTCACACACCTGCGTGTGATACAAGATATCGGCATGGCCAGCATCGAACCTATCATGTATGAAGGTCACGAGATTGTGCCACTGCAATTCCTCAAGGCCGTGCTGCCCAACCCCAAGGAACTGGGCGAAAACTATCACGGCGAAACCTCGATCGGCTGCCGCATTCGTGGCATCGACAAGGAAGGGAAACCACTCACCTACTACATCTACAACAATTGCAGCCACGAAGCCGCCTACAAGGAAACTGGCATGCAAGCCGTGAGCTACACCACTGGCGTACCAGCCATGACCGGGGCAATGATGTTCCTCAAGGGGCTGTGGAAAAAGCCAGGTGTGTACAACGTCGAAGAGTTTGACCCCGATCCATTCCTCGACGTGCTCAACCACCAAGGCCTCCCCTGGCACGAAATCTTCAACGGCGACCTTGAGCTGTAACCGCCCGAAGCGGCACTGCTACACCACACACATACGGCTCGGCGGCATCTCCTGCCACCGGGCCGTAATCCTATCCTCCACCAAACACCCATTTATGGAAGAAGTTAAAAATCAATACGCTTCTTTAATGACAGGGTAGTGCGGGCGATATGGGATGATAAGAATATGAAAGTGGCCTATTGCGCACTCTTGAGCCTGGTAGTCTAAAATGCTTGCAACATATTCATGCCTATATCTTTGGCGGATTGTATGATTTCGCAGGACAAACACGCACAAAGAACAGATTCTAAAGGAGGATTTACTTTTGCCAACTGTCTGCATTTCCCCGAAACACTCCAAGCCATCGAGCGAATGCCAGAGAGCACTTTTGATGAGATTATGGACAAATATATTGAAATGATGTAGCTCACACTTTAATGGAAGGGAATTGCAAATCTTCCACAGCTTGTGGAAAGATTGTATTCCGATTTGTTTTCAATCCCTTGGGGGCACCATCGCTATATAATCGGCATTTGGAAAATAAAAACCAACGATTTTAAACACATATAAATCAATCACATTATGGCTAAATATTCACCGGCTTTCTGGACGGCCAATGCCGCCGAACTATTTGAACGAATGGCATATTATGCCGTCTTTATCGTTGTAACGCTCTATCTGTCCAACACACTCGGTTTCTCCGACATCGAGGCGAGCATCATCTCGGGGCTTTTCTCGGGCGGACTCTACTTGCTACCGCTTTTCACCGGCGCATTGGCCGACAAGGTGGGCTACCGCAAGTCGCTGCTTATCGCCTTCACGCTGCTTGCCGCCGGCTACATCATGCTGTGGCTGCTGCCGTTGGTACTTGAAGGGGACGGGCTTGTGCGATATGGCGAGCAAACCGTGTTCACCGGGCTGCGAGAGAGCGGCAAGCGTTACCTCGTGGTACCAGCAATGATTGTGGTAATGGTGGGCGGCTCGTTCATCAAGTCGATTATCTCGGCTTCGGTGGCAAGGGAAACCACATCGGCCACACGCGCCCGCGGCTACTCCATCTTCTACATGATGGTCAACATCGGGTCATTCATCGGTAAAAGCGTCATCGACCCCATGCGCTCACTCATCGGCGACGCGGCATATATCCACATCAATCTCTTCTCGGGCATACTGTGCGTGGTGGCATTCGTGGCGATACTCCTCTTCTACCACTCGGCCAACACCGCCGGTGAAGGCAAGAGCATCGGCGAGGTACTGCACGGGCTGTGCCGCGTGTTCACCAACGGGCGGCTTCTCGTGCTGATATTGATTGTGACAGGCTTCTGGATGGTGCAGCAACAGCTCTACGCCACCATGCCAAAGTATGTGATACGCCTCGCCGGCGAAACGGCGCGTCCAGGCTGGATAGCCAACGTCAACCCGCTCGTTGTGGTGCTGTGCGTCAACCTCGTCACGCGATTCATGGCTCGCCGCAAGGCATTGACATCGATTACTGTGGGAATGTTCCTCATTCCGCTGTCGGCATTGGTCATGGCATCGGGCAACCTGTTCAACGGCAATCTGCTAGGCTTCCACCCCATCACAGTAATGATGGTGGCTGGCATCGTGCTGCAAGCACTTGCCGAGTGCTTCATCTCACCACGCTACCTCGAATACTTTTCACTGCAAGCCCCCAAGGGCGAAGAAGGCCTGTACCTCGGTTTCAGCCACTTAGACTCGTTCCTGTCGTCGATACTCGGTTTTGGAATGTCGGGCATACTGCTGTCGCACTACTGCCCCGACCCAGCCCTATACGCCACCCGCGAGGCATGGGAAGCCGCCAGTGCCAACGCCCACTACATCTGGTACTGGTTTGCCGGCGTAGGCATAGTGTCGGCCCTCGCCCTCATCGTCTATGCCCGGGTCACCTCCCGCCCCCAGCAACGCGCCGAATAACCGCAAAGAACACTGCCACCCGCCAAAATGCAGGGACGCATACACGATACCCAGCTTGGCTGTAGAGCCGTCATATCATGGCGGCTCGATGACAGCCACAGTGGTAAACACCTGTAGCACACCATATTGTAGCAGTAACGAGCCGCCATGATATGACGGCTCTACATGTAAATATGGATGTTTACAATGTTAAATAATGCAAAACGATGGAAGTTTTTTTCGATATATGTTGCACAGCATAAATATAAAGCATACTTTTGCATCGGTTTTTTCATGGTATTAGATTTTAAGTTGAAGATTAGTTGTCGTGATGACAATTAATTTTTTTTGTACCTATCCCAAAACGCCTATCCCTACTGACACAGCAATTAGCAAAGTGCAGCATTAAGCATAACGATGCAAACAGACGCACGAGCCGCGACCACCACTACATTCCACAAAAAAAACGGAGGTGCAACCTTATCGGCCACGCCTCCGAATAAATTACATACTGTACAAACAATCAATTCATTGCGCCTGCAATTACTGCAAGGATTGTTTCGAGCGAATTATTGCCTTCGGGCTCTTCAATCACCAACTTAAGTGTTCCCGAACTCATGTCGTCCATTTCAACCTTGGCATAAGCACTAAATTGCATCCTTGGCATTATCGATACAATCATATTATTGGCACGCGAATCTTTAAGCAAGTTGGCATACAACCCCGATGGAGTTTTTTCAAAAATGCCACGTGCGATGTCGTTGTCATACATGCTCTCTTTCACTTGCTGAGGCATAGAACGGAAATGGAAGAAACCATCCTTGCTGCCGAAAGCAAACACTTGTGAACCGAGCAAATTGACCACATATTCGCTCCCCACCTTGGAGCAAGCTATGAACCCTTGCCCCTCGGCAGTCACTGTCGATTGTATCTTCTTGCACAAGTCATCGGCCTTGTCGGTCTTGATTGCTCCATACACCTGCACTTCGCGCTCGCGGCTTGTGATGTAGTCAACGTAGTTCCAACCGAGTGTCAGTGGCCCATCGATGCTGCCAAGGTATTCCATTGCCTCGTCTTTGGTAATGATACGCGAAACCTGCGGAGTGAAAACCTTGTCGAGAAGTGAGCCGAGTAATTCGTTCTTAACCATTTCCTCGCCATTGATTGAACCCGAGAACACAAGCTGCATATCGGCAGGGATAAACTTGAGTCCTTCGGCCGACGGCTTGCCGACAGCCTTGAGCGACTGCTTGATTATCTCGTTGTTCTCGTCATAGAACATCTTGCAATACAATTCAACTTCCTTTTTACCGAAATCGAGCGTATAGCCTATTCCGCGATAAGCATCAAGAAATCCAGCATATTCCGCACCATACATCTCGGTTATCACTTTGGCACCACCCATGGCCAAGATATTCTTATAATCGCCATACATAGCCATGTCGCCTTCGTGATTGAGGATTGCCATTGCATCGGCATTATCCTTGATCGATGTTTCACCGCCACCGGCAATGACACCTTTCAAGTAGCTATCAACATCATCACCCATATAATTGGCAACAACAACGAGAGAATTGCCCGTCAAGTAAGCGGCAGAACCGCGCCCCATGAGCTTTTCAATCTTGAACATGTCGCCATCGGCAACCAATGTCTTTCCAGTGCTGCTTTCGAGGAATGTTTTAGTGGCACCGGCATCTTTTACAGGGACGATAAAAACCCCTTTTGCCGACTTGTCGCCAAACATATACACTTTCCCATCGAAATCAAAGCCCGATTGCGCCAATTGGCCAAGCATCTGCATGTCGTTGCTGCCCATGCCCTTTTCCACAACTGCGCTATAAGAGTCGGGGAATGTCACCTGACCATTTTCAACCTTTATCCCAGCCTTTTCGATGATTGACCCCACATTGACCGAACCGACATAGTCAACATCGGCAGGAATCATAGACAACATGTCGGTTGAAGACTCGTCCTTGCACGAAGCAAACACCATTGCCATTGCAAGCAACAGCATAAAACCTAACTTTTTCATAATAGCTTATTTTATAATGGAGATGCCGACAAGCCGACATCTCCACCTTTGTTAATAATTATCAAATTGTGTCAATTACTCGGCCTTTTTGCAACGTCCGCGACGCTTTCGGGCAATCTTCAGCACCTGTGCCGAACGTGCTGGCAAGTAAAGCTTGAGCCACCCAAGACCGTGAGGCGCATACAGCGGGTCGTCTTGCGTGAAGTGGTGCACACTCTCGTCGATGTTGCCATAGCCGCCATAACGCTTGGCGTCGCTGTCAAACACGCCATCATATTCGCCCACAGGGGCAAGAATGCCGTAGTCAGTAAACGACTTTGTGGGGCTGAAGTTGAAGATGAACACATAGTCGCCGCGCTTGTAAGCCAGCACCTGGTCGTCGTCCTTGTCCCACAATTTTTCCACTGGCAGTGCCTGGAAGTTCTTTATGCCACCCACAAGGTGTATCATATCGTTGTCGAAGTTATTGAGGTACTGGTACTTCAAGTCCTTGCGGTCAACGAGATCCCACTGGCGGCGGGCATACTTGTAGCTCCACCCGTTGCCTTCGCGCGGGAAGTCGATCCACTCGGGATGACCGAACTCGTTACCCATGAAGTTCAAGTAACCGCCATTGATAGTGGTGCAAGTCACAAGGCGTATCATCTTGTGCAACGCCATACCGCGGTCAACGGTCATATTGTTGTCGCCCACCATCATGTGCCAATACATCTCACTATCGATAAGGCGGAAGATAATAGTCTTGTCGCCCACCAATGCCTGGTCGTGGCTTTCGGCATAGCTCACGGTCTTCTCGTTGTAACGGCGGTTGGTGAGTTCCCAGAATATCGAAGTCGGATGCCAGTCCTCGTCTTGTTTCTCCTTGATAGTCTTTATCCAGTAGTCGGGAATACCCATAGCCATGCGATAGTCAAATCCCATACCACCATCCTTGAACTTCAATGCCAAACCTGGCATACCGCTCATCTCCTCGGCAATGGTGATAGCATTGGGGTTCACCTGGTGGATAAGCAAGTTGGCAAGCGTCAGGTATGTGATGGCATTGGTATCTTGTGCGCCATTGTAATAGTCGTCATACGAGCTGAACCCTTGTCCGAGCCCATGGTTATAGTATAGCATCGAAGTCACACCATCGAAACGGAAACCATCGAAGTGGTATTCTTCAAGCCAGAACTTGCAGTTGGAGAGCAGGAAGTGCAGCACCTCGTTCTTGCCATAATCGAAGCAGAGCGAGTCCCATGCCGGGTGTTCGCGGCGACCGTCGCCATAGAAATAAAGGTCGTAGCTGCCATCGAAACGGCCAAGCCCCTCAACCTCGTTCTTCACCGCATGTGAGTGAACAATATCCATGATTACGGCGATACCCATCTTGTGAGCCTCGTCGATAAGCTTCTTCAAGTCTTCGGGAGTGCCGAAGCGGCTTGACGCAGCATAAAAACTCGACACGTGATAGCCAAACGAGCCATAGTAGGGATGTTCCTGTATGGCCATTATCTGTATGGCATTGTAGCCATCAGCTGCCACACGCGGCAATATGTTGGTACGGAATTCCTCGTATGTGCCCACACGCTCGGCATCTTGAGCCATACCTATGTGGCACTCATATATCAACAACGGAGCAACGTTGGGCTTGAAGTCTTTCACCTTGAAGCGGTATGAACGTGCCGGGGCCCACACCTGTGCCGAGAAGATGAGAGTCTGCTCATCTTGCACCACGCGGCGGGCATAAGCCGGAATGCGTTCGCCCTCGCCGCCGTTCCATCTCATTTTCAGCTTGTAAAGGTCGCCGTGTTTCAACATCTCGGGAGCAAGCGTGATTTCCCACACACCGTTGTCGATACGCGTGAGTTTATATTCATCGCGCTCCTGCCAGTCGTTGAACGTGCCTATCATGTGTATCGATGTGGCATGCGGTGCCCACTCGCGGAACACCCAGCCTGTCTTGGTCTTGTGCAGCCCGAAATAATTGTGGGCGTTGGCAAAGTCATTAAGCGTCATTTTCCCACCGCCAGTCAATTCTTTTTCCTTGCGAAGCACATCTTCATGCCGACCGTTGATGGCATCGGCATACGGCTCAAGCCACGGGTCATTTTTGATTATCGGTAGAACCTTCTTTCTCATGCTGTGTAATTTTTTATAAGTTATAGTATTAGTAATAACAAAAGTAGAAATAATTTCGCAAGTTTCCCACAATAAACGCATAAAAACTTATCACCTACCTACATACTGCGGCGGCATCACCTTTTTGCTAAAAAAAGATTAAGAATATTTAAACGGCTATGCAATTTCTACGCATCTTGCTTAATTTGCAATTATCATATTTTTCACACATAAAACATATAAACGATGAAACACTTACTAATGAGTTTTTTGGTCGGCACGATGATTTTACTGTCGGCCTGCAGCGATGAGGACGGACCCAAAACAAACGAAATTCCCGACCGAGTTTTGGAAGCATTCAACAGCCAATACCCCGATGCCACCAATGTGAGCTGGGAAACCCGCGACGAATATGCCGTGGCAAGTTTCACCATTGAGGTGCGCAGCATGACGACCGAGGGACGAAGCATGGCATGGTATCGTATGAGCGATGCCCGATGGTCAATGAGCGACATCGACATACACTACAACCATTTGCCCCAAGCAGTGAAAACATCATTTGAAGCTACCGAGTATGCCCAAGCCCCTTGGCATCGGGACGATGATGTAGATGTCATAACCCGTGCCGGATATGACGAAACCTTATATGTCATTGAAGTGGAGAAAAACGAGAATGGCATTGAAACCGAAGTTGAACTTTATTACACTGCCGATGGCATATTGGTGAACACTATCATCGAGGCCGACAAAGAAGATGACCATAGCCATTTGCTGCCAAGCGAAAGCCCGTCGGGCATAACCGAATGGCTCAACCAGCACTTCCCAGGTGCGCGCATCATTGAAATTGACCGCGAAAACGGCGGCACCGAGGTTGACTTGATATACAACGGCAAGAAACACGAAGTGGTGTTCTCGTCGTCGAGCCAGTGGATTTACACCAAAACCGAATATGACCGCCGCGACATAGGGCAAATAGAACAAGCCGTCATGGCCGCATTAAAAACATCGGAACACTACACCTCCGACAACCGCATCGACGACATCGACCGTTACGAAACAGCCACAGGCGAAACATTCTATTGCTTCGAACTCGAAACACGCTTTGACGACGATATCGAAGTGTATATCTCGATTGACGGCGAAATATTGCCGGGACGACCTTCGCTGGGGACATCGGGCGGTGGTGCCGCAGTGAACAGCGATATCGAAGCATTCATTGCTGAAAGATATCCTGGCGCAACCATCATTGAAAAAGACAACGACGATGGCTATATCGAAGTGGAAATACTCCATGATGGATTGGAAAAAGAGGTGGTTTTCAACGGTCGCAACGAATGGATACGCACCGAGTGGGAAATACATCGAAACCAACTCCCCGCCGAGGTAATCGAAGTGATTGAAAAAGCTGGATACTCGTCACGACATATCGACGACGACATCGATGTAATCGAAACCGATGCCGGACTCAAGTATGAAGTGGAGATAGAGGACGGACACACCGACATCAAGCTGATAATCACCAATGGCACGATAACCGACATACTCCGAGATTAAACACCAATCGGCATAAAAGCCTTTTCTAAACACTTTTTGCGGTCTATGACCCTTAAGTGTCAAACATCAAACACCGAGCAAGGGCATCAATAACACGCCCTTGCTCATTTCATACCTCTAATAACACATATTATGACACCACTACGAAAAATACTGCTGCTTGCAGTTGTTGCATTGATGACAACCGTTGCCTACGGGCAAGACACACTGCAAGTGCGCATTATGACATATAACATGCGTTTCGGCGAACGAGCCTCAATCGAAGATTTCGCAGCATTTATCAAGCAGCAAGCCCCCGACTTCGTAGCATTGCAAGAAGTTGATTGCCGCAACAGCCGCAATGACACGCCACAGCACAACGGGCGTGACTTTATCGCCGACCTTGCCCAACAGACAGGCATGTTCGGGCTGTATGGGAAAGCGATAAACTTTGCCGGTGGCTACTATGGCATTGGCATCTTGTCGAAATATCCATATATCGAGGTCAAAAAGACAATGCTTCCCAACCCCAAAGGCAACGAACAGCGTGTATTGCTTGAGGCCTCTTTTGAATTGCCACACGACACACTGACTATGGCTTGCACACACCTCGACTATGAATACCCCACAGTGATTGAAGAGCAAACGGCATTCCTGTGCCAGCATTTTGAGCACCACGACTCGCCGACAATAATTGCCGGTGATTTCAACACAACTCCAGAAACAAGGGCTATAAACATCATGACGAAAAACTGGAACAATCTGAGCGGAGATGCACCGACATACCCATCAGAAGCTCCAAGCAAAAAACTCGACTACATTTTCACCGACCAGCACCACAATTGGAGTGTGGTAAATGCCAGTACCATACAAACACATCTTTCCGACCATTTGCCCATAATCTGCAACCTGATTCTTGTAAAACCGTAATTCGGGTACATAGCATCGAACCGCTAATGCATATCTTTGCAAACAGGAAAGAAATCTTTTAACATACATCTATGGAATACCGCAAGCTGCCACACGGCAATGAACAAATAAGTGTTATAGGCATAGGCTCAAGCGCACTTGGCGCGGCCGAAGAGAGTGAAATAGAACGCACCGTCGCCACCGCCATCGAAGCCGGCATCAACTACTTCGACATGGCTTCGGCATCAGCTCGTCCTTTCGCCCCATACGGGCGGGTGCTGAGCGGGTGCCGCCAGCAAGTGTACCTGCAAGTGCATTTCGGTGCCAACTACGAAACCGGCGAATATGGCTGGACTACCGACCTCGACACCGTGCGGCGTTCCATCGAGTGGCAATTGCGGCAGTTGCAGACCGACTATATCGACTTCGGCTTCATACACTGCATCGACAGCGACGACGACTTGAAGAAATATGTCGATGGCGGGATTTACGAATACCTGTTACAGATGCAATCGGCAGGTGTAGTGCGCCATATAGGCATGTCAACGCACACGCCATCGGCTGCCAGCCCCATTATCAACTTGGACGCGATAGACATGCTCATGTTCAGCATCAATCCGGGCTATGACTACAGCATCGGGGAATTTGCATTCGGCAATGCTGCCGAGCGTATGGCTCTTTATCACCAATGCGAGGCCAAGGGTGTAGGCATATCGGTGATGAAACCTTTCAGCGCAGGTCAGTTGCTCGATGCCAAGGTTTCACCTTTCGGCAAGGCATTGACACGATACCAGTGCCTGCAATATGCGCTCGACAAGCCAGGAGTGCTCACGGTGCTGCCAGGAGTGCGCGGCATCGACGACCTCAACGACATTCTCGGCTTCTGCAACGCCACTGCCGAGGAGCGCGACTATTCCGAGATTGGCACATTCGCTCCGCGCGAGGTGGAGGGCGTATGCGTGTATTGCAACCACTGCCAGCCATGCCCGCAACATCTCGACGTGGGACTGATAAACAAATACTACGACCTTGCCCGCGTGGGCGACACACTTGCCGCCGACCATTACGCCAAGCTCGCCGTCAAGGCATCGGAATGCATCGCTTGCGGCCACTGCAACAGCCGCTGCCCATTCCACGTCGATCAAGTGTCACGCATGGCCCAAATCGCCGCCTACTTCGGCCAATAACCCGATTTTTTTGAAAATAATCTCCATTGCGCAGAAAGGCTGCACTGCGGCCCGCTACCTTTGCATTGCCAAACGGAAACATGGGTGAGTGGACGAAACCAGCACACTGCTAACGTGCCGAGCCGCGACACGGTTCCGAAGGTTCGAATCCTTCTGTTTCCGCAACAGCAAGGCGGGGTAGCTCAATTGGAGAGAGCGATTGCCTACGAAGCAATAGGTTGTGAGTTCGAGTCCCACCCCCGTCACTTCGTTTCTGGAACTTTGGCAGACATGGTGTATGCGCAGGACTGAAAATCCTGAGAACGCGGTTCGACTCCGCGAGGTTCCACCACAGTTGTATTTGTCACAGCAGGCACAGCAGCTTGCACCGCAACTTCAATAACACCGAACGCAGTTCGGTTAAAGTTCCGCCATCAGGCACTTCATCTATCAACGACACGGCTTTTTCCACCAATTCGTAATCAGCAGTATTCAACGGATTGCCGTTGATTGAATAACCAGCGTCGGCATACCTGTAATACTTATTGTCGTAAACTTCGATTGGCGCATTATAGCCCAGCTTGTCCGACCTCATGATTTGCAAGTCGGCCTGTACGGTCCTTTTCGACACCCCCTTGGCTATGCCCTCCATCTCGTAAAGGGCATCGGAACAGGCTTCTACCAAGTCCTCGATAGTCCATCTCCTATACCTGTTCCTCAGGCACTTGTCTATCGTCTTATATCTTATTAATGCATTCTTATTTGCTGGCATGGATTTGATTTCTTAAAAATTATGTGGATAATTATTTGAGAATGTGCCACACCAGCGACAAAGGAGCCGCCACCAAGGCGGGCACAAAAAAAATCGGAAAGCATTGCGAGCTTCCCGACCCATCCTTTATCTCTGTACAACGTTGAAAGTTGATATGCTTTATTCCGAGAATACTTGAATTTGCCGTCGGGACAGTTCCACAAACACACGTCGCCTCAAGTTGCTAAATCGAATACCGCAGCAACTTACGCCGCAACTGAGCTGCAGCCTCCCCCAAGAACTGATATTTACAGTAGCCTCAATTTCCATCGTCTTCAAAATATCGTGTGCAAAGTTACAACCAATCTGCGCAATCTTTCTGCACACCCCAAAAAATTTTTATTGTATAATTCCCCACATCATTTGCCATTCTATTTCTTTTTAGCCATGAAATACAATAACATATCAATATACCTGGGGTATTGTTCCGCTTGTTCAAAAAAGAGTGCTTTATTCTCAACATCCTTTTTAGACAATGTGCTAATAATACGCAGCAAGCCGTCTAAATCCCCTTTCCTGTCCGCTTTCAGGAAATGACAGTTTAAGTTCAGTATGTCAATAGCCTCCATTGCGTCTTTCACATCGCCTTCAAGTTCTTCTTTATGTGCAATATAATCATCCCAACAGTCATATTCTCCGTTAGGAATAATTTCACCCAGTGTATTGTACCTGAAAAATGAAGAGCATTCCTCCTCTTGTATGAAACATCGTATCAACTTATCGGCTTTTGCTTCTCCACAATGCCGTTTACTCCGTTCCTTTTTTCTCAATCCCCTTGAATCAATGCAACAGGCATACAAGTTGGCATAGTCCATCTGTTTATCGAAATCACCTTGAGGACCATTCTCGGGAATTAAATGCTCATTATGACTACCACCTATTTTGTCGCCTTGAAAATGATCCAATCGTTGTTGGCAATAACAGCAAATATGATGCTGTTCTGCTCGAAGGATTCTGTTTAATTCTTCTTTGCATTCAAAATCGACGTATGTAAGACTTTGACCGGCCTGTAGCCGCAAACTCTTCCATTTTATCATAAATTCCGGTTCGCACCCTTTTTTGACATATCTCATACCTGCCAAATTTTAAAAGAAACTAAGCATCATGTCTGCTCGCTGCAATTCCGTATGGTTTTGCCCCAAACGCTTTTCCAATTGACTCCTTAACGACAGTGCCTGTTCTTCTGCGCCAAGACCTTTTTCTATCAGCAGAAAATACCTATTCAGCATTTCTTTTATCTCATCGTCCATTTCAGACGTACCCATTTCATTAAGTATGTAATTTGCATCCTTTCCTGTTTGTAATGGGAAGTCGTATGTTTGATTGTCTTTTATGCTGAAAATCTTTCCGTCCTGCAAAGAGCCTATTACCAATGGAGCATGAGTGGTGACGACAAACTGTATCCTTGGGAATGCATCTTGTAAATTACGTATTACTCGTTTCTGCCACTCTGGGTGAAGATGTAAGTCGATTTCATCAATTAAAACAATGCCCGAAGTTTCAGTGGCAGCCTTTTCCCCTAAATGGGGGTTGAGCAAATAACAACGGAATGCAATTTCCATTACCATTGCCAACATGGAACGGACACCATCGGACAACAAATGAAACGGCATCGCTTCGTGCGTTTCGCCCTGAAACATCAGAAGTTCCTGACGTTTAATATCAAACATCAAATCATCGCAATCGACACACTTCTTTACAGCTTCATTTACGGCTTTCAATACCATTGACGACGTACCATGCTGTAATGCCGACAATGTTTCGGTATAATATAAATCAAGAAAGAATTTTATGTTTGTTAACGGGTCTAATGCATTGTAATATCCCCTAAGGCGACTACCATCGGGTTCCACACCGATATTCTTTTTTTCTTTTTTAAATCTATCGGTGGAATAATAGGCAATAAGAGGTATAGAAACTTTGTCCCAATTATTACGGATTGCTTCCTGCATTTGTACTGAAACATCCTTTATTTCTTTTGCTTTGGCCGAACGAGTTGCACCACCCTTGCTGCTTAAAGAACGCTCCCACGTTATTTCTTTTTCACAAGGAGTGTCGTTTTCTGAAAAATCAATTATCGTGCCTTTCGATGAAATTACCACAGGATATTGTTGTTCCAAATTTGACAATCTTACATCATCCTGCATTATACTCGGGCTTGCTATTTTATCCTTATACTTATCAACGCTAAGAAATAACGAACCTACAGCTATACGCAGTGCCTCAAGTATAGACGTTTTGCCTGTACCGTTTATGCCTACAAAAATATTAAATCGAGGGTGAAACTCAATTTCAATATCTTTATAGCAACGAAAATTCTTTAAACGCATCCAACTAATATTCATCGCTTCTTACACTTTTAGCTTCAAAGATAAAAAAAAACTATTAGTTTGCTCTTCTTACCCAATTAAAAAGTGTGGTCTTTTGCAAAAGAATCCTTTTTGACATGTTGATAGTTAACAAATAACGAAAATGGCAATCTACTGGGAATCACAGAACAAAGTTCCACTCCCATAAGATTGCCATTATATATGTCGCTGTAATATACAGGTTATTTCACTTCCCAGGTGTCGCCGGCGAGGAGCATGTCGCGCAAGCAGCTGTAGCCCTTGCGCTGGCGCACTTCGGCCACTTGCTGTTCGATAGCTTCGTTATAGACAGGAGCCTCAACGTCGCGTATCACGCCGATGGCGAGCGGCAACGTGCGGCCGTCCATCATGGCGAGCTGCTGGTGCAAGAAATTTGACTCGCAATGTGCGTCGTGTGTCAATATATCGTCGATGTAATAACCATCTTCACCGATAGTCACCGCTTTCAGTCCGAAACCATCTTGCACGAGGCCTTTATCCTTGTTCGCGCCGAAAAGCATCTTCTTGCCATGCTCAAGGTGGATAGTATGCTCAGGGCGGTTGGCACGGTCGCTAACATAGCTGTGGATACCATTGTTGAATATCACACAGTTTTGCAATATTTCCACCACCGAACAGCCGCGATGCCGCGCGGCGGCCACCATCACCTCTTGCGACACAGCTTGCTCTACATCAAGACTGCGGGCGAAGAACGTGCCGCGTGCACCGAATGCCAGTTCGGCAGGAATAAACGGATCCTCGGTTGTACCGTAGGGCGACGACTTGCTCACAAACCCGCGGTCGCTCGTGGGCGAATATTGCCCCTTGGTGAGTCCATATATCTTGTTGTTAAGCAGGAGCATATTCACATCGACATTGCGGCGCACCTCGTGGATAAAGTGGTTACCACCGATGGCAAGCCCATCGCCATCGCCGCACACTTGCCACACGGTAAGTTCGGGATTTGCCACCTTGATGCCTGTGGCCACTGCCGCCCCACGCCCATGAATGGTGTGGAAACCGTATGTATTCATATAGTAAATGAGCCGCGAGCTACACCCGATACCCGACACTACCACAATCTCGTGTGGCGGAATGCCCAGTTCGGCCATCGCCTTGTGAAGCTCGGCAAGCACGGCGTGGTCGCCACAGCCAGGGCACCAACGCACAGCCTGGTCGCTCTTGTAATCGGCAGCTACATATTTCTTAGTTTCTTCCATCGTTGTCAATCCTCCATGATTTTAGTTACACCATCTATGATTTCTTGCACGAGGAACGGCTGCCCCTCCACCTTGTTGATACGGCTGATTGCAGTTGCCGGGAACTGTGCTTGCAGGTAGTCGGCAAATTGGCCGTTGTTCAACTCGGCCACGATCACCCGTTTGTAGCGAGCCAGCACCTCGGCGGTGTTGAGCGGCAGCGGGTTGATGTAACGGAAATGGGCGAGAGCCACACGCTTGCCGGCGGCATTGAGCTGCACCGACGCCGAGAGCAAGTGGCCGTATGTGCCACCCCAGCCCACGAGCAACGTGTCGGCTTCGGCATCGCCTTTCACCTCAAGCTGTGGTATGTCGTATGCTATATTTTCAATCTTCTTGCGCCGCGCAGCTACCATCTGAGCATGGTTGGCAGGGTCGGTCGATATGGCACTGGTCACGGCACTCTTTTCAAGACCGCCCACACGGTGCGTGAAGCCCTCAGTGCCAGGTATTGCCCAGTAGCGCACTTGCGTCTTCTCATCACGCATATACGGGTGCCAGCGACCACGCAATTCCTCGGTCACAAATGGCGGTTTGATTTCGGGATACTCGTCATAGTCGGGAATGCGCCATGCCGACGAACCGTTGGCAATAAACCCGTCGGTGAGCAATATCACTGGAGTCATGTGCGTAAGGGCGATGCGGGCAGCCTCAAACGCCATGTCGAAGCAGTCGGTGGGCGATGCTGCTGCCACAACCGCCAGCGGCGACTCACCGTTGCGGCCATAGAGAGCTTGTCGCAAGTCGGTCTGCTCGGTCTTGGTAGGAAGCCCAGTACACGGGCCGCCACGCTGCACGTCAATCAGCACAAGTGGCAATTCGGTGATTACCGCCAAGCCCAACGCCTCGCTCTTGAGCGACAACCCAGGCCCCGAGGTGCTGGTGGCTGCAAGATTGCCGGCAAACGACGCACCCAATGCCGAGCAGATACCTGCAATCTCGTCTTCCATCTGACAAGCTTTCACGCCGAGGTCTTTGCGCTTGGCAAGTTCTTGCAATATATCGGTAGCCGGCGTAATGGGATAACTGCCGAGGAACAACGGCCTGCCGCTCTTCTCCGATGCCATTATCAATCCCCATGCCGTGGCCGTGTTGCCATTCACATCGGTGTAATGCCCGGGGCGTATGCTTTCGCTCTCAATGCGATAGGTCGATACCGATGCATGAATATTGTGCCCATAATCATAACCTGCTTGCATCACCTTGGCATTGGCCTCATACACTGCAGGTTTCTTGGCAAATTTATTGTGCAGCAAATGCAACGCGCTTTCGAGCGGACGGTCGAAAAGCCAGCACACAAGCCCCAGTGCAAACATATTCTTGCACTTTGTAATCGAACGGTTATCCATGCCGCTATCGGCAAGCGCATCTTTCACCATCGATGTCATCGGCACTTCCACCACCTGCGCCTTCAGTTGCAGTTCGGCGAACGGGTCGTCGGTCACAAACATGGCTTTTTCCAAATCGCGTTTTTTGAACGAGTCGATGTCAACTATTGCCACTCCGCCCTCTTTGAGGAACTTGGCATGCTGCTTCAACGCCGACGGATTCATTGCCACAAGCACATCGGCCTTGTCGCCAGGCGTATAAACGCCTTTGCCGATATGCACCTGAAAGCCCGAAACGCCGCTCAGCGAACCTTGCGGTGCGCGCACCTCGGCAGGATAATCGGGGAATGTTGATATCTGGTTGCCCACGCCAGCCGACACATTCGAGAAAATGTTGCCGGCAAGCTGCATTCCATCGCCCGAGTCGCCCGAGAAACGCACCACCACGTCGTCAAGAACTTTTATATTCGTATTGTCCAACATAGTAGTTATATTTTTTGCATAATTACACATTGCATAAGGAGGTAGCACATACTACGCCAAATGCACCTGCAAATATAAGCCTTTATACTATCAAAAACAAAAGTAAAATTATACAAATACTTTGAATTTGCTACAAGATTGCGATTTTTGCACGCATTCAGCCAAACAAAGTAAACAAAATGCTTGCTATCACTTATATTTATGCACTCAAAACACAATATTGCTACACACTTGCCCGCGATATGTTATACAACACATCTCGCCCACGCAGCCGCGCCGTCCACTGTCGATACGTAGCGAAATGTGCCTTTTTTGCACGAGATTTCGCTACGTATCGACAGTATTGTTATCGGTGAAATAAGTCATCGATGGTCAACTGGGCATTTACAATATCGGAATATTGATTGGTTTTCAAGCCATTGGATGTTATCATCACTAATTGCAACGCTTTGTTGGCAGCAAGCGATTCGGAAAACCGCTGCATCTTGTGCAACAGTGCCTCACGGTAACTTGAAGTAATAGAATACGGCAGCCTGGAATACTTTATTTCACAAACATCAATCACATTATCGGCGCGACTTATCAGCAAGTCAATCTGGGCATCAGGTGAATACCATGAATACACATCGGCAAGAATTCCCGAAATTCCCAATGCTGCTTTGATTTGCCTTACGTGCAATAAGCACAACCGCTCAAATGCAAGTCCGCACCATGTATTATACTTTGGCCGCCCGACCATTTTCGACCAATAACACTCATCGGCCGATGGCATACCCTTTATAAATTGGAAATAGAACAGTGTGTAATTATCAACAAGCTGGAAAAGCGCATCTTTCACCTTTTTGCCAATGCTGCAATATTTCCGCACGAAGCCACAATACACGAGATTTTCAAGCATCTTGCCAAGTTGCCCATTTTCCTCCAATCCGCTATGCTTCACTATTTCGCCACGAGTCATGCCAGCCCTTTTCGTACCGAGAGCTTCTACTATTTTCAGATATTTATCGGGAGCTGAAAACAACGAGGCATATAGTTCGTCGAATTCATAGCGGAACTCACCATCTTGCGAGAAGAATAATGCATCGATATTCTGTGCAAGGCTTTTCGACTTGTCGATTTTCGACCAATAAAACGGCACTCCCCCCATCACCATATACCCCTCGGCAATCTGCATGCGGCTGTAACCCAATTTCTTATATTTCGCGTACGACTCACATTCATGCAACGTGAATGGCTTGAGGTGTATCCTTGTGGACACACGGTTGTGCAAACCTCCATGATTTTTCAATACCTTGTTGATTATCCACGATGACGCACTCCCACACACAACCAGCAGAATATCACGGCGTGCGGCAGCCCACCCATTCCAGAAATGCTCAAGTGCCGACACGAACCCCGACCGTGGGGCATCCATCCAAGGCATCTCATCGATGAACACCACCTTGCGCTTGTCGGACGACGATTCGAGAAACGATATTAGTTGGTCGAAAGCCTTCGACCAATTAGTAGGCAGAACAATATGCTTCGCACCTTGCCTTTTCAACGACAGATAAAACTCCTGCAACTGCCCACGTGTGTTTTTGTTAGAAACGCCAGTATGAGAAAACGTGAACTTGTAATTAAAATATTCCCTCACAAGAAACGTTTTCCCCACACGACGACGACCATACATAGCAACAAATTCGGAATACTCCGATTCGTATGCCGCCTTTAACTTAGCTTGTTCTTGTTCTCGACCTATGAGCATGGCATATAGATGTTTAGACTGCAAATATACAAAAAATACTGTCGATACGTAGCGAAATCTGCCTTTTTTGCACGAGATTTCGCTACGTATCGACAGTGCGGGAGCATCACTCGCGCGGCTCTACGTCTAAATAGATGGCTTGCCACCTGTCGTCATACACCAAAAATTTGCCCTTTGCCTGAAAGCCCTCGGCACTGCGATAGGCAAATGGAATCACCACGTTGTCGTGCCTGTCGATGGCTCCCGTTTTCCCATTGTAAGTAGCAGCAGCAACTCCCCACGCAAACCTGCCTACCCAACCATACTTAAACGGTATCACCACATTGCCATCACGGTCAACAAACCCCCACTTGCCATTGTTCGACTTCGTGGCTGCAAGCCCTTCTGAGAAGCCCTCTATTTCGTCATATATCAGCGATACCAACGCCTTGTTGTCCTTGCCTATATAGCCCCATTTGCCTTTCATGCACGCCCGAGCCATCCCTTGATAGAAATCGCCTAAAAATTCATACTTCAACGGTATCACCAGTCGGCCGAGCGTATCGACGGCACCCCATTTCCCAGCGATGCTCACCGCAGCCAGCCCTTCGGAGAAGCCTCGGCGGCTGCCATCATATATCACTGGCACTACCTCGGTGCCCGACCTGTCGATAAAACCTGTCTTCCCATTCAGGCCTACCAACGCATAACCGTTGTCGAAAGCGTTCGCACGGTCGTACTTCGGTGCCACCACTTCGCGCCCATCGGTATCGACATACCCCCACTTGCCATTGCGATGCGTGGCTGCAAGCCCTTGATTGAAAAAGCCAATGCGGTCATACTCAATCGGCACTATGGCATGTCCCGACTTGTCGATGTAACCCCATTTGCTTCCACTGCGCACCCTCGCCAATCCATCAATGAAAATCGAAATCTCGTCATACACAGTGGGTATCGCGAGCCGTCCCGACTTATCGACATATCCATACTTACCACCCAGCTTGACCGCTGCCATGCCCTCGGCGAAATGCTCGGCTGCATCATAGATGGGTGGCACCACCTCACGGTCGCCTTTGCCTACAAAGCCCCACTTCTCGCCTTGCTTCACTGCGCCAATACCTTCACTGAAATAGTCAACGGCATCATATTTAATCGCTACCACCACCGAATCACGCATATCCACGTAGCCCCATTTACCATCCAAGCACACGCCAGCCACGCCATCGGTAGGTGGCTGGATGTTGTCGTACTTCAGTGGAATGACGAAATTGCCCGACCTGTCGATAAGGCCGCACTTCTTGCCCATCACCACAGCCACGCCGTCGCTGAAGTCCCACACTTCACATCCTTCGTCCCACAGCTTGGCCACTATGCTGTCGCCACGCACCGAGTCAATCTTGCATTCCTCTAACACTGCCACCGAATCCATTGCCTCCTCGGCAATCTTGTTATCAACAGTAGCCGACTGCCTGCGATTGTTGCAACCTGCCACCAGCAGCAACACCATAGCCGCTGCAATCAAATGTCTTAATTCATTGATTTTCATGATATATCCCTATTAATATAACAATATGCAAAATTGCAATTTTTACACAACAAAAACAATAGGCAACCTGCAATATTTAAGCTGCCAACCATGTTGGAATTGCTGTAAAAATGCTAATTTTGCAATCCCACAGAACAGTATTTGAAAGGAGATTCTTTACTATGATTGATGACAAATCCACCGAAAAATCTAAAGTATTTTTCACCTCGTTCCGCTGCCGACCCGACGAAGGCCCTACCGATAAGCTCAAACGTCTTATCAAGGCCGCCGGTATAGGACAAATCGACATGGACGGCAAATTCGTGGCTGTAAAAATGCACTTCGGCGAACTTGGCAACCTTGCCTACTTGCGCCCAAACTATGCCCGTGCCGTGGTCGATGTGATAAAGCAACTTGGAGGTAAACCTTTCCTCACCGACTGCAACACACTTTACCCCGGAAGCCGCAAAAATGCCATTGAACACTTGTATTGCGCTTGGGAAAATGGGTTCACGCCGCTCACGGTGGGCTGCCCTGTAATTATCGGCGACGGGCTGAAAGGCACCGACGACATCGCTGTACCCGTAAACAGAGGCGAATATGTGAAAGAAGCCCGAATAGGCCGCGCCGTGATGGATGCCGACATTTTCATATCGCTAACGCACTTCAAGGGGCATGAGATGACCGGATTCGGGGGGACAATCAAGAACATTGGCATGGGATGCGGCTCACGTGCCGGCAAAAAAGAGCAACACTGCAACGGCAAGCCCATCATCGACCACGACAAATGCCGAGGTTGTCGCAGCTGCATGAACGAATGCGCCAACAACGGACTCGTATTCGATGCCGAGGCTCGCAAAATGTCGATTAACCCCGACAACTGCGTGGGCTGCGGACGGTGCGTCGGAGCTTGCAACTTCGATGCCATCAGCTTTGCCAACAATGCCGCCATCAAGGAACTTAACTGCCGAATGGCCGAATACACCAAGGCCGTGGTCGATAGCCGCCCGTCGTTCCACATCTCGCTCGTGTGTGACGTGTCGCCCACTTGCGACTGCCACTCGGGCAACGACACCCCTATCATACCCGACGTGGGCATGTTTGCGTCGTTCGACCCGTTGGCCCTCGATCAAGCATGTGTTGACGCTTGCTTGCGCCAATCACCACTGCCCGACAGCCAACTTACCGATGAGATGGGACATGCCGATTTCCACGACCACCACGACCATTTCGACAACACCAACCCAAACACCGAGTACAAGACTTGCCTTGCCCACGCACAAAAAATAGGGCTCGGCAACCGTGAATACGAATTGGTAAACGTGAAATAGCCAATGGAGGAACTTGTTTTCCGACAAGCAACCATAGCCGACGTTGCGGGCATAATGCCCATCATCATTTATGCCCGCAACAAAATGCTTGCCGACGGCAAAAAACAATGGACGCACGACTACCCTGCGCAAGGCGACATCGAATCCGACATCGGCGGCGGGCATGGATATGTGTTGTGCGCCGAGGGCACAATCGTAGCGTATGGCGCAATATTCAACGGCGAACCAGTCTATGACCATCTGCTCGGGAAATGGCTTGGCAACCGCCCATACGTGGTGCTGCACCGCCTTGCCGTGGCAGCCGATGCCCGCCGGCACGGGGTGGCGACGCTATTCATGAAGCATGTGGAACAACTGGCTCGGCAACGAGGCATAACATCGTTTCGCATCGACACCAACCACGACAACGATGCCATGCTGCATATTCTCGACAAGCAAGGCTTTACATATTGCGGCAATGTGAGCTATCCGCCCGACAAGGTGCGCATGGCTTTCGAGAAATTGTTGTGAACACACATCACTTATTCGATGCATAGAGCACCCGCATATTTTCAATTTCCTTGGCAATCTCGTCGCGCAACGACTGTGGAGCCAGCACCTCGATAGCATCACCACGCGACAACAATTCCTGCTTGAGGTCAAATGTAGGCTTCATGCGACATTCAAACACCGAGTACCAGTCATCAAGCACCACCTCGCGTTGCGTGGGGTGCAACGGCAACGCCCTCACATACAGGCGGTGCATACCTCCCACTTTCAGCCTTACCGTTTCCACTTCAAAGTCATCGCCTGCAATTATCCCGAAACTGCTGGCAAAGTAAGCAGCAGGGTCGAAATCGGCAGGATACACAAACTTGGTGGGCAACACCGTGAGGCTGTGAATACGGTCGAGCGAAAATGTGCGCAACGCATTGCGCTCGCGGCAAAAGCCTGTCACATACCACCGTTGCTTGAACACCTTCACGCAATAAGGCTGCAACGTATATCTACTCTCGGTTTCGCGCCAATAGCTTTGGTGCACAAGTTCCACCTCCGCACTGTCGCGCATCGCCTCGATCAATGGCGTGAGGTATTGCCTCCCCGATGGTATCTCTTCAAACAATATCCTGCGCTTCAAGTGGTGGCTCTCGTTAATCAGGTTGTTGACGGCAAACGTGTTGAGCAGCCAGTTACGAATGCCACCGCGCTCCATGTCGTCGGCATTTTCTATGTAGTAGTAATACCCTCCACGGCGGTTGCACTCGATGTTGATGTCAAACACCTGTTCAATGGCCGTGCGCCAGTTGTGGAACGTGCGCAGCGGCAAGTCATTCCCTTCGCTGAGGCGCGACCTTAGCCATCGCTCATTCAATTCCTCAAATGTTATCTTGCCACTCCTGTAAATAGTATCAACAAGCCAAATATATCGGTCAAACAAGTCTTTCACCATAATCGTAAAACTTTTTTATAGCACAAAGTTACCATATACCTGTGCCACATCATGGCACAACAACGAAAAACTTGCGGCACGTGCCGCAAGCTCAATCTTTTGCTGATTTGACCCTGTAAAACTTCACGCGACTTGCCTGCTTGGTCAACCGCGCCTTGGTGGCTTTGTCGCTGGAACTGGTAGCAATGTCTGTGCGATGTCCGTTGATGAACGACGACACGCAAAACACAATGCCCGTCTCGGGCCTTATGAACAGTGCCAAGCCCGAAAAGCCGTTCTTCGAGCCACCCTGCACGAAAAGGTCGGCGATATCCTCGCCCTCGTGCGCGTCCTCATATCCGTAGCACGGTATCAACGCCAGCACAAACAGTGCCTTCTCGCTCGTGTCGCGGTTCTTCAAAAGCACCAACTTCTGCGCTATGGTCACGACCCGTTCCTCGCCGCTCTGCATGTAACGCCCTTGGAAATGCTCGCGCGATTTTATCGGCACATTAAGGCAAGATATATTCCCATAATGAGTACTCACGCTTTCCGACCATTCAGGCACTAAGTCCTTAGGGACAAGCTCATTAAAGCCTATGTTGCGAATTTCTTCTGGCATCTGCATCATCGTCTGCTCAAAATAAGCCTCAGCTTCGTCGAGCGTCAATGCATTCTCCACCTCCACCACTGGCTCGTGGGTATGACCGTCGTTACAACTCGTTACCATCAACACCACCACAACGGCGGCCAACAACAAAACACAATTATTTGCTTTCATAATTATCACGGTTTATTCGTCGGCATTAGTCGGCTTTCCATCTATTTATCTATCCAACAAATTTACAACCTCTCAACAACACAAAAAAGTTTTTTAACACTTAAAACCACCCCTGCTGCCGTCATGCCACCGCGGCTCGTTCATCTAAGTCTTAGTGGTAGATATAGAATTGCCCCAGAGGGGCAAAACCTTGCTTATCCGCGGGTGGAGTGAGCGACAGCGAACGTAACCTGCGGTATTTGTCCCCCCTTAATACACCCACCTCGCATGTAGAGCCGTCATACCATGGCGGCTCGGTAACAGCCATAATGCGGTTGCCAGCGGGCGGTGGCGAGCCGCCATGGTATGGCATGCGTACTGGACCGTGGCAGGGGGCTTCGGCGCAAAAAAGTGAAGCCCGGGCGGCGATTGCTCGCTGTCCGGGCTTCCCCTCATGGGGCGGTGACCTACTCTCCCGCTTCCGCAGTACCATCGGCGCGGCGTGGCTTAACTTCTCTGTTCGGGATGGGA
>DVKC01000001.1 GCA_018716295.1 Candidatus Avimuribaculum pullicola
CAAGGCCAACCTCGTGCATTCAAGGCACCGTTCCGTCCCAAACTTCATAATGAACATTTGTTCGGCCCTCACCGCATATTGTTTCTTCGACAACAAGCCTGAAGCCTTGCCCGTCCATATCGAAAACACTCTCCAATTAGTCCTTTTTTAACCCAAGCTTATCCCGAACTCACGTAATATTATTAATTTTTGAAAAATTCCACAAGAAATTCCACATACTATATGTTGTTTGAGCAATGGCAATAAGATGATATTTTTCGAGAGTTGGCTGATTACTACATTTGCATCGTATCCAAAAGATGGATACATAAATTAATTTATAAATAAATAATATTTTAATCACATGAACAAATCAATAATTGGCTCTGCAGCTACAATTGGCACAGGAGCCGCAATCAGCGCAGGCGGCCAAGCAGCCGCAATGGGTATTGCAACAACATTCGGAACGGCATCTACTGGAACTGCTATTTCAACATTATCCGGAGCTGCTGCAACTAATGCAGCTACGGCATGGTTAGGTGGCGGTGCATTGGCCGCAGGTGGTGGAGGAATGGCGGCAGGAACTGCGATATTAAGCGCAATCCCCTTTGTAGGAATAGGAATTGCCTCTGCAGGAATTGGATATGGAATTTATAAGCTTTATAAAAAGAGGAAACATGAATAGGAATGACAATCATATCAGTATTCTATTTTTAATTTATAGTTTATGTTATAATTCATTATTATGGGCGGTCTTGTGGTAATCAACACGACCACGAGAGTTGGCAATACTTGTCTGCTACGTATGTAGCAGGCAAGTGGATTAAGTTCCATAAGAATAAATAAGGGAAGATAAAATAAGAAGCATTGGTCAACTGCCAAGGTAATTTTATTGGTTGCTCCAATGGTAGTTAACCAGTCTGTTAAGTTAATATTTTTCAACAATGAAAATAAATATCGAATTAACAGCAATTGTTATAGGATGTAACAAGCTGTGGTATCAATTTAAAAGTAAGCAGGTCCCGGAGAATGTTTTTGCGGTTCCTGTGGTAGTAATGAACTACTGTGATTATCCACCGGAAATGTTGGACGCTAATGGATATCTTAAAATTGGAGCAGAGGTGCATTTGGTAGAAAAGCCCCATTCAAGTGGAAAATGCTACTACTATCCGGCACATGATTGGTACACCCCAAATCCAAAGGCAAGGGAACGTAAAACATTATTGAGTGGTTTGAATTTGTTGAAAAGCGATAACGTACAATCAATAAATATGAATACCCAAGAGGAATTTGATGCATTGAGGGCGGAATTCTGTGAAAATATGGATAAGTATGATAAAAATGTATGCAGTGAAGTGTTAGGAGTATTAGCTAAAGGAAATAGAGGAGAATCTTGCGCATTTTTACGTAAACTTCTACATAAACCTGTTTTTCCGGAAGAGAATGGCTTTATTGAATACAAATCCAGTTTTATTCATCCGGCTAATCTTTCGAATGCGAATGATAAGACTTATCAATTACGTGAAATCATCAAGACTCTTACTGGATTTGCAAACAGCGAAATGCATAAAGGCACAGTGATTGTAGGTATAAAAGACAACCAAAAAATATGCGGTGTGGAGAATGAGTTTGTAGAATTTAACGAACAATTTAACCGTGAAAAGTTTACAGCCATGTTTCTAAATTTATATAGCCAACTTACGACAACCAACTTAATGCTTCAAACGCAGATTGAGTGGTTTGAGATGGATAGTCACCTTATTGCTAAAATAGAGGTTGATTATACGGGTGATATAGTATTGATGAATGGATGTAATCTATATGTAAGAAAAGAAAGCGGTACACACCAGCTTAAAGGAGATGATATGCTGGCTTTCATACGGCAAGGCTGGTGTAAAGAGAATGTAGATAAAGAATGTGCTTAATTATTAACTCTAAAAACAAAGTTATGAAAAAAAACGAGTATTTGAACTGCAGTGATGAAGACCAAGCGATTATTGACATGATGTTTGGTAATTGTGATTCTGATGAAGAACTGGATGAAGCTATAGGTGACATGATGAACAGCTTCGATTAATCTTGCAATACGGTCGCTTTCAAATAAGAATCTTTATCGAAAACGACCGTATTTCTTAGTTAATTTGTTATTAGAATGAACGATTTATTAGATATCTATAATATCATAAATATCATCTTGGCTCTATCGGTTGAAATGTGACACCTATGTTATACCCGACGAATATAAAAAGGCTGAAGCTCAATGAACTTCAGCCTTTTTGTACCCAGACCCGCATTTGAAATAACTAAATCGGGAACAATCTGTTTGAATAGCAAAACGATGAAGTTTAAACTAAACCAAACTGATTATTAATACTTTACACGATACTAAAAAGTTAATTCAATTTAATTGGATTGAAATAAATTCGGGATGAATGGGAACAATTTGGGAACAAATGCTATATTTGCGCCATAACAAAATCATTCAGCCTATGAAAGCAACAGCATTTATCCGAAAGACTGCAAGCAAAAATGATACCAACAGCGTAGCAACAATCTATTTCAGACTAAGGGACGGGAAAAAGGACATAAAGGCAGCCAGCGAGCTGACTATAAACCCAAACCACTGGAGCAGCGAAAAGCAAGGTTACAAAGACAGGGTTGCACTTGTGAGCGAAGAAAAGAAACAGGCTCTGAACAATGAAGTGCAAAATATCCTCAATCTGATAAACCAGAACTATACACCGGAATCAGACAGTGAATGGTTGAGCACCTTAATTGATAAATATCACCACCCCAACAGATACAAGACGAAGGAGGAAATCGAAGCGGAAACTAAACCTATGCTGCTTGAACTGTTCTCTGAATTTCTTGTAAAGCACAAACTTTCCGAAGTCAGGAAAAAGAATTTCCGTGTAATACAACGTACTTTG
The DNA here is from genome assembly GCA_018716295.1 of Candidatus Avimuribaculum pullicola. Lineage (GTDB taxonomy): Bacteria > Bacteroidota > Bacteroidia > Bacteroidales > Muribaculaceae > Avimuribaculum > Avimuribaculum pullicola. Next base: position 2,910 of record DVKC01000001.1, read on the forward strand.
GCAAGATATGAACTTTATATACGTGCTACTAAAAAAGGGCAAAAGGACTTTATTCTTGATGTTGATACAGTCACACCTGAAACGCTTCGGGACATGTGGGACTTCTTCGAGAATGAATACCAGTATTATGAACTGTACCCAAGCATTTATGAAACCATTCCAGAAAAGAGAACTCCACAACCACGTGGAAAAAATACCCTGATAGACTGCTTTTCAAGAATACGTACATTCTTCTTGTGGTGCTTCGACAACAAGCTGACAGCCAACAGACCGTTTGACAAGTTTCCGATAGAGGAATGCAAATACGGAACTCCTATTTATATCAACCTTGAAGAAAGGGACAGGATTTTCAATGCTGACCTTTCTGCCACTCCACAGCTGGAGATACAGAGGGACATCTTCATTTTCCAGACACTGATAGGGTGCAGAGTAAGCGACCTGTACAGAATGACCAGACTTAACATTGTGAACGGTGCAGTCGAATACATACAGAAAAAGACAAAGGAAGGAAATCCGGTTACGGTACGTGTACCGTTGAACGACAAGGCAAAGGAAATTCTTGAACGGTATAAAGACCATGAGGGAAAACTGCTGCCGTTCATTTCCGAACAGAAATATAATGAGGCAATAAAAAAGATATTCAAACTTTCAGGAGTGGACAGGATTGTCACTATATTAGACCCGTTGACACGTGATGAAGTCAAAAAACCGCTTTATGAAGTGGCAAGCAGCCACCTTGCAAGACGCACCTTCATCGGTAATATTTATAAGAAGGTGAAAGACCCGAATCTTGTTTCGGCACTGTCGGGACACAAGGAAGGCAGCAAAGCTTTCAGACGGTACAGGGATATTGACGAAGAGATGAAGAAAGACCTCGTTAAACTATTAGATTAATATAGTTTAAGGGCTTAATAACACGCTATTAAAGAATAAAGTATTATTTTTGTAAATTAAACATTAAAAGATATATTATGGACAGATTTTTGCCATCAAGAATAGAAAAGTGCCCACTAATCGATGCCTTAATAGAATTTCGCTTTGAAGCTGCCATTGCTAAAAGTGCAGTCTTTGGCGTTATCTATAATCTAATAAGAAATGATTATAGAGGAAATGTTATCAATCTCCCTATTTTACAGATTCCTGAACAAATTAGAGAGGTTGACCCAAATTTAAAGTTTAAGCCTTTATATAGAATTGAAGGTGATAAATTTATAATCCAAATAGGATATGACGTTTTAAGTATAAGTTCAAAAATGCCATATGTTGGATGGCCAGAATTTTCTCAGCATTCACTTTCTTTAATCAATAAGATTATACAAGAAGGAATAATCAAACGTGTGTCAAGACTAGGACATAGGTATATTAATTTTTTTAGAGGAGATATAACCAACAGCCTGACTATGTCTTTTTCTATGACCGAGAAATATGTATCGGAAAATTTATTGATTCGCACAGATGTTAGGGACGGAAATTTTATGAATACATTGCAATTTGCAAATAATGCAAATTATAGGCCTAATCCAAATACCTCTGAAATTGTAGGTTCATTAATCGATATAGACACATCGCGCGAGTATTCAGATAATTTCTTCATTGAAAATAGGGAACAAGAAATAAATATGGCTCATGAGTGTGAAAAAAAATTATTCTTTTCATTATTGAAGCCTACTTTTTTGGAAACTTTAAACCCAACTTTTGAGAAATGAATAATTTAACTACTTACATAAACGCTAATATCATGCTATTGTCAGCATTGTCTTGCGTAACATTAACAGATAGTGAATTACCAGCTATCTCAAATGGACAAATATATAATAACAGCATTATCCCATCTATAAATACATCTTTTTCATGGGAAAATAATACGCCATACTCTGTTAAGAATGTTGCAATTTCAACAGAAACGGTACTCGTAAAAACTTCCGACTATGAAGATTTTGAAATAATTAGTTCATTTGCTCAAAAATTACTAACAGAAGAATCTTTTATAGATGAAGAAATTCAAAATGTCATCAATGATCATTTTTGGGATATGCTATGATAACAGAAGATGAATTAAAAAAATATCTACCCAAATATCTATCAGAAGAGAATTACAACAATCTTTTGACAGAACTTAAGTCTTTTCCTTACAATATAGATAATAGAATGTACACTTATTCACTTGATAATAATATTATATATCAAGGTGATGGGATAAAAGAAATGCCTATAATAGATTTAGCTAATATAGGAAAAGGGGTGAAGATTACTAATTGCCTGATCTTATCAAATACATGTGATATGGATATAGCCAACAATCGCTTATTTCCAGCCTCAATTATGTATGCTCCAATTATTAATCTCGCTAATTATATATCAGTTCTTCAGAAACAAGGTGTTGATGACACCAAAATAAAAAATCATGTTACAAATCTAAAACAGCAAAAGATCACTCAAATCATTTATCTTCCTGCAAATTCAAGAATAGATGATTCCATAGTCTTTCTTGACAGAATTCAACATATTGACAACCGTTATATTGACAGAAATCTGTTAGAAACAAAACGCTTATTTTCTTTAAGTGATTATGGATTCTATATGCTAATATTCAAATTATCTGTCCATTTTTCGCGTATACAAGAAAAAGTTAATAGGGGTAGCAGTAGCATATCAAATTAGCTTTATGGGACAACAGGAATATGACAATTTCAAAAGACTGATAAGGGAGTGGCTTGACAGCCACCCCGATGAATATGCCGCTTTTGTGGAAGAAATGAACGACAAGGAGTTCAAGGGATTCGTAAAGGTTTTCAAGGTTGCCACAACCTTGGTACCGAAATACAAGGAAGCCACACGCAGACGGATCGGAGACGACAAAATCTCCGATTTCGAGGAACTGGAGAATGTGCTTCTGGATTCTGACCTTGCTCAAAAGATTGTAAACGAGTTCCATCATTCAAAAAGGCGGAGCATCATACCTGCCATGCTCGCATGGTTGTACTACGGACGGAGCTATGAGTGCATGGTGGAACAGGGAGAGGAACTGGCCAAAAGAAAAGGTATTACCAGACTATACAAATGGCTTGTTTCCTACATGGTCAGGTTCATCATCAAGAAGAGCATCAGCAGCGGCATGAGAACCAAAGAGGACTGGGTGGCTTTCAGAAAGCAGCAGAAAGCCATTGAGGAAAACAACTTCGTGGAATGGTCTATTGAGGATGAAGAAGACATTGAAGAAACCGAAACGGAAGATACGGACAGCCTGCAGCAGGGACAGCCCAAGAGCGCAGGACGAAAAGCCGACACACGCACCCTGCCGGAGCTGCTGATAGAGAACAGGGATGTCATTCTGGAAAGAATCGGAACAAGGCTGAAAACGCATACGACCGAAACGGACATCGCACGTCTGTACATCGCACTGGTAGAATACCGTTTCATGCGCCCCTGTCCCATAAAGACTTTCCGGAACGCACTGCAACAGCAATACACAGACCTCAGCATCGTACACGAAAGGGGAATACAGAAAGCGTACAGGAACCTTACCACACCTTTCGGAGGCAGCAAAAAACTGATAAAGGACATCGGGGAAGACCATGTTGCCATAGAGGAATTGAAGGCTTATCTATCCGCTTGAAATTCGTTTAATTCGTTTTTGGATTTTACGAATTTAACGCATTGAAATCCATTGATTTACGATTATTTTTCGTTATATATTTGTGCCACTATCCTAATCGGGGTAGTGGCTTTTCGTTTATAATACTGCCGAAACGGGAAGTCTTACAACCGGCAGTTTCAACAAGCCTATGACAGACCTGATGGCAATTATCCAAAGCGGAAACGGCAACATCAAACTGGAAGTGACAGGCGAAGACCTGCTCATGTTTTCAAACCAGCTGATAAGCCGTGCCAAGCATGAGCTCTCCACCGCCATTGCGGAAGCGAGAAAGGAAAAGTACCTCACAAAGGAGGAAGTGAAGAAAATGTGCGACGTGTGCGACACCACCCTTTGGCACTGGGCAAAGAAGAACTATCTGAAACCCGTGAAGGTGGGGAACAAGGTCAGATACCGACAGTCGGACATACAGAAAATCCTGGGTGAACGCAATCCTTCAATCTGAGCCTATGAAAGAGGAAGAATACATGCGTGTGGGAACGACACTGTACAAGGTCGTAAACCAGCCCTGCGCCAGCGGAGGGTATGAGAAAAGACGTGTGATATGGAACAACAGCACACTCAGGCAGGACTACGGAAAGAACTATCTTGCGACCGTCCCGAAGTATGACGGATTCTGTACCGTTCCCGATCATCTGAACTACCGGAAGGAGATTGACGGTTTCCTGAATCTGTACGAACCGATAGAGCATACTCCGCAGATAGGGGATTTCCCGAACATACGTTCTCTGGTGCTACACATTTTCGGTGAACAGTACAATCTGGGACTGGATTATCTGCAACTGCTGTTCCTGCAGCCGTTGCAGAAACTTCCCATACTCCTGCTGGTATCGGAAGAGAGGAACACGGGCAAGAGTACGTTCCTTAATTTCCTGAAAGCCGTATTCGGGGATAACGTGACATTCAACACCAATGAGGATTTCCGGAGCCAGTTCAATTCCGACTGGGCCGGAAAGCTGCTCATTGTCGTGGACGAGGTGCTGCTCAACCGCAGGGAAGACAGCGAGCGGTTGAAGAATCTGAGCACCACTTTCAATTACAAGGTGGAAGCCAAAGGGAAAGACCGCACGGAAATAGCCTTCTTCGCCAAGTTCGTATTGTGTTCAAACAACGAGTACCTGCCTGTAATCATAGACGCAGGGGAAACACGATACTGGGTAAGGAAGATAAATCCGCTGCAGAACGATGACACGAATTTCCTGCAAAAGCTGAAAGAAGAAATTCCTGCCTTCCTGTTCTTCCTGACGCAAAGGGAGCTTTCAACGGAAAAGGAAAGCCGTATGTGGTTCAATCCGAAGCTGACACATACGGTAGCCCTACAGAAAATTATCCGGAGCAACCGCAACCGTCTGGAGATAGAAATGGCTGAACTGTTCCTTGACATCATGTCAAACATGAATGTGGAAAGCGTATCATTCTGCCTGAACGACCTCATGACACTGCTTATCTATTCGCAGGTAAAGGCAGAGAAATATCAGGTGCGGAAAGTGGTTCAGGAAGTATGGAAGCTGACTTCCGCACCGAACTTGCTTTCCTACACCGCCTATGAGATTGCTCCCCACCGTGACTGCCACTACGAGACGAAAAGGAAGACAGGAAGGTTCTACACGATAACCAAGGAGCAGCTGACCGCTATATGATTATTTTGATGAAATGATGAATACAGTATATAATACACTGTATTACAATATAATACAAGCTCATCATTCATTCATCGGAATATAATGCTGATGAAAAGAGAAATCATCATTTCTTTTTTGGCAAGCAGTCTGATGAAAAAATGATGAAGCGTTACCATTCTGTATAACAGCTTATTACAAGCAAAATTCATCAAATCATCGTTTTTTTCACTCATCACAAAACCGTACGAAAATGACAACAGAAGAAGCAAAAAAGATAAGAATCGCAGACTATCTGCACAGTCTGGGGTATTCCCCAGTAAAGCAGCAGGGGGTAAACCTCTGGTACAAATCCCCGTTCAGGGAAGAGAACGAGCCCTCATTCAAAGTAAACACCGAGCGTGAGCAATGGTTCGACTTCGGTCTGGGAAAGGGCGGCAACATCATCGCACTGGCGGCACACCTCTACGCAACGGAGAGTGTTCCGTATATCCTGAAATGCATAGAGGAACAGACACCGCATATCCGTCCCGTGTCTTTCTCTTTTCGCAGGCAGTCTGCCATCGAGCCGAGTTTCCAGCAGCTTGACATCGTGCAGCTGTCTTCTCCTGCCCTGCTCTCTTACCTGCAGGAAAGGGGGATAAATACGGCACTGGCGAAAAGAGAATGCCGTGAGGCACACTTCACCAACAACGGCAAACGGTATTTCGCCATTGCCTTTCCGAACATATCGGGCGGATATGAAATCCGCAACCGATATTTCAAGGGCTGCATCGCACCAAAAGAAATATCACATATCAGACAATCGGGAGAGCCGAGAAAAGCATGTTACGTTTTTGAGGGGTTCATGGACTACCTTTCCTTTCTGACACTAAGGCTTGAAAGCTGTCCGCAATTCCCCGATTTCGACAGACAGGACTACATGATTCTGAACTCTGTTGCCAATGTTTCCAAAGCACTCTATCCGCTGGGCAGCTATGAACGCATCCACTGTTTCCTTGACAATGACCGTGCAGGAATGGAAGCCCTGCAGCAAATCAGAAAGGAATATGACAATACCAGATATATACGTGACGCTTCACACATATACGGCGGATGCAAGGATTTGAACGAATACCTGCAAAAACAGGCAACGGCAAAGAAACAGGCTCAATACATCAAAGTGAAGACACCGCCCAATAAACCGGGAGGCTTTCGGTTATAGCCCACTATAACTACACGCTTCGCTTACGTAGTTGTGGGCTCTCCCGAGGGGATTAGGGTTTTACCCTAATGACCCACTCAGGGCGTTTCTCCCCTGAGAACCCAGAGCAAAGAGTGACCCTCTCTTTGCAATCTCCGCTTATGGGTTGCACCCCTAAGAACCCCATGTGTTTACGGACAGCGGAAAAGCAAGCAATAAAGTACAAACCAAAAAACAAGTATTTATGGCAACAAAATCAAGCATACATATCAAACCCTGCAACATCGCATCGAGCGAGGCTCACAACAGAAGGACTGCCGAATACATGCGCAATATCGGAGAGTCCAGAATCTATGTGGTTCCTGAACTCTCCACCGATAACGAACAGTGGATAAATCCCGACTTCGGCAGTCCGGATTTGCGAACGCATTATGACAATATCAGACAGATGGTAAAGGAAAAGACCGGACGTGCCATGCAGGAAAAGGAACGGGAGCGCAAAGGCAAGAACGGCAAAATAGTCAAGATTGCTGGATGCTCACCCATACGTGAAGGAGTGCTGCTTGTCAGGTCGGACACCACACTGGCAGACGTGCGTAAATTCGGTGAAGAATGTCAAAGACTCTGGGGAATCACACCGCTGCAAATCTTCCTGCACAAGGACGAAGGGCATTGGCTGAACGGCCAGCCGGAAGCGAAAGACAGGGAAAGCTTCAAGGTCGGGGACAGATGGTTCAAGCCGAACTATCATGCCCATATCGTTTTAGACTGGATGAACCACGAAACCGGAAAGAGCCGAAAGCTCAATGACGATGACATGATGCAGATGCAGACCTTGGCATCTGACATCCTGCTGATGGAGCGTGGGCAGTCAAAGGCTGTTACAGGCAAAGAACATCTGGAACGTAACGACTTTATCATCGAGAAACAGAAAGCCGAACTGCAACGCATGGATGCTGCCAAACGGCACAAGGAAGAACTGATAAATCTTGCCGAGCAGGAATTGAAACAGGTAAAATCAGAAATACGCACTGACAAGCTAAAGAAGACAGCCACCACAGCAGCGACAGCCATAACAAGCGGTGTTGCTTCTCTTTTCGGAAGCGGAAAACTGAAAGAACTGGAACATGCCAACGAGAAACTGCAAGACGAGGTTTCAAAACGGGACACCAATATTGAAAAATTGCAGAGCCAGATACAGCAGATGCAGAAACAGCATGATACGCAAATCCACAATCTCAGAGAAATGCACAGGCAGGAACTTGACATGAAAGAAAAAGAACTGTCACGGCTCGCCAGAATCATAGACAAGGCTTTCAGGTGGTTCCCGATGTTCAGGGAAATGCTACGCATGGAAAAGTTCTGTGCCATGCTGGGATTCTCTAAAGAAATGACCGAAAGTCTTTTGGTCAAGAAAGAGGCCCTGAAATGTAGCGGTAAAATCTATTCCGAGCAACACAGACGGAACTTTGATGTCAAGGATGACATTTTAATGATAGAAAACGACCCTGACGATGAAAGCAGGCTGAACCTGACAATAAACAGGAAACCGATTGCCGACTGGTTCAGAGAACAATGGCACAGGCTCAGATATGGAACAAGAGTGCCGCAACAGGAAGAAAAGAAAAGTAGAGGAATTAAGATGTAACTTGATAGTTTGCGACTCTATATTCCCGATTATCAATTAAATTGTGTATCTTTGCCAATGGATTGAGGAAACTCTTTCCAAGACATGTTAGAATTAGAAGAAGCGTTATGCTAGTCGTGGTGTCGGAAACCTAGGAAATTTCTTAAGACATACAAACGATGATTGCATAGTGGTTCTCACGCTATAGCGTGGGCTGCTATTGTTATATCTGTTTGTATGGGTTTTCCTAGGACCTCCGACACAGGTGAACGATTTGTAGTTCACGCTTCGTGTTTTTACAAATTTCTTTATGAACTAAAACTTTGTAAACTGGATATAAATGGAAACAATAGAACTCGATTATCCTACTCATCACTTGACACTTTATGAAATCCCGAATGGATTTATAAAGGCTAAAAATATTGTGAAGGGTGCTATATATGAGGAAATGAAAGATATTGCTATTGATAAATGTATTCACACTAAGACAAATAGTTTTGTAGAATTTGAGCGTGTATTACTCAATAATTTCATCAAATCAATGGTCGGGTTCAACAATACCTCTGATAACATTCACTTTCGGAACGTTCCCATGTATTGCTTCTCTGATGAAGCAGAATATCAATTGTTTTGTATCTTAAATAATGTAGTCTATGAAAAGAATGCATGGTTTAATACAATTTATATGAAAACATCTTTCATGACAAGTATCGGATACTTCAAAGATGCAAGTACGATGTTAGTAAAGACTTTATATCCAGACTACTACCAGCCACCCAAAAACTTGTTTGAAGAATGGATTGAAAAGAGACATCGTGATATGCAGCTATACAAATGTGACATGAGCAAGATTGAAGAATTTCTGAAAGCAAACGACATTCAATGTTTGTATCATTTCACAAATAGAAAAAATATTAACTCTATCAAACAACAAGGTATTTGCTCAATTGATAGATTGAATCAGTTGGGTATTCAGGCCTACTATAGTTCAACTCTTATATCGCGAAAGATAGACAAACACAAACAGACATCCAACTATGTTCATTTAGGATATGAGAAACAGCATCCCATGTTGTTTGCTGCTCTGGCTGAAGGTAGATTATACGAATATGCCATACTAATGGTCTCCACCGATGTACTACTGCTAAAATCGACTATATTTACAAACATCAATGCCGCAAGTTCAAATGCGATATTTAGTACGGACATTAATTTTTTTCTAAATCTTCCATTTAATACTTTTCACAACAAATCGTATCTTCATCTCACACCAGAGGAAAAAAAATCCTATCAAGCAGAAGTACTTGTTGAACAGCAGATAAAAACTAATAACATTTTAAATATTAACGAAATATGAGTGATTTACTAGTAAAACCAGGGCAATGGAATTCTTTTTCTTCCTCAGCCGTCGAATCTTTCCTTGCAGCTATGAGCATATTATTAGGGCTTACCCCTAAGAGGAAAGCTTTTATAGAACAAATACATCAAGATATTCACGGGCATTATAAGCCAGACGAATATTATATCCAAAGCCTACAGAACTTAGGACGATGGCCTCTCAGTATGCAATTACAATATGTAATGAAAGAATGTAATGATATCCAAAAGAAACAACTCAAAATCTGGTATAAAGAACTACTTGCTATGGAGCCCATGGAGGAAATAAACCCTATGCTTCAATTAATGCTTCCTTCCATTTCAAACACTATAAATGACTTTTAATATGACTAAAAAAGAATTTGAACAAAAATGTGCTTTACTGGCCAATCAGCCAGAAGCACGCTGGTTTGACCTCCGTTTTAAAGCGTTCGTCACCATGATTAACAATGCAGGATTTGACATGCTCGACCTACATTATATCTTCCCAACCGCCCAATTGCAAAATCTCGCAGGATGTATATTCAAAATAGAAGACACATATTATTTCCTAATAATGATGAAGCAAGGCAATGTTTATGAGTTTTTCAATGTAGAAACGATTGAGTTTGGAACTCTCAATCATACACTCGCATCGAGTATCATATTGAGTTCCGATGATAGTCCAAACCGTTTAACCGTCATTCCTCTCTTAATGCACTCAAATGGCTTCAATACCCGTTCTGCACTCAAAGAACGTATCGATAATCTATTTATCCGTGCAAAAGGAATATAATCAAAACATTTATGAATCTTACATCTTCAAAACAGAAACAAGCTGTCTACCATCTCATCACATATGTGATGATGAGCAGTGGAATAATAACATCCAATAAAGGAAACTATTGGAAAAAAGTAGCGTCATTCATCAACATAAATGATATTGATAAATCATCCGCTATGTCGGCAGACATAAATAGCTCTCTTGCAATTATCAAAGAGTTGTCTGAAGATAACAGAGCAAGGGTATTTGCTATGGTAATAAACATGGCATTTGCAGATGGTACTGTACAAGAAAATATAGCTGAACTATTAAAAAAAATAGCTTTTGCTTTGCAAATTCCACCTATATTGGAAAAGTTAGGTCCTGATAAGTATAAACTTATCGAAAAGCAGTACGCCTTATAATTTAGAATGAGAATAATAAATTTTTTCATATTTTGATAGTTCTATTTACAGAAAAGTTGAAAGCATAAGTAAAAGCCCCTTATTGAGGTCTTGACTATAAAAGTAAAGAAAGGCTAAGATAAGGGGCTTTTTGAATGTTATACAGATGAACTAATTAACTAATAACAATATGCAACGTTTAATAATTTTTATACTATTTGCTCTCTCTGTTGGTACCAGTTATGCCGACTACGCAAGCAGAGGAAAACCATGGGATGATCCCAATTATCACGAAAGTCCCCTCACACCCATTTTTATGATAATTGGAGTTATTGTATTAATAATAATTGGTGGCGTTTGGCTAGTATATAAAATACAAGAAAACAAAGATGTAATATTAGATGCTATTGGAAAAATTTTTGTTGCAGGCTTGATATTGGTAGGTATAATGTTGGTTGGTAAATGTGGTGAAGAATTCCACAATTCAAAATTTTCCAATGAAAGTCACTCGACTACGATACCTAATACTCCAACACCTCCAAAAAACAATCAATCACAACCTCAAGTCCAACCTATACAGCCCCAATACACTCCAACATTAAAATATCGCACGGTTGAATATTACGAAGATTGCTTTTATTGTAACGGATGTGGTAAAGTTGTATGCTCAAAATGTAGAGGAACAGGTTGGATAGAAAAGACCTGCACCCACTGTAATGGTATGGGAAACTTCGGACAGTCTAAGTGCTTTGATTGTCAAGGGAATGGCTATACGGAAGATTTGATTTTTGGAACAGGAAAAAGACGATGCTTTAATTGTAATGGAACAGGATATACAACTAAAACTTGCACTTTTTGTTCAGGTTCAGGAAAAACTTCAGATTTTTGTGACTGGGACGCATGTGTAAACCACAAAACCCATTATATCACATGCTCACATTGTAATGGTTATGGAAAAATTAGGCGTACTCGACAAGAGAGTTATTATGAATAGTAGCATGAAATAAGTATCTTTACATTATTTACTGAATCTCCCTAAATAGCCGCTAGAGTAAGCAATAAATCCCTCTGCTTTTTGCGTTGCCCAAGCTATATGGGAACAAATTGGGAACATAAACATAAAAAGGAAAGAGCTAAATATTTGATTTGCAAATACTTAGCTCTTTTTCTTGTACCCAGAGCCGGGATCGAACCGGCATGGAAGTGAATCCACTGGTGTTTGAGACCAGCGCGTCTACCAATTCCGCCATCTGGGCTTAATTGCGGTGCAAAGTTACGACTTTTTTTTGTATGTCAAAATATTTTGGGGGATTTTTTTCGATATTTCATGCAGTTTTTCATTTGATGCGATTGGATGGAGTGGTTTTGCAGCCATTGCAATTTTGCGGAGGTGGTGCATTGTAGTGCAGTTTTATTGCTGTGGGCGTGATGGTTATGGTGCATAAATATTGGAGCCTGCCGGCATTTTTCTGTCAAGCTGTGTGTGCTTGGACATAATGCGGGCAGGCTCGGTCGGTGTGACTCCAGGTGGTTACAATGCCGGGAGTGTGTTGTTATTGCCTTGACTGGTCTTTGGCGTAAAGGTCGTCGATGATGCCATCGGCGAGGCCTATTACTGGCACATAGATGTATTGTGCGTGGATAATGTCGGCAATGGTAAGGAATATGTCGCCAGCAGGTACGATAACGTCGGCGCGGTCGGGCTTGAGGTTGAACTGGTCCATTCGTTCCTCGACCGAGAGAGCCTTTAGGCTGCCATGCAGCTTGCGTAGCGAGTCGATGGGCATGCGCTTTTGCTCGCAGTCTTTTTCGTCATCGTCGAGCAGACGGTAGAGCTTGTTGATGTTGCCGCCCGAGCCGATGATGTTTGTTCCTGGGTATTGCTGGGCTATTTGCGCCATGTCGGAGCGAAGGCGTTGCCATTCACCGTCGACGACAGCCTCGTTGAGGATGCGCACGGTGCCTATGTTGTAGGAACGGCTGCTCACCAGCTGTCCTTGCGAGAGCAGGTTGACCTCGGTGCTGCCGCCGCCCACATCGACATACATGTAGTTGCCGTTGCGGTCTTCCATGCATTCGATGTGGTTGTTATACACCATCTTGGCTTCTTCTTGCCCGGTTATGATTTCGATGTCCAGTCCTATATTTTTTTTGATGTTCTTGATGATTTCGAGTCCGTTTTGCGCATCGCGCATTGCCGAAGTGGCACAGGCGCGGTAGGCCGACACGTCGTAGATTTTCATCAGGTGGTTATAGACTTTCATCAGGCGCATCATGTTTTTTTCGCGTTTCTCGGATATGCGCCCGAGCTTGAACACATCGAAACCGAGCCTCAAAGGCACACGCAGGAGTATCTCCTTGGTCGATTTCACTTTGTCGCCTTCTCGCTTGATGCTTTTTACAAGCAGCCGCGCGGCATTCGAGCCTATGTCGATTGCCGCGTATGTGGTGCTTTTCATTTTTTTCTCGTCGTTTGCCATAGCAAGTGGTTAAATCTTATGAAATGAGAGTTGGTTAATAATGAGTCGTTGTTGGTTGCCTCTTTGCCGTTTGCCGCGATGTGGCGGTTGTGCGACAACAGGCAGTAACGCCGCAGGAATGACGAAGCAAGTAGCCGGTCACACATTGCCGTTGCCCGTGTCGCCGGGGATGGTTTGCCCGGCTTGAGGCTCTTGGTAACGCTCGTTTTCGGCAAGGTATTCCTTGTAGAGTTCCTCTTGCGAGCGGAATGGCGTGTCGCCCTCCTTGAAGCGGAAGTTGTTTTCGCCACGGCCATCGACTATGCGGCCTTGCATGTTGTCGCGCAGGCCATAGTCAACGATGCGCTTCATTTCGGCCTTGATTTCGGGGTCGTAAATTGGTGTCACCACTTCCACGCGGTTGTCGAGGTTGCGCGTCATCCAGTCGGCCGAGCCGATGAACACGCGTTCCTCGTTTCCGGCCGTGAAGATGAATATGCGCGAATGTTCAAGGAAGCGGTCGATGATGCCGGTGATGCGTATGCGCCCGTTTTCAGGAACCACCAGCGAGCAGTTGCCGCGCACCAGCAGGTCGATTTGTACGCCAGCTTCGGCTGCTTCGTATATTTTTTCCACCATCAGGCGGTCGGTAATGTGGTTGATTTTGATTTTTATGCTTGTAGGTAGCCCCTCGCGGCTTCGGCGGATGGTGTCGTTGATGAGCGTGACGAAGCGGTTGCGCATCACATTTGGCGACACGAGCAATTCCTTGAAAGTGGCTGGGTTGTAGGGGCGTTCGATGAAGCCAAACACGGCATCAACATCTTTTACAATGCGGCGTGAGGCGGTCATGAGCATGCAGTCGGTGTAGGTGCGGGCGTTGCCTTCGTGGAAGTTGCCAGTGCCGATGCAGGCTATGTCGGGCCCTTTCGACATGGCTATGTGCAAAATCTTGGAATGCACTTTGAGCCCTTCCACGCCGAATATCACGTTAATGCCAGCTTCTTGCATCCGTTTTGACCAATAGATGTTGGGGGCTTCGTCAAAGCGGGCCAGCAGCTCGATCGACACAGTGACTTTCTTGCCGTTTCGTGCTGCGCCTATGAGGGCTTTCACCACTTTCGACTCTTTGGCAAGTCGATAGAGGGTGATTTTTATGCTTTTCACGAGCGGACTCATTGCTGCCTCTTGTAGCACACGAATGAATGAATCGAAGCTGTGGTATGGCACGTGTATGAATCGGTCGTGTTGTTGTATTTTGGTCAGTATGCTTTCAGGCCCGTCAAGTTCTTTTTTCAAGATGGGATACCATGCCGGATATTTCAAGTCGGTGCGACCAAAGTCGGGGAACTTCATGAAGTCTTTATGGTTATGGTAGCGTCCGCTTGCCAGCACGGTATCGAGTTGGCCGAGGTCGAGCTTTTTCAAAATCCCCTTGTACAAGTCTTTGGGCATATTGGTGTCATAAAGTACACGTAGCGGTTGCCCGCGCTTGCGGCTCTTCACGCCTTTTGATATTTTTTGTAGCGTTCCAGTGCGCAGGTCGTTGTCGATTTCCATCTCGGCATCGCGGGTGAATTTGAACGAGTAGGCTTCAAAGTCGCTCAGCCCGAGGCCTTCGAACACTAACGGTAGGCAGCAGCGTACCACGTCGTCGAGATACATCACATATTTCTTGCCGTCGCAGTCGGGCAGCCTGACGAAACGTCCGGCTACAGCCACTGGCAATTCCAGGTAGGCGTATCCGGCGTGGCGGCGTTTTGCGCCCTCGTAGTGGAATTTCACTCCGAGGTATATGCTTTCGTCGGTTTCGTTGTCAAGCATTTTTACTGCGTCGAGCCACACTGGCATTATAAGTCCATTGAGGTGGTCGCGGTAGTATTGGCGTATGAATTGCAGCTGTTCGTCGGTGGCTTCGGTGTCGTTGATGAGGTATATGCCTTCTTGCCTGAGCTCTTCGGTGACGATTTTCACCGAGTGCTCATATTCGACACTGTATTGCGAGTTCAGCTTGTTTATTTGCTTGATGATTTTGGTGGCCTTTTCACTCTCTTCGGTGGCCGATTTGTCGTGGCACTCGGCGATGCGGCTTTGTGTTGCCACTCTGACGCGGAAAAATTCGTCAAGGTTGTTGGAATATATCCCCAGGAATGAGAAACGTTCGAGCAGCGGTATGTGCTTGCGTGTGGCTTCTTGCAATATTCGGCGGTTGAAATACATCCAACTTACGTCCCTTTCGAGGTAGGGCATTTCTTGTTTTTTCTTTTTTACCATTGGTGGTATTATGATTGGTTTATCTATGCAAAGTAAGTAAATAATTGTAACATATATATTTCATGTGTGTAAAAAAAACATAATTGAAAATGCTGCGTTGGAGTTGAGTGTCAAATTTTTTTGTGCTGTGCTTGCATGGGTATATGATAAAAGCCAAGGAGGCTCGGTGGCTTCCTTGGCTTTTGTTGGGTTTGCTGCTATCGCGCGTTGCGTGCTTACTTGCGGATACCAAGTTCTTTCTTGGCGATGATTGCGCGGTAGCGGTTGATGTCTTTGCGCATGAGGTAGTCAAGCATACGGCGACGCTTACCTACGAGTTTCTTCAAAGCGCGTTCGGTGGTATAATCTTTGTGGTTTGACTTGAGATGCTCAGTCAAATGTGCAATACGGATTGAGAATAATGCAATCTGAGCCTCTGGCGACCCAGTATCAGTATTGCTGGCTCCGTAAGTGCTAAAGATTTCTTGTTTCTTTTCAGGATCTAAATACATTTCCTATTAAAGTGTTATATGTTAGTAAAAAATCGGTTTGCAAAGGTAGTGCATTTTCCCGTAATGCGCAAGGCTTTACCCGAAATAAATGCCGTCGGTGCGCCAATTATTTGGTCAGCACCTTGAACGACTGCTCCCCAGTGGCTGATTGCACGGTCACCACGTAGGCTCCACCGCAAGGCAGCTCGATAGTGGCCTCGCCGCTTGTTGTGGTGACGCGCTCGACGGTGGCTCCGTCTATCGTTGTCACTGCTATGCTCGTGGGCGATGCCATCTGCGACAGCCTCAATGTGCGCTCTTGCAGCATGTGGTGGCAAATGGCTGTCTTGTTGGCGATGGCGGCTTGGTCGATGCCCGAGGTGTTGTCCATGTACTTGTCGAAGAACGCCATGTAGGTGTTCCACCAGTCGGCTGGCACGGTGTGCATCAGTTCGGCGTTGAACGATATTTGCTTATCGGCTGCGGCCACCTGTTCAAGGTTGTTGTATGGCGCGATGTTGGTGTGTGGTGGGCACACGTTGTCCTGCATTCCTATTGTGGTTATTACTGGACAGGTGATGCGGGGTGCAAGGTTCTTGGTGTCGAAATAGGATAACGAGGCATACATCTCTTCGTCGCTCAGTCCCAATGCTTCTTGTTGGGCGATTGCCACCGATGCCGGCCATTGTCCCACTTGGAAATAGTCGGGGAAGTCGCCCATAAACTGTATTGCCGGGGCGATGGCTTGCAGGCGGTCGTCGAGCGCGGCTGCGGCTATGGTCAGTGCTCCGCCTTGGCTGCTGCCCTCGGCGAAAATGTTACGGGTGTCGGTCTTAGTGCGCGAGGCAATGAAGTCGATGGCACGCACGGCATCGGCGTATGCCCCGCGATAATAATAGTCGTCCTTGTTGCCAAACCCGTAGGCAAACCAGTCGCCGTAGGCGTTCACGTATGGCGGGCGGTTGTTGATCCACTGGCCGCGCGTCGAGAATGTCAGTTCTATCCAACCTGGGTTGTCGCCTCCGTTCATGCACCATGGATCAGAAGTGCCGTCGCTGTCATAGCCTTGGTAGTGGATAAGGGCGGGGTAGGTGCCTTCGGCTGTCGGTTCGGCATAGTAGCCGCGCACTGTGATGTCGTTGCCTGTGCCGTCGGCCACCGATTTCATTTCCACGAGGTAAACTTTGCGGTCGGCCGAGCTGTGTTCGGGCAGTTCGGTGAGGGTGTATTGTGGGTCAACCTCCTTGAGCTGTGCGAGTACGTCGTCCCAGAACGGGTCGAAGTCGCCCTGCGCGTCGGGGGCCGAGATGATTTCGGTGGGGGCGTAGCCTATGTTGAAGCTGCGAGCCAGCTCGTCGTTGACGCTGATGGTGCATTGGTAGAAGCCAGGCTCGCCCAGTTCGAGGTCGAAAGTTGCTGTTTGTGTGCTGTTGGCAGCCACGTCCACATCTTGGGCATACCTCACCCAACTTTGCAATTTGTCGGTGCGTACTTCCACCCTCACGTCGGCCGTGGTGGTGTTTGTCGTCGGGTTGGTGATTTTCACTTGTACCGTCGGCATTTCGTCGCGGTTCCACACCCAGTCGTCGCCAGTGACAGGCACGTTGAGTTCCAGCGGTACGATGGCAGCGGGGTCGATGAGGTCGATGGCAGTAAGTGTGTAGCCAATGCCACGCACTATTACGCCGCCACTCTGCAATTCGGCGAGCATCGCGCTTGTGATGGTGTATTCAAAGTAGTTGCTGCTCAGCTGCGTGAAGCCAGCCGCGTCGGGCATATCGGTCCACGAGGTGGTGCAGATGCCGCCTTGCGCACCCGCTTGGAGGTTATCGATTTTCATGCGCAGCAAGAACCCTTCTTGCGCCTTGGCAAATGTTGACGGCGATATTTGCTGGAACACGTCCCAACTGTCGATGACTGTGTTTCCTATCCACACCGAGTTTTCATATCCGGCACCGCCATTGCCGGCAACGATGTCAACCGAGGTGAGCGTGTAGCCGCATCCATCGATGAGCAGCCCCGACGATTGCAGTGCCGCGAGCATATCGGCAGTGACGTAATACGACATAGTGGTCGCCCCGTTGGGGATTGCTGCCGAACCTCCGCCTGGAAGGTCGCCCCACGAACCGTCGCTGAGCCTTATTTGCGGGTAGGTCGATTGGTCGGCCACGTCGGTTACGGCTATGGCGATTTGGTCGGCGATGTCGGTATCGGCAAATTTAGCGGCTTCGATAGTCACATTCGTGCCGGTGTTCCAGTCGATGGGTTGGCTGCCGCTCCACAAGTTGGTGGTTTGTGCCATTGCCGCCGTCATTGTGGCCGCGATGGCGATTGAGGTAAAAATACGTTTCATTTAATTGTGATATTTGTTTTTAGGTTATATTCTCGATGCTGCAAAATTATGCACAGTGTATGGCATATAATTACACTATTTTGCTCAATCATTGCACTATGCTGCCGTTGCCGTTAAAAAACGTGTACGCTCGCCTTGCACTACTTTGGATAAGATAGGCTGCGGCTCGGTAATGCAAAAAACAGCGAGCTATTTTTTGCTATTACGCTCGCCTTGCACTACTTTAGATAAGATAGGTTGCGGCTCGGCAATGCAAAAAACAGCGAGCTATTTTTTGCTATTACGCTCGCCTTGCACTACTTTAAATAAGATAGGCTGCGGCTCGGTAATGCAAAAAAACAGCGAGCTATTTTTTGCTATTACGCTCGCCTTGCACTATCTTTGCACCCGAAATTCAGGGAAGTGTATGCAAAATATCAGGAACATTGCTATCATCGCGCACGTTGACCATGGCAAGACTACATTGGTTGACAAAATGTTGCTTGCCGGAAATCTGTTCCGCGACAATCAGAACACCGGGGAACTTATCCTCGACAACAACGACTTGGAACGTGAGCGAGGTATTACAATCTTGTCGAAAAACGTTTCAATAAACTATAACGGTTACAAAATCAACATCATCGACACTCCGGGACACTCCGACTTCGGTGGCGAGGTGGAGCGTGTACTCAACATGGCCGACGGTTGCCTGCTACTTGTTGATGCTTTTGAAGGACCTATGCCGCAGACGCGTTTCGTGCTGCAAAAGGCTTTGGAAATCGGATTGAAGCCGATTGTTGTAATAAATAAGGTGGACAAGCCCAATTGCCGGCCTATCGAGGTGCAGGACATGGTGTTTGACCTGATGTGCAACCTCAATGCCACCGACGACCAGCTTGATTTCCCGACAATCTTCGGCTCGGCCAAGAATGGGTGGATGAGCGACGACTGGACAAAGCCTACCGACAACATCAATGCCGTGCTTGATGCCATCATCAAGTATATCCCGGCACCGCAAGTGATTGAAGGCGACGCACAGATGCTTATTACTTCGCTCGACTTCTCGTCATACGTCGGACGTATCGCAATCGGGCGTGTGCACCGTGGCGAGTTGCGTGAGGGCATGGATATTGCCTTGTGCCGCAAGGATGGCTCGGTGAGCAAGCAGCGCATCAAGGAGCTTCATGTGTTTGAAGGCATGGGGCGCAAGCGTGTAAAGTCGGTGATGTCGGGCGACATTTGCGCTATTGTGGGGCTTGAAGGGTTTGAGATTGGCGACACGATTGCCGACGTTAACAACCCTGAGCCGCTTCCGCGCATCGCCATCGACGAGCCTACGATGTCGATGACGTTCACCATCAACGATTCGCCTTTCTTTGGCAAGGACGGCAAGTATGTGACCTCGCGCCACATTGCCGAACGCCTCACCAAGGAGCTTGACCGCAACTTAGCACTGCGTGTGGCTCGCACCGAGAGCGACGACGCTTGGACTGTGTATGGCCGTGGCGTGTTGCACTTGGCGGTGCTGATTGAAACCATGCGCCGCGAGGGCTATGAGCTGCAAGTGGGTCAGCCGCAGGTGATAGTGAAGGAAATCGACGGTAATAAGTGTGAGCCGGTGGAATTGTTGTCGATAAATGTGCCAGAGGAGTATTCGAGCAAGATCATCGACATGGTTACGCGCCGCAAGGGCGAAATGGTGTCGATGGCGACGCAAAACGACCGCATACAGATGGAATTCAACATTCCCTCGCGCGGTATCATCGGGTTGCGCACCAATGTGCTGACGGCATCGGCTGGTGAGGCTATCATGTCGCACCGTTTCCTTGAATATCAGCCGTGGAAAGGCGACATCGAACGCCGCACCAACGGGTCGCTCATCGCCATGGAGAGTGGCACGGCATACGCCTACGCCATCGACAAGCTGCAAGACCGTGGGCGTTTCTTCATCTTCCCGCAAGAAGAGGTGTATGCCGGGCAGGTGGTCGGCGAGAATGCCAAGGAGAACGATATAGTGGTTAACGTCACCAAGTCGAAGAAGCTCACCAACATGCGAGCTTCGGGTGCCGACGACAAGGCCCGCATCGTGCCACCGGTGGTGTTCAGCCTCGAAGAAGCGCTTGAGTATATCAAGGCCGACGAATATGTCGAGGTTACGCCGCATCATATCCGTTTGCGCAAAATTATCCTCGACGAGAACGAGCGCAAGCGCGCCAACCGCAACTGACACTTTGTTTCATAATTTTATATTTTGGCCCGGAGCTGTGATATTCATCGCCCCGGGTGTTTTTTTCAATTGACAATTGACGATTGGCAATTGGCAATTGCACTGCGCTAATCGAAAACTATGTCACTTTATGACACCTTTTTCGATTAGCATGGAACGAATAGAACGGAGAAAATATATTGATGAACTCGTGTCGTTGCAGCGTAATGGCATGATAAAGGTAATAACAGGAATGAGGCGGTGCGGCAGGAGCGAGCTTCGTTGCTGAAGGTTGATGATTCGTTCAAGAAACTCATCATTGTTGGCGAGGAGTGTCCGGTCATGAGAGATGACGCAGGAATTACCACTATGAGCATATATGACTTCCTTTTGAAGGACAATTCGCTGGAATTGTAGGCGTGCGTTGGGCATTGCAAAGCTGATTTCAGTCAGTGAACAGGTATCTTGTGTCATATTCGACATCATGCTCTTTGAAGATGTTTTTTAGTTCGTCTGCCAATGACGCTTTGCGGTGGTGTTCCTTTTGCCCTTTGATGTAATTGATTATTCGTGTCCTGTCGCCATACGACACCGACAGGGCACAGTACGACTTTCCCCAACCATCGAACAATGGAAATTTGCTGTGGTTGTCGGCAACAAAACGATGTGCGGCGGTTTTCATGTCGCGTATAAGGTCGGGCATATATTCAGTGACTGGCACTTGCACGAGAATGTGTATGTGGTCGGGCGTTCCGCCTATTCGATAGAGAAAACAGGAGCGATTTTTGAGGAATCCCCAAATATAGGAGTAAAGTGCCTTTTCGTGTTCCTCGCAGATTGCCGGGAGGCTGCGTTTGGTGCGGAATACTATGTGGTATAAGATTTTGGAGTAGCTCATTGTGCTTGGTATTTGTTTGCAAATTTAGTAAAATGTTTCAAGCGGTGCTGATATGCCTATGTAAAACTCGGGCAATCTCATTTAATCCACTATATAGTGCGGCGAAGCCGTACCACTTGCATTAACCGGCGGTGACAAGCCCCAACGGGGCGCAGGAACCGTCGGAAAGGGTGTACCAGCGAAACGGCCTCGAAGAGGTCGAACGAAGCTCCATTGCGAACCGGCACAGATATGGCAACATGAGTTTTGTGGTGGCACGTTGGACCTCCTTGAGGCCCATTACAGTGGGGCGTTCTTTCCGACGGTTCCTGCGCCCCGTTAGGGCTTGTCACCGCCGGTTACATGAGAGTTGGACGGCTTCGCCGCCCTTGCACTGTGGCGGTAACGAGGGTGTATCAAAATAGTGATGCCTGAAACAATCAGCAATTACAGACAGGCAATTATGTAGAGCCGTGGCGCGCCGCGGCTCGTCTGTGTAGATTGCATCCAATTGTGTGACAAACACTTACAATGTGGTAATAAACGAGCCGTGCGGCGCGCTACGGCTCTACGATGTTACAAATATGCAATTTTGATACACCCCCTTGTCACCGGCGGTTACGTGAAAGTTGGACGGCTTCGCCGACCCACATAGCTCGTTAAGGCGGAGTTGCAGGAACTCTCGCCGACCTAAGCATTCCTGTCGATTTGTTCACGTTTTTGCGGAGAATCATTTAATATAATGATAGTCGTGGCTGCGTGTTGGGAGGGGGGCAGCAAGTGCATTCCAAATAACGACTTTATGGGCGTTTGAAATTATGCGTGTGTGTTTTCTGGTAGGTTATGTGTTTTTTAATTTTTCCAACTTGGGGGTGGGTAAATTGCAGCAGTTCAGCTTTTTGTGCGATATGCGTTATCGGGTTTTATGTATAGAAATGGTAATTGGGGTGTACTGCTAATTAGTAGTTAACGGCGTTATTTAGAGTCTGGTGGTTTAAGTGGCTGTAACATGGGAGTGTGGTGGTGGACGGTTTTTGCCGCAGGGTGTTGTTGCTGCGGCGGATAGACAGAATGCCGGCAAATGGTAAAATGCCAATGCGCCGCCGTGATGCGGCGAAAGAAAAAATGGGGTTGTAAATGTCGGTATGACACTATTTTAGCAAAGAATGCGCAAAATATTTTGCACGGAATAAAAACTATGCTTATATTTGCATCAACAAAATGCCGTTAGAGATTATGTGATGGCGGGATTTTGAAAGAAAATGAGGAGCGGTTCAGGCTTGTTTTTGGACTTGTAACGGAAGGAAAATGGCAGGTGCCGCTTTGAGTATTTCAACATGAAAACTTGCTGGTTTTCTTTCTGAAAAGTTAAGGGGGCTGACAAACAGTCATGCCGACTATGCGTTTATTGCTTGATTGAACGAAAACAGGAATATAGAAACTACTAAAGAACATAAACAACATGAATAATTCAAACCATTGTGCTGTTTCTGATGCCTCTTGCGTGTCGGCGTTGCCGCAGAGGGTGTGAAGTGCCGCTACTGGGACTTTTGCGGCTTTTGCGCTTCTTGGGGCTTATGCTTTCACGGAGGGTGATGGATGGCAGAATGGTATGAAATAAAAAACAAACTAATAAACAACCACTAAAAACAAACAATTATGAAGAAAAGTTTACTTTTATCGGCTGCAGCATTGTGCACTTTGGGCATGATGGCTGCTGACATGCCAGATGATGCTGCTAACTTGGCACCTCAATATTGGCGTTTCGACCAAATGACTGAAGGTAGTGCAGAAGCTATTTTCCGCAAAGATATGGCTTCGTGTGCTTGGGGCGGTCAGGCTCCTTACCGTGGCGCTGACGATGGTCTGGGTGGCGTATTTGTTGCAATGAATGGCCTGAATGGTGAAACTGGCCAAAGCTCTTCTGCTTGGACTGACGTAGAGGGCACTTTTGCTGCTTTCGAACCGTTCTATGACGCTTCGCGCATTGTTAAGCTTAACTTTACCGAAACTGGAACTGGTGAAACCTGGCAAGAAAATGTATTGTGCATCGTGGGTGATGCTGCTCCTGAGGCATATAGGAATTATGCCGGTGGCACACCTTGGGAAGTGTCTTCGGGTACTTACGGCAATACCACATTGTTCTGGCTTAGCGGTAACGAAGATTCTCAAAAGCCTATGGCTGCTGGAAGGAACTACCGAATTTCGTGGTACACTCGTGTAATCACCGACCTTGAACAAGCTCAAATCCAATTCCAAATCGGAACTTCTCATTGGGATGGCATAGACCAAAACACAGGTTTGGCTGATGGTGGCTATCGCACCGCATACACCACATTCTATGGTGGCTATAAGGAAGATTGGATGAAGACTGTGATTGATGTGACTCTCAATGATAACAGCGCTTCTGATTACAAGGAGTTGCCTATCGTGATAAAGATGAACCTCATTAATGTCGCAAATGCTTCTACTATCTTGTTCCGCAGCCCGAGAATCGAAGTGATAGACAATATCGACGATGCAAATGTTCCAGGAGCTGAAGTATATCAAGACTATACCGACGAACCTGCAACTACTTCGGTTGAAAGCGTGTTGAGCAACGATGTTGTTGTAACTGCTGCCAATGGTGGTATTACAGTAATCGATGCCGATGCAGCCATCGAGGTTTACAACCTCAGCGGTGCTATGGTTAAGAAGGTTGCTGCTCCTGCTACTGTTGAAACTATCGACATGGAAGGTGCCAACGGCGTTTACGTTGTTAAGGTTGGTGGCACAGCCAAGAAGGTAATTCTGTAAAAATCATAAACTCGTAGGGACGCACGGTTCGTGCGTCCGTTTTTACACCGCATTTGGGTGTAATGTTATAACCTGCATACGGACGCACGAGCCGTGCGTCCCTACGATGTTTCCCTTTTCCTCGATTTTGGTTGCATGAACGCCTTGCGCCATTGTGACCAAAATAAATCGTTGTTCCCCAAAAAATGAGAAATTGATGCCAAAGTAGCACGATGGGTGGGTGTGGCAGCCTCTCGTTTCGTGATTGTTACGCTTTGCGCATAGCCAAGCAATTGCAAAGAAACTGCAACCATTACATACTTCCTAAACAAATAGCAAAACAAACCTATTTTACCCATATATAATATGAACAAGATATTGACAGGTGCTTTTGCCCTTGCGGCAATGACTGCGGCAACGGTGTCGGCGCAGACCACCAACTATGCCATCAGCAATGCCGACGGTACGGGCAAGGTATCGGTATATACCATCACCGAGCTTGACGGAAGCTCGGAAGCAACATTCCAAATGTGGCTGCGGCCGACGGCGTGGACGCAAGCGACTCTCATAGGGCAAGATAATTTCTCGATTGAGATGGGTGCCACAGCCGGGCAATTCATAGTGGCTGCTGGCGACAAGTCGGCGACAATAACCGCCACAGACGACCTTGTGAACACATGGTCGCAACTGACTATAACAGTGAGCCAAGGCGTGGTAAACGCTTATATAAATAATGAAGCAGCCAGTGTCACGGGCGACCTCGATACCGAGTTTGCCGCCACCACACTTGCCGCCGACGACCTCGGGTGCGTGATAGCCGAGGGGCTGCATGGCGAGATGGACGAAATGCGCGTGTGGACCAGCGCATTGGCACAGGACGATTTCTATTGGCAAAACACGCTGAACAAGTGGAATCCCAACGACGACGCACTTGCAGCATACTGGAAATGCGACCAAGACCAATGCCCCAACCTTGTGGACTACAAGCACATCGATGGCGGCGGGCATCATGGCGAGTTCAGTGGCGTGACCCGCGTGGAAGTGACCGACAACGCCGCTTTCCGCTATCGCCGTGTGACCGGCTATGTGCCGAGCATCATGCGCTTTACCGACCGTCCATATATAAGCCGTGATATGTTCTTGCTGACCAACGACGTGATATTGCTGTCGGCCAAGGTGCAAGAAGATGGTTCGCTCTTCCCCGAAATGCCCGACAATAGCGGTACGCCGACTAATGTTGATTACATTGACGAATGGGAAGGCCGAACGGGCGTAATATCGTTTAATGGCGAAGGTTCTCAAATGGTGTCGGCCGACGCACGTGTACCTTTTAACCCCACAACTTCTACCGGCCACGAGGCAACGCAACGTGCCACATACGAATGCTGGGTTTACATTGACGAATGGAACGAAGGTGCCGAGATTTATTCCAACTATATAAGCGATGATGAATGTGTAATCATCAAACTTGGTAGTGAAACCGGGCATGAACTCGTTGTTGACTTCTGCGGCACTACTGGTACGCTTGCCGACAAGCTTGAAGTGGGTAAGTGGCAATATGTGGCCGTGTATCTGCAGCCAACTCGCGGTGCGGTGGGTACATCTCGTGGCATCAACCCTATATATATAGGTATAGGTGGATATGACGAGAATGGCGAGTTCACTTCGACCATCCACCATCGTATGTCATCAAGTGTTGGCTCTGTGACTGTTGGCGGCAACGACATGACAATCACAACTGTGCCAAACTTCAATGAAGGCGCGACGATGACAATAGGTAAGAACTTCAGTGGCAAAATCGACGAATTTATGATTTGGGGTAGCGACCGTCAAGGGTCGATTGCCAACGATGCCACCAAGGGCTATACGTGGAACACAGGTTCTTGGAACGACATCTTCCTTTGCTCGTATTTCAAGTGCGACGACCCCGATGATATGGGTAAGGATTCGCAAAGCATACCAGGCGTGATTGAATTTATGCGCAGCTACTACGATGGTTATCGTGGTGCGAAGATTCGCATAGGCATACTTTCGGGTTTGGCCAACAGCGGTTGGTTGAATGTTTTCAACAAAGAGGAATGCGTTGACAACCTTGTTCGTGACGCAAAAGAAATGCTTGCTTTGTGTGATGGACTTGATGTTGACCTTGAGTGGATGTATAGCGACAGCCAATGGAACGTATATAACAACGTTGTACGTCGCTTGATTGAAGAAGTGATGAGCGATGCTCCCGAGAAGACTTTCTCTTGCTCGCTGCACGAAGTGTCGTACAGCGGATTTGACAAGACGTTGCTCGACGGTGTCGATTACTTCACATTCCAGCAATATGGCCCGAATATCTTCCCGTCATACGACCGCTATAAACAATATGGCGATAAATGGCTTGCTTGGGGCTTCGGCAAAGACAAAATCGAGATGTCATACGCAACGCTCATCATGACTGGTTCGTCGGAAGAAGGTTACAAAGACCTCTTTGACAGTTATGGTTACAACGACGATAATTTTGACCCCGACTTGGACGAGTGGACTACAGGCGGAAAGACCTACTATTTCACTGGCCAGACTCAGTTGAGGCAGAAGGCTCAATATGTGATTGACAATGACTTGGCTGGCATCATGTACTTTGACATGGCAAATGACCTGCCGATGGACGACTATAAGAGCTTGATTCGCACACAGAACGATGTGCTTTCGGCCAACGTAGATACATTGGTTACAGAAGTGACGATGGGTCCGTCGAGCGTGCAAAGCATTGCTGCCACACGCAAAGCCGAATTGTTCACAGCTGCACAGAGTGGCTCGACACTCAATGTGACACTTGCCGATGGCGACGTTCCTGCTACGCTCGATGTGTATGCAGTTGATGGCCGCGCAGTGATGCAACAGCCGCTGAACGACAAGGTTACTGCTGTAGCTATTGACGACATGCAACGTGGAGTATATCTGCTGCGTGTGACTCAAGGTAGCGAGAAACATACTGTAAAGATAGTTATTAAGTAAAAATATAAAAAAGAAGCCCCCACCCGACCTCCCCCCGAAGGGGAGGCCAACTATGTGGTTCACAGGGTGGCGTATTACTTAGTCCTCCTCCCCCTTTGGGGGGAGGTCGGGTGAGGGCCTATTTTTCTTATGAAAAGGTTATTTACATATCTTTTTTTGACGGCATCGGCGGCTGGTGCATTTGCACAAACCACCAACCTTGCCATCAGCAATGCTGACGGCACAGGTAGGGTGGAGGTGTATGGCATCACCGAACTCGACAACGCAAGTGAGGCCACACTGCAAATGTGGCTGCGTCCGACGGCATGGACTCAGGCCACTCTTATCGGGCAGGACAACTTCTCGCTCGACATGGGTGCAACCGAAGGGGAGTTTGTTGTGTCGGCAGGCGACGGTTCGGCCACATTCACTGCCGATGGTGTCGTGGGCAACTGGACGCAACTTACCGTAACAATAAGCAATGGCGTAGTACGGGCTTATGTCAATAATAACGAGGTGAATGTGAGCGGCGAGTTGCCAGCGACTTTTGAACCTACTGCTTCGGCACTTACCACTCCCGACTGCGTGATTGCCGAGGGGTTGCATGGCGAGATGGACGAAATACGTGTGTGGTCGCGTGCGCTCGAACAAGAAGATTTCTTCTGGCAAAACACGCTTAACCGCTTCAACGACAATTACGACGCATTGGCCGCTTATTGGAAATGCGACCAGGCCGGATTGGAAACCAACTTGTACGACTACCGTTGTGCAAATGGCTCGCATCACCACAATGGCGTGCTTGATGGTGTCACCAAGGTTGAAGTGACCGACAATGCGCTGTTCCGCTACCGCGTGGTGGCTGGCTACACCAATATGCAACGGTTCACCGACCGCATCAACATCGACCGTGATATGTTTTTGATGACCAACGATGTGATTTTCCTTGCCGGCAAGTTGCAAACCGACGGTTCAGTCATACCCGAATGGCCAGATAATTCATGCACGCCCACCAATGTTGATTACATTGAAGAGTGGGAAGGCCGCACGGGCGTGATGTCGTTCAACGGTGAGGGGTCGCAGATGGTCGCCAGATATGCTCGTGTGCCATTCAATACTGAGTCGGCTACAGGACATGAACCTTCGCAAAGGGGTACGGTAGAAGGCTGGGTTTATATTGACGAATGGACAGAAGGTGCCGAAATTTATTCTAACTATGCCAGCGATGACGAGTGCATAGTTGTAAAACTTGGTGCCGAAGCCGACCACGAACTCATTGTTGACCTTTGCGGCACCACTGCCACGCTTCCCGATAAGCTCGAAGTGGGTAAGTGGCAATTTGTGGCCGTGTATCTGCAGCCAACTCGCGGTTCGGTGGGTACATCACGCGGCATCAACCCGATATATATCGGCATAGGTGAGTATGACGAAAATGGCGAATTTGTTTCGACATTGCACCACCGCATGTCGTCGAGTGTCGGCGCAGTTACTGTCGGTGGCAACGATATGACGATTACGAGTGTTCCAAATTTTGCCGATGGCAGCACGATGACCGTAGGTAAGAACCTCAAGGGTAAAATCGACGAATTCATGATTTGGGGTAGTGACCGTCAAAACGTCATTTCGACCGATGCCGTGGAAGGTTACGAGTGGAACATAGGCGTTTGGGATAACATATTTCTGTGTACCTACTACAAGGGTGACGACCCTGACGACATCGGTAAGGACTCGCAAAGCTGTAAGGCCATTGTGCAGTATCTTAGCGACACTTACTATAAAAACCACACGGGTTATAAATTCCGCCTTGGTCTGATTTCGGGCATCGCCAATGAAGGGTGGCACGACGTACTCAATCAGGAGGAACATGTCGATAACTTCATTCGCGACTGCAAGGAATTGATTAAAGACTTCGACGGATTGGACGTTGACCTTGAGTGGATGAACAACGACGAGCAATGGGCGATGTATAACAATGTAGTAGGCCGCCTGATTAACGAAGTAATGGTAGATTATCCCGAGAAGACACTCTCGTGCTCGCTGCACGGCTGGAACTGGGATGGTTTCGACCTTGACCTGCTCTCGGGCGTTGATTACTTCACCATGCAGATTTACGACTGGGATACAATAGATTATGAGCGTTATTTGCTCGCTTATAATCGTTTCAACAGCTATGGCTATCCCGATGAACAATTGCTGCTTTCATATCCGACAACGCAACGTTATTCGGGTGAGGGTGGATACAAAGACTTGTTTGACAACGGTTACAACGACGACAATTTCGACCCCGACTTGAACGAGTGGGTATATGGCAACGGTGTAACTCACTATTTCAATGGCCAAACCCTTGTGAAGCAAAAACAGCAGTTCATCATCGATAATGACGTGCGCGGTACTATGTACTTCGATATGGGTAACGACTTGAAAGTTAGCGACTACAAGAGCCTGATTCGTGCACAGAACGAGGTGATTGCATCGAATGTTGATACGGTAGTGACCGAAATCAACATGGGACTGTCGGCAGTTCGCAACGTGCTTGCCACACGCAAGGCCGAGTTGTTCACTGCTGCACAAGATGGCAATACACTGAACGTGACGCTTGCCGACAGCGACACACCAGCCACGCTGGTAGTGTATGCCGTTGATGGCCGCAGTGTAATGCAACAGCCGTTGACCACGAAGGTGAGCACATTTGCCATCGATGACATTCAGCGTGGAGTATATCTGCTGCGTGTGACTCAAGGTGGCGAAAAACATACAGTAAAGATTGCGATAAAATAATACTAAACAATTAACAAACCAGCCGGGGGCTACCCCCGGCAACCTAAAAACAACAACATGAATTTACTAAAGCGTTACATCCTGTTGCTGGGACTGATAATAGGCATGACGAGTGCCTACGCGCAGATAACGGTGACGGGTACAGTAGTTGACGGCGACCAATTCGGTCTGCCGGGAGTAACGGTCACGGTCAAGGGCACAAGCAAGGCCGTGGCCACCGACTTCGACGGGAATTACACCATCCAAGTTCCCTCCCAGGAGTCAGTCCTCACATTCAGCTTCGTGGGCATGACGCCACAGGAAATCACCGTGGGCAGCCAGACGAAGATCGACGTTACCATGGAAGAGAACGCCCAGGAACTCGACGAGGTAGTGGTAGTTGGTTATGGTACGGTAAAGAAGCGCGACTTGACGGGTGCCGTTTCGCAACTGAAGCCGACCGACCAAGATGCAGCCAAGGTGACCAGTATCGACAACCTGTTGCAAGGTAAGATTGCCGGTCTGTCGGTAGGTACCTCTTCATCGGCAGTGGGTGCAGCATCGTCGGTAACAATCCGTGGTGCCAACTCGCTCCGCGGCGACAACCAGCCACTCTATGTAATCGATAACATTCCGCAAGCCTCGACCGGTGAGTTCGCAAGCAGTGACGACGGTACATTCACCATTGCCACCAACCCGCTGACGTCGTTGAACCCTGCCGACATCGAGAGTATCGAAGTGCTCAAGGATGCATCGGCAACGGCTATTTATGGTTCGCGTGGTGCCAACGGTGTAATCCTCATTACCACCAAGCGTGGTAAATCGGGCAAGACCTCGGTGACAGCATCGGCCAACTTCACAGTAGCCAACGCCGCCAAGCTCATCGACATGATGAACCTTGAAGAGTATGCCATCGGTCGCATGATTTACGGTGGTCCCGACGTGGCAAACGGCGGTAGCTACGACGACTGGAAGCTTACTAAAATTGACGATAAAACGGGCGAAACGGTGTGGAACGACTTCTTCCAATACCATATTGAAAATGACGGAACTGTTTACCGTAAAATCGGCGAACAATACCGCGAAAACGAGGACGACGTGTGGCGTATCTTGAATGCCATGGACTGGCAGAAAGAGATTTACAGCTCGGCATTCTCGCAAAACTACAACGTGACGGTGAACGGCGGTAGCGAAAAAATCACCTACTTCACCTCGGCATCGTACAAGAATATCGAAGGTCTGGTGCAAGGAACAGGCTTGCGTCAAGGCGACTTGCGTGTGAACTTGAATGCCGAATTGTCGCCGACAGTGAAACTGGCCATGTCGCTCAACGGCTCAATCAAGGAGAACGACATGATGGCCGGTGGTAACACCACTGGTGGTGCAACGGGTGCCGTGTCGAACGTGGCCCTTACCAGCGCACCTTACATACGTACACAAGAGGAAATGGAGGCAGAAACTCCTAACCTTGCCGACCGTGCAACGGTATGGACATGGGTAGAGGACTATGACGACCGCACTCAGGAAAAGACATTCCGCGGCTCGCTCGACCTCTCGTGGAACATCTGCAAATACTTGACCTATAACTTGCGCGCCGGTGGTAACATCGCATTGCAAAACCGCGACCGCTGGTATGACATCACGCTTTACACTGGTTCGATGCAGAACGGTTACCTGTCGCAATTGACATTCAACCGTAGCAACTACACGGTGGAAAATGTGTTCTCGTTCAACTATGACGTAAAAGACCTCGTTAGCATCAATGCTGTTGCCGGTCTTACATACGACGATTACAGCTCGCTCCAACAAACGACTGTTGGTAACAACTTTGAAATATATGACTTCGGTCTGAATGGTATGCATATCGCCGGTAACACCGAGGTTAAGCAACCTGTTCAAGCCGACTACCAGCTGCTGTCGTTCTTGGCACGTGCCAACTTGAGCTTCCTTGATGGCCGCTACTTGTTGACTGCATCTATCCGTGGCGACGGTTCCAGTAAGTTTGCCGAGGGCAAGCGTTGGGCCTACTTCCCTGCAGCCACCGTTGCATGGCGCTTGGAGCAAGAAAACTTCATGAAGGATATTCGCTGGATTAACCAATTGAAGGTTCGTGCCGGCTATGGTGAAACTGGTTCGCAGTCAATCGACCCGTATAGCACATTCTCGACCTACGGCACATCGCTTGTTGACACTTACAGCGGCGGTACTATCGCAGTGCAAACAGCCGACGGTAGCGGTAACAAGTTGTCGGGCCTTGTGGTTGACAAGTTGCCGAACGACGAATTGAAGTGGGAGCGTACACGCTCATACAACGTCGGCCTCGACTTCGCATTCCTCAAGAACCGCATCACCGGTAGCGTTGACCTCTATCACAAGACGACCAATGACCTTCTTATCCAGAAGGAGCTTCCAGCCTCGACAGGTTACAAATATATGTATATCAACCAAGGTAGCATGCGCAACCGCGGTATCGAAATCAGCCTCACGGGCTACATCATCGACACGAAAGACTTCTCGTGGGAACTCTCGGGTAACATAGCATTTAACGACCCCGAAATCCGCAACCTCGGTTTGCCCGAAGAAGAATGGGGAACAGGCCAACACTGGAAAGCCTACATGGGTAACTCGATTGGCGACCACTTCGGTCAAGCCAACATCTTCATCGAGGGCGAAGCTCCGGGCCTCTTCTACGGCTACGCTACCGATGGCATTATCCAAGAGAACGACCCGTATTTGGACGAAGTGACCCAATCGGTAGGTGCACTGTCGGCCGGTAACCTCAAGTTTGTTGACCAGAACAAGGACGGTGTTGTTGACGATAAAGACAAGGTGATACTTGGCAACCCGAACCCCGACTTCACATACGGTTTCCAGACATCGTTCCGTTGGAAAGACCTCTCATTGTCGCTTGCATTCAACGGCACTAAGGGCAATGACCTGCTCAACACCAACACTCGCTACATCGGTCTGCCTTCGCAATCGGCCCAGATGGTGACTAAGGAAGCATTCTATGACATGTATCGCGAGAACAACCCGTGGATAGGTGCAAGCTACAGCAACACCACCCCGTCGATGCACTCGACCACTCCGCGCGTTGTGATTGACAAGTATATTGAAGGTGCAAGCTTCTTGCGCTGCTCTGATATCACTCTCGCTTACAGCCTGCCGAAGAGCATCGTGCAAAAAATACGCTTCTCCAACATCAGCGTATATGCATCGGTGAAGAACGCATTCTGCATCACCAATTATTCGGGTTACGACCCCGAAGTTAACAGCTTCGCATTCGACGGAACACGCCCGGGCATCGACATGAGCTCGTACCCGAACACGCGTTCATACATTGTCGGTCTTAACGTATCATTCTAACCTAAAACTTACAGAAAACAACAATTATGAAAAAAATATCATTATGCCTCTTGTCGGGTTTGCTGTTATTGAGTTCATGCCTTGACGAAGACCCGAAATACACTACCAACGAAGAAATTGTGTATTCGAGCGAAGCATCGGCACAAATGGCGTTGAACGGCATCTACGGCTTGATGGCTATACAAGGGTCGTTTGCACAGTTGCTGCCCGAGATGAGTACCGAATCATCGGGTATTTGCTGGACATCATATTACATGTCGGATATCCGTGCTCAATATGTCGATGGCAGCATATCGATTGACAATGAGTTTAACGACCGTGCCTGGGGTGCACTCTACCAGACCATTTCAAACTGTAACATATTCATAGAGGCTTGCGAGAGCGACCGCAGCTCGGAGTTTGACAATAAGGCCAACATGGTGGCTCAAGCCAAATTCATGCGCGGCGTGTGCTACTACTCGCTCTACAACTTCTGGGGCGGTGTGCCATTGCGCCTCGTACCTACCGACAAGGACAACATTCCCCAACCGCGCGCATCGCGTCAGGAAGTGCTTGACCAAATCATAAAGGACTGGACCGAGGCAATTCCCGACCTCGACCACGAATCGGTGCTTGAATCGGGCGCACCTACCGCACCTTGCAAGGCATCGGCCTACGCCTATTTGGCCAAGTTGTATTGGTTGATGGGTTGCAACGCTTGGGCAGCCGAGCAGGGCGACGCTTGGGCATCTGGCCAGTTGAAGCAAGAATGGCCCGAGATGCAATCGAGCCACACCTATTTCACTCAGGCCAAGGAATATGGCGACTCGGTGTTCCTCGAAAATGTATTTGACCTCGAATCGGACTTCCGCACCCTCTTTGGCGGCGAAAGGTTGTCGTTCTCAAAGGAATTTGTATTCGTCATCGACGCTACAATGAACACTACCGAAAACGTGGGTTACAACTCGCTCCACTGGACATTCTCGCCGCAAAACAGCTCGGTGGGTGAATCGTGGGGTCGTACCCAGCCAAGCAAGGCATTCTACAACTGGGCACGTGGTACCTACCAAGGCGACCCTCGCCTCGACTATACTTTCATCTCGAAGTGGTATAAATACATCAACGGCGCAGAATCCGACGAATTGCAAACGGCATATCCATTGGTTTCTAAGCAAGTGAACGACACGACATGGGTTGACTCGGTTGTGCGTCCGGGCCGTCCGCCTATTAAAGTGCCAGTTGTTACGACCACAAGGCAGATTGTCGATTCGATTAACTATACGATACCTTCGACGAATGCTCCTGGCGATTACAGCAACGAGCAATTTGCTGATGTGCGCAACCCGAAGCCATCGGAACTTGACTCGATTGTTCGTGCAGAATTTTGCAAGACCAAGCAACCCGACTCGTGGAATATCAACGACTGGTCATACTTCGGCAAATATATGACGCAAAACTGCTCGGGTCGTTATGCCGACAACAACCTGTATGTTTACCGTTACGCCGACTTCTTGCTGTTGATGGCCGACGTTGAGAACGAACTTGGTAACACCGGTACTGCTATAGAGTATGTAAACCGCGTGCTTAACCGTGCTCGCCAATCTACTGGCGGTGACGGTGTTTATCCGAAGGCAATCAGCGGAATGGGCCAGAGCGACCTTCGCGAATATATCTTTAATGAACGCCTCTTCGAGCTTTGCGCCGAGTTTGATGGTTTCACCGACACTCGCCGCCGCGGTATCGAATGGCGCAAGCAAGTGTTGCTGCGCAACAACAACGACAGCATCACCAGCGCTTGCTACCACTATGGCTTGAGCGTGAACTACACCGCTCGCTGGCGTGAATACTGGTATCCGCTCGACAATGAAAATCCGTCTGAATCGGATTGGAACGAGTACCTCATCAAGAACCAACTCTTCCCGATTCCGCGTGTTGAATTCTCGACCAACGATGCTATCCCGTCGTCAGACCAGAATTATGGTTATTAATATATAAGCAAAATAGCTTATATCGACCCATTATAAGTGTTGGAGCTTGTACATCAGCTACAAGCTCCAACATTTTTTTGTGCCTTTTGAGTGTGCCAGCGGGTAATGGTGGACGTAACTTTGTGATGAACTGAAAATTATCTTGTACCATGAACGACAATATGATGTTTAACCTTGATGAAGAGGAGATGCTCGAATTGTGGAAAACACGGTTGCGGCTGCTGCCGGCACGGCGCGACTGCACCATAGAGCGTGACGACGGCATCGACATCGACCAAGTGTTGCTGTTAGACATAAAGGAATGGTATGCGTGGCTATTGTGGCATGGCGATGCGTCGTTGTTGCCAGTGGAAGACCTTAGTGGCGACGTGTCGCCCCAAATCGACGACGAGGGAGTTGTAACAGTGCTGTTGCCATCGCAGTGTGTGCGCCTGGTGGAATGGAAGCTCGGCGGTTGGAAATGCGGCGTGACACGATTTTATCAGCCTGGTTCGTATGAGGCGATGTGCCAGCGTAACATTTATTTGCGTGGCGACATTTATGCACCTGTGGCAGTGCTGCATGACAATCGCCTGGTGCTGTATTCGTTATCGCCGGGCGATGTGCCATCGGTGTCTGTAGCCCGCTGTGTGGTGCGTCCTGCCGATGGTAGCTACCGTTTTTCGCAAGCAGCATTGTCAACGATGCACAGTTACCTTGCAAAGTGCATGTAAAAGTTAATACAGCTATGCACTAAGCAGCTTCGGAGGTGTCGTTTAGTGCGGCATCTCCGAAGCCGTATTCCGCTGGAAGCCATTTGGGCAAAT
Organism: Candidatus Avimuribaculum pullicola; assembly: GCA_018716295.1. Taxonomy (GTDB): domain Bacteria; phylum Bacteroidota; class Bacteroidia; order Bacteroidales; family Muribaculaceae; genus Avimuribaculum; species Avimuribaculum pullicola. Next base: position 38,782 of record DVKC01000001.1, read on the forward strand.
TGTGTGGCTAGGTGTAGCAGTGTATTTTTTTCAGTAGAATAAGATTGTTTAGGGTTATAGCCATAAAAAGTATTAGATAAAGTGCTATATTTACAGTTATAACCCTAAAATATTATTGCGATGATTGACCGTGAATTGTATATGGGTAAAATACGACCATTTATAGACCGTCCGGTTATCAAGGTGATAGCTGGTATTCGCAGGTGTGGAAAGTCGGTTGTGTTGCAATTGATAAAAGAAGAATTAGAGCGTCGGGGAGTGCCAAAGAAACGTATAATTTATATGAATTTTGAAAGTTTCGAATGGATGGACATTGTTGACGCAAAATCGCTATACCTTTATATAAAAAAACGAGTCGAGATGGTTGGAGACAAGGTGTATATCTTGCTTGACGAAGTGCAAGAAGTGCAAGGATGGGAAAAAGCTGTTGATTCGTTCATGGTTGATTGGGATGTTGACGTTTACGTGACAGGTTCTAACTCAAGGTTGTTGTCATCAGAGTTATCGACATATATAGCGGGACGCTATGTGAGTTTTCGTATAATGCCATTGTCGTTTGGTGAGTATCTTCTTTTCCATAATGTCGCCAATGCCGACAAGGATGTATTGCGCGGTGAATTTCTCAAATACATTCGCATGGGCGGCTTTCCAGCTGTTCACACAGGCAATTATAGCTATGATTCGATTTATAAGTTGGTGTATGACATATACTCGTCGGTGATTCTGCGTGACACGGTGCAACGGCATGGCATTCGCAATGTGGAATTGCTGGAACGTGTAGTAAGGTTTGTTTTCGACAACATTGGCAATAGGTTGAATGCAAAAAATATAGCAGATTATTTTAAAAGTCAGCAGAGGAAAGTAGATATTAATACCATCTATAATTACATGAACGCATTACAAGGTGCATTTATATTGCAGCGTGTGCCACGCTACGATATAATAGGGAAAGAACGACTACAGACCAACGAGAAATATTTTGTTAGCGATCTTTCTTTGATTTATGCTGTTATGGGATACAAGGACAGAATGATTTCGGGCGCATTGGAAAACATAGTTTATTGGGAAATGGTACGTCGTGGATATGACACGTATATAGGCAAGTATAACAATCGCGAAGTGGATTTCGTGGGGGTGCAAGGTAATGAAAAGATATATGTTCAGGTGACATATCGCATGGAGTCTGATGCTACTGTGGAACGTGAATTTGCTCCATTGTTATCTATAGGCGACAATTATCCTAAGTTTGTGGTGAGCATGGATGATGTGTGGCAAGATAATATTGAAGGTGTAAAGCACAGGCATATTGCCGATTTTTTGATAGATAGAAGCTGGGGTCTTATAGATTGACAGACAGTATAAAAAAACAAGAGCGAAAATGCCAGTTCGACACGGCATTTCCGCTCTTTTGGGGTATTGTAGGGTGTGTGGGTTACTTGTCGTTTGATGCGCTGGAACCCATTTTCTCGTAAACGGCGGCATCGATTACTGCCACTGTGGTGAGGTTAACGATGTCGCGCACCGATGCGTCGATTGTGGTCATGTGTACAGGTTTGTTAAGACCGATCTGTATCGGGCCGATGATTTCGGCCGAACCCATTTCGAGCAGTGTGCGATAGGCAGTGTTAGCCGAACTCAAGTTGGGGAATACCAGCGTGTTGACATCTTTCCCTTTCAGGCGGTTGAATGGGAAGTTCTTGTCGCGCAGTTTTTTGTTGAGCGCGTAGTGTACTTGCATTTCACCATCGATGAGCAATTCGGGGTAGCGTTGCTGCATGATTTCAACAGCCTCGTGCACCATGCGTGGGCTCTTCAAGTCCATGTTTGAGCCGAAATTGCTGTATGATAGCATTGCAATGACAGGTTCTTGTGCGAAATATTCGACAGCGGTGCGAGCCAGGCGGGCAATGTCAACAAGAGTGTCGGTGTCGTTGTCGGCATTTATAGATGTGTCGGCAAGGAAGTATGTGCCTCGGCGCGTATTCATGATGTGCATTGTGGCGAAGTGGTTGAAACTTGGCCTGATGCCAATCACGTTCTTTGCAATTTCGGCCACTTGTCGGCGGTTGCTTGGGTATGTACCGGTAATCATGGCATCGGCTTCGCCCGTTTCCACCATCATCATGCCGAAGTAGTTGCGGTCAAACATGTTTTCGCGAGCTTCGGGCAGGGTCACGCCGTTTCGTTGGCGTTTTTCGGTGAGAATGTGCGCATAACGTTCACGGCGGTCGGCTTCACGGTCGTGCCGCAGATTTACGATTTCGATACCATCGATGTTCAGGCCCAGCTTGTCGGCGCGTTTGGCAATCATTTCTTCGTTTCCGAGCAGGATAGGAATGCAGATGCCTTCGTTGCGGGCCAACACGGCAGCTTGCAACATGTTGTTGGTGTTTGCTTCGGCAAATACCACACGTTGCGGGTTCTTTTTCGCTTCTTCGGTAAAGCGGCGCATCAACTGGTTGTCGAAGCCCATTATCGAGCGCAGCCGGGCACGATATGCGTCCCAGTCGTCAATGGGGCGTGTTGCGACACCCGATTCCATTGCAGCGCGGGCCACGGCAGGCGACACAGTTGTAATCAAGCGCGGGTCGAGAGCCTTTGGCAAAATGTAGTCTTTCCCGAACTTCAGCCCTTCCATTTCGTAGGCTGCATTCACCACCGAAGGAACGGCTTTCTTGGCCAGGTCGGCAATGGCATGTACGGCAGCATGTTTCATCTCCTCGTTGATGGCAGTTGCGCCGCAGTCGAGCGCGCCACGGAAGATGTATGGGAATCCCAGCACGTTGTTTATCTGGTTGGGATAGTCGGAGCGGCCTGTTGCCATTATGATGTCGTCGCGTGTTTGCACGGCTGTGTTATAATCTATCTCGGGGTCGGGGTTGGCAAGGGCAAACACTATTGGCTTTGGAGCCATAGTGAGCAACATCTCGGGGGTAACCACGTCTTTTACCGATAATCCGAGGAATACGTCGGCACCTACCATTGCTTCGGCAAGAGTGTCGATGTCACGGTCGGTGACGAACTCTTGTTTTTGGGGGTTCAGCCCTGTGCGTTTGCGGTTGAGCACACCCTTGCTGTCGCACATTACCACATTCTCTTTCTTGATACCCAATGCAATGTATAGGCGAGTGCACGACACGGCTGCAGCACCTGCACCGTTTACAACGAGCTTCACCTCGTCGATTTTCTTGCCTTGTATTTCCAGTGCGTTGAGCAGTCCGGCAGCCGAGATTATGGCTGTGCCGTGCTGGTCGTCGTGCATTACGGGAATGTTGCATTCTTCTTTCAGGCGGCGTTCGATTTCAAAGCATTGTGGGGCTTTGATGTCTTCGAGGTTGATGCCGCCGAATGTCGGTGATATTGCTTTTACGACCTGTATGAATTTTTCGGGGTCTTTTTCGTCCACTTCGATGTCGAAGCAGTCAAGACCTGAGAATATCTTGAACAACAGAGCCTTGCCTTCCATAACTGGCTTGCCTGCGAGTGCGCCAATGTCGCCTAATCCCAGCACGGCGGTGCCATTGGAAATCACGGCTACAAGGTTGCCTTTGTTGGTGTACTCGTTGGCATCGTGAGGGTTGGCTTCAATCTCGGTGCAAGGGAAAGCCACGCCAGGCGAGTAGGCCAGCGAAAGGTCGGATTGCGAGGAATAAGGAACCGTAGGTTCGATTTCAATCTTGCCAGGCCTTCCGTTGTTTTTGTGGTAGGCCAAGGCCATTTCTTTAGTAACTTTTGTTGACATATTATAATAAAAAAAGTATATTCGTTTCGGTTATATGACGTTTGGCTTCAAAACATCAATGTGACAAGCGTTTTTGATTTATTATTCTCATTTGCAAAGATAATTTATTTGTGTGGTTTGCGTAGGTGAAGTAATGTTTAAAATCGCAAATAATAATAATCAAACGGGAACAGATTTCCTCGATTTAAAACAAGTTAAAATTGTTAACGAAATATAAATCGGGGGGGGGTAAATTTCCTTATTAATAAAAATGATATATTTGCAGATGTAAATTATATCATTTACGAAGCTGCGTTGCAGTGCCTTGGGAAAAAATTAGTATGTGAGGCATGGCAACAACCATGCATGTATAACCAGAGTTCATGTATCGAGTGACTTCTCCATATCATTAGCTATATTGGCGCGACAGGTGTTAATGCAAGTAGGTGGATGGGCGAAGCCACTTTTTTGTACCCTCCTGCCCATGTTTTCCATAAGATGTAGCTGCCAAATATGACAGTTGCGGCAACTGTTTTGTGGGCGGAAAAATTATGCGGACTTGGCTTTAGCGCAAGTCCGCATAAGATATTGGCATTTAACTTTTCCTTTGTTATATAACTTTTGCTTGGGGCTGCCGCATTGCTTATGCGCCTTTTTGCCGCAGCAAAATCGACGTGGTGTGCAGGAGGGGGGTGCTACGCACCACACGTGTTTCTTACTACCTACTATTTTACTACTATTGAGCCTTATTAAACACTATCCTTATTTGCTGGTACAAAAATAGCGGCAGTGAGTTGCGCCGCCAAGAAAATAGGCCGCGTGTATGTATCATTTTGTCAAAATGATATACTATTTTGTCAAGATAGATATGGCAAATGCTTGATTTGTCAGTGGTTAGTTGCTGTTGTGCATTGCTTTGCGAAATTCGGTGGGAGTCATGCCGAAGTGCTTGCGGAATAGCCGGTTGAAAGTGGGGACATTGGGCAGACCGCACGACTCGGCAATGGCGTTGATGGTGTATTCAGGGTGTTTTTCAAGTTCGCCAGCTGCATATTCGAGCCGTTTGCGGTTTATGTAATCCGATGTATTGGCATACTGGTGCTGCTGTATTATTTTGGCAAGCACGTTTTTGTCAACATGGGCTATGCGCATCAAGTCGTCGCGGGTCAGGTCGGGGTTCAAGAAAAGCAATTCGTGATCTACGCGGGAGTCCATTTGTTCAAATATTAGTCCATATTCGGTATTTGCTGTACCGTCGTTGTTGGTCTTGTTGAGTTCTTGTGGTTCAGGTTGCTGTTTTATCGAGGCAAGTTCGCTTTTAGCTGATAGCAATTCTTGTATGTTTTTCACTAACGCGGCATTCTTGCGTTTCATCAATTGGGCGTGTCGAATTTGTCGTTGCAATATCACTATCAGCATTATCAGGGCTATGGTGATGCCGACAATCCATGCGTTGCGCACCTTTATGCTATTGGCTCGTTCGGCAAGTTCGGTTTCTTTTTTGTGGGTTTCGTATGCTGCGGCCAATTCTTGCGCCGAACTGTTTTGTTCTCTCACCTTCAGGCTGTCGGTCACATCGGCATGCCTTAGGAAGTATTCGGCCGATGTCTTGTATTGCCCTGTACGGTAGTACACGAGTCCCATCGAGCGCAATAATGAGCGCATGTGGTAGCTTATTGTGTCGCCTCGGTCGCGAAGGTTCTTTTCGAGGGTGCTGTATATTTTGATGGCTTCGCCTGTGCGTTTCGACGCAATCAAGTATGGAGCTATTATATAGTCGTCGGCCGTGTATTCAGGAGCGGTCGATTTCCATTTTTTATAAGCTTCGTCGGCCTCGTTATCGCGTTTCAACTTGTGCAGTATTATGGCTTGTTGGGCATATAGTGTTTTCAGTTCCTTTTGATTGAGGTAGGCGATGTCGGGTTCGGCCTCGGTTGATGCCGATACCACTTTTTCGAGGGCTTTCAGCGTGCCGAGAGCCTCTTCGTATCGTTCATCGCGTTGTTGCATGATGAGCAACGTGTTGTAGTTATATCGCAGGTTGTCATATTTGTAGGCATAGTCACACCGCTCCATCATGGCTGTGGCTTCGAGCATCAACTTGTATCCGTTTTCCTCGTCTTCTTGGTAGTAAGCCATTTTTCCCATGTTGAACAGGGCTATTGCCTCCATAGCTTTGTTGCCCGATGCGCGAGCTTCTTTTAGCAACAGTTCTACATATCGGGCAGTGTTTTTTTCGTCGTGAACTCCGTCGTAGCATGAAATCATGCGGTGCAACAGGCTCATATATGTGTCGGGGTCGTTTACGACCGAGTCGCTTTCAAGTGCGGCGAGGTAGAAAGCAGCTGCTTCGTCGAAGTAACGGTTGTTGATTAGCAAGTCGCCTTCAAGTATGTCGAGTTCATGCTTGGGTTGCAAATGCCGGCGGCGCATCTCGTCGATTATGCGCTTGGCAGTTTTCATGTCGGTGAACGTGAGTTCATACACCTTATCCTCGGTGATGAGGCTGTCGGGCAACGGCGTTGTAGCATTGTAGTTGTCGGCCAGCAGGGTAGGAGTGTGCATGATAGCGATAATTGCCATTATTATGCAGCACCGTAATATGGTACATACGTGTGTTTTCAATGTGTTCATTACGATTTAAAAATATGCAAAAATAATCAGAATTTGTGAAAAAACGTTCTTGTAACCTTGAAATCTTACATTATTTTGTTATCGCATTATCTTTCTTAATTAGGAATTTTTTAGGGTTTAATTTATGGGGGGAAAGCGTGGGTTGGTGATTTTTTTGTAACTTGCGGGAAATTTGCAGTATTCACTTATTTTATTGTTCAATTACATGAAAACAAACCTAAGAACTATTGTAGCCGCATTGCTCGTGCTTGTATGTGGCTTGAGCATGTCGGCAAAGCGAGCAGAGAAAACCGACAATGTGCGTATCGACCCTCCATTCTGGTGGGCTGGAATGAAAAATGCAAGTGTGCAATTGCTGGTTAACGCACCGCAGATACGTGATGCCGAACCGTCGTTGAGCTATCCTGGTATCAGCATCGACAGCGTGGTGCGCTTGGATAGTCCCAATTACCAGATTATCTACCTCAATGTGTCGAGGGCAACTGCACCCGGCAAGATGGATATTGTGTTCAAGACGGGGAAGAAGTCGATGACGGTGAAGTATGAATTGAAGCAGCGCGATGGCGTTTTGCCTACAGCGTTCTCGTCGGAAGATATTCTTTATCTGATTATGCCCGACCGGTTTGCCGATGGTGATACTACCAATAATGTCGCTGCCGACTTGAAGTTTAACGACCCTGTTGACCGCACCAATCCCAGCGGGCGGCATGGTGGTGACCTCAAGGGTATAGAGCAGCATTTGGGTTATATCGACTCACTGGGAATGACTGCGATATGGCTCAACCCTGTGCTTGAAAATGACATGCCTGGCGGGTCGTATCATGGTTATGCTACTACCGATTATTACCGTGTAGATCCACGTCTGGGCAGCAATGAGGAATATGCTTCGCTTATTGCCAAGGTGCATGAACGTGGCATGAAAGTAGTGATGGACATGATTTTCAACCACAGCGGCAGTGAACACCCGTGGATGAAAGATATGCCGTCGAACGACTGGTATAACCACCCCGATGGAAAATTGATGACCAATTTCCGCCTATCGACAATCAACGACCCATACGCGAGCGACTATGATTATGAACGTTCGGTAAAGGGTTGGTTCGTGCCATCAATGCCCGACCTTAACCAATGTAACCCACACGTGATGAAGTATTTGATTCAAAACTCGATATGGTGGATTGAATATAGCAAAATTGATGGTATCAGAATGGACACTTATCCGTATGCCGACATGATGCCTATGGCACAGTGGATAAAAGATGTGCAATTGGAATATCCTGGATATAATATCGTGGGGGAATGCTGGTATAACGATGTGGCTGGCACTGCTTTCTGGCAAGGCGGCAACCGCTTGAATACCAAGGGTAATCCTGAACTACCGACAGTGATGGACTTCCCGACAATGATTATTGCCAACAGCGCGTTCCACGGTGATACCAAAGCTGGTGGCAAGGGGTTGAATGATATATACAATCGCTTGTCGCTCGACTACCTGTATGCCGACCCGCAACGGGTGTTGACATTCCTTGATAATCACGACAGCGACCGTTTCTTGCTCGAAATGCCTACCGACCTCGGTGTGTGGAAGCAGGCTGTGGCATTCTTGTTCACTACTCGTGGTATTCCGCAAGTGTATTATGGGACTGAATTGCTCATGCACGGCGACAAGAAACGAACTGATGGCGATGTACGTCGCGATGTGCCTGGTGGTTTCCCTGGTGATACCCGCAATGAGTTTACAGCCGACGGCCGCAGCGAATTGCAAAATGAAGCCTACGACTTCATGAGCCGACTCGCCCAGTGGCGTCGTGGCAATGATGTGATAGCTCATGGGGCTTTGAAACATTTCATGCCCGAAAATGGCATGTACGTATATGAGCGCAGCCTTGACGGCAAGCGTGTGTTGGTGATCATGAATGGTACCGACAGCCAGCTTGATATCGATATGTCGAGATACGGCGAAATTATGCAGCCGGGCCAGGCGTTCACCGATGTGATTACTGGTGAAGAGGTTACTATATTGCCCAATATGCAATTTGGCCCGCGTGCATTGTATATCCTGGAATAACAATTGGCAATTGATAATTGACAAATGAGGGGAACGCCTGAATGATTGGCGTTCCCCTCGATGTTTTTATGGAGTAGTGGATGGTTAGTAACCAAATATTTCTTTGGTTGAAAGTTCAACTACCGGGCCTAATTTCTTGAGTCCGTTCATGTCGAGTTGCGACTTGTTGCCCAGAATGGCGTAGCGGTATGTGCGTCCTTTTACCCACTTTTGCTGGAAATCAATGACATCTTGCAACTTGGCATTTTGCAGGTAGTTGTAGAGGGCGATGCGGTAGTCGGTGGTGCGTCCCATGTCTTGCGCGTCGAGGTAGAACCATATCACATCAGCCTTGATTACGCGGTCGGTGCGCAAGCGGGTGATGTAACCGTCCTTGGCAAGCTGGAATGCCGATTCCGATACTGGCATGTTGTTGATGATGTCGTTGAATGCTGTAGTGGCATCGATCATCTTGTCGTTTTGCGTGGCAATGAACGTCTGGTAGCAATAGTTGTCACGGTCTTTTATGCCAGGTCGCCTCATGCTTGCCGATGCCGTGTAGGCAAGGCTGCGGCTTTCGCGCATTTCCTGGAACACAATCGAGTTCATGCCGCCATTGAAGTATTCGTTGTAGAGGCTGCGGCTGTTTTCGATTGACTCGTCAAACATTTTGCCATCGTTGGAATATTGCAGCATATATATTTGCTTGGCATCGTAGGGTGCGATGTAAACGGTGGTTTTGGGTGTTTGTTCCATCTTGATGCCCATTTCAGGCAGGTCGGCGAGTGTGTCGGCCATCTTGTGTTCCTTTTCGACCAGTGCTGTTACCTCTTCTTGGGTGCTTGGCCCGTAGTATGCGACGCGGTGCTTGTAGGACGACAAGTTGCGCAAGCAGTTGAGCAATTCTTGCGGGTCGAGAGCTTTGAGTTCTTTTTCGCTCAGGATATTGTTTGTAGGGTTGACCTTGCCATACATCACGTAGGCTGCCAGGCGGCTGAAATTGGCGGCTTGGCTTGCCTTGTCGTCGATGCGCTGTTTCAAGATGTTTTCTACCAACTGGTTGTAGGCAGCCTTGTCAATTTTTGCATCGCTGAGCAGCTTTTCAAACAGGGCCACGGCTTGCGGCATGTTTTCATTGAGTCCGCCTATTGTGATGTATGAGCGGTCGGCGCCAGTCGATACGCTGAACCAGCAAGCCAGGCGGTAGAATTCGCTGCGCACCTGCTCGGGTGTCATGTCGCTTGTTCCCAGCAGGTCGAGGTATTGCCCGGCTGCGGCGAGCAGCTTGTTGCTGGTGGTACCGGCATCGAAGATATACATCAGCTGGAATATGTCGTTGGTGGTGTTCTGCTTGTAAATCATTTGCAGCCCAGGTTTTGGCTCGCTCACAGCCAAGTCTTTTGCAAAATCTACAAATACCGGTTCTATCGGCTTGGCAGCTGCTGCGGCAGCTTGTATTTCCTTAAGGAACACGCTTGCCGTGTCGCGGTTCATGGCGATAGGCGTGATTTGCGGTTTGTCGATTTTCTGGTCTTCGGGAGTGCCTTGGTGCTTGTAAATTACTACATAGCTTGAGTCGGAGAGATATTTGTCGGCATACGCCATGATGTCTTGTTTGGTTATTTTCGACATTCGGTCGAGCATTGTCACTTCGTCGCTCCACTTTGTGCCGTTTACAAACGAGTTTACATACCAGTCGGCACGGCCCTCGTTGCTGTCCATCATTTGCATTTGTCCGAGTTTGAAGTTGTTGATGTTGGCTTCGAGCAACTTGTCGTCAAATTGTCCGTTCCTTAACTTTTCAATTTCGGCGAGCAGCAATCCTTTCACATCATCGAGAGTCTGCCCGGCTTTGGGTTGCCCAGCCACCATGAATGCACCGCAGTCGGCGAGCTGGTAGGGGAAGCAATAGGCATCAAGCATCTTTTGCTGTTGCTTTATGTCGAGGTCGATAAGCCCGGCTTGCCCGTTATATAGAGTCTGGGATACTATTTGAGCCACATCGGCATCGGGCGAAGAGGCGGCAGGTATTCGCCAAGCCAGCATCACGCTTTCGGCTTCAAGTCCAGTGACGTTGCGCTCAATCGGCGTGGTGATGGGGGCTTCTTCTTTCACTTCGAGCTTTGGCAGGTCGGGGTTGGGTTGCATGTCGCCAAAGTATTTTTCGATAGTGGCAATTGTCGCTTCAGGGTCGATGTCGCCCGAGAGGCATATTGCCATGTTGTTTGGCACATACCACTGCTTGAAGTAGTTCTTTATGTTGGTGATTGACGGGTTCTTCAGGTTGTCTTGCGAGCCCAGCACGGTCTGTGTGCCGTAGGGGTGGTGTGGGAACAGCGCGGAGAACGAGTTTTCAACCACTTTGCGCATATCCTGTGTGAGCGACATATTGTATTCCTCATACACGGTTTCGAGCTCGGTGTGGAAGCCACGGATAACACAATTTTTGAACCTGTCGGCTTGTATTTTTGCCCAGTTATCCATTTCGTTGCTCGGAATATTCTCGGTGTAGCAGGTAACGTCATAGCTGGTATAGGCATTAGTGCCAGTTGCGCCGATGGCGGTCATCAGCTTGTCATATTCGTTGGGAATAGCATATTTCGATGCTTCTTGCGACAGGCTGTCGATAGTGGCATATATGGCCTTGCGTTTGAGGCTGTCGGTTGTGGTGCGATATACTTCAAATTGCTGCTCTATGGCATCGAGCAATGGTTTCTCGGCTTCATAGTTTTGTGTGCCGAAGTTGGTAGTACCCTTGAACATGAGGTGTTCAAAGTAGTGGGCAAGTCCTGTGGTTTCGGCAGGGTCGTTTTTTGCACCCACACGCACGGCTATGTAGGTCTGCACGCGCGGTTCGTCCTTATTGACTGTCATATACACTTTTAGCCCATTGTCGAGCGTGTATATGCGGGTGTTTAGCGGGTCGCCGGGCACGGTTTCATATTTGTTGCCCGAACAACTTTGCAGTAGGGTTGCTGTAGCTATGGCTGTAGCGATACCCAAGGTTTTTAATAGATTGTTCATAAAACAGTTAGTTATAAATTAGTTGTTTTGCTGTGTTTGCTGCAATGAGTTACAGCAAAGGTACATAATCGTGTGTTATGTATAGCATCATCATGTGCGAAAAATTAATAACTTTGCACCATAAAAGGGAATAGGAAATGGAAGCAACGCAATTGACCCCATTGTTGGGGATGACACTTGGGCAGCTGCAAGCTGTAGTGGCCGAGTTGGGAATGCCGCGGTTTTCGGCCGGGCAGATTTGCCGATGGTTATATGAAAAGCGGGTGGAGAGCATCGATGAGATGACCGACTTGTCAAAGCCGAACCGTGCCAAACTCGCGGCAAAGTATCGTGTGGGGCGTTATGCTCCCGCCCATAGCGCGCATAGTGTCGATGGGACGGTTAAATACCTGTTTGCAACTGGCGGCGATGGCGCAAACGCCGTTGAAAGTGTGTATATCCCCGATGACGATCGTGCCACATTGTGCATCTCTACGCAATGCGGGTGCAAGATGGGGTGCAACTTTTGCATGACTGGTCGGCAAGGATTCCATGGCAGCCTTACTGCATCTGAAATCATCAACCAAGTGCTGAGCGTGCCTGATAGCGAACGGCTGACTAATGTGGTGTTCATGGGAATGGGCGAGCCGCTCGACAACGTGGATGCCGTGTTGCAAGTGGTGGAGGTGATGACTGCGCAATGGGGTTTTGCTTGGAGTCCCAAGCGCATTACTGTTTCTACCGTCGGGCTTTTGCCAGGATTGAAACGGTTGCTCGACGAAACGAGTGTACATGTAGCCGTGAGTGTGCACTCGCCTTACCACGAGGAGCGTGCAAGCATCATGCCTGTGGAAAACGCCTATCCGCTGCGGCGTGTGGCTGCGTTGTTGTCGGGCTATGATTTCCGCCACCAACGCCGGCTTTCGGCCGAATATATAATGTGGAAAGGAATAAACGATGACGATGCCCATGCCGAGGCTTTGGCTCGATTGCTCAAACCGCTCGGTGCGCGTGTCAACTTGATCAGGTTTCATGCCATACCTGGGGCAAAATTTGGTACTGCCGATGCTGCGACGATGGTGCGCTTCCGCGATTTGCTCAACTCGCACGGCATCATTTGCACCATACGCCAGAGCCGTGGCGAGGATATTGCCGCCGCATGTGGAATGCTTGCAGGGAAAGTGGCTGCGTCGGCATCAACGAATGATTGACATATATTACAAGAGAACTTCTAATTAGAGATAAAAAAGAATGAAAGGATTTAAAACTTATTTCAGTGCGGCATTTGCCGCCACTGCTATCATGGTATCGGTGCAAGCCGTGGCCAAAGAACCGGCAGGATATTACGACCGTGCCGAGGGGCTTAACAAAGGGCGGTTGCTCGAAGCATTGGAAGAAATCGTGGGCGACCACGACCAGTTGACTTACAAGAATCTATGGGAGCTGTTCAAAGAGAGTGACGTAAAGGATAATGGCAAGATATGGGATATGTATTCCACATCGAATTTCACCCCAGGAAAAGACCAGGCTGGCAACGTAAATTCGCAGATAGGTGTTAACTACAACCGAGAGCACTCGATGCCCAAGAGCTGGTTTCACGATGAAGACCCGATGTACACCGATGGGTTTCACCTTTATCCGACCGACAGCCGTGTGAACAGCCAACGTAGCAATTACCCGTTTGGTGAATGTGATGGCGGCACTCGTCTGCCCGATGCCAATGGAGTGCATGCACTTGGCAAAGTGGGAACTTCAACTTACTCGGGCTATAAAGGTAAAGTGTTTGAACCCGATGATTTGTACAAGGGCGACTTTGCCCGCACATATTTCTACATGGCTGCCGCCTACAACAGTCGCATCGAAGACTGGGACAGCGATCAGTTGGGTGGCACCAGCTATCCGTGCTTCAGTTCGTGGTCGGTGAAGATGTTCATGGAGTGGCACCGGCTCGACCCGGTGAGTGAAAAGGAACTTGACCGCAACGAAGTGATATATGAATGGCAGGGTAACCGCAACCCGTTTATCGACCATCCCGAGATGGCCGAATACGTCTGGGGCGACATGATGGACGAAGGTTGGGTGCCAGGCGGAAGTTCGTCGGTTGAAGAGGTTGGCGCAGACATGGAGTGGAACGTATATACTACGACCGATGGCGAGCTCATTGTGACCGTCACAGAACCATGCTTGGTAGTGGTTTATACCATCGACGGGCAGCGTGCATATAGTGATGAAGTTGATGGTTGCGAAACCATTGTTCTTGAACGTGGTGTTTATATCGTAGTGTGCGGCACTGATGCCCGCAAGGTGATAGTGAAGTAGGCACAGCCCTACAGCCCCCTCCCGACCTCCCCCCGAAGGGGGAGGCTCACTGTTGCTCCTTTTGTGATTAACACCTTGCAGCCCACACGGTTACAACCGATATAGGCGTGTATTTTGCTGTATTCCGCTGGATGTGTTGCGTGGCAGTGGGCCTCCCCCTTCGGGGGGAGGTCGGGAGGGGGCTGGGCTTTACTGCAACTTGGGGCGCAGGTAGCGGGCGGTGTAGCTTGATGGGCATTCGGCCACTTGCTCGGGTGTGCCGGTGCATACGACTTGTCCGCCGCCATTACCACCTTCAGGCCCCATGTCGATGATATGGTCGGCACACTTTATCACGTCCATGTTGTGTTCGATAATAAGCACGGTGTGTCCGTTTGCAATCAGGTGGTTGAACGATTGCATCAGTGTGTTGATGTCGTGGAAGTGCAGCCCTGTGGTAGGTTCGTCAAAGATGAAGAGTGTCGGGGCTTGTGTTTCATTGCTCAAGAAATAGGCAAGTTTCACGCGCTGGTTTTCGCCGCCCGATAATGTTGACGATGTTTGCCCAAGTTTGATATAGCCTAACCCGACATCTTGCAAAGGCTTAAGCCGTTTTACAATGCGCTTCTCGGTCGCGCCATTTCCTTGAGAGAAGAAGTCGATGGCTTCGGCAACGGTCATGTCGAGTATGTCGCTTATGTTTTTGTGGTTGTATTCCACTTCCAGGGCCGATTGGCTATAACGCTTGCCGTGGCAACTTTCGCATTGGAGCGTGATGTCGGCCATGAATTGCATTTCGATGGTGATTGTTCCGTCGCCCTTGCATTCCTCGCATCGCCCGCCTGGCGAGTTGAATGAGAAGTAACCGGCATTATAGCCCATCTGTTGCGACAATTGTTGCTCGGCATATAGTTTGCGTATTTCGTCGAAGGCTTTCAGGTATGTGGCTGCATTGCTGCGCGTCGATTTCCCCACGGGTGTTTGATCGACAAATTCCACAGCCTTTATCTTGTGCAGGTCGCCACACAATTCCGAGAATGCCCCGGGAGCGTCGCCGCCCTCGCCCAAGTGCCGCATCATTGCACGGTATAAAATGTCTTTAACCAATGTCGATTTGCCCGAGCCACTAACGCCAGTCACCACGGTCATTACGCCGAGTGGAAACTTGACATCTATGCCTTTCAGGTTGTTTTCCACTGCACCTTTCACCTCGATGTAGTCGCGCCATTTGCGGCGGAATGAGGGCACAGCTATTTGCATTTGTCCGTTGAGGTATTGAAGCGTGTAGCTGGTGGGTGCCGATGGCAGGTGCGCCACATCGCCTTGGTATATGACTCGTCCGCCATTGCTGCCAGCCTCGGGGCCAATGTCGATGAGGTAATCGGCTGCGCGTATTATTTCCTCGTCATGTTCCACCACAACCACGCTGTTGCCTATGTCGCGCAACGCTTTCAACACGCCTATAAGGCGGTCGGTATCGCGTGAATGCAGCCCGATACTCGGTTCGTCGAGGATATAGAGCGACCCTACGAGGCTGCTGCCAAGCGAAGTGGCGAGGTTTATGCGCTGGCTCTCGCCGCCCGAGAGGGTTGACGATGTTCGGTCGAGCGTTAGGTAGTCAAGCCCGACATCGATTAGAAACTTGATGCGGTTGCGTATTTCCACAAGCAGCCTATGGGCCACGGTGCTGTCTTCGCCATCGAGCGAAAGAGCCAGAAACCACTTGTAAAGGTCGGCGACTGGCATTTTCACCAAGTCGGTTATACTCTTGCCATTGACAAGCACGTATGAGGCTTCTTTCTTGAGCCGGGTGCCGTGGCACTCGGGGCATAGAGTCTTGCCTCGGTAGCGGGCCAGCAGCACACGGTATTGTATTTCGTAGGATTTGCTTTCGATGTATTTGAAAAATCCGTCGATACCCGGGAACAATTTGTTGCCATGCCAGAGCAATGATTTGTCCTCTTCCGATAGCTCATTGTAAGGTTTGTGTATCGGGAAGCCTTGCGGTGAGAAGATTTTGATGAATTGGTTTTTCCATTCACCCATTTTTTCGCCGCGCCAGCAGAACACTGCGCCGTCATATACCGATAGGGCCTTGTTGGGAATTACGAGGTTCTCGTCGATGCCCACCACTTTGCCAAACCCCTCGCACACAGGGCAAGCCCCTATGGGGTTGTTGAAATTAAACATCAAGTCGGTCGGTTCATGGAATGTGATGCCGTCGGCTTCGAAGCTGGTTGAAAATTCCATGTCGTGTACCGAGCCATTTTCCCACACTTTCACGCGGCACTTTCCGTGTCCTTCGAAAAATGCTGTTTCGATCGAATCGAGTAGCCGCATGTCGTCTTCGTGTGCGTGTGTCACAGCCATGCGGTCGATGAGCAGGTGGTAGCTGTCTGTGGCATTGCTGTCAATTTTGTCGGCATTTGCCGCCACGTCTTGTATTGCCACGAATGAACCTTGGTGTTCGAGCCGTGAATATCCCTCCTTGGTATATACGTCGAGTTGCTGGGCAAGAGTGCGTCCCTCGGGCAAGGCTATGTCAACAAGTAGTGCGAAGCGAGTGCCGTCGGCATATTGGTTTATTGCAGCCAAGACATCGGCAGGGGTGTGCTTTTTCACCACTTGGTGTGAAATGGGCGAAATGGTTTTCCCTATGCGGGAAAAGAGCAGCCGCAGGTAGTCGTATATTTCGGTTGATGTGCCTACGGTGCTGCGCGAGTTGCGCGTGTTCACCTTCTGTTCGATGGCGATTGCTGGCGGCAACCCCTTGATGAAGTCGCATTCAGGCTTAGGCATACGTCCAAGGAACAGACGTGCGTATGACGAAAGGCTTTCGACATACCGCCGTTGGCCTTCGGCATAAAGGGTATCGAATGCCAGCGATGACTTTCCCGACCCCGATACGCCAGTTATAACCACCAATTTCCCACGAGGTATGGTCAAGTCGATGTTTTTAAGATTGTTTACGCGTGCTCCCTTTATCTGTATGTCTTTTTCCGATGCCATTGTGTAGAAGTATAAAAAGCCTACAAAGTTAGTAATATTTTCCGTTAGAGTTTAATTCTGCGATTGCGCAAATTAAGTTTAAAACGTCATAGGGGGGGATTTGCCGAACAGTCCCTATAAAAAAAACGGGGAACGCTTTGTGGGCGTTCCCTGTTTTTATGCTGGTCATTTCGAGAAAGGTGGCGGGGTGGCAGGTGGCAATTGGTTCGGTTGCTGGTCGTTGCCATCCTGCGCTGGCTGTTGGCCGGCAGGTTGTTTTTCGGCCTCTTCGGTTTTGCGCTTTTTCTCGATTTCTTCGTTGATTTTCAAAATCTCGTCGGTGCGTGACACCCATGGGCGTTTGCCGAAGATGTGTTCTACATCGTCGGTGTATATCACTTCACGTGAGAGGAGCATGTCGGTGAGCTTTCCGTGTCCGTCGGCGTATGTTTGCAGCAATTGCTTGGCTCGGTTGTACTGCTCTTGTATAATTCTCGACACTTCCTCGTCGATGATGCGTGCGCGTTCCTCGCTATATGGTTTTGTGAAACCGTATGACTGCCCTGTTGAGTCGTAGTAACAAATATTAGGCAGCTTGTCGCTCATGCCGAAGTAAGCTACCATGGCGTATGCTTGCTTGGTGACACGTTCCAAGTCGTTGGCTGCGCCTGAAGAAATGTGTCCGAGGAACAATTCTTCGGCTGCGCGTCCGCCCAGTGTGGCGCACATTTCGTCGAGCATGGCTTCGCTGGTGCTTATCTGCCTTTCTTCGGGCAGATACCAAGCTGCGCCAAGGGCCTTGCCGCGCGGCACGATGGTGACTTTCACCAGCGGGTTGGCATATTGCAGATGCCAACTGATGGTGGCGTGTCCGGCCTCGTGTATGGCTATGGAGCGGCGTTCTTCCTCGGTGGTTATTACCGATTTCTTTTCAAGTCCGCCCACGATACGGTCAACGGCATCCATGAAGTCTTGTTTCTGCACATAGTTGTTTTTGCGGCGAGCAGCAATCAGTGCGGCCTCGTTGCACACATTGGCAATGTCGGCACCCGAGAAGCCCGGAGTTTGTCGGGCGAGCAGGTCGATGTCAACACTGTCGTCTTTTTTGATATTCTTCAAGTGAACTTTGAATATCTCTTTGCGGCCGTTGAGGTCGGGCAGGTCAACGTAAATCTGGCGGTCGAAACGTCCGGCACGGAGCAACGCCTTGTCGAGAATGTCGGCGCGGTTGGTAGCTGCGAGTATTATCACGCCGCTGTTTGTGCCGAAACCGTCCATCTCGGTGAGCAGCTGGTTGAGTGTGTTTTCGCGTTCATCGTTAGCTCCCATGTTGGGATTTTTGCCGCGGGCACGACCCACAGCATCGATTTCGTCGATGAACACAATGCATGGAGCTTTTTCCTTGGCTTGCCTGAAGAGGTCGCGCACACGCGATGCACCCACGCCCACAAACATCTCAACGAAGTCGGAACCCGACATGGAGAAGAATGGCACGTTGGCTTCGCCAGCCACAGCCTTTGCCAGCAATGTTTTACCAGTTCCCGGAGGGCCCACGAGTAGTGCGCCCTTTGGAATTTTTCCGCCAAGTTCGGTGTATTTTTGTGGAGTCTTTAAGAAATCGACAATTTCGGCAACTTCGGTTTTTGCCTCTTGCAGTCCGGCAACGTCGTTGAAAGTCACGCGGGTGCTATTGTCCTTATCGAAGAGTTTGGCTCTCGATTTTCCCACGCTGAACACGCCTCCGGCACCTGAGCCTCCACCCATGCCGCCCGACATGCGGCGCATGAATATGTACCATATTGCCACAAGCAGCAATATTGGCCACAGGCTCCACAAGAAGCCGCCGAAGTCGCTCCCTTTCTCATACTTGACGTTGCCCTTGAACGAGCCGGCTTCACGCCATTTGTCGATATTCTCTTCGAGCTTGTCGGCCGAAGGGATTTGTGTCATGATGCGGGCTTGGGCAGATGTTTCCTTGGTGTAGTCGGGGAACACTTCTTTGGCGATAGAGTCGGTCAGCACGCCCTCGGCCACGCCTTTGTTGGAAATAACCACGATGTCGCTCACACCGCCTTTTTGCACGTATTTTTCAAATTGCGTCCAATCGACTTCTTTCGTGTAGCTCTCGTTGTTGAGCATGTATATTCCCAGCAGTACGGCCAAAATAATGGCGTATAGCCAAAATATGTTAAACTTTGGCATTTTTAGCTTTGGAGCTTCGTTATTATTGGGTTGGTTGCTCATAGATGACCAGGTGTTAGTTTAATGGAAAAGAGTTGTGTCAGTCCAAGTCGGGAACTTCGGTTATGGAAGCGTCGCTCCATAATTGTTCCAAGTTGTAGCGTTCACGATACTCAGGCAAGAATATATGTACATAAATCGTGCCATAGTCGATTACTATCCATTGTGAATTTTCATATCCGTCGTAGTTGAAAGGCTTCACACCGCCGTTGATGCGCACGTATTCCCTTATGCTGTCGGCGATTGACGAAACGTGCATGGTTGAAGTGCCTTGGCAAATAATGAAATTTTGTGTGGCAACGTTTTCGATGTCGCTCAGGTTTACGAGCGTGATTTTCTTGCCTTTACGTTCTTGGATACCCTCGATGATATAGTCTTGCAATTGTTTTTTTTCTGTCATATATGTATTATAGTGCGAATTATCGTGCAAAGTTAGTGCATAGCTTCGTGAAAACCATGAAGTTGGTTTTAAAAAATGTTCAAAAAGGTGGCTGTGTGCCACAGTCTTACCGTATGCCCAGTAGTCGGTGTGTCTGTAGCGAGAGTCGCCAGCGTGGGTCGCGCATCACGGCTTGGATGGTAAGTTCGATGTTGTGCAGCCGCGTGTTGTCGTCGTCGCAGTAGCATGGTTGCAAGAAGTAGTGCCGTGCTTGTATGTCGAAATACTGGTCGAGTGGCTGCCCGGTGTAAACCACTTTCAGCTCGTCGCAGTTGTCGATTACGAGCGGGAATGCCTCGCCGCCCGGGTATGCACCTTTGGGCGACAGTGTCACCCAGTCGAGGTTGTCGGGCAGCATGTTTGTGCCGTTGGTTTCTATTGCAATGCGTTTGCCAGTCAAGTGCTTGAGCATTGCAACGAAGTCGTGGTCGATAAATAGCGAAGGCTCGCCGCCAGTCAGCACGACAAGGGGTGCGAGCGGGTATTGCATGATTTCGTTTACAATTTCGCGCTCGGTCATTACCGTGCCTTCGTTGTGCTGCGTGTCGCAAAAGTTGCATTGCAGGTTGCAGCCCGAGAAACGGACGAACACCGCCGCCGTGCCTGTGTTGTAGCCCTCGCCTTGCAGCGAGTGGAATATTTCGTTGATTCGTTTCACCCTATTCGTCGATGTAAGTGGCTATGTTGTTTTCCGATTCCTGCACGTCGGCTCGGTAGCATTGTGGGATTGAATCGACAATCCATCGGGCTATGTTCTCGGCTGTCGGGTTGAAAGGCAACACGTCGTTGAGGTTTTTGTGGTCGAGTTGTCCTAATATTTCTTGCTTGATATGCGAGAAGTCACACACCATTCCATCGGCGTTGAGCGTTGCGGCCCGGCAATATACCGTTATGCGCCAGTTGTGCCCGTGCAACGAAGTGCATTTGCTCGGATAGCTGAGTGCAAGGCAATGGCTTGCAGCTATTTCCATTGTTTTCTGTATGTAATACATAGGTTGGTGTCGATTATGTATGTTGTTTGGGATAATTCAGTCGGGTATTAATTTTCATATTCGGTGGGGTCGTCAATGCCGGCATCGTGCAGGGCTTCCTTGCGCTCGACGCAAGTGCCGCACTTGCCGCAGTGCCGTTCTCCCCCCTTGTAGCATGAGTAGGTGAGTGCATAGTCCATGCCTATGGCTTTGCCACGGCGGGCAATGTCGGTCTTGGTGATGCTTGTGTAGGGGGCAAGGATAGTGACACCGTCGTATGTGCCATTTTGCATGGCTTGCGACATGGCATCGATGAATTGCGGGCGGCAATCGGGGTAAATGGCATGGTCGCCGCTGTGGTTGGCAATCATCACATATTTCAGCCCGTTGCTTTCGGCCAGCCCACATGCAATGGCCAGCATTATGCCGTTACGGAACGGTACTACTGTGGAGCGCATGTTCTCGTCGGTGTAGTGCCCTTCGGGAATGGCATCGGCACCCGATAGGAGCGAACTGTTGAAATACTCTCCCATGAATGTCAGTGGGATAATGATATGGCGAATGCCCAATTGCTTGCAATTGGCGGCGGCGCAGCCTATTTCGCGCTTGTTGTGGTTAGCACCGTAGTCAAATGTCACGGCTATTGCTATCCTGTGGTGGTATTCGTGCAGGAGAGTGGTTGAGTCCATTCCTCCCGACAGGACGATTATCGAGTCTTTCATATTGCTTGTCGTGTAATTATGAATTTCTGAACGATGCGAGTAAGCGTTGCTTTACCATGTCTTGGTGTTCGGCATCGCCATAGTTGGCAAATGGATATATTGAAATCCCACCGCGAGGCATGAATATGCCCACAACCTCCAGGTAGCGTGGTTCCATCAGCTTGACGAGGTCTTTCATGATTATGTTCACGCAGTCTTCGTGGAAGTCGCCGTGGTTGCGGAAACTGAAGAGATATAGCTTCAGGCTTTTGCTTTCCACCATGCGCTCGCGCGGGATGTAGTTTATGATTATTTTCCCGAAGTCGGGTTGTCCCGTCTTGGGGCATAATGTGGTGAATTCAGGGCAATTGAATGTCACGAGATATTCGTTTTCGGGGTGTTTGTTGGGAAATGTTTCGAGTAGGCCAGGGTTGTAGTCGTTCCCGTAGGTTGTGCCTTGGTTCCCCAGCAGGGTCACTTCGCGCAGTTCGTCGTCGGTTCTTGGCATATTTTGTGATGTTTTATATGAGTTATCGGTGTAAATAAAAATTAAAAGCCTCTTGAAGTGAAATTGCAAAAAATGAGGGCGGCCGACCTGTTCTTGGTGGCTGCCCCCTCTTTTCTCCATGAGCCGCGAATGGGACTCGAACCCATGACCTTTTCGTTACGAATGAAATGCTCTACCAACTGAGCTATTGCGGCTTTAGCGCATCGCTAAGATGCTTTTGCGACTGCAAAGGTACTAATTATTTTCGAATAACCTACTATAATATAGCTTTAATTTTGCATTTT
Organism: Candidatus Avimuribaculum pullicola; assembly: GCA_018716295.1. GTDB lineage: Bacteria > Bacteroidota > Bacteroidia > Bacteroidales > Muribaculaceae > Avimuribaculum > Avimuribaculum pullicola. Next base: position 60,617 of record DVKC01000001.1, read on the forward strand.
CTAAGTCGAGCTTCACAATCGATGGCCTTTCCATAGCTGGCTTGACCTCGATGATTGAAGATGAGGAGGAACTTTGCGAACCGTAGTAGTAACCATAGTAGAGGTAGTACATCCAAGTTGAGTAGTCGAATCCTCCTGTGTCGCTGTCGCTATCGGTAAGGACATCTATCGGGGTGAGCGAGAATACGCAATCCTCTTCTTCGGCTACGCCATCTTTCTCTTCGAGCAGGTTGAGGAAGTATTGGCGCATTTCGGAGAATACATAACAGTCTTTGGTGCCATCATATTGGGCGTAGAATGAGGTTTCATTGTCGGGAACATTGGTTTTCGACAAGAATTCATTTTTCTTTGCCGCAGGTATAAGCAACAAGTACTCGGGCGGGCCGATTTTGCGGTCGTTGACCAGTTCCACGGCGGGGATTTCAAGGCTTACGCTGTTGAACACTGTTTGTGCCTCGGTATCGTTGCGGTAACGGTCAAGAATTTCCTGCACAGGCAATGTGATTGTCACATCGTATGCTGCCGGGGTTTGGACGATTGCTTCGCCATTAGCCACCATCTCTTTTACTGAATCGCTGATGTCGAGCCTGAGGTTGTTGTTCGACAATACTTCCTCGGTCGAAGCCATGTAGCTATACGTGAGGTTGTAGGTGGTGTCGGTGTCTTCGGTGTGTATCTCCTTGCGGCAGTAAACCTTGAATTGTGTGCTGCTAATGTTGGTTACACGTCCCGAGCCGAAAGTGGTGGTGACGTATATGCCAGGGAAGAAATCCTCGAATGTGGCGGGGTCGCGGAATATCTCGGGGTCGCTCATGAACTTGTTGAAGATGTCGGCAGCCACACTGCGGTCAACTTTGACCGAAAATTCGCGGTAACCTCCATCGTCAAGGTCTGAAGCTATCGAGTCGGCGGCACTCAATGCCGTTGCCGAGAATGAGGCGGAGCCTAATATGTCGTTACTGTCGTAATATCCTGTAGGGTCAAACGAGCTGTTGATGGGGCGGGGCAGTGGCTTTGACAGCTTGTAAACCGTGGCCCTCATCGGGGTAATGCTGTCGCCTGTGTAGCCGCCTATGGGTAGTTGGAACACGAAGCAACAACTGTCGATTTCATTTGCTGTGATGTACGATGTGTCAATTGGCCACGCCGGCATCATTTGCGACACGAAGTCGGAAGTCAGTTTGCCGTAATTGTCGGCTTGTATCACGCCCAGCAGTTGAGTCAGTGTGCGGGCTGGCAATGTGTTGTTTATGGTTGTGTAGCCAGTGACACTGAAAGATGAGTCTTTTACCACCTCGGTGCGGGTGGCTGTCAATGACGATCCTATGCCAGTTTCGGAACAGGAATGAATTGCAAGCAGCACTATGGCTGCCACAAACGACATGATAACTTTTCTCATTGGTGTGTTTTGATTGTGTAGTTTGCGAAGTCGCTTTTTCTACACGTGGTGTGCGGCTCTTGGCTTTGTTGTGCCAGTGGAGGCTACCACGTTTTATAAAAGTGACTTGTAGAACTCGGCATAGGCATCGATGTAGTTTTCGCGCTCTTCGTATGGGAGGAATGGCTTGCCCGACTTCTGGGCATATTCGACCAGGCTCGGCAACGCATCTTTGCTGTGCTGTATGATGCCGTCGCAATGATCTATGGCCAGACGCATGAGTGCGAGGTAGTCAACCTCTTTTCCTGCAATCTCTTTGAGGTATTCCTCGGGTATTCCGTCCATGACCATTTTTTCGGCAAGCCGCTTGTCAAACGGTGAGCCAAGAGTGTCGCTGTCGTTGTAGAGCGAGAAGACGATTTTCGTGTTCCTGAACACCGGGTCTTCGTTATATATATGTTTAATGTAGATTGGTGTCAATGCAGCAATCCACCCGTGGCAGTGGATTATGCTTGGGGCCCAGCGCAATTTCTTGACAGTTTCGAGTGTGCCGCGCACGAAGAATATTGAACGCTCGTCGTTGTCTTCGGGCGAAGATGCTGTTTCGAGTTCCTTTACAAGATTGTGCTGGAAATAGTCTTCGTTATAGATGAAGTAAACTTGCATTCTCGACGGGAGCATCGTGGCCACCTTTATGATGAGCGGGTGGTCGGTGTCGTCGATAATCAAGTTCATACCCGACAGGCGTATCACCTCATGGAGCTGGTTGCGACGTTCGTTTATGCTTCCATACTTGGGCATAAACGACCTTACCTCAAACCCTTTTTCCTGGATGCCTTGCGGCAGTTCATGACCCACTGTTGCGATTTCGGACTGTGGCAGGTATGGTTCGATTTCCTGAGAGATGAATAACACTTTGCTTGTGTCCATAACGAGATTCTCCTGTGTTTTAAATTGTGTTAGGTTTTGGTTCCCGCGCCGCATTTCGGCACACGGGGGCTATTTAACTGCAAAGGTAGTCATTTTCTTTGGAATTATAATGCCGTGTGTGGCACTTTACGATATTTTAAATTAAGAAGCTGCTTGAATTTCCCGACATTTCAAGTTTTGTCAAGGTATTTTTTCGGTTTTTCCCCCGTCCAGGTGGTATTGTTATGGCAATTCTTCCACTTCGGGGCTGTTGTGCTGCTTTAGCAGCGAGCGGGTGCGGGCGACAAATTGCGTGAAAGCTGCCCGCTGGTCGGCGCGCACACTGTCGGGCATGCTGGCTGGAATGAGCATGTAATTGTCGGTTGCGTGGCTTTTCTGTGGTTTCTGGCAGAATAGGAGCTTGTAGCCCATTTCGATGCCGCATAGGCTGTCGCCGCGGAATTTTATTTTTACACGGGCCAGTGCGCCTCCACGGCTGTCGATATCGTTTTGGTTGGAGATGAAATTGCCCAATGAGTATATGATGGCAACTTCCTTCCCGTGTTTGTGGCTATATCGCATCTCGAATGGCTGCACCACGTGTGGGTGGCTGCCTACAATCAAGTCAACGCCTTCATCAATAAGGAAGTCGGTAAGCGAGGCTTGCTCGCTGTCGGGTGTACGGCGGTATTCGGTTCCCCAGTGCATACACACGCATATCACTTGCGCACCCATGTCGCGTGCGGCGGCTATGTCGGCACTGATGGCGTTTCGGTCGATGAGGTCTATCACTATCCCGTCGCGCATAGGCATTCCATTGGTGCCGTAGGTGTAATTCAATATTGCTATGCGCTTGCCTTTGACGTTTGCTATGTATGGCATTACCGAGTCGCGTTGGGCTGACGAAGAGTAAGTGCCGATGCTGGGAATACCCATTTGGCGCAACACTTGCACAGTGCGTTTCACGCCACGGCTGCCACGGTCGAGGCTGTGGTTGTTGGCGGTGAGCAACAGGTCGAAACCCGAGTCGCCCAGATGCTTGGCAAACTCGTCGGGGCCGCTGAACACTGGGTAGCCAGCGTATGGCTTGCCGGCAAGTGGCACTTCGAGGTTGGCCACGGCATAGTCGGCAAGTGCTATGTCGTCGGCAATCAACGAGAAGCATTTGGAGTAGTCCATTGAGCCATCGGGGCGTGACGCAGCAATTATTTGTGGGCGGTGCTGCATGGCATCGCCCACAAATACCATTTCTACTTCTTCGTCGGCTATGCCGGCAAGTTGCAGGAATGAAAATAACAATATCGAAAGCAATTGAGGCATAGCGTTGATGCCGCGTGTTGCGGTTCTTATTTGTCGCTGGTGATGTACATGTCGGCGTTGATGCGGACGTTCATCTCCATGCAGCTGAACGTGGCCCTGAGGTTTTCATAGCTGAAGAACGATGTGGCACTGAACGCCGGGTTGAGCGAGCCAGTGAAATTGGTCACCTTGTATGACGGGTAGGGCGTGTTGCTGATTTTGGGGATTATTTCATCTGCTGTGAGCATTATGGCATCGCCAGAGGGAGATGGTGCCACCTCGATGCTGGGGAATGTCATGGATTCCATCACAGGCATTTCGCTCACGAAGCGAATGTTGTAGAGCGTCATGTCAACCAGTGCCGAGTCGGCGTTGATGCGGTACTTCAAGTTCACATAGCTCTCGCCGTACTCGTATGATGCGCCATCGGCGGCTGCGGTCACGATGTCGGTGAAGTAGTAGGTCGAACTTTCGGGGATAGCCAGTATGCTGGTGTTGCCGTTGATGGTATAGCGCAGGTCGAGCGTCGGGCCGGCATATTGTCCGTAAAGGTTGGTGATGTGCAGGTCGGTGATTGCTTCGCCAGTGGCTGTTGTCGGTGTGATGTCGGTGGCACGGAATGTGTAGCCGAGGTCTTCGGAATAAGTCATCGGCACATCTTCAAGCACGAAAGCTGCGCCATAGCTGTCCTCGTCGTATATCGTTATGTCGATTATTCCGTCAGTGTAGTTGATATTGTAGCGATAGTTGGCTGTGGTGAGTTCTGTGCCGTTGGCATCTTTCCGCAGTTGCACCATTGTTGCGGTGATTTGTGCAGTCTGTTCGTTGTTCCCGTCACCAAGGCACGAAGTAAACACTGTAGTTGTCATTGCTGCAAACAGCAGTGGTAAGATACACTTTTTCATTTTTTTAAAAGAAGTTGGGTGTTTATGTTTATAGTTTATATGTTTATCCGCAACGTTGCACCGATGGTCAGGGGTTTCCCATGCTGGAAAAAAGTGTTGCCTATCGACACAAAGTAGAACGTGTTGTAGTCGGTGTCGCTCAGGTTTTCACCCCACAATTCTACCGAATAGTGTTTCCCCGTTAATGTTATTGAAGCCCCAGGCAAGCAGTAGAGGGGCTGTTTCTCATCGTTGGTTTCGTTCCAGTAGATGTCGCCCACGGCACGGGCATGTGCATCAAAAGTGATGCCGTTTATCCAAGCGTGGTTGATTGGCAATGTGTAAATTGCCCCTGCAAAGATAGTGTTTTTAGGTGCATAAGGTATAAATTTGCCCGAATAATTTTCCTTGCCGTTGTCAAATTCTATAAATCGGGCGTCGGTGAAGCCGTAACTCAGCGACACTGTAAGCCGCTCGACGGGGCGAGCCTTGATAGCTACTTCCACGCCGTAGCTGCGCGACTTGCCGGCATTGGTCATAATGCGACCAGTGGTGTTGCCATCGGGAAACACCGTGAGTTGCTGGTCGGTAGTGTGGATATAGAATGCTGTAACGTCGGTGCGTATGCGGCCGCCGAAGCATTCGCTATGTACGCCAGTTTCAATAGTCCAGTTGGTTTCGGGCTTGTAGGATATAATTTCCTCGACTTTGTATAATGAGCCGAAGCCCATGTAACCCATAAGTCGCTGTTGCAGCACGTCGCTGAACATTTGCGTGTTGAAGCCTCCGGCCTTGTATCCCTTGGCCACCGAAGCAAACACCGAGATGGGTTGGGGTGTGCGGAAATGGTATGTGGCCGACACCTTTGGCAACAGTTGCAAGAAAGTTTGTGTCTGTCCGCCAGGGTCGTTGATGTTGACATCATCGTGGCGGTAAAGTTCGCCTGTGGCGGCATTGTAGGTGTCATATCCAGTGTCGCACTGGCTCAGGTAGCCGAGGTGGTTGTATTCAAAGTCGAGCCGTAAGGCCGCCGATAAGGCAAAGTCGCCTATTTTGTAGGTCGATTGGTGGTATAGCGCAAGCCCGAAGTTGTGGGTCTTGAAATTGCTGTTGAGCACGAATTGCCTCGATTCCCAGCTGATGGGGTAATCGGGATTGTACTTGTTGCGGTAATATTCGATAAGGTTGGCTATGCCATCGTCCTTGAATGTCACTGGCGCGTCCATCAATGTGCGTTTGTAAAAACCGAAGAAGCCCGAAAGCCATGAGTAAGCCTTGCCGTTGTCTGTGGGCGACTTCAGCACGATGTCGTGTGTGAGCGTGTGCTCGCGGCGAGCCTGCGTCAGTGTGAAATATGAAGCTGGCAGGAAATCCTGGTCGAGCGTCATGTTGTCGTCGAGATATTGGTAGGCTGTGATGCTCGTCAGCGTGTAGGACGGGCGTTTAAGTTCTACGGTGATGCCGTCGCTGATGTTGGTGCGGCGGTAGAAACATGTGTCGTTGTAGCATATTTCGCCATTGGTTGCCGATTCGTAGGGGTAGCCGCCTTGCCGTGAGATGGAGAACGACAGCACGTTGTCGATGCGCAGGTCTTCATTTGCCCGCCATTGCATTTTTGCACGGCCCTCGCCTTGCCGTTCCCAATCAAGGTCGCAGTTGTTGTAGTTGTTGTTGAAGAACCCGTCGGTCGATGTGTATTGCGCTGCCACCGATACGCCGAAGCGTTCGGTGGGCTGTTGGTAGGTCGATAAGCCTATTTTGTAGGTGTTGCCGCTTGAGTATGATAACATTGCGCGTGAGCCATGATAAGAGAATGGCGACAAGGTGGTGACGTTGATGACTCCTGCCATGGTGTTGCGCCCGAATAGTGCGCTTTGCGGGCCGCGCAGCACCTCGATGCGCTCGATGTCGAGCAAGTCGAGGTCATAATTTTCCTTGGTTAGCAGCGGCACGTTGTCAATGTTCATGCCCACCACGGGCTGGTCGATGCGTGTGCCTTGTCCGCGCATGTATATCGAAGAGGTCATGCGCGATCCGTAGTCGGGGATATACAAGTTCGGCACCATCGTGCTTGCGTCCTTGAACGAGAATATGCGCATTCGTTCGATATCGCGTTTTCCGATAGTCGTAGTCGAAATGTCTTTGTTGGCAACCTCGTCGCCATATTTGATGGCGGTCACCGATAATTCGCCGAGTGTTACCACCGAGTCGGCGGCCCAGTCATCGGGTAGTGGGTCGGGCAGCGCGTTTGGAAAAGCTGCCTGTGGAGCTATAGCTATCGCGGCTGCGCATATTGCTGTTGCAAATACAATTTTCATGCCGCAAAATTACCACCAAAAAACTGTTCAGGCAATCACCATTTTTAGTGAAAAAATGCCCCGCCGTGGTGAAAACCGTTTAGCATTACGTATATTCGTTAAAAGGTGCTCTTAGTATGGTGTGAAGGCTGTGGGTCTGTTCCCAAGATTTTGTAGGGTCTTTGATTGTCACGTTAATCATTGATGAAGCTTCAATTTCGATTGTAATCTTTAATGTATCTGATGTTATGTGGAAAAGAGTGCTTTCTATTCCAAGTCCAACAATAATTGGAGGGCTAAGTGGTATTGGAATGTCGTCAATTAGAATATAGGCTTTTCCAGGCTTTAGTCTTATATTTGTGATTGTCATAGTAGGGGTCGTGGTCCCCGGGGCGATTAAGCTATATGCGGTTGCTCCTCCATAATTGGGGTCACAGGTAAGACCTACCCAGAATGGGAAGGATGCCATAAATAGTGGAGCATTAGTGGGCTGTTGCAAAATCACTTTGGAATACGTCACGGTTGCGTTGTAATGTGCTTGCAATGCCATGTTTTTTGTCACGTGAATAGGTTGCATGGTATTGAACTGGTGGCTATTTTGGTCACAAATCTCAAATACGCCATCTTCGTTTATGAGTCCACAACCCATGCCTTGGTATTCAATGGAATGAATGCCAAGTATATTGTGGTATAACCCGTAGGCAATGAACTGGGGTTCGTGGTACAATCTGAAATTATTCCCAAAAAGGAATTGGAGATCCAGCTCGGTTAATATGTTGATATAATCCTGTGGTGTCCGGTATGTTATGAAAACAGCTCTGTCCTTGAGCAATTTCACGTTGTCCCAAATAAGCTTGAATGGTGACGAACCAGTGTTGAATATGAATTTGTCGAAATCATAGTTGGGCACAACGCCGTTGGGGATACGATATACATTGCCCTGGTAGTAGGCGATAAATGAATTGTCATTCAATATCGAAAAAATTGCTATGCCGTCTGTCGGCGTGATGACGGTATCTTTGCCATCATCTTCTGGAGCATCGTGCTGCTTGATGGCATTCAGGAGTTCACGTGTGTTTTGGTAGCGTTTGGTGCGGTATGGGTTCATTGCCTTTGTCAATATTCCGATGGCGTGGTTTGAGATATTGGCATTGTGCAAGACATCTTGTGGCAGTCCATCAAGAACTTCCGATGCTCTGGGAGGCCTTGAGCCACATAGCATTTTGTAGAGTGTGGCACCAAGGGCATAGATGTCGAGTGTTGCAGGGAATGTGCCGCTTGGCACATAATTCCCTTGTTCTACAGGTGCATATCCGGGAGTGCCAAGCCCTATCGATGTCGAACTTTCAGGTTCGCCATTTGTCGTGAACTGTTTTGAGAGGCCGAAGTCGATTAATTTTATGTGTTTCTCATTGTCGAGCATTATATTGGCTGGCTTGATGTCCAAGTGTAGCATTTTTTGCTCATGCATATAGCCGACGGCTTGTACGATGTCGGTGAAAATCACGAACGCCTCGCTTTCGGGCAATCGGCCTCTTGACGCGATGTAATGGTCGAGCGTCTGCCCGTCAACATATTCCATTACATAATATGTGGTGTTGTTTTGGTCAAAGACTTCGAGTACCTTTGCGATTTTGTCGCAGCGCATTTTTGATAGATTGTATGCTTCTTTTCTGAAACGCTCACGATATTTCTGGCAAATTTCGTTTTGAGTCATCTCGACATGTGTCCCATCGCTATGCCTGGTGTTTATTCCATTCATGAAAAATTCTTTGATAGCGACTTTTATTCGGGAGTCGATGCATCCAAGTTGTCCGCGTATCGAGATTGAAGCCATGTATGTTATGCCGAAAGATCCTTGCCCAAGCTGGCGTTCGATTACATATTCGTAATTTGTGCCATGCAGTATCGAATGTTGGGCCAGTGCTTCGTTGGTGTCAGTTTTCATTGGGGGGGTAATTTTAAGCGTATATGCAAATATAACGATAATATTCGGTATAACGCAAGGTGTACCAAGATGCTTTTGGGGTGATTTATGTGTGGTACATTCAAAAGTGTTTCTTAATTTTGCAGCCGAGGAGAAATTTAGGTTTTTTATGCAGAATATTTATTTACAATTGTTCCTTACATTTTTCAAAATAGGGGCGTTTACTTTTGGCGGCGGCTGGGCCATGATTGCCCTTATACAGAAAGAGGTGGTTGACAAGTATGGGTGGGTAAACAAGGAGGATTTTGTCGATATGCTTGCCGTGGCGCAATCGATGCCAGGCATTCTTGCGGTGAACTTTTCGGTAGCGATAGGCGACCGCTTGCGCGGCTTCAAGGGAAGCCTTGTGGCGGCACTGGGTACGATATTGCCGTCGTTCATTATCATATTGGCTATTGCCATGTTCCTGACACCCGATACTATCAAGAACAATGAAACACTCAATAGCATCTTCAAGGGAATACGCCCGGCAGTGGTGGCATTGATTGTTGCCCCTGTGCTTACTACGGCTAAGACTGCTAAAATAAATGCCAAAACGGCTATTATCCCTATTGCCGTGGCTTTGCTCATTTTCTCGGGATTGCCATTTGTATCCAACCCAGTGTTGTATATAATACTCGGTGGTGTGGGCGGTTATGTTTACCACACATGGCGATTGTCGCGTGAAAAGAATGATACAAGAAAGGAGGGGCAGCAATGAATATATACTTGAAACTCATACTCACATATTTGAAGTTAGGGCTGTTCGGCTTCGGTGGCGGATACGCCATGCTGTCGCTTATACAGCAGGAGGTGGTGCAACGCCATGGGTGGATTTCGTTCACTGAATTTACCGATATTGTAGCTATCTCGCAGATGACCCCAGGCCCGATAGGTATCAACAGTGCCACATACATAGGCTACACGGTTACAGGAGGCACGGTGATTGGTGCTATTGCCGCCACAGTAGCTGTCGTGGTTCCACCGTATATACTCATGCTGTATGCCAGCCACTTTGTGCATAAGCGTCGTGAAAGTCCCATTATCAAAGGGGTGTTCATGGGGTTGAGGCCTGTCATGGTGGGCTTGATAGCTTCGGCGGCTCTGTTGTTGATGAACAGCGACAACTTTGGCAGCGAGATGAGCGAGTGTATCAAGAGTATCTTGATATGTGTCATCACATTCTTTTTTGCCTATTTTACCAAGGTTCATCCGATTTTGCTGATAATCGTGGCTGGATTTATTGGTTATTTTATATTCTAATTGATTGCAATGGATTACAAAGAATCACTTGATTTCCTGTATAATAGTTTGCCCATGTTTCAACGTGTGGGCGGTGCGGCCTACAAAGCCGGACTTGGCACAAGCATAGCCTTAGCCGAATTGTTTGATAATCCGCACAAGGCGTTTCGTTCGATACACGTTGCGGGAACTAATGGCAAGGGATCGGTTTCCCATTTATTGGCATCGATACTGCAACGTGCAGGGTATCGTGTAGGGCTGTACACCTCGCCGCACCTTGTGGATTTCCGGGAACGCATCAGGGTGAATGGCGAAATGATAAGCCAGGAAGCTGTGACCGATTTTGTCGGACGATACCAGTCGATGGGCTATGATGGTTCACCGTCGTTCTTTGAATTGACCATGGTGATGGCATTTGACTATTTCCGCCTCAGGCAGGTTGACATTGCTGTAATCGAGGTGGGACTCGGTGGAAGGCTCGACAGTACCAATATTATAACCCCCATATTAAGTGTTATTACCAACATATCATTTGACCACATGCAGTTCCTTGGCGACACGCTGCCGCTTATTGCAGCAGAAAAGGCTGGCATAATAAAGCCTCATGTGCCTGTGGTGATAGGCGAGGACGGTGTCGAAATTCATGATGTGTTCACGTCCAAGGCTACCGCCGAGGACGCTCCCATTGTGTTTGCCGAGGAGCAACGGCAAGTGCTGTCGGCACGACGTGAACATGACCGATGGATTATAGAAACGAGCGGCTATGGCACAATAGTGGACGAGCTTTCGGGCGACTGCCAGGTGAAGAATGCCGCTACGGTGCTTGCTGCCGTGGACGAATTGAAGAAATTGGGAGTGGCTATTCCCGATGATGCGGTGCTGGACGGGTTTGGCCACGTGTGTGAGATTTCGGGGCTGATGGGACGATGGATGGTTGTGGCTGATGCCCCGCGCACGGTGTGTGACACAGGGCATAACACTGGTGGTTGGCAATATCTCGGCAACCAGCTGCGTAACGAAACATACAGGCAGCTGCGAATAGTCATAGGATTTGTCAACGACAAGGATATAGCACACATACTGGATATGTTGCCACTTGAGGCTGTATATTATTTCACACAGGCATCGATACCACGTGCCCTTGATTGCCACCTTCTTGCCGAGGCTGCAAACGCAAAGGGGCTGTGTGGTTGCGCCTATCCTACGGTAGCCGATGCTTATCGGGCGGCTCTTGCTGCATCTGCGACCGACGACATGATATTTGTCGGAGGTAGCACGTTTGTAGTTGCCGACTTTTTATCGTTCAAACTACAATAAGTGCTGGACGTATAATTGTGGCAGGTGCCACTGTGCCCGTGATGGAAAGTCGCACTGTTCGCACTGGCGGAGCAATGAGTTTTGCCTTGATGGGTGCTGCTATGGAACCGCTTGCCTTGATGCTGCATAAAGTCATTCCATGGCAGCTTGCGCCGATTTCTCCCAATATGCGCATGTCGAGTGTGGCATCGTCTGAAAATATTTTCCATGTCACGCTTTGAGGCGATGGCATATCGTCGGTTATGGCAATGGGAAATGTGAGTAATTTTATGGCAACTGACGATGTGGCTTGTTCGCGGGAGATATCGAGTAGCGAGCCTTCGTCGGTGGCTGCGAATGCGGCAATTGGCGACAGGTGGAAAAGTTGGTCGTAGGCGGCATCGTTGCGGAGGTAAGTTCTTCCCGATGCCATAACTACCACAATGCCTATGCCGGTTTTGAGCCAAAGTTCGTTTTCCATGCTGTTCCATGCCATTTGTGAGATACTTTCCATGCCGTTTAATATGCTCATAGCCGAATATCGTTCCAATCGGCACACTTCACCGCGTGGGGTAACGAAATACACGGCTGTGTCGCAATCGACAGGAGATACCGTTGGGGCGATAGTGTGCCGTGACAATATTACTGCCGGCGAATATCGTGCCGATGCTACACGATATGGCAAGGCATAAGTGCCGTCATCGGCAAAAATGTATAGAGGTGTTCCTATGTTGTTGTTGGTATGGTGCGATGTGGCGGCAATCGCACGTATGTTGCTGTCGCACACATTGTGCCACTGTGCTATTGCCAACGGGTTCAGTTCTTCATATTCCACTACTTCGCCAGTAGTCGCTTGTGAGCATTGTGTGGCTGCTGGTATCGGCAGGGTGTCGATTTCTGTGTCGGTGAAGGTCAACGGTTGCAAGCCGTCGCTTGGCGATGAACAAGCCATGTCGAGCCCTGGCACACTGTGCAACGATGCCACTATGCGCAGCACTGTGCCGCCAGTGGGCAATATTGATATTGTCATGGAGGTGGCTCGTGCATCGGGATAGGATATTATCGGGTTCAAAGTTTCGGGGTAAGTTGAAGCCGTGCCTTGCCACACTGTGACTGCCTCGCCCGAATTGGTTTTTATATGTGTTTCGGTCACTATGCGGCAAGTGCCAGCGGTGAGCGAGCCATGCCACAACTGTGACGGGTGCCATGGGTTGACAAGGATGGCATTGCCGCCGGCTGCAAACATGCGCCTGTTGTGCACATATAGTGCCGTGTGGCAGTATCGGCGTGCCGATGCACTTGCGCAGCGGTCGATAGCCGTGGCAGTTACGGTGCTGGTAGTCGTCCCCGTTATTTCATATCGAAGCATACCTGCTGGAAGTCCTGTGGAATTGGGAGAAACCTGGCAATTTGAGGCATTGACATTGCCTTGGCGCAGTGCTGCCAGGTCATATATGCTGCATGCAACCCGCCATTGTGCCGCTACAAGCAGGCGAGAAATGAAAGTACCGCTGTCGATGGCTTGCAAGTTGAAGCTAAGCCTGTTGATTGTCGCATTATCGACAGTGGGGCGTGAGAAAGTCCATTCGATTGGCGATGAGGTGGCTACTGGATCGATTTCGCCCGATACAAGTATGTCGATTGATTTTACAAGCCCGTCCCACTGTGCGGCAGTCCCAGCTTCGGCCACTATCGACAAGCGAAATGTGTCGATCGATGTTTCGGCGGCATTTATGCCAGTATATGAACTGCCAGCGGTGGTTGCTGTAGCGGTGGTGTCCATTGTTTGTATGCCATGTCCGAGCAATACAGGGGCCGATACCCACAGGTAGTCGTCGTTCCACAGCCGCACGGCATATCGTGCAAGCACAGGCTGTGTGATGTAGCCTTCGGCCGTTGCGCGTTGGCACAGCTTGTGGTATGTGTCGGTGGCAATTGCCGCGATTCCGTCGGCGTCGGTGGCTTGCAGCGGGCCTTGCCATTGTTGTAAAGGCTTGGCAAATGTGTAGGCAGGAATGGTTTCACTTAAGGTGTGCTTTCCTGAGGCCGATAGCAATAACCGTGGTATGGCATCGGCAGTGTCGAGCTTGATGTAATTGTCGGTGGTAGCGTCGTACTTCAGCAGCATATTCCCACCCTCGGTTGCAATCATCAGGAAATCGCCCAAACCATGTACCGCCGTTATTGCATGTTGGGTTGATGTCAGTGTCGAGCCAATTGTGGTAGCCGAGCCATTGGCGGCAATGGTACTATGCAACATCACCGCATTGCCAATGGTGCTTATGACGTTTTTCTTTGCCGACGATGTGTGGTGTACAGCTACGATTTTTTCGTTGTCGGAGATTGTTCCTATTTGCACGCATTGCCCTACGGCTACTACCGAGTCGCGTTTTTCACGTAGATTTGTCATTTGTTGGCATGTCCCTGCCGGAGCATTTTCCCCGTCGATATAATCGGCAATACCTTGAAATTTCACGTTTATTTTGTTCTGATGTTTTCGCATGGCTTTTTTTATGGCTAATTTAACCTACTGTAGGGCATACTTCCACAATTAAAACTTACAAATAGCCGTATAATTTGTGTGACTTGCTACACTATTCATTGAAATACAGTGTGTTAAGCCTGTTTTGGATTTTAACGCAAAAAATTATTTAATTTTTTCTTTGTAATTATTAAAATAATGTCTAAATTTGGCTCACAGATGATTCTAATTCTGAAATATATATGTTTTTATAGATTGTAGATTAAATGAAAGTCGGTGCTGTGAAGCATTGGCTTTTGTTTTTTGTTAAAGTTTTTGCCCTTATGCAAATCGTCGAAAAGCGGGCTGTTGAAAAATAATTGCTTCTTTTTGTCACGTTATTGTCTAATTTTATTAACTTTGCGCAAGCATACCCAACCGTATCACATAATTTTAGCCTATTTTCATATAACATAAATTTAAAACATAAAATCATGAAACCTTACGTTATAGGTATCGACATGGGTGGCACTAACACCGTGTTTGGAATTGTTGATGCTCGTGGCAATGTTATCGCTTCGAGTTCAATCAAAACCGCTAAGCATAGCGACATAAACGATTATATTGATGAACTCTACACCGAGTTGAGCCGAATCATTGCTGCCAACGACGCTGTTGACAAGATACATGGTATTGGTATCGGAGCACCTAATGCCAACTATTACACTGGCACCATTGAGGATGGTGTGAACCTTCCTTGGCCTACTCCAATACCACTCGCTAACTTGGTTAGCAACAAGTTTGGCATACCCGTAGCTATCACCAACGATGCCAATGCGGCTGCTATCGGTGAAATGACCTATGGCGCAGCTCGTGGTATTAAGGATTTCATAATGATTACATTGGGCACTGGCGTTGGTAGCGGTATCGTAATCAACGGTCAGTTGGTTTATGGCCATGACGGTTTTGCTGGCGAGCTTGGCCACGTAATCATGAAGCGCAACAACGGACGTACTTGTGGTTGTGGTCGTACAGGCTGCTTGGAAACTTATTGCTCGGCAACCGGCGTTGCCCGCACAGCTCGTGAGTTCCTTGAAATACGCACCGAACCGTCGATGCTTCGCAACTTGCAAATCGAAGACATAACATCGAAAGATGTATATGATGCAGCAATCGCTGGCGACAAGTTGGCTAAAGACATATTCGACTATACAGGTAAGATACTGGGTGAAGCCCTCGCCGATTTCGTGGCATTCTCAAGCCCCGAAGCTATCATATTGTTTGGCGGTCTTACCAAGTCGGGCGACCTGTTGCTGAAACCTATCAAGAATGCCATGGAGCAAAACATGCTCAGCATTTACCGTGGCAAGGTGCGTCTGCTCATTTCTGAATTGAAAGACAGCGACGCTGCTGTGCTTGGTGCAAGTGCACTTGGCTGGGAAGTTAAGCCATCGGCAGCAACAGTTGCGGCAGCTCCTTCACAGAATTAAACACCAATTTCGTTTTCATAATTGTAGATATGAATGCTACTGTACCCTTTTGGGGGCGGTGGCATTCATTTTTATTGGTAATGCCGTGAGGCAAACCCAAGACGGCCATTGAAAATCTTGGCAGAATGAGGTTGCGCCTCGGCAATGCAAAAAATCAGCGAGCTGTTTTTTTGTATTGCTCTTGACTTTCACTACATTTGTGTAATAGATTTTGATAAAATATGGATAATATCGACTGGAAAGACAAGTTGGGGGCTGCATTTGGTGTTGACCCTGCACAGATAGAGGAGGACGAACCTGAAAGTGTCGTTTCTGAGCCAGCCAAGGCCGCAACTGGGCGGCTTGATGTGATGCTCGACAAGCGTAACCGCAAGGGCAAGTGCGTGACGTTGATTGTGGGCTTTGATGGCGATGACGATGCTGTGAAAGCTCTTGCCAAGGAATTGAAGGAGGCATGTGGAACGGGCGGTTCGGCGCGCGGCGGCGAGATATTGATACAAGGCGACAAGCGGCAGCAAGTGTGCGAGCTGCTCAAGGAACGCGGTTATAAAGCTCGGATTATATAAATAGCGGGAAGCCATGTTGGAAATAATGAAGGCCTCGGCGGGGTCGGGAAAGACGTTTACATTGACACTGAAATATATCAAGTTGCTGCTGGGTGTCAAAGATGAAGCAAGTGGCAAGTACCGCCTTGCAAAGGAAGAAAAACGCGAGTATCACCGCCACATATTGGCTGTGACGTTTACCAACAAGGCTACCGAGGAGATGAAGGAGCGCATCATAAAGGAACTGTCGGTGCTTGCAGGGCATGTCGATGGACTTTCCAGCCCTTACATGGAACTATTGTGCGAGCATTTCGGCGAAACTCCCGATGCTATATGCAAGGCTGCCAGCCGTGTGCTGGGCGAGTTGCTATTTGATTATACCAATTTCAATGTAAGCACAATTGACTCGTTTTTCCAAATCATCTTGCGCACATTTGCATACGAGCTTGATATGCCTTATGATTATAACATCGAGCTTAACGACAAGTATGCCATGCAAGTGGGCATACGTGATTTCTTGGCATCGTTGCGGCATAATGTGCTAAAAGACAATCCTATAGTCGGCTGGCTTAAAAGCTATGTGCAGGAAAAGATTAATGATGGTAGCGGGTGGAACATATTTTCGTCGATTTCGGCTCCACAATCATCTACCAGCGACGACTTGTTTAAATTTGCTGCAATAATTAATACCGAGAAGTTTCGTAGCGTAAGTGCCGATGTTGCCGAATATTTCAGTGAAGATGGCAGGGTGGGCAAGTTGCAGGTGCTTGTTGACCGGTATTTAGGTCGATTGCGGGAATCTATTGTTTCTCAGGCCAAAGAGGTGCAGAGGGTAGTGAATGAGCGTAGTCTTAGCGACTTGCTTAAGAAAGATGGGCTCGCTGCCCGCATTGACAAGTTTGCAGGAGGCGACACTATTGAAAAAGACAGTAAGGCCAATGTTTTGAAATTCTTGTCCAATCCCGACAGTTTGTTGAAAAAAGGCGACAAGAAAAACAGGGCATTGCGTGATGGTGCCATTGCCGAGATTGAGCCTATAATCGATGCCATAAGTGCCGATTATTCCAGGTTGCTGCTGTTTGTTCATATCAAGCAGCATATATACATGCTTGGGTTGTTGGGTGGAATAAGTGGTAGTGTGAGGCGGTTCAGCCAGGATAATAATTTGATATTGCTCTCCGATACCAACGAATTGCTGAAGCGGATAATAAAAGAGGACGATACGCCATTTATATATGAACGAATAGGCGTGTGGATAAATAATTTCCTCGTCGATGAGTTCCAAGATACGTCCGACTTGCAATGGCAGAATTTCAAGCCTTTGTTGAGTAACAGCCTTTCAAGCGGCAATTACAATCTGGTGATTGGCGATGAGAAGCAGTGTATTTACCGTTTCCGCAATAGCAATCCCACTTTGTTGCAATACCGCGTACTCGAAGAATTTGCCGAAAGAGAGGTGGAGGTTAATGGTGAGCGTAGCACCAATTGGCGCAGTGCGCTACGTGTGATACAGTTCAACAATACATTTTTCACCATGGTTAGCCGCTATTTGAAAGTTGGCGATGTTTACAGCAATGTTGTGCAAATTCCCAATAAGAAAAAGCGCAAAGTGGCTGGATTTGTCAGGGTTGAAATGCTCGACCCGCTTCAGTCGGGTAAAAAAGATGCGAATGGTGCCGATGATGCACAGGCCGATGACAACATGAAGTTTACCGACAGGGTGCTTGAACGGCTTCCCGATGAGCTATCGGCAATACTTGAACGTGGATACAAGCAGAGCGACATTGCCATACTTGTCAATACCAACATTGAGGGTGCGCGGGTGATAAAGCGTCTGCTCGAATACAATCTTGAAGAAGGTGCAAGGCGTAATTTCAAAGTCATTTCGAGTGACTCGTTATTACTTAAAAATAGCCCTACTGTAAGGCTCATAATCAGCCATTTGCGCTATCTTGGCGTAGCGGTGGAGCTGCGTGACGGGCAGCGGTCGAGCCGCCAGGATACCGAAGAAAAATTGCATAGATTGCTGCGGCAGTATGAGAATTTCTTAAATCATGGACACACTCCCGAGCAAGCCATGGAGATGGCTGTGACTTCGCCAGTGAGCAAGGAGCAGATGCTGGGCGAGATTGATGAATTTGTCCCGCGCGACTGCCAGTGCCACAACTTGGTTTCGGTGGTAGAGCGAATTATTGAAAAGGCTGTGTCGGACGAAGCCCGTGAGCAGGAGAATCCGTTTATATCGGCATTGCAGGATTATGTGATAGAATTTTGTTCGCGGTCAAGCCCGAGCATACGTTCGTTTGTCGAGTGGTGGGATCGTGCTTGCGACAAATTGTCGATAACGTCGCCGGCCGGCATCGATGCCATAAATGTGATGACGATACATAAGTCAAAAGGGTTGGAGTTCCCATGTGTGCTAATTCCGTTTGCCAACTGGGAGATGTGCAAGGTGGATTCGACGCTATGGTTCACAAAAGATGAAATTGAACGTGCGAATGTATTTGACAAAGGTGATGCCTCGGACGAGATTCCGCCGTTGTTGCCTGTCAAGTATTATGGGGATATTGCTTCTTCGGCACTTAAAAGCGCATTCGACTCGCGTGTGAATGAAAATATAGTTGATTCGCTCAATAAGACCTATGTTGCTTTCACACGTGCCATTGATGAGTTGCACATATTCTCGGAGCGGCCGGCGAGAGTGCTAGATGTGGAGAATGGCGATTTGGTAAAATTGTCGTTGAACGATTGCTTGGCCATGTTTGAGAATGATGCCAAGGTAAAAAACGTGGTTGACGAGTTGAATAAGTCGGTTGCCGAAGCTGCCGATGGCATGGACGTGGCTACAGGCATAAATGCAACAGACACTGGTTATACTGTGGGCGAGATGGCAGCCAATGACCGTGAACCAGCCGAACCTCCTGTTGTCACCCCGATGCCGAAGTATGAGGTTTATAACAATCATAAGTTGGCAAAATTCATATTGCCCGAAGTGTTTTACACGCCGCAACGTGAGCGCGGTATATTGTTGCATAAGGTTTTGAGCATGATACGCAACGCCGATGACATTGAGCGATGCTTGAAGTATTGCAGGGTGAGGTGTGTGGTGTTGCCCGAGCAGTATGACGAGATTGCCAGTCTGGTGCGCAAGATGCTCGTGCAGAGCGAGGAGGTGCAACGATGGTTTGCGCGTGGTAACAAGGTTTATAATGAGCGTACCATAGCTGTCGGGGAAGAGCGTTACCGCCCCGACCGCGTGGTGGTAACTCCACAAGGTGAAACTATAGTCATTGATTTCAAATTTGGAAACATACACTCCAAGGGCTACACGCAGCAAGTGAAGCATTACATGGCACTGTTGTCGGAGGCCGGATTGCCAAATGTCACAGGTCGTATATGGTATCCTTTTGAAGGTATTGTAGATGTGGTGAAATAAGTAGGCTCTATGGAAGTGAGTATTCAACCGCGAGAGGCTGCCACTGTGGCAGCCTCTCGCGGTTGAATATCTAATAGGTGCTTTAGTAATCCCAGCCGAGTGTGAAATTGTCGAGCCACAACGTACTGCCTTCTCCACCAGTGAAGTAGTCGGCATATTTGCTTGATGTGCTGACTATTACAAGATGTGTAGGCACGGTGTTGGTATTGTTGTACTCAAATTCCAAGTCGAATTTAGTCCATTCGCTTATCGTTTCGCCTGTTTGGACTTGCCCGTAGGCAATTATGTAATCGGCATTTCGGTCGAAAAGTTGCCTGTTGGCCGGGTTGGTGCGTATTTCTATCGGTTCGGTTTTATTTATAAGTGCCGCGTACACGATAGCTGTGTCGGGTTGCCCGATA
This sequence comes from Candidatus Avimuribaculum pullicola, assembly GCA_018716295.1. Taxonomy (GTDB): domain Bacteria; phylum Bacteroidota; class Bacteroidia; order Bacteroidales; family Muribaculaceae; genus Avimuribaculum; species Avimuribaculum pullicola. The sequence continues at coordinate 80,221 of DVKC01000001.1, forward strand.
AGATGGCTGAAAGCATCGTCCGACGAACGGTTTATAGTGGTTGAATTGTATTTCCAGTATCCAGTGATGCGTGTAGGGTGTCCGGTAAATTCCCGACCGAAATTGAGAACGCCGTTTGTACCATCGGTACGTAGATATTCACCAGCGAATATATTGCCACCAGCAAGTTTTATCAGTACCCACTTGGTTTCGAGCTTGGCCGAGTAGCCTTCGCCGCCGTCCCATGTGTCGGTGTCGGGTACCGAGTTGCTGGCTCCCACGCCGAATTGGGCGAATGTGGCGGCACCGTCGTTGCCTGTGTCCCAGTATTGTGGGCCATTCACGTTCCACGGGTTCCATATTTTCTCATCTTCATACCACCATTCGTCAAATCCGCCGTCAGGCAATTCAAGTTCGGCCTCGGTGGTTACGACTATGGCTGCTGTGTAGCTGTCGTTGCTGCAAGCTCGCACTTCGTATGTCGTGCTGGGTTGCAAGTGCGACAAGCAAGCCGAAAATTCGCCTCCCGATGAGGCTACATTGTCCACGCGAGTCCATTCTTCGCTTCCATCAAGCCTGTATTCAAACCAGCTTTCAATCCCTGCCTTTGTTGAGCCATATAACCATATTACACGAGTCCAAGCATCGGCACGGTCGAGCGATACCACTTGCTCGGTTTGTTGCATGTATATTGTCCATGTTTCAGTCACATTGCGGTATGTTACAGTCACTTCCACAGGATTGGAGAAATCGGCGGTAGTGTTATTGAGGTCGGGTGTCATGGTGGTGATAGAACTGGGGCCCAGTTTCACGTCGCCGACATTTATGGCTGTCATGTCGGTTCCCGATGGCATGTTTACGACCACACGCTTCCCTGCCGGGTCGATGACCGAGTTGCCTACTTGGTCGGAAACGATGAAGTAGCGTTCTATCGACTGGTTGGCTTTGATAGTCCATTCATAATCTTGGTATAGCGATACTGTGACTTTATAATTGGCTGTGAGGTCGATGCCGCCAGTTATGTCGGTCGAGAGTGTCGCGCCGTCGGTGACAGTATATGAAGTGATGTTCACATTAGCCAAGTCGGTGGTTTCGCCCATTGTGAGTGTTACGGTGCGGTCGTTGCTGTTGATTGTTGCCGCAGCCGTTTCACCCTCGGCTGTCATCGATGTGAATCCAGCTTCGACGCGTTCGTAGGGGATGTCGTTTTCAAGGCATGATGTGAATGCCATTGCCGACAAGGCTGCCACCATGATGACAGGCAGGACTTTTATGCTTGCAATTTTGAATTTCTTCATGCTGATGTTCCTAATTGTATCAAATGTGGACGGCTATACCCATCCTCAGGTTAAACAAATTGAACTTGAAATTGGCTCCGCTTGAAGTGCGCGACCCTTCCTCTACGCCATCGGTGATTTGTTTCCACTTCTTGAGGTGTACTCCGAACACGCCGAACGACAGGTTGAAACTCACATAGTCGTGGATAAAGATGCACACGCCGGGCGAGAAATTCATGCGGACTTCGGTGGTGACCGTTTCGGTGATGCGCGGCACGTCGTTGTAGGGACGCTCGAAGTAGCCGTTTCCGCTTGCAAATTCCAAGTCAACCTCGTTGAACACTGCAAAGCGGCGTGAACGGTCGAGGCCTATGTAATGGCGGTAGAATACCGATGCCGAATACTCCTCGGTGTGGTAGTCGATGCCTTTGAGCGAGAAATCCACATCTTCAATGTCAACCGAGAGGTTGTCGAGTTGTGCCTTGTTGCGAGTGTAGCCGAGCCTCATGCCTATCGACTGGTTGTGTGCGAAGAAGTAGCTTATGTATGGGTCGATTGAAAATGCGCTACCATCGAAATCGAAGTCGCCGATAAATGACAACACGTCGATATCTTCGCTGTTGAATGAGCCATACGACACGTCAAGTCCGAACGACCATTGCCCTTTGGGGATAAAAAGGTAGTTGAACAATCCGCGGTCATACCTGCCGAGGTTGCGCTCTGGTATTATCAGGCTCACGGTGTCGTTGCCCACGATTACTTTCTCATTGAGGACATCGACATTTGATGCCAATTGAGAAATCACCTTGCTTCCTATGCTGTCGCCGCCAATCACTTCGACGCGGTTTTTTACCACCACGTTGGTCACGTCATCGTTTGTTGCCACGGTTTCGGCGGCTGTGGCACAAATGGGCATGGCTGCCATTATCAATGCCGCCACTGCCAATATGGTATTTTTCCAGTAATTTTCCATCCCGATCATAAGTAAAACGCCACTCCAAATGAAATGGAGAACAAGTTTATCCTGAAATTAGCATTCTTGGTGCTGCGGTTGGCAATGTGTATTTGGTCGTTTGTCTGCTTGGTGTGGGTGTAATCAAAGCCGAGTACTCCCACGCTCAATTCTATTGCCGAGTAGTTGTTGAGAAACATCACGAGTCCGGGCATTACGCCTACGCCTACGCTATAAGTTTTCTCAAACGTGCCAGTGAAGTCGCTGCCAGTGCCGTTGGTGAGCTTCGACTCGCCTACGCCAAACTTCAGCCGCACCTCGTTGAAGAACCCGAAACGCTTTGAGTTGCCTATTCCTATGTAGTTGCGGAAGATGCCCATGGCCGAGTATTCCTGGCTTATGCAATAGAAGTTCTCGTTGCTGTAATCGGTGTCGGAGTCGATGATGAGGTCGGCACTGTCAAACTTGATGCGGCTGCGCTCATAGCCTAATTTTCCACCTACACCCAAGTCGTCTTGGAACATGTAGCAAGCCATAGGTGTCACGCTGAAAGAGTAGGTGTCGCCGCTGATGCCTTCGACTATGAAAAATTGGTAATTGTCGTTATCCGATTGCGAATAACTAACGTTTACGCCCGTGACCCACTGTCCCTTTGGCACAAACGTTTGGCTGTTAAGGTTGCGGCTAAATCGTTCTTGGGCAGTAGCCCCGACAATAGCGCATAATGCAACCAATATTGCCAAAATGGTTCTTTTCGCCATTTCCCTTTGATTGTGTGTTGTTAATATCTTTCCTAATGTGTGTTATTGCTCGTCGTCGAGCGAGAATTTGATGTCGTAGTGGTTGCCAGCTTCAATGCCTGTGATGACTTGGCGGTTAAGTGTTTCGATGCCGTCCACTGTGCCTGTGAGTGTGGCCACGAGAGTTGATGCCCCATTGGCAAGCCCGAAGTATCCCATGCGTGTTTCTTGTGGCGTGAAGTCGAGTGTCGCACCTTGTGCCACGGTCACCGTCACCTTTACGTCGTCGCCCATCGCTTGCCTGAACGCTTCGGAGTATGACACGCTCACTGCCACGTTTGCCAGCGTGCATTGCATCGCTGGAGCTGTCGCCACCTCGCCCTCGTATATGCGCACTTGCGAGCTTGCGTAGTAGTAGGGTGCATTCCATGCGGCAGCTTGAGCTTCGTCGTTGTAAGCCTCGATGATGTAGCTTGCGTTGCATGGCAATGCCACCTCGTCGGGTATCTCTTCATAAATCCATCTGGCGACTATTTCGTTGTCGCTGCTATTGCGGATGTTTACTGTGAACTGGCTTACGTCGATTATTGCGCTGGTGATGCTGGTGCCGTCAACGGCGGTCAGCACAAAGTCGGTCATCGACAGTGTGCTACGTTCTCCCTCTGGGTCGGGGTATTGTGGGTTGTCACAACCCGTCAATGTCATTGTAACCAAGAAAAGAGGAACGTATATCTTGATAATCCAATTTTTCATATCCTTGAATAAAAGATGATAACATAAGGTAATAACGGCAATCACTAACTGCCTATTGTACAAAAAAGAATGCTTTTTAAAGTCGTTTACAAAGGTATGCTATTTTTTGCAATTCTACTATATTTTACACAAAAAAATGTTTTTTAGCCATTTGCGATGTGTGTGGGCACGTTTGTATGCTTTCATTTGTCACAGTGGGTAAAAACTACTATTTTTGCCCGTAACAAACGATGAAACGTGGTATAATACCCTATTAGACGATATGAAAATGAAATTGAGAATTGCGCTTGTCGCGATTGCATTGTGTGCCACAGTTGTTGCCGCGTTTGCGCGACAGCCCAAGCGCGAGTTTCGCGGTGCGTGGCTTCACACCATTTACCAGGAGCAATATTCAAGGCAATCGACACTTGACAACCAGATTTACTTGTGCACGCTTCTTGACAAGTTGCGTCATGCAGGGTGCAATGTGGTGATATTCCAGGTGCGCCCGCAGTCCGATGCCTTCTATGAGTCGGATATTGAACCTTGGAGCCGGCATCTCACGGGCAAGGCGGGGCAAGCCCCTTGGCCAAAGTGGGATCCATTGCAATTTATGGTAGAACAAGCCCATGCCCGTGGCATGGAACTCCATGCGTGGCTCAATCCCTACCGCGTCACTGCTTCGGCAAAGGATTTGCCGCCGAAAGGGCATGTTTACTATAAACATCCCGAACGTTTCGTGAAATATGCTGGTAAAATATATTTCGACCCGGCATATAAGGAGAACCGCGACTATATAACGCGAGTGGTGAAAGACATTGTGTCGCGTTACGATATTGACGCTATTCATCTTGATGATTATTTTTACCCTTATCCTGTCGATGGGAAGCCGTTCCCCGATAATGCTTCGTACAAGAAATTCGGCAAGGGCATGGAACGTGGCGATTGGCGTAGGCAGAATGTCGATCGGCTTATTGAGCAACTGCATGAAGCCATAAATGACACAAAGCCTTGGGTGAGGTTTGGCATCAGCCCTTTTGGCATTTGGCGTAACAAGGCTTCGGATGCCGACGGTAGCGACACTAACGGGTTGCAAAATTACGACGACTTGTATGCCGACGTGACGTTGTGGGCGCGTCGTGGTTGGGTAGATTATCTCATACCGCAGTTGTACTGGGAACTTGAGCATAAGGCAGCTTCGGTGTTGGTATTGTCGCAATGGTGGAACGACCATTCCAACGGGCGTCATGTCTATCTTGGGCAGTCGGTAAAGGTTACGATGGATAAGCCCGATGTGGGTGGAAGCAATGATAAGAACCAACTTGGGCACAAGATAGCGTTGTCGCGCGAATTGCCCGACGTACAAGGCAATTGCTGGTGGCCCGGGTATCTTGTCACTGACAATTACAAAGGGGTGGCCGACTTGCTTGCCGGCCGTTACCAATCGACTGTGGCCCTTGTTCCTTCCTACCCGTGGCTCGACGACAAGCTCCCCGACGAAGTGAGGCAGTTGAAAGTCGAATGTGGCGATGGTGAAGTGGCACTGCGCTGGAAAGCACCCAACACTCACGATAAAATGCAGCAAGCCCGTGCATTTGTAGTATATCGTTTCGACCGGGACGAAGATATTGACCTTGACAATGCTGCGGCAATACGGGCTGTTACTTACGAACCGCAATATATCGAGGCTGTTGCCAAGGGGAGATATACCTATGTGGTGACTGTCCTTGACCGAGCTAATAACGAAAGTCCTGAAGGGGCGAAAATTAAAGTGAATTGTAAATGACAAAAAAATGCAAAACTTGCCGCATTGCCGTGTTCACGGCAATAGCCATTGTTGCGGTGGTCGTGGCGGCAATCATCATCAACGGCTTCACACATGATGCTTATGATGACCATGTGTGGGAAAGCCGCAACCAGCACCCATCTATGGAGGTTGATACTATCATGCCTGGCGTGATAATCGACAGCACGGGCATTGGCGGTATGGTCGTGATAGGTGAGCAGACTGCCGTTGCTGTGAAACGCTTGTCGTCGCAGTTTGATATAGACAGTGTCGCCACTGGCAGTAGCCCTGTTGATGTTAATTACACGCTTAGCAGTAACGGAGAAATACACATAGTGCTGCAAAACGACAGCCGTGGTTGCGTCGGTGCGATTTTTATCCTTGGCGGTGATTATTTTACCGACCGTGGCATAGGTGTCGGTTCGACATTTGCGGCGGTGTTTGCCGCGTATCCACAATCGGAGATGCGGCTTGGCGAGGCTTCCGATGGCATCAATGGCAGTTGCGAGTTGTGCAAGGCGGCACCTGGAATGTTGTTCATGAAATGGCTCGACGACACAGTTGTGCCGCATGTGGCAAGGTATGGCGATGATGGAATAATGGAGTCGCTTGCATCTGATTACCACGGTGAGCGTATCGATGAGATTGTCATCACTCCTGCCATCTGGTGAAAAGACACAAAAATGGGAAGGCATTGGTTATGTGGTATCATGCCTTCCCGATGTCGCATTTTCTATAATTGGATATAAATAAGATATATGTGTGTATTCCTTAGCGTCACTCTCATAGCAACATACAATGAAACCCTTGCTTGAGCCGCAAGTGTATTGTGTCGCGGCAAGTAATAGGTAAGGAGTTCCAATTGATAAGACAAAGTTATTGCTATTGCTCAAGAAATGCAAATATTTCGGCTTTAAAAACATCAGCGGAACTGGTGTGCCATCTGGGGTGTGGCTCCAGTTCCGCTGATGTTATGGTATGTGGCGTTGTGTGAAGTATTAGCCGTAAATCACACTGCCATCGGGGTTTAAGAATTCATTTTCGTTGAGGCTCTTCTCATACTGGTTCATGGCGCGGTAACTCATACCCATGCTTGAGAAGCCGCCATCGTGGTAGAGATTTTGCATTGTCACTTTGCGTGTGAGGTCGCTGAACATCACGATGCAGTAGTCGGCGCAGTCTTCGGCCGATGCGTTGCCTAATGGAGCCATGCGGTTGGCAAAGTCAAACAACGAGGTCATGCCCTTGATTCCGCTTCCGGCCGTTGTCATGGTAGGCGACTGAGAAATGGTGTTTACACGCACACTGTGTTCGCGGCCATATATGTAGCCAAAGCTGCGGGCGATTGATTCGAGCAGGGCCTTTGCGTCGGCCATGTCGTTGTACCCGAATAGAGTGCGCTGTGCGGCGATGTATGACAGAGCCACGACGCTACCGCCATCGGCGATGGCATGGTTTTTCTTGGCAGCTTGCAACATCTTGTGGAATGAAATTGCCGAAATGTCGAATGTTTTTGCCATCATGTCGTAGTCGATGTCATCGTATGTGCGTTTTTTGCGCACGTTTGGCGACATGCCTATTGAGTGCAGGACAAAATCAATTTGTCCGCCGAGGATTTCCATAGATTTCAGGAATACATTTTCAAGTTCATCATAGCTCGTGGCATCGGCGGGGATGATTTCTGCATTCAGCTTCTCGCCGAGGGCCGATATTTCGCCCATTCTCACAGCCACTGGTGCATTGCTCAGGGTTATCGTAGCACCCTCTTCAACGGCTCTCTCAGCCACTTTCCATGCAATGCTCTTGTCGTTGAGTGCACCGAATATGATGCCTCTCTTGCCTTTCAATAAGTTGTAACTCATAACATTAAGATGTTAGTTGAAAATCTTGACTATTCAAAATCGGCTGCAAATTTAATGCTTTTCCCCGAAATCACAAAAAAAATTAACACTTTGCTTGTCCCAGTTCCCGCCAGATGGCAAAAACAGGGGCGGCTGGTGACGAATTGCTGCGGCGCGGCAGTAGCAAAAAATCAGCGAGCTATTTTTTTGCTATTGCGCTTGCCTTGCACTATCTTTGCATTACAGAAAACAGGAAGTTAAGAGGTAAATAAGATGAACAGATTGTTTGCAGCGGTTTTATTGTGTTTGGTGGTCGCTTTCCACAGCTATACTGGTGTGGCGGCTCAGCCCAAGTGGCAACACACCGATATCGTTGTTGAAGGGCCGAGCCTTAACAATCCCGCCGAAACAGGAGGCATAGCCATATACAGCCGCGAACAGTCGATAATCATCATTACCGACCGCCGTGTGGAGGTGCGTGTTTTCACTATCTTGGGTCAACTTGTGTCGCGCGGCGATGTGCAACCTGGCACTTCGGTATTAAATATCAATTCACGAGGTATATATATTGTGAAGATTGAAAACATGACACAAAAGGTAGCCTTGTGACCTACACATTATTCCTATAGACAATTAACCTAAAAAATATTCGCAATATGGAACAGAATGCTAATTTAGACTGGGCAAACCTGTCGTTTGGCTACATGAAGACCGACTATAACGTGCGTTGTGCCTACAAGGATGGCGCATGGGGTGAGGTCGAAGTTACCGACTCGGAATATATAAACATGCATATGGCAGCCACTTGTCTGCACTACGGGCAAGAGATATTCGAGGGCCTCAAGGCTTTCAAAGGCAAGGATGGGAAGATTCGCATTTTCAGGCTCGATGAGAATGCCAAGCGCATCCAACGCAGCGCAAACGGTATAATGATGGCTCCGCTGCCAGTTGAAAAATTCCGCGAAATGGTGGAAAAGGTGGTTAAGCTCAACGAGCGTTTCATTCCGCCATACGGTAGTGGCTCGTCACTCTATATCCGTCCGATTGAACTCGGCATGACGGCGCAAGTGGGCGTAAAACCTGCTACTGAATATCTGTTCTTGATTTTTGTGACTCCTGTAGGCCCATATTTCAAGGAAGGCTTCAAGCCGACCAAGGTTGCGGTGTACCGCGAGTTTGACCGTGCTGCTCCGTGTGGTACTGGACGCTGGAAGGTGGGTGGCAACTATGCTGCCAGCCTCAAGGCGGGTGAGTTGGCTCACAAGGGTGGTTACTCGGCTGTGCTTTACCTTGACCCGAAAGAGAAGAAATATATCGATGAATGTGGGCCGGCCAATTTCTTTGCCATCAAGGGTAACAAGTATATCACACCAAAGTCAAATTCAATATTGCCATCAATCACCAACATGAGTTTGCAGCAGATTGCCAAGGACATGGGCCTCGAAGTGGAATGCCGCCCAATGTTGCTTGAGGAACTCAATGATGTAGATGAGGCCGCTGAATGCGGAACTGCCGCCGTGGCTGCGCCGATAAGCGAGGTTGACGACATCGATGAAGGCAAGAAATATGTTATTGCCAAAGATGGCCAACCAGGCCCTGTGACTACTATGCTGTATAACCGCTTGCGTGCTATACAGCTTGGTGACGAGCCCGACACGCACAATTGGGTGACAGTGCTTTGACCTGGAAGCGGTCATTAATTGATTGATACAGCTATAAGCCCTGGAGGGGGCTGCGCCATGCTTAACAGGTTAAGCAAGGTTTTGCCCCTCCAGGGCAATTTTACATTGTCAAATGAAGGTGTTGTAACTTATAAATCGTAATTAAAGTTGCCGTATTTATCTAATTCGACACACCTCCATTAACCGATATAAGTTTTAATAATGATGGACTACCTTTCGATAATCGAACGATATTATGGCCGTGATACCGATGCGGCACGGTTGCTCATTAAACATAGCCAGCAAGTGGCCGACCTTGCCATGGACATAGCTGCGAGGAAGCCTCAATTGGAAATCGATGTGCGTTTTGTCTATGAGGCGGCAATGTTGCACGACATAGGCATATATCTCACCGATGCTCCGGAGATTTGTTGCAATGGTGTCGAACCTTACATCAAGCATGGCTTGCTGGGCCGCGAGTTGCTCGACAGCCTGGGTTTCCCGCGTCATGCATTGGTGTGCGAGCGGCACACGGGTGCAGGTTTGTCGAAACTTGACATAATAGACCAGCATTTGCCGTTGCCCGTGCGCGACATGCTCCCTGTGACTGTGGAGGAAAAACTGGTGTGCTATGCCGACAAATTTTATTCAAAGTCGCACCCCGACCGCACTGCCACTTACGAGCAGGCACGCAAAAAATTGGGCAAATATGGCGAGGACACTGTAGCTCGCTTTGATGCCCTGCATGAGTTATTCGGCTGACGGCTGGGGCTTGCAACCATATACCTTGACACGTATCTCGGCCACAGCTCCCACAAGTTGTTGTGGCGATACGTGCCCGTGTGTCATCAAGTTCATCGGAAGTTCACTTTTCCCGGGGCCGTATGGCGGTTGGGTGTAGCTGAAGTCTCCATGGAACTTGAATCCCAATGTTTCATAGAATTTTACACGCCTCACTGCTATTGGTTCGATTGGCGGTTCCACTTCAAGCACCATGTCGGACGATACGTTGTCGAGGAAATGTGTGAGCATGGTGCGTCCCAAGCCTTGTCCGCGCATTTGGGGAATTACGGCGAAATGTTCGCCATATACGACCTTGCAATCTAATTGCCAGTATGACAAGAATGCCAGCAGAGTGTCGCCATCAAAAGCCCCGATTACCGCGAATGGCGTGTTGTCGGTGGCAAGCAGGGCCACAAAATCACTGAAGTCGCGGCGTTCGTCGGCAGGGAAAGCCGATTCATATAATTGTTCCACTTGGGACAGGGACATGTCGGTGTGGGAAAGTGTGCGATAGATAATTTCCATAAAATTCAAAAATTTAACTTACAAAATTGCAATAATTCGATTATTAATTTCTACCTTTATACAAAATATTAAAAACTTACGCAAGATACGCATTTTTTGCCAAAGGCGCAAATGCGGTGTATGGAGAGGCAAAACGGAACACCGCTGCCAGGCTGGGCAATAAACATCGTGTCGAGCAAGCGATTAATAACGGCAAAGTCATTATAATAAAAACTTAAAACTTCTTTTAATCTCATGGCAAATTTTCAGTTAGACGAATTGGACCGCAAAATTTTGAAAATGCTTTCGTCGAACGCGCGTAAACCTTATCTTGAAATTGCACGTGAATGCAACGTATCAGGGGCTGCTATTCATCAACGTATCCAGAAACTTTATAGCGTGGGAGTGCTCACTGGTTCGGAGTCGAACATAGAACCGACCTCGGTGGGGTTAAACACTTGTGCATACGTGGGATTTTTCTTGAGCGACCCTTCGCGCTTCGATGAAGTGATTGAACGGCTGAAGGCTATGCCCGAGGTGGTGGAATGCCACTATACTACGGGCAAATATGATATGCTCATCAAATTGTATGCCCGCAACAACGAGCACTTGCTCGAACTCATACACGACCAGTTGCAATCGATAGGCTTTGCCCGTACCGAAACGCTCATTTCGTTCAAGCAGGTGTTTAAACGCCAAATCCCTATTTACGATAATCCGTTTGGAAATGAATGATTATAATTCGCTGTTGCTTGATGCCGTGCAGTGTGCACAAGAAGTGGGGAAAATACATCTTTCTTACTTCAGGAAAGGTAATCTCGACGTGCAAGCAAAGCATGGCAATGAAAGCGACATCGTGACCTCGGCCGACAAGGCATCGGAGGCCTACATCATCAACTTTATCCGCGCCCGCTACCCCGACCACTCCATCTTGTCGGAAGAGGCGGGCGAAGTTGATGGTAGTGCCGAATTTCAATGGGTGGTTGACCCGCTTGATGGCACTACCAATTTCAGTTCGGGGCTGCCTGAATTTAATGTGTCGATAGGTATCCGCCACAATGGTGTGACAGTTGTCGGTGTGGTTTATGCTGCATACCTCGGAGAGCTGTTCCATGCCGTGCGTGGAGAAGGGGCTTTCCTTAACGGCGAGCTGATACATTGCGGCTCGCGTCAGTCGCTCGACCGTTGCGTTGTGGCAACGGGATTTCCTGTCGATAAGGATTGCAACCCCGACAACAATCTCGACAACGTTGCCCGCATACTGCCGCAAGTGCGTGGCTTGCGAAGGCTTGGGGCTGCTGCGGTTGACATATCATACGTAGCAGCAGGTATTCTTGATGCTTATTGGGAACTTAACCTGCATGAATGGGATGTCTGCGCAGGATTGCTAATAGCCGAGGAAGCTGGTGCCAAGTACCATTATTTTCGCGACGACCGCAATATATCGGTGTTGGTGGCATCGCCGCAGATACTCCCGCAAATATTGCCGCTGCTCTCCAACGGCAAATAGAGTCGGTACATGCCAAAATGATGAAACGCTGAGCGAGGCTCAATGCCATGACCATGGTGCGCTACGCTATAGCCAACAAAAATTGTCAATTGTTTCTATCGTAGTTTATTGGCGGAGTAATGGCGGCGGACAAAGAGGAAAAATCCCACTACACCGATTGCATTCACCATTGCTGAAATTTCAAATGCGCTCTGATAACCAAGAAATTCAGCCGCCCAGCCGCCGATTAACACACCCAAGCCCAGGCCTGCATCCCAAGAGGTGAGGAATGTGCTGTTGGCAGTGCCGCGTTGTGAATTTGGAGCAAGATTGATGAACATTGTCTGGTAGGCTGGGCACAGGTGACCGTTGCCAAGACCTATCACCACGGCTGCCGAATAATAGCCGATGGGGTGTTGCACGAGTGCGAAAACCGAGTATCCTATTAACGATAGAACCATGCCCGCTGCGGCATTGTGCGTGATTTTACCTTGTCGCAACGAACGGCTGCCAAGCAGCCGCGAGGCGATGAGTCCTATTGCCATGAGCATGAAGAATGTGCCTGTGCCGCTGGTGATGTGCAATTCTTTTTCGCCATATATGGCAAGGTAGGTTGACAATACGCCATAGCTGAACGAGAAACATGCCATTGTGATGCTTTCGCGCCATCCCTTTAGCAGGAAAAAACGGTCGAGCGACATTGGTCGCTTCTCCTTGGCCAATTCGCGTTGACGTGGCTTCACGGTCGAAATTACGAAGAAGCCTATCCCCGAGGTCACGAGCGATAGTGCAAACATGTAGTGGAAATCGGGGACTATGCCATAAAGGTAAATGGCAATCGTTGGGCCAGTTGCCATGGCAAGGTTGTTGCTGAGTCCATAGTAGCCAATGCCCTCGGCACGACGGCTGGGGTATAGCACGTCGATGGCCATGGTGCTGTTGGCCACCGTAGCCGAGCCAAACGAAAAGCCATGCAATGTGCGCACAATTGCAAACAGCAGCACTGTCCATGCCAAGAAGTATCCGGCAAAAAATATGAAGAATGTGAAGTAGCACACCATAAGCACAGCCTTGCGAGGGTAGCTATCTACCATGAAGCCGCCAAATGGCCTTATTATCAATGCTGTGACTGTGTAGCCGGCAAGCACTATACCTATCATCTGCTCACTGGCCTGGAACGTGTCGTGCAGGTAAAGCGGCAGCAGCGGCATTATCAGGTAGAACGAAAAAAACAGCATGAAATTGCCTGTGCAAACTTTTATGAAGTTTCTGTTCCACAGCCGTTCTTTTACTTCTTCCATGGCACGACGTTTTTGGGGGGTGGTGTGTATTTACTTGTTGCCTTGTTCAAGTTCTCCAATCAGTGTGGCCGACGAGCAATCTACCACTCGTGTGAGTACAAAGTCGCCGATATGGATTTCAGGTGACGACTTGAACACAACTACCTTGTTCTGCTGGGTGCGTCCAAACATGTCTTCACGTGACCGCTTGGAATATCCCTCGACAAGCACCTCGAATGTGCGGCCTACATCGCGGCGGTTGCTGGCGAGCGACAATTCGTTTTCAAGTGCTATCATGCGGTTGAGCCGTTCGATTTTTACGTCTTCGGGAACATTGTCGGGTAGGTGTTTTGATGCATACGTGCCAGGACGTTCGGAATACTTGAACATGAATGCCGAGTCAAATCCCACTTCACGCATCAGGCTCAATGTCTGCTGGAAATCTTCTTCGGTTTCGCCATGGAAACCTGTAAACATGTCGGTCGATATGCCGCAATCGGGTATTGCGGTTCTTATGACATGTATGCGGTCGAGATACCATTGCCGTGTGTACTTGCGGTTCATCGCTTTCAGCACGCTGTCGCTACCCGATTGCACGGGCAGGTGCACGTGGTTGCATATATTTGGACGGCTGGCGATTGTGGCTATTATTTCATCACTCATGTCCTTTGGGTGCGATGTGGTGAAGCGCACCCTCATGTCGGGGGCGGCATCGGCTACCATGGCAAGCAGTGATGCAAATCCTATGTTGTTGCCGTTGTCCGTGTCGGTGTAGTTGTAGGAATTTACATTTTGTCCCAGCAGGGTCACTTCTTTGAATCCACGGTTGCGCAGGTCGGCAAGTTCGTTGAGTATGCTTTGCGGTTCGCGGCTTCGTTCGCGTCCACGTGTATATGGCACGATGCAGTAGGAGCAGAAGTTGTTGCACCCGCGCATGATGCTGATGAAGCCGCTAATGCGGCTGTTGCCGAGTCGTCGAGGTATCACATCGCGGTATGTTTCGGTAGTCGAGAGTTCCACATTGATAGCTTTTTCGCCCCTTTCGGCAGCAGCTACCAGTGAAGGTAATTCGAGATATGCATCAGGCCCTGCGACCAAGTCAACGCCACACTCGTTTATCAGCTTGTCTTTCACCCTCTCGGCCATGCAGCCCAGCACGCCTATTATGAAGTGCCGTCCGCGTTTGCGTCGCAGGGCGTTGAGCTGGGTGAGGCGAGCAAGGATTTTCTGCTCGGCATTGTCGCGGATTGAGCATGTGTTGAGCAGTACTGCATCATAGTCCTCATCGCCTTTTTCCACGGCTTCATATCCAGCCATGCCCATCACCGAGGCAACCACTTCGCTGTCGGCTACATTCATTTGGCAGCCATAAGTTTCGATATATAGTTTCTTGTTGTGTGCGCCGTTGTCAACCATTGTAGTGTCATTTTGGGTACAAATATACAACGTTTGCCGCAGAATTTGTCCCCATGGGAGTGTTTTCTGCGTAAATTTTAAGTATGCCGAGGTGCTAATCGGCTCGGGTTATTGTGCTTGTTCGAGTAGTCCCTCGCCGGGAATGAGCAGTATTTCGATTCGGCGGTTGGCAGCTCGGTTGGCCACTGTGTTGTTTGGTAATAGCGGGCTTTCGCTGCCCATTGCAAAGTCCATGATTTCCATGCCGCTGGTTTCTTTGCCGAGCCATTGGGCCACGGCGGCGGCTTGTTCTCCGCTGCGCTTTAGGCAGTAAGATGGTGAGCCAGTGTTGTCGGCATATCCAGCTATTGCGATGCGGTAAAATCCTGGTTCGCCCATGTATGGGATGATTTCGCGCAATAGCCTTGCGCCTTTGCCGGTGATTTCGGTGCTGCTGGGAGCGAATAGTTTTGCGGTGGGAATAATCACTATCACCACCTCGCGGTGCCGCATCATTTCGACGTTGTATCCAGCCTTGGCTATCGACTTGGCGCGTGACAGCTGGTAGTTGCGCACATATTCTTGTGCGTTTTCTTCCACTGCTGGTGTGGTGGTATATTCGTCATATCCCGAGTTGTCGTTACGGCTCATGGCAAAAGTCTGCATGGCCGACAATACAACCATGCAGACAACGGCTATTAACAATATGTAAATTTTATTATTCTTCGTCTTCCAATGTATTTTCATATTCCAATTCGCCTTCAACCAAGTATTTTATATCATCTACTTCGATTTGATTGTCGGGATCCTTGCGCAAATTCTTTTTTACGTAGTTGACGATTTCGTTGATGTTGTTTTCGTCCACCACGTCGTCGTCATACAAGATTTCGTCCTCGTCGCCTTTCTCAAAGTAGTCAAACATAGTGTCGATCAAAAGCAAAATGTCGTCGTCGCTGTATTTGTTTTTGATCGCGTTGGGTACGTAATTTCTGATGAACGCAATTGCATCGTTTTCATCAAATTCCTTAGTTTCCATTTTGTTGTTTTCTAAGATAAGGTTTAATAAAAATAGTATTCAATGTAATATTTAGATTGTTGTTAATTAGATTTTACATATTCAGTAACCCCTCGGGAAGGGTCATGGTTATCGACTTGTTGTCAAAATCTATATCGTTGACAAGTTCGTCGGCGGCTGGTACGAGCATGGTCGAGCCGTCGGGTCGCTGCACGATGAAAAGGACATTTTCGGTGGCATCGTCGATGTCGATGATTTCGCCCATAGGCTGGTCGTCATCATAGAGGGTGAAGCCTATGAAGTAGTCGGTCGGGACTTCGTCGCCATCTTCGAGTTCGCCTTGCAGTTGTTCGTATTCACGTTTTGGCACATATACCGTCTTGTTGACAAGGCGGCGCACAGCCTCGTTGCTGTCGAGCCCATCAAATTTCAGCAACAATGTCATAGCCCCCTTGTTGCGCAGAGATGAGGCAAAAAATGGCACAAAAATCCCGTCGATGTCGCATACGAAGCAGCTAAACTCCGCTGCCGTTTCGGCATCGCAGTCAAATGTGGCACTTATCTCGCCTTCCACTCCGTGGGGCTTGTTGAAAATGCCTATTTCAACTAATTCATCGCGCGTTATCATGAAGTTCTGATTATGTTGGCACCGATTGCGTTGAGCCGCTTGTCGATATTTTGGTATCCGCGGTCGATTTGGTCGATGTTGTGGATATAGCTTGTACCCTTGGCCGACATTGCGGCAAGCAGTAGGGCTATGCCGGCACGTATGTCGGGTGAAACCATGTTGGAAGCTCGCAACGAGTTACGCCGGCCAAGCCCGATAACTGCGGCACGGTGCGGGTCGCACAAGATGATTTGTGCCCCCATGTCTATGAGCTTGTCAACGAAGAACAGGCGGCTTTCAAACATCTTTTGGTGTATCAGCACGCAACCTTTGGCTTGGGTTGCTACTACGAGCATGACGCTCAACAAGTCGGGCGACAGTCCTGGCCATGGCGCATCGGCAATGTTCATTATCGAGCCGTCGATGAAAGTTTCTATTTCATATATGTCTTGTGCCGGCACGTGTATGTTGTCGCCCTCGATTTCAAGTTTTATGCCGAGTCGCTTGAAACTGTCGGGAATTATGCCCAAGTCTTTGATCGACACGTTCTTCAGCACGATATCCGAGCCTGTCATTGCTGCCATGCCGATGAAACTGCCCACTTCGATCATGTCGGGCAAGATAGTGTGTTCGCAACCATGCAGGCTCGATACGCCCTGTATCGTAAGCAGGTTTGAACCGATGCCGTTGATTTTGGCACCCATTGCTACGAGCATCTTTGAGAGCTGTTGTAAATAAGGTTCGCAAGCAGCGTTGTATATCGTCGTTTCTCCCTCGGCAAGGACAGCAGCCATTAATATATTGGCAGTTCCTGTCACAGATGCCTCGTCGAGCAGCATATATGCTCCGTGCAATTTCTCGCCCTTGATTGTATATAACTTGCGGTCGGCGTGGTACTCAAATGTGGCACCAAGTTTCATTACCCCTTGGAAATGTGTGTCGAGGCGGCGGCGGCCGATTTTGTCACCGCCAGGTTTGGGCAGGATGGCATATCCGAATCTTGCCAGCAGTGGGCCAACAGTCATGACCGAACCTCGCAATGCCGACATCTTTTTGGCAAATTCGGGAGTTTCGAGGTATGTCATGTTTATGTTTTTGGCCTGGAACGTATATGACGATTCTCCTGTGCGAGCAACATCCACGCCTATATCTTTTAGCAAGGCGATGAGATTGTTCACATCAAGTATGTCGGGCAGGTTGTTTATTGTCACCACTTCGTCGGTGAGCAGTGTGGCGCACAATATTTGCAATGCTTCATTCTTGGCCCCTTGCGGTATTAACTCACCTCGCATCTGGTGGCCACCTTCAACTACAAATGTACTCATGGCTTTTGCATGTTATTAGGTTAGTATTTCTTTGTTTTTGTGTACACACATGATTATAATACGTGGTGTCCTCTTGTTGCCGTGGTGCAAGTGTGTTTTTATTTCTTCTTTTTCTTCTTGCTGCTTGTGGCAGGTGCGGCAACAGGGGCTTCTTTAAATTCACGCAACTTGTAGGTCGCGGCATCGAGGTTGATTTTCCCGTGGGAATAGTGGTAGAGGTCTTTCAATATTTTTTCATCTTCCACACCTTCCTTGTTTATCGAGAAAATCAGCTTCTTCATGTGGTTGGCTATCAGCGATACAAGTGCGTCCCGTTCGGCACCTTCGGGATACTTGCATGCCTCGTCAATCATCAACTCGATGAGTTTCCCATAGTGGCGATACCTTATGTGGTCGAGTTTGTACTCCACTTTTTCGGGCTTGCTCATGAGGTTTTCTTTTTTTACCACTTCATAAGGGAAATCGATGTCAAGTTTGAAGTCCGACATTATGGCGAGGTGGTCCCACAATTTATGCTTGTAGTCGTCCGAGTCCCTGATTTGTGGGAACAAGTTGCCCATGATTTGCACTATCGTGTAAGCACACCGAGTACGCTCTTCGCGGTCGGGTATAGTCACGCAGTAGTCCACCATTTGTTGCACATTGCGCCCATATTCGGGCAATATCAATTTCTCCTTTTGGGTGTTATATTCTAAGTTCATTTATAGTATTATAAAATACGATGCAAAGATAGTGCAAGGCGAGCGCAATAGCAAAAAAATAGCTTGCTGATTTTTTTGCATTGCCGAGCCGCCGCCTATATTATCAAAAGTAGTGCAAGACGAGCGTGGGTAGCAAAAATAACTTGCTGGAAAATCAAAATATTTTTTTCGGTGTTGTTGCACGGAATTCTTTAAGGTATAGCGGGGTAGAGTATGCCACGTCTAAGAATTTGCCTTCGCGGAAATGTTTTTCGGCAAGAGCCATCATTTCCATTGCTGTGGGTTTCACGTCGGGAATGAAACGCAAGTTTTCGCCTTCACCTGCTGGTGCCAGTATTTCCCGGGCTTTATCGCTTCCATTCCCCATAAATACCAGTGTGTGGCCTTTTCGGAATTCGGCAAGCGATGAGGCTTCGAGTATCATTGGTTGCGGTTCGAGTACGGCTTCAAGAGCTGGTGTGTAAACAGCTGTGTAAACCTCCTTGCGGCGGGCATCAAGCATGGGCACATATAGCAGGTTGTCGTCGTCGAAGAAGTTGGCAAACATAGCCGACACGGCAAGCAATTGCAGTGTGTTGATGCCTATGAGTGGAACTGATAGCCCGAAACACAGCCCCTTGGCCTCGGAAAGCCCTATGCGCAATCCCGTGTAAGAACCTGGGCCTATGCTGACAGCAACGGCGTCGATTGTTATTTGACGAGTACGGGCATACGTGACACAACTTTCAATAAAGCGGCTCAATACCACGGCGTGGTTGCGTCCGTCGTAGTTCTCGTGGTGTTCAAGCACCATGCCATCTTGCGTCAGGGCAGCTGAGCAAACGTCGGTCGAGGTTTCTATGTTTAATATGGTTGCCATCTTGTTTTTCCTGAAAATTTTGTGCAAAATTAGTGGTTTGCAATATAACAGCGCAACAATTTAACTAATATTTCGTGTCGCCATTCGGTAAATGGCAGGCAGTATGTGAAAAAATTGGTTGTATATTGGCTTTGCAACGGTGGAATTTGCTAATTTTGTAATATAATTTGTTTTGAATACTTAGAGAGAAAATTATGCAATATTGGGTACATATCAACGGGCAGCAACAAGGGCCGATGCAAATCGACGAGCTTGCCAGAATGGGAATCACGAGTGATACTTATGTGTGGCGTGAAGGACTTGAAGACTGGGTTAAGGCCAGCGAATTGGAAGAACTGTCACGCTTGTTTGTCGCTCCCGCCGTGCCCGATAGCAACGGTGAAATTGCAGCTTCTGGCAGTGAAAATTGCAGCCAGCAAGCTATCGATACACAAGATGCCAATCCTGTTGAAGGAAGTGGCGCGGTGACTGAGGAAGAGAGCGGGCAACCATCGTCATGCCAGGCAAGTAGCAGTGTTGTGCCACCCGAAGTGCCGGTAATGGAGCCGCAACCAATGCCGTATGTTCCACAGCCGCAGTTCGCACCGCAATATATGCCACAGCCGCAGCGCAATATGCCACCTTGTCCCCCGACCAACCTGGCGTGGGCTATTATCGTTACGGTACTTTGCTGCCAGTTGCTCGGTATTGTCGCAATAGTGTATGCCGCGCAAGTGCGCTCGAAGTATGACATGGGACAGTATGATAAAGCTGAGAAATACAGCGAGCGGGCCGCATTGTGGTGTCAGCTTGCAATCGCGCTTGGGCTGGTGTGGATTACGTTCTATTCGGTCATGAGTCCCATTTTCGGATTGTTTTAGTTGCAAATCGTTTCATAGTAATATAAAAGCAACGAGGCTCGGCTTGGTCAGGCTGGGCCTCGTTGCTTTTTGCTTTGAGAATTGTTTTTGATGTGTTATTCCTGGTCGGCTGGCAGGTTGGGTATTTCTATCAGCACGCCATTGTCGGGCAAGTGCATGCCAGCTATAATCATGTGTTTCCGACCGGCAAAGTTGAAGAAGAATTTGCGTGATTGGGCGGCTTGTTCGGGGTTTACATCGTAGCTTGGCGATATGTTCATGTCTTGCCGTTGCAGGTCGTAACCGTGCATGAGGTCGCCGGCAATCATCAACCTGTTGCCGACACGGTAGGTGGTGTGTCCCGGGGTATGCCCGATTGCAGCCATTGCACGGATACCAAGCGGTAGTGCCGTGGTGTCGGTGAAACTGAACAGGTGCACTCGGTCGCCGTAGGCTTCGATGGTTTTCACGGCCAGTTGCCCGTTTTCTGATGATTGAGTGCGCCAGTATTCATATTCCACTTGTGGTACATATACCTGTGCATGCGTGAACACCACGCTGTCGCCATGTAGCAATCCGCCTATATGGTCGCCGTGCATGTGTGTCAATATTATGTAATCGATATTTTCGGGACCGAATCCAGCCGAGTCGATGCGGGCAAGCATTGTACCGCCTCTATCAGAACCGTTGCCAGTGTCGAACAGTGTGAGTTTGTTGTCTTTTTTTACCAAGAAAGCATGTATCGTTGTTTCTACGCTTCCACTTGGCGACAATTGTTCCACGCGAGCCGAGTCTTTATTGTCTTTGCCATAAAATAAGCTGTTGGGTTGCGTTTTAGGCTGGGCGTTGTCGCGCAAGGTGATGAGCGTTGTCACTGAATCGATTTCAATTGAGGTAACGCCGTCGGCAATCTTTTCCACTACAGGGATTGGCGGTTCTTGGTTGTTGCTGCTTGAGGTGTCGTTACAAGAAGTCGCCGACAGTGCCATCAAAGTTGCTGCCAGGAGTAATGTGCTATGCTTCATAAATATATTGTTTTGGTTTATTAGTCAATTGCAAAAGTAACAAATTTGGGAGTTTAATAGGCGTTTTAATGGATAATTGTGTGAAATATAACCACAATATTTCTAATTTTGCGACAATAAAAGGCAATAGACGCAATGAAGCAGAAACAGCAGTTTGAAGAAGAAAACCTTGGGCCTATGAAGCTGATATTCAATTATGAAGGAATTTTCTATAGCTTCTTTTATGATGATGTCGGCGGTTGCATACACCGTTCACGCGAGTATGCAATGAACTATGTGTATTCGGGCGAAATGATACTTGACAACGGCAAGGAGCAAATCCATGTTGGCAAGGGGGAGTGTGTGTATATTCCGCGCGACCACCACATCACTATGTATAAAAAGACTTATAACGGAGAACGGTATTGCGGAATATTCTTGAACTTCACACGTAATTTCTTGCGGGAGATGTATGCCAAGTTGGAACAGTTCAAAGTGCCTGCAAATACGCCAAAGCTTAACAAGGAAGTGGTGAAGTTGCCCAAGACTGCCGAAATTACAAGCCTTTTTGCTTCGTTGGTGCCTTTTTTCGACCCCGAGGTGAAACCTCAAGATGATTTCATGCACTTGAAGTTACAAGAAGGGTTGCTGGCACTGTTGCACATCGACAAGCGTTTTGCTACTACGTTGTTTGACTTCAATGAGCCGTGGAAGATCGACATATTGGACTTCTTGAACAAAAATTATATGTATGAATTTACTATCGAGGAGTTGGCTCATTACACGGGAAGAAGCCTTGCCACGTTTAAGCGCGATTTCAAGAAAATAAGTGACCTTACGCCCGAAAAGTGGCTGATACGCAAACGCTTGGAAGTGGCGTATGCCCTGATGTGCGAGGGCGGGTTGAAGATTGCCGATGTTTATGCCAAGGTGGGTTTCAAGAATCAATCGCATTTTTCGACCGCATTCAAGAGGCAATATGGCATTGCGCCGACTGCCGTAGGACGAACTTGAAAAAATGACCGTTTCAACAACAAACATTGAGCCTCATAGCAATATCGTTGTGGGGCTTTTGTCATACTTTTGCATCGTGACAAGGCTTGTAGAACATTGGTTTTGCATTCAGTGTCCCGAAAAGTGAAAGATTATGGTAAAAACATTTAAAACATTGCTTGCAGGCTTGCTCGCATTTGTATATGGCGCAGGAAGCTTGTTGGCGCAAGGTAATAGCAAAGGTATGATGGAAGAGAAATTGGAATTGACACAGGAGTGGGACAAGGTGTTTCCACAGAGCGACAAAGTAAAACACAGCAAAGTTACATTTCACAATCGTTACGGCATAACATTGGTTGCCGACTTGTATGTTCCAAATGATGCCGTGGGGCAGTTGCCTGCCATTGCCGTATGTGGCCCATTTGGTGCAGTCAAGGAACAAGTGTCGGGACTTTATGCGCAGCAACTTGCCGAGCGTGGTTTCCTCACTATAGCCTTTGACCCGTCGTTTACGGGCGAGAGTGGCGGTCAACCTCGTTATGTGGCATCGCCCGATATTAACACCGAGGATTTATGTGCCGCAGTCGATTACTTGTCAACACGCGATGATGTGAATCCCGAGCAAATCGGTATTCTTGGTATATGTGGCTGGGGTGGCATGGCTGTAAATGCCGCAGCTATCGACACACGCATAAAGGCTACTGTGGCATCGACCATGTATGACATGTGCCGTGTGACTGCCAACGGTTATTTTGACCAGGCCGACAATGCCGATGCCCGCCATGCGATGCGGCAACAGCTCAATGCACAGCGCACTGAGGATTATCGCAACGGTTCGTATGCTCTGGCTGGAGGTGTCCCCGATAGTTTGCCTGACGATGCCCCGCAATTCATGAAAGATTACAATGCTTATTACAAGACTCCGCGTGGCTACCACAAGCGTTCGCTCGGTTCTAATGGCGGTTGGAATGTAACTTCGTCACTATCGTTCTTGAATATGCCTATATTATCGTATGCCAATGAAATACGCAGTGCGGTGTTGCTTGTGCATGGCGAAAATGCCCATTCCCGCTATTTCAGTGAAAGCACCTACAAGAAGTTGACTGGCGACAACAAGGAACTGTTGATTGTCCCCGGGGCAGTGCATACCGACCTTTATGACAAGCTCGACGTGATTCCTTTCGACAAAATCGAAGCCTTCTACCGCGAATACTTGAAATAACAATTTGTTATAGCGTATTGTCCTCGGCTGTCGCTGTATTTTGATAATATGGGCTGCGGCTCGGCAATACAAAAAAATCAGCGAGCTATTTTTTTGCTATTGCGCTCGCCTTGCACTATATTTGTAGATGACTTTTGTATGACATTCACTTGGCTTGTTTGTGACAGCCAGGTGAATGATGTTTTACAATGAAAATCACGCCTATATATGAAAATATTTACCACAAGCGAAATACGTAGGATTGAAGAAATGTCGCTCCGTGCCGAAGGCATAGGGGAGATTGAGTTGATGGAAAGGGCTGCTTCGGCTGCTGCTTTTGAGATTATGTCGAGATGGCGGCCGGGAAAGCGGTTTGTAGTGTTTGCTGGGCCTGGCAACAACGGTGGTGATGCTCTTGCTGTGGCCCGATTGCTTGCCGAGCAGGGATATGATAGCATAGAGGTGTTTTTGTTCAACACACCCACGATGAAGTTGTCGAAAACTTGTGCGCGTAATCGTGATTTGCTCGCCAAGATGGAAAATGTGAAATTTACCGAGGTTGTCAACGAATTTATATTCCCGCCACTTGGTAAGAACGATGTGGTGATTGACGGGTTGTTTGGTGCTGGATTGAACGAACCTATCAAGGGCGGTTTTACATCGGTGGTTCAGAATATCAATGAGTCGCAGGCTTATATCGTTGCCTTGGATGTGCCATCAGGTCTTTTCGGCGAATGGAACACAGGTACTGACCGCCGCAATATAATCAGGGCAAACTTGACGCTGACATTCCAGTTTAAGAGGCTTTCATTCTTTTTTGCCGAGAATGCTGTCAACGTGGGCGAGTGCAAGGTGCTTGACATCGATCTTAACCGCGATATAATAATGAAAACCACAAGCATTTATTATTTGCTTGAGGATTATGAAGTGAGGAACTTGTTGCGCCGTCGCCCCGACCACTGCAACAAATATGACTTTGGCAGTTTGTTGCTTGTTGCAGGACGGTATGGAATGCTCGGTGCTGCGGTGCTTGCTTCTCGTGCCGCGATGCGCGCCGGGGTGGGCATGGTCACGGTGCATAGCCCGAGGTGTGGGTTGGACGTGCTACAGACAAGTGTGCCCGAGGCATTGTTTGATGCCGACAAGAACGACATCATTACTACCGATATTGTGATGTCGCGCCGTTACAATACCGTGGCACTGGGCCCTGGTATTGGGACAAATGAGATGACGATAGATGCTATCGACCGTTTCTTGAAAAACCGCAATCTGCCATGTGTGCTTGATGCCGATGCGCTCAATTGCATAGCTGCGCGGCCGATGTTGCTGGAAAGCATTCCACAGAAGTCGATATTGACACCTCATGCAGCCGAGTTTGAACGCTTGTTTGGCAAGTTCGATACCGAGGAGGAGCGTCTGAAAAAGGCTGTTGACGTGGCCAAGGAATATAAATTGATTATAGTGCTTAAAGCACATCATACAATGGTGGTTGACAACACCGGCAAGGTGTATATCAACACTACAGGCAATTCAGGCATGGCCACAGCCGGAAGTGGCGACGTATTGACCGGCATAATTGCCGGGTTGCTCGCCCAGGGCTATAGCCCGCAATGCAGTGCGATAATGGGTGTGTATATACATGGTGCTGCTGGCGACTTGGCTCGGCGGATACACGGCAGTTATGGCATGATGGCGAGCGACATTGTTGACAACATTGGTCGTGCCATCAGCGACATAATGATGTAGTGTGTGCACCCTGTGGTGCTTGCTTACCATTTTTCGAGGTGATATACAATGGCAGCCCCTTCGGCATCGGTCATGGATAGCTGAAGGTCGTTGCCATTTATGTAATCGACATATACTATGTTCTCGCCCATCGACATGTGTGAGATAGGGTATGGCTCATAAAGGCACACAAGGTTGCCCTCCTCGTCATATAGTGGGTTGCCGTCGGCATCGGTTTCATACGGGAATGTGATTATAAAATAGTCGCCGCGGTTGTCCCAGTTGGCAAATCGCATTTCTGTCCCATGCAAGTTGTCAACAATTCGTTGCCCGAACACTTTGCTCTGGAACGAGAAGAACATGTTGCATTCGTAATCGCTGTCGGGTGTGCCATCGATGGTGATTGAGGTCACTTTCCAATGTCCGAACCATTCGCCTATGTGTCCATTGTTCTGTGTGCATGATTGCAGCATCGCCACAAATGCCACAATTATAAATGTTATGATTGATTTGTTCATTGTGTGCTTTTAGATGTTTAATAATCCTTCATAGCTGACGGTTACCAATCCGCCGAAGTTGTCGCCAAGCAGCGAGCCGCGGTCAATGGCAAGTTGTGCCTTAATCGCCAGTCCGGGAATTGATTTTGGTTGATATTTTCCCTCGATTGAAGCCGATGTGTCGTGTGTTTTCGAGAGAGATGGCACGTATGGCGTGCCCCATGAGTAGCGGTATGAGGCGAGCAGCCTGTAGCTCACATGCGGCGTTATGTGCCCCATCACGCCCACATGGAAGCCACGCAGACGGTTGTCGGTAATGCGCATATAGCCGTCGGTGTTGTATATAGGCGACTTGATGAATGGTGAGCCGATTACTTGTCCGTAAACTTGATATCCGTTATATTCTACGTTGTTGTAATAGTCGTCGCTGCCGGTGGCCTCGTTGGGGATAAGGTGTCCAAGCTCGAATTGCCCTGGTGCCCAGTGCATTGGACCGCTCTGGTTGGTAAGGTCGATGTATTCCACTACGGCACCTTCAATGATGCCTTGTTTGTTGCTGCGGTACTCTATGCCATAAAGCCCGTCAAACCCGTTGAGCTTGCCTATGCCTGAACCATCTTCCCATGGTGATTGGTAATAGGCTTTCAGTTCGCTGCCATTTGCAAAGCGGTATCGGCCCATCACGTCCCATGTGCCCAAGTGGTTGCCTTCGTAAAAGTTTGAATTGCCTGCCATGGGTATTATGGCTTTGAAGAACGCGCCAACGTCAGGGGTCATGTCTCTGTAATTTTTTTCATATTCCACTCCATTGAAATACTGGTGGAACACGCCGCCGAATTGGCAAGTGGATTGCATTCCTATCAAGAACGAAAAAGGCTTGTCGGGATTGGTGCGGAAGTGAACGTATTTGTAGCAATACCATTCCTTGGTGTTGATGAATGAACTGTAATAATTGTAATGGTTTTCAAGCCACTTTGCCGGTGTACTGCTATATCCGTAAATTAGCTCGCCGCGGATTTGCACCCAACCACGAGTGAGCGGTATGTCTTGGAAATCGACAAATCCCAACCGCACTCCGGGTATTGGTCGTGCGTTGGCCGAGTAGGCCATGTCGCCGCTGCTCAGTATGTCGTTGACAAGCACCGAGCCGCGCTCTTTGAGCCCTGCCGAGATGAACAGGCAGCGGTACTTGACCTCGGCATATAATTGTTGCAGCCACACTGGCGATGGGCCTTGCTTGTTGGCATTCCAGGTGTCGGTGGGCTGGTCATAGCGGGCATATTCAGTCTTGGAAGAGTATCCGCCTATCACGTCTAAGCCAAATCCGTAGCTGAAACGTTGCGATGTATCCATTTTTTTCTCGGCCGAAGCTCGTAGCAGCGTGGAATAGGGCTGGGTGAGAGTGCCGTGTACGTTCGACATCATGTAATATGGGGCAAAGTCGCCACTTCCCGCATTGGCAGTCAGTGATATGCGGTAATCTATCTGCATCTGCGGCATTGCTTGAACCCAGCTTGTGGCAATGGCCACGCATGGCAGCAACATTCTGAGCAGAAATCGTGTGATGTGTTGCATGAAATGAGTGATTCTTGTTGTTATTGTCGTGAGCCGCAGCACTTGCTGTATGATGCAGCTTCGGTGCTGTCAAATGTGTTGATGTGGCGGCTCTTTTTTTCTTCGGTGATTTCGGCTATTGAGAAGAATATGCCACTTTCCTCGACCTCGCCGAACTCATGGTTGATGGCTGTCCCAAACATTCGCATCGATGGTGAGAGGCTTATGTAGGCGTTTACAAGTGGGGGTATGTTGTAGCCGTGTAACCTGACGAACTTGTTGACGCGCAAGTAGTCGCTTTTGAAATCCTCGCCAGTCACTACTTTGTGCATGGCAGCAGGGTCGCTGTCAATGACGAGCGGTACCATGGGCCACACCAATTTGTCGGGGTCGGGGAAGTAGGTGTGCAGGAAGTATAGCAGTATGTCGCGGCATTGCCGTGAATAACTTGGATACATGGTCACCTTGCCAAACAGGTATTTGGTGCTTGGGTGGAGCACTGTGAGTGCACCCAATCCGTCCCACAGGTTGTCGAGCGAATAAATCGACTTGCTGCCAGCCTTGGTTGATTGGTATTTAAGTGATACGAACGAGCGTCCCAATTCCATTGTTATCGGCAGGTAGTCGCGCAAGAACTTTTCCGAGAAGTTGAACATGTGCGAGGTGGCGATGCGGGGTATGTTGCCATTTATTTCGATATCTTCGCCATAGATAAAACGGTAACCGCCTACGATTTCGCGTTCTTCGGGGTTCCACACGATAAGTTGTTGGCATGGGCGCGGCATGGTGTCGAATTCATCTATGTCGCATGCTTTTCCCGTGCCGCCGCCAGCTGAGCGGAAAGCCCATTCGCGCAGTCGGCCTATTTCGGTCATTGTGCATGGCGAGGTATGTGCATCTACCACATATATTTCATTTTTGCCCTTATTGGTGTGCCGCAGGAAACGTTCTTGCGTCAGCTCGGCGGCAACTGCGTCCTTGTCAACAGGGTCGATAATAGGTTCCATAATTAGTTTTTTGGTGTTATTGATTGTGTTTTAAGGTTATACACGACACGTTTCACTTCTTGAGCCAAGTCGCGTAGAGCCTGTCCGTCGGTGAACGTTTGCCACTTAATGGGCTTGCCGATGTAAATGTTAAAACTTTTTCCGCGGTTTTTGAACATCTCGTCGGGTAGCAAAATCATTTCGATGTTGAATTTTATGCCTAATCGCTTGCGCATTTGTGCCATCTTGTAGAAGAAGTCGGAGTTGAGCCCGTCAAAGAATATTGGCACTACATCGCGTCGGTATTCGATGCTTTTGCTTATGAAGCCCTTGGTCCACTCAAGGTCGCTGACTATGCCGTCGGTATTGCGCCGCGAGCATATCCCAGCTGGGAATGTGGCTATTTGTCCGTTGCCAGCCATGGCCTCGTTGATGCACTTGGCCACTTCGTGTGATTGACGGCCAACCTTGTTGGCTGGCAAGAATACATCGCGCAGCGGTACGACTTGCATGAGCATGTCGTTGACAATGAACTTGAGATGCTTGTCGTAATGGTGTCCCAGCAACGCAATCAAGGCCATGCCGTCGAGCCCTCCGAGTGGGTGGTTTGAAACGAAGATGTATCGCCTCGAGCCGTTGGCTGGCAAGTTTTCGCCACCCACGACGTTTGTCTTGATGCCGAGGTCGGTGAGGACTGCATCGGCGAAGTCCACCCCTGTTTTGTCGTGATTCTTGAGCAGCAAGTGGTTGAGCTCGTCTTGGTGTATGATGCGTTCGAGCCATTTCACCACACATCGCGGTATGTAGCGGTGCTTCTTGGGCATTTTGGCTTCAAGAACTTTCGACACGTCTATTCTCAACGTTTCTCCCATTTACAGTAGATTTGCCAAAAATTTGGAAAACTGTTGCAAATATAACAAACTGTTTTGAATTATTCCCAATAAACATGTTGCTAATGTGTCGCCATGCAGGTGGTGCAGGTATATTTGGTGGAGTGTCGGTTAAATGGTAAATTTGCAAACAAAATAGTATCAAAAAATTACACATATTGTTATGTCCAATACACGTCGAAATTACCTTCTTGCTATCATGGCAACTGTCTTTGTCGTTTTGCTGTTGCTGTTTTGGGGCTTGTGTTATGAGAAGCCTGCCGACAAAGACGATGCGGTTATGGATCGTGAATTTGCAAGGCTCAGGGACTCGATATACACCAACCCGCATTTTGTGTTGGAAACTGTCGGGCTTATGCAGTCGGGAATGACCGACAGTGCTAAATATTATCGACTTGAGATGCTCAAGGCGAGCGTGGCTTATTATCAAGGTGACAACAGCGTCGGTGATGAAGTGTGTGACAGGATACTTGAATATTGCCACAGGAAGGGTGATACCGAACTTGAATTGCAATTCTGGAATTACCACGGGAACTATATAATGTTGACGCTCGGTTTGCGCGATTCGGCAAAGGCGTGCTACAGCAAGGCTTACAAGTTGCTGAGCGACCGCAGCAGTGCTTCGTGGAAGGTCAATATTTCTATTAACTTGGCCGATGCGTGCCGCCTCACTGGCAATCCTGCCGAGGCAAGTCATTATTATCGCCGAGCTTTGGCAGTGATTGATTCCACTGGGGTTGATGGCAGCTTGTTCAACGTGTATATCGGGCTTGGGCAGACTTATGCCGAGATTGCCAATTACACCGAAGCCGAACGCTATTTTGCATTGGCCGGGAATATGCTCGGTGATGTAGAGGGGAATTATGACAGATTTCTTTATTACAATTCCTATGGCAACTGCTTGTATTTTGCACATCGATATGACGATGCGCTGGAACAGTTCAGGCTTGCCGTGCCATACGCGGCCAAGTTGAAGCAACCTGCCGCGATATGTATTGCCGAAACCAATCTGTGTGAAGTGAACATGATGCTTGACAGCATTCCCCAGGCTCGGCAGCACCTTGGCCGTGCCATATTGTGGCTCGGGAAATTGCCTGGCGATGCGCTGATGAAGTTTTATATATATAGCCTTGCTGGCGACTTGGCATTGAAAAGCGGCAGTGTCGTAGAAGCCAACCGTTATTTCTTGCAGGCTGGCGACACAACGGTTGTCGGGGCGCGGGAGATGGCTTTGCATTATTCGAGGTTGCAACGGCTATATGCCAGTTTGCATGATTATGCCAAGGCCTACCATTACTTGCAACGTGCCGAATATTACGACAACTTGATAAGAAACAACACCATGAGCAACCAGATTGCTGAAATCGAGTTGCGTTATCGCCAAGACACGACTATAATGCAGCAGCGGCTTGTGATCTCGGAAAAGGAAACCGAGGTGCGAACGCTTGAGGTGCAAATTTTCGTCATTGCCATTGTGGCATTGCTGGCGATTTCGGGAGTAGTGATTTTCTCGATGTATCGCCGTCGCCGCCGCATGATGGAAGAGATAGGGCTGCGGCAGTCGCTTTATGCCATGCGTCTGGCAAATATCCGCAACCGCATATCGCCACACTTCGTGTTCAACGTGCTTAATCGTGAGCTCTCGGTTGGCAATCCAGGCATTGAGAACCTTGTGAAGCTGTTGCGCACTAATTTGCAATTGTGCGACCGTTACATTGTGTCGCTTGCCGAGGAACTCGCTTTTGTCGATACGTATGTTGCGGTCGAGGCTCCGGCTTTGGGTAGCCAATTCCGATATACCAAGCACATTGCCGATGACGTAGATGTCGCGCAAGTGGTTATACCGTCAATGATGGTGCAAATTTTTGTGGAGAATGCCATCAAGCATGGTTTGCGCGGATATGATGGTGAGGGTAAATACTTGGATATCACTGTAGAACGGCACGATGATGCGATTGCCATATCGATTGAAAATGAGGGGAATGCGACATCACACATCAGCACGTCGAGCAATACTGGCACTGGAATGAAAGTGGTGACACAGACTGCCAACTTGCTTAACGAACGTAATGAGCGCAATATAGACATCAACATTGAACGCCAACAGTCGGCCGATGGCTTGTCGGCTATTTACACAGTGACGATTGTTATTCCCGACCACTTCGATTTCACTGTCATAAACAACTGATGCCCGGCATCGGCTTTACAGCATTCCCATCAAGTCGAGTATGGTGGGAGTGAGCAGGGCGGTGAATATGCCGTTGATTGTCAGCCCGAGGCTTGCAAATGCACCATACTTGCCGCTGACATCCATAGCCCTTGACGTACCCATGGCATGTGCTGCCGTGCCCATCGACAAGCCTTGTGCTATGGGGCTGCCTATGTGTGTGAGCTTCATTACTCTGAAACCTGTCATTCCGCCAAAGATACCCACGCATATTACGACGGCGGCGGTGAGCGGCGGTATGCCACCAACGGCCCGTGTTACTTCCATGGCGATGGGGGTAGTGACCGATTTGGCAGCAAGCGACAGCACTACATCTTGCGTTGCGCCGAGCATACGTGCCACAAGCACTACCGAAATAATTCCTACCACGCAGCCTGCGAGTTCCGAGGCAATAAGCGGTAACAGTTGCTTGCGAATGGCCGACAGCTCTTTGTAAAGTGGCACACCCAGTGCGACCACGGCTGGTTTAAGCCAAAATTCTATCAAGCGGCCTCCCTCGTTGTATGTTTCGATGCTCACACCTGTGGTTTTGAGGAATGCAATAAGCACCACAGCCGACACTAATATGGGGTTGAGTATCGTCCAGCCAGTGCGTAACTGTAATATTTGGCTTGCTGCATACACGATAAATGTCAGTGCCAGCAGGAAGTACATGTTATTTAGATATTCCATGACCGCCCCCTCCCACGAGCTTCCGCATGAGTTGGTGTACCCAGCCGGTGACGATTATAACAAGCATTGTGCTCAATGCCGATGCCAGCAGTATGGGGAGCCACTGTGCACGGATAATGTCGAAAAACAGCATTAGCGACACTGCTGCTGGAACAAAAAAGAACCCGAGGTTTTTAACAAGGAAATTTGCCATGCCTTCAACCCAGCTTAGGCGTATGACACGGAAGTGCAGCAGGGCAGTGAGCAGTAGCATTCCTATCATGCTCGATGGCAACTTGATGCCAGTGAGCCACACTATTAGTTCGCCGAGTGCGAGGCACCCGAAGATGATTGCGCATTGTACGACCATAAAACAATCTTTCTAAAAATCGGGCGCAAAGTTAGCACGACTTTTTATATTGGTGACAAAAAAATGATATTTTTTTAACGTGCAATATAATAGAATTTATTGCAGTGAAATGGTTTCGGTGTGTTGATGCATCATGTAACATGGTGCCGAGTCGCTATTGCATGGCGGCATTATGTTCGTTTTGTGCTTTCCGGGGGAATATGATTGCAAAAAAACTTCGGAGATGCTGCACACTGCTGATGGTGCGCAGTATCTCCGAAGTTGTTGTTCTCTGGGCGGGTAGCTACCCGCAGGTTTGCCTTTATGAGGGCAAACCCTATTTCAACATACCCAGTGTGTGGGTTAGAATGGGCGTATTCCCATTATCTCGCGCACTTCGCGCAGGGTCTTTGATGCGTTTTCGCGGGCTTTTTCGGCTCCCATGCGTACTACGCGGGCTAAATAGGCATCGTCGTTCTGTATGTCGATGATGCGCTCGCGTATTGGCGTTGTCACTTTCAGAATGTCTTCGGCAATCTCTTTCTTGAGGTCGCCGTAGCGTATCGAACAGTTGTTGTATGCATCGGTGAAGTATTGCACCTTGTCGGGCGTGGAAACGATTTTGAGCAAGGTGAACAGGTTCTGCACAGCCTCGCACATTGGCGAATTGGGTTCTTTGGGCCCTTCATCGGTGACAGCCCGCATCACTTTCTTTCGCAGGGTCTTGGGGTCGTCGAGCAGGTATATGCAATTGCCCTCCGATTTGCCCATTTTTCCCGAGCCGTCAAGTCCTGGCACTTTTATAGGTTCGCCGCCAAAATCGAAGTTGGTTGGTTCGGGGAAGTAATCGACGCCATAGAATGAGTTGAAGCGTCGGGCAAATCGCCGAGTCAATTCCAGGTGCTGTTCTTGGTCTTTGCCGACAGGCACTTTTGTGGCTTTTTGTATGAGAATGTCAACAGCCATGAGGGTCGGGTAGGTGAGCAGCCCGGCGTTGACGCGCTTGTTGGTGTTTGCGCCGATTATTTCTTGTTCGATGTTGTCGCTGTCAGAGGTTATGCCGAGCATCTTGCGAGCCTTGTCCTTGAACGATGCGGTGCGCATCAGTTCACCTATGCCCACGTGCATATTCAGCAACAAGTACATTTCGGGGATTTCGGGCACATCGCTTTGCACAAACAGGGTCGATTTTTCGGGGTCGAGGCCGGCGGCAAGGTATTCGGCGAGTATGCTCTTGACGTTTTGGTGCAATTCGTTGGGATTGGGTGCGGTGGTGAGTGCGTGCAGGTCGGCGATGAAGAAGTAATTGATATACTTGCTTTCGGGGTCGTTCTGCATTCTCACGAACTTGCTAAGTGCGCCGTAGTAGTTGCCAAGGTGCAACTGCCCGGTGGCGCGTATTCCGCTTAAAACAATTTCTTTCATAATTAAGCTATCTCTTGCATTTTTGTGCAAAGTTACACAAATGGCATGTAATATTCAAGCCCTATTGCAAGTAGCTTGCCGTTGTGGTTATGCCGTGGCGCGTTTATTTGTCGAAAGGGTATTTACGCTTGGGGTTGCGGGGGAACCAGCCTTTGCGGACACGTTCTTGCTGCTCGAATATTTCGAGTATGCTCCAAAATGATGAGAATGCTGTGACACCGAGCAGTGCTGATAATAGCACATTGCCCACCCACACCGACAAGGCTATGCAAGCAAGTCCCAAAAGCAAGAACCACCACCAACATGCTGTCCCGAAGTGGTATTCGCATTTTATGACTATCGGGTGGAACATGCCTATAATGAGGAATGTGCACAAGCCTATTGCCAGGCCAAGTAGATTGTTGTCGCTGAGAAAATCCATAATGTGTAGTGTGTTATTTAGCTTCTTGCATGCTGAAGCAGGGCAAAGGTAGGCAATATGCGTGGTTTGTGCAACATGCGGCGGCTACAGTTTGACCACCTTTGAAAGGGCGTTGAGCAGCAGCGGACGGTTGATTGGCTTGGGCAAATATTCGTTGCAACCGGCATCGATGGCTTTGGCACTGTCGGTGTCGAATGTGTTGGCAGTCACGGCGATGATTGGCAATGTGGTATTGAATTTGCGTATTTCGCGTGTTGCAGTCAATCCGTCCATCACGGGCATCACGATGTCCATCAGCACCACGTCGAATTTCTCTTGTTTCACCATGTTGACGCATTCTTGCCCGTTGGTGGCGTGGAATGTGTTGCAGAAACCGAGTATTTTCTTGATGAGCAGGTAATTGTTGTTATTGTCTTCGGCAACAAGTACGCGCAACCGGCGTTCCTCCATGCTGTCGGTCTTAGGCAATTCCTTGGGTTTCTCCACAGCCATTAGCTTAGGCTCTTCGGTGGCAGGCATGAGTTCGATTTCGGCGGTGGTAGGAATCCAGGCATAGAATGTGGAGCCGGCAAACTTCTTGGAAGTGAAGCCTATCTTGCCCTGGCACTGGTTGATAATCGCCTTGCATATCGACAGTCCCAATCCGTTGCCTTGGGCAAAGTTGTCTAATTTCTCGAAACGCCCGAATACGCGGTCTTGTTTTTCTTCGGCGATGCCTATGCCAGTGTCTTGCACATAGATGTAAAGCCCGCCATCACGGTAGTCGAAGCCTATCTTCACGTAGCCTTCTTGGGTGTATTTGATGGCGTTTGTGACAAAATTGATCCACACTTGCATTATGCGTTCGCGGTCGATGTTGCACACGCACGAGCGATACCGTTTGTCGCATATAATCCTTACGTTGGAGTTCGGGTTGTTGTGTGCGGCAATTGTGGTAATGTCGTCGAGCATGTCGGTTATTTCGGTTCGAGCCGTGTATATCTCGGCTACGCCAGCATCGATTTTCGACAAGTACAGAATGTCGTTGATGAGGCGCAACAGCAGTTCGTTGTTGTCGTTGATGATTCTGATGTATTCGGCCATCTCTTCCTTGTCGGAGGTTTCTTGCAACAGTTGCGAGAAGCCTACTATGGCATTGAGCGGAGTGCGTATTTCGTGGCTCATGTTGGCAAGGAATGCCGATTTCAGGCGGTCGCTTTGTTCGGCGCGTTCCTTGGCTTTTACGAGTGCGATATTGGTTTGTTGCAGCTCTGAGATATCGGACGACAAGCCTACGATTATGCGGCGGCCGTCGGGCATGGTGAACGATGTCTTCTGTGTGCGCCAGTAGTACGTTCCGTCGTCTTCGGGCGATGGGGCTTCGGTGCTTAATACTGGAATTGGCGAACGCAACGCTTCGCAGTCTGATTCATAGAATTTCTTGGCGCGTTCGTTGGATATGAGTTCAAAGTCGTTGTGGCCGATAATCTCTTCTGATGATTGGTGCATCAGCTCACAGAATAGCTTGTTGACCCATATATAGCGGTGTTCGTTGCCGGCATCTTTGACGAAAATTGACAATGGGGCATTGTCGATGATGTGTTGCAGCAGGTTGGTGGTTTCCACCACTTTGCTCTCGGCTTTGTCGAGGGCATTCTGGATGCCCAGCATGTCGGAAATGTCGGTGACGTGCAGTATCGCTCCACGGCAATTTCCATCTTTCCCGATGATTGGTGTCGAGGTGATTTTTACGCTCTTGCCATCGCCAATCGACTTGATGCAAGTGTAGCTTTTGGCTTGTTTGATGGTGTTGGCGGTCAATTGCATGCATTCGGCATCGGCGATTACTTTTTGCGCGTCGTCGTGTGTGGCAAACAGGTTGAAGCCCATGTCGCTTGAAGCGGCTTTTCGGGAAATGTTTTCCCATGCCACGTTCATCTGTTCGTCGATGTAAGCAATCATCGGCGGCATGTTGTCGAGTATGACGTTGCTTGTGGCTTCTTTCTCGGCCTGAGTTACGGGTTGCTGCGGTGCAATAGCTTCGTTTGTGTCGTGGATTGGTTCGGCATGACTCGTTTCATTAGCCACTTCGCATTGAGCTTGCGCTTCTTGCATGGTGGCAGTGGTGGCTTGTGGTGTGTCTTTTATGGTTGCCACCACATCGGTTATGCTGCCATTGCGCTCTACAGGCACCATGTCAAATTCGATTTCTTGCAGTTCTCCATTGTCACCGTTGCGGCGTACCCTGACCGATGCTTGCACCTCTTCGCCCGACTCAATCAAATCGAGGTAATTGAGAAAGGCAGGGAAGTCTTCGGGTACGATTAGGCGGCGCATTTCGGCAATGCGGTAACCGTCGATTTCGTTCATTCCCCACACGTTGTAGAATCGTCGAGATGCCGACTCATACCTCCAGGCTTGTATGCCCGAAGCCCGCAGTGATGCGAGTATGCGGCTATTGTCGATTTCGCACTGCTCGGCATTGCGCAGTATGCTGGCATTGCGGCGTTTGTAGGCCGTCATGCGCATTGCTATGAACACAGCCGCGCCTATTGCTATGAGTGCAGCTGCACATGACGTGCACAGCCATACGGTGGTGGCGGTGCTGCTGCTCGTCGAGTGTGTGTTGCTGGCTTGTTCGGCAGCAAAGAGGCTCAGTGCCATGGGCATAAGAATGAGCAACAATACAAGAACCCTAAGTGTCTTGTTGCTGCACAGGCACATTACACCCCTGACCAAGGCATACGTGTTCCACCCTTTCTTCATGCTGCCAATAGTTTCCTAAGTAGTAAATTAGTAGTGCCACATTGCTTGTGGCATAAAAATTCTGTTTGTTGGCAAAGATAGGAATAATATTCAAGAGTTATGTCATCTAAATGTTAAAATATTCGCCAAGTATATGTTTGTTGGCATGATGGTGCCTGTGTGAAGAGGTCGTTGGAGTGTTTGCAGGTGGTGCGTGCCACGTAGTTCCAGGCACTGTGATACAAATAGAGCCGCCACGGGTAGTCCCGTAGCGGCTCTGTCGGTGTGTGATGTGGATAGTTTATTTGACAATGAATTTTATCACTTCGGTACCGGCGGCACTCTTGACGTTGGCAAAGTAGATGCCAGCGGCGAGGCCTGTCACGTCGTAGCTTACGGTGTCGGCATCGGCAGCCACTGTGGCTACTGCCGCGCCAGT
Organism: Candidatus Avimuribaculum pullicola; assembly: GCA_018716295.1. GTDB lineage: Bacteria > Bacteroidota > Bacteroidia > Bacteroidales > Muribaculaceae > Avimuribaculum > Avimuribaculum pullicola. Next base: position 117,072 of record DVKC01000001.1, read on the forward strand.
GGCCGAGTAGATGGTGACACTCTCGATTTGCTTGCCTGTGATTGTGAGGGCTTCACTGGCAGGGTTGGGGTAGAGCTTCAGCGAGGTGTCGCCAACTTGCGAGGCACTGATGCCGCTCGACTCGCCGAATATGCCACGGATGGTGGGTGTGCCTAAGCCTGTCTGCATATAGGCTATGTTGCCATCTATGGCATAGAGCATATCGTTGAGGCTTCCGTCGCAGATGATGCAGTAGTCGGCAAAGCCCACACATATCATGTAGTCGCCAGCAGGAAGTGTTGTGGCTTCGATTGGGTAGTCGATTTGCCCGATTTCCGAGCCTTGTTGTGCCGTGCCGGTATATACGACCTCGCCCAATTCGTAGTAGGCATATTCGCCGTAGTAGTCTTCGGCAATCATAGGCTCGCTGTCGCACTTGTAGATAGTCAATGAGATTTCTTGCTCGAATACTTGTCCCCAGCCAATCGATATGCCAGTGATTACGTCATCGACCGACACATGTACTGGTATGCCGGCAACGATGCCCGTGCCGCTGGTCGAGCCGATAGAGTTGTCGCTGGTGTATTGGTCGTCGGCAGTGTTGTCGTAAGCAAGCACGTCGTCGGTGACGGTGATAGTTGTCGATGCGCTATTGTCGTCGGTGTTGCTATCTTGTTGTCCGTCGATGACGGCAGTGGCTGTGATGGTTGCCGTCTTGCCAGCCGCGATGCTTGTGAGCGGGAATGTCACTTTCACCATTGCGTCGATGTCTGATTCGAGTTCGTCGAACGGAATGGTTGCTACTGTCGTGCCGTCAGCTGCAATCTCGATGTTGCCTGTAACGGTCATTGAACCACGGTTATTGATTGCCACGTAGGCATTTACTTCTGCGGTTTGCGCTGTGGGTACCATTGTGGGCGTGCCAGTTATTGCTGTTACCTCAAGGTCGTATGCGTCAAGCTCGGTTATGCTCACGTTTTGCAGGATGAATGTGCCGTAAGGCTCGTCTTGCATGAATGCGAATTGGTAAACGCCCGATTCGTAGCACTTGTAGATAGCTTCGCCGTTGATAAATTCATAGCCCGAGTATTCAGAGGCTTCGAAAATCTTAGCGAACTCTTCTCCAGCTTTGGCAGCCAGAATGTAGTAGGTGTCGGGGTATTCTTGTCCCCATCCTGGGAGGATTTCGGAATACTCGCCAGCCATGTGGCCGAAAGTGATGCGGTAGGACTTACCGGCTTCGAGGTTGTAGCCTTGCGAGTAGAGCGGTTCGGTGTCGATGCAGGCCAGGCCTTCGTAGCTTGCCACGTAGCTCCAGCCGCCGTTACTGTTCCATTCCAGTGGTTGCTCGCCGTCGCTGAAGTCGGTGCTTGACGGCACGTCGGTGGTGCCGAAGTGGGTGGTTGAGGCAGTGGCACTGTTGTTGGTGGTGACAGCCTCTTCGGCGCTACCGTCGGCAGGGGTGCATTCGGCGTTGACGGTGATTTCATACACGCCTTCAGCCGACATATCTATTGGCATTTCAAGCGTCACGGTAGCTGTTTCGCCAGCGGCAATCGGGGTGTTGAAGGTGTTGAGCGGGCTTACCTGTGTCGAGCCGTTGCACTCGGCCGACCATGAGAGCGAGAACGAACCTATGTTGCCGTCGCCAGCGTTGCCCACGGTGACTTCGATTTGTTCGCTGCTGGTAAGCTCGGGACTTGCTATCGGCGCTACGATGTCGGTAATGATGATGTCGGGGGTTGGGACGTAGGCAGCGTTGACAATGTTCACGTAGCTGACGAATGCTCCGAGTTGGTCGGCTTGTGAGCAGCCATGGATGGCAAAGTGATAGTCGCCGTCGGCTGGCACTGTGAATTCGATCACGTCGGAGTAGATGTAACCGCCTTGGTAGTCGATGTATTCGGCAATCTTTTTCATTTGGCTGACATCGGTAGTCGTGCCATAGTACACCTCGATGCTTTCATAGAAATAACTTGACGCACCGCCGAATTGCAGGCTGATATATGAGTCGCCCTCGACCATAGTCACAGGGCTGGCTGTAATCATGTAGTCGTCGCTGCCAATGGTGTTGTCGTCGGCGTTGTACCATAAGGCTGCAGCACCAAACCCGAACGATCCGTTGTCGTATTCCCAAGTGTAGCTGTCGTTGTTGGCATCGGTGATAACCCAGTTGTCGGTGAACGAGGCTTCGGTTGAGAAATCGCAGGTGAATGGCGCGGCTACTGGCGTGGAGCTGAACTCTGTAGCCATCGGGCGCACACTTTTGGTCTGAATTCCCTTTTTCAGACTCCTTGCCATTGCTTTTTGCTTGAGCGTGGTATTTGCATCGACAGCCTTGGCTTGTTTCTTGCCAAATTGGTTTTGCTGTTGGGCTTCTACGGGAGTCCTCATTTTGAACGTTTCGACGGGTGCCACTTGGTTGTAGGCATAGCTACTGGCGGCAAACAACGTCGCACACATCAGGTAAGTAATAGTTCTTTTCATAGACACATTTTTTTGTTAAATTGGTAATAACAGTTGCAAATGTACATATAAAATTGGCAGATGCAAACATTTTGTAATATTTTTTCATTAGCGTGTCAAAAAATAAAATTCCCCTGTAGCGAAAGTGGGTGAGTGAAAACAATTCTGGCGCACTGCGTGGCACGTCGGGTGGTGCCTACGCTTTGCGCCAGAGTTTTACAGTTTCGTGCTGGTGGCGGGTGTTATGGGCGGTGATTGCCCGTTATGGCCTGTTGGCTGCCACCAGCGGCTTTGCCACTTCAGGGTGTGTTTTACTTGACCATGAATTTAATTACTTGGCTGCCTGTCGAGGTGTAGATGCGTGCGAAATATACACCCGACGGGAGTCCCGAAACATTGTAGCGGGCTTCGCTGCCAGTGGCGTTGATGTTGCCCACTAACGCGCCAGAGGTCGAGTATATGTTCACTGCTTCGATTTCCTGGCCGGCGGCACTGATTACTACCACGTTGCTTGCCGGGTTGGGATAAAGCTTGAGTGTTGCCGAGCTGGTTACGTCGTCGATGCCCGATGTGGGCTTGGTTATTTTTATGTCGTCAACCATGAAGATGAACACGTCTTGCGACACACAGTGTATTGCCACGTAAACATCTTGTCCTGCATAGTCGCTCAAATCCACTGTAACCTCTTCCCAATCATCGGCTGGTGCTTCGCCCGATGCAACCATGGTGAAACTGCTCGGATCGTCGTCGGTGGTGGAGATGCACACTTCGTATTCTTCAAGCCCATACATGTCGGAGTAACTTTTTACTTGCATCGACATTGATGCTCCTGCCGAAGGCATTTTCAACAATGGCGAGATGAGCCAGTCGTCATTGACACCTGCCGTGGAGGCAAACGAAGCACCGAAGCGTTCCCCGTTGTATGCAGTCATTGTGCTGGTTACTTCTGGCGTGGTTTTAGCCGGGTTGAATGCCATGAAGGCGAATGTAATGTTGTCGGGGACAGGGAAGCTGACACCTTGCATGGTGTAAACTTGAGCACCATCGCCATCCACGGTCTTCCATGCCGGGTTGAAGTTTTCGGTAGCGAAGTCGGCGCAGCCCTCAAAGTCCATCACGTATGGGTCGAGGGGTTCGATGCTGGTTACAGTGACTTGACTGCTGTTGTTGTCGGGGTTCTCGTCGCCGTCGATTGTTGCCGTGGCCACTATGGTGTAGTCGCCAGGAACCGACATATCGTATTCAAACGTGTAGTCGGCCGAAGTGTAGGAGGCGAGTTCCACCGTTTGTGCTTCGATGGCATTGCCGTTGACAGTCACTTCAAGGCTACCCAATGCCGTTTCCGAACCATTGTTTGTCACGCGCACTGTTATCGGTTGGTTGGCAGCGAACAGGCCTTCGCCTGATGGTGAAATGATGCCGTCAACAATCAAGTCGCATGCTATAGGTTCGCCTTCGCCTAAGATGGCGCGGATTGCCGCAGAGCCAAGTCCTGTCATTGACTGATCTATGGCGTAGCCGTCGTTAACCAAGAAGAGATATCCTGGTGCCACAAAGTCGGTCACAAGGTTGTAGCCGCTCAGGCCTACGCACAGCATGTAGTCGCCGGCAACGAGGGCGCGAGGTGGTATTTCATAATCAGTCTGCCCGGTTTCGGTGCCTTGCTGTGCCGTGGTTGACAATATCTGATTGCCCAATCGATAGTTGATGTAGCCGTCGCCGTATAAATCTTCGGTGACATCGGGGTCGTATTTATATACAGCCAGGGTTATTTCCTGGTTTTTTGTAGCTCCCCAGCCTACCGAGATGCCAGTGAGCGCGTCATCGTTGGTGATGTGGATAGGAATAGCTGCCACGAAATTGTAGTTCTCATCGCCGACACCGATGACGTGGTTGCCGTTATACATGTCGGGTGTCGTATGGTCGTAGGCAAGCACGGTTTCGGTAACTTCGATTGATGCCGTGGCAGTGTTATCGGCGGTGTTGCCATCGGTCTGGCCGGTTATGGTCACTTCCATTTTGATGTCAACGTTGCCAGTCTGTGTTGTGCCGAGGCCGAAAGTTACGGGAATATCGGCTGTCGCATCAGGGGCAATGGTTGGTACATCGATTGTTGCGACTTCTGTGCCACTTACAGTCACGGTTATCGAGCCGCTGCAGCTTTCTAAGCCTTGGTTCTTTATTGTTGCCGTGGCTTCCAGTCTTGTGATATTGGCAGCATAGTGGGTAGCCCCGAAATGGCTGTCAATGCCAAGTCGTAATCATACTTTTCGGTCGTTGAAATCATGGAATTGCTTGTATCCATGTTTGGTGCCGTCGTGGTGCTGATGTTGTCATTAACTCTGACAAATTTTGTCATCATGGTCGGGTGGTTGCCTTTTGCATGGATTGTTCCAGTAGCTGGTTGTTCAGCCTTCAACATTGTGTTCCCCGAGGCTTGCGCACCTGCTGCGACGAGGGTTGCACATGTCAATAAAGAAATTAAACGGTTCATTTTAAATTTGTTTTGGACATTAACTTTGTATATTAACTTAGTGTGGTTACAAAATTATGTATTAATTCGATAAATCAAAAGCATTTCTTGCGTGGTATTATGGATTTCGGCGTGATGTGATGCCGTTAAGATTGTGTGATAAAAAGCAATTCCGGCGCAGTGCGTGGCAATTGGTGATGCCTGTGCTCTGCGCCGGAGGTATATTTGTCGGTATTGTTTCAACATCAATAGTTGCGGGCGAAAATTACCCGTTGAGCCGATGGGCGACCTGTAACCATGCACTTGCCTGGAGTCTTGTCGCCGTCGAGAGGAATGCAGCGTATTGTAGCCTTGGTTTCCTCTTTGATTTTTTCTTCGGTTTCGGGTGTGCCATCCCAGTGTGCGAGAATGAAGCCACCTTGCTCGATTTTTTCCTTGAACTCCTCGTAGGTGTCGGCAGTGGTGGTTTTCGATTCGCGCAGGGCCAGGGCTTTGCGGTAGATGTTGGTTTGGATTTCTTCAAGCAAAGCCTTTACGTGTTCCTCGATACCCTCGATTGGCAATGTTTCTTTTTCGAGTGTGTCGCGGCGCATAAGTTCGATAGTGCCGTTTTCAAGGTCGCGTGCGCCGAGTGCCAAGCGTACAGGTACGCCTTTAAGCTCGTAGTCGGCAAACTTGAATCCGGGACGTTTGTTGTCGGCATTGTCATATTTCACGCTTATGCCCATGTTGCGGAATTTTTCCACCATTGGAGCTACGCGGCGGTTTATCTCATCGAGTTGTTCGGCACTCTTGTAGATAGGAATTATTACTACTTGTATTGGTGCGAGGTGTGGAGGCAGCACCAGTCCGTTGTCGTCGGAGTGAGTCATGATTAATGCTCCCATCAGGCGGGTCGATACGCCCCATGACGTTGCCCACACGTATTCAAGTTCGTTGTTGCGGTTGATGAATTTCACATCGAATGCTTTGGCAAAGTTTTGCCCGAGGAAATGCGATGTGCCCGATTGCAATGCCTTTCCGTCTTGCATCATGGCCTCGATGGTGTAGGTTTCGAGTGCGCCGGCAAATCGTTCATTGGCCGACTTGACCCCCTTGATTACAGGCACAGCCATGTAGCGTTCGGCAAAGTCGGCATACACGTTGAGCATCTTCACGGCTTCTTCCATTGCTTCCTCTTTGGTGGCATGGGCTGTGTGCCCTTCCTGCCACAGGAACTCGGCTGTGCGCAAGAACATGCGAGTGCGCATTTCCCAACGGAACACGTTGGCCCACTGGTTGCACAGGATTGGCAGGTCGCGGTATGACTTGATCCAGTTGCGGTAGGTGTTCCATATAATGGTTTCCGACGTTGGGCGTATAATCAATTCTTCTTCGAGTTTTGCTTCGGGGTCAACCACTACGCCTCGTCCTTCGGGGTCGTTTTTAAGACGGTAGTGTGTCACTACGGCGCATTCCTTGGCAAAACCTTCCACGTGGTCGGCTTCCTTGCTGAGGAACGACTTGGGAATGAGGAGCGGGAAATAGGCATTGACATGTCCGGTTTCCTTGAACATTCTGTCGAGTTGCTGTTGCATTTTTTCCCATATTGCATAACCGTAGGGCTTGATTACCATACATCCTCTCACGGCCGATTGCTCGGCAAGGTCGGCTTTGACGACCAGTTCGTTGTACCATTGCGAGTAGTTTTCGGCTCGCTTGGTCAAATCTTTTAACTCTTTAGCCATTATCCTAAGTTGTGTTATTCTGGGGGGCAAAGTTATGAACACTTTTGCTTTTATACAATGTTTTGTAAACTGTTATTGCTGTTACGGTGTGCCAGTGTGCAAAAAAATACCTGCCAACCGCAGTGGCTGGCAGGTATCGATATATAATTTGTGACGATTGGTGGGCAATGTTACTTCTTGATTTCGATGGTTGCTGCACGGTCGAGGTCGGCCGATTTTTCACCATAGTTAGTCAAGTTGCTTGAACCAGTAGCTGTTTCGAGGCGGTCGCTTGCTACACCATTCTTAACAAGCATTTTTACAACATTGTCGGCACGTTGTTGACGCAATTGTTCGTTGCGTGCTGCGCTGCCAGTATAGTTGTCGGCCCAACCAGTTACTACGTAGTTGTCTTCGGTGCCGCCCATTGCATTAGCAACGGCTGCAACAACCTTGGATTGAACACCTTGTACGCGTGAGCTGCCAATTGGGAAGTAGATTGTGGCAAGCGGAGCTTCCTTAACTGGTTCTGGCTCAGGAACTGGGCGGTTGATGCATTCGTTCAATTGACGTTCGAGGTCGGCAATCTTTGCGTCAGCAGCTTTCAAGCGTTCAACCAGTGCATCGCCTTCAGCATCGGTGTACTTGTACTCTGGGCATACGGGAACGATAGGAGCACCCCAAGTGGTCTTGTTGAACTTGTAGGCAACACCCACTAATACTTGGCCGTAGAGGTTGAGTTGGCGAGTATAGTCCATGTAGTTGGCTTGATCCATGTCGAGGCGCAGGTCGAGCAAGAGGTCAACGTGGTCGGAAACAGAGAATGTGTTCAACAAACCACCACGAACACCGATTGATACTGTGTTGTAACGCCACTTGGTGTCGTTGCCGTCTTCTTTCTTGATCATCTGTGTGTGAACTGCAACACCACCATAAAGAACGGCGTTGTAAACACGACCAGGCTTGTAGCCACACCACCAGTTGGTGAGGTTCAAATAAACGTCGGCAGCTGGACCGATCGACCAGAAGCGGTTGATGAGGTAGTTGTCGCCAGTAGTTTCGGGATTAAGCGGGTCAACACCCATACCATCGATAGTGGCACCTTTCTGTTTGCGGAAGTCGGCACTGAATCTAACTCCGAGTATTGGCGAGAACCATTTGCCAACGCCGATATTGAATGATGGCATGAGGCGCTTGCCAAACTTGAGCTCGCTATCGTAAGAGCTACCAAGCCCGCCGACACCGATTTCACCAGAGATGAACCAGTTATCCTTGAAGCGATTCATCACGTAACCTTGTGAAGGATCTTCAACGTAGGTTACTTCTTGCGCTTCAACATTGGCACTCATGAACAGAGTGCAAAGCAATGCAAGTAAAAAAACCTTTTTCATAAATTCACGTTTTTATATTCCAATTATAAATATGACAAATTCAACTTATAATTATGGGGCAAATTAATAATAAAATTATAGCTTATACAAATTTTCACCAAGAAAATCGTCAGCTACGTGTGTATTTTATTCATGCCTCATAAGTTTCCATCCTGACCATCTGTGCATTAGGGCTGTGTTTCATTCCCTTTTGCAGTTCAATGGTCGCTTTTGGTTGAGATATATAATCCTCCTAAATGCATAAAATCCAATACGAAATTACATCAAATAATTGAAATTTCAAAATTTATGCTAATAAAAACATTATTATTGCAAGGAAAAATAGTTTGCCTTTATATAATGTTATTGATTGTCACAGTATTGTGTGTGGCCGCAGAGTGCATGGCCCAGGTGGAATTTCTGATATTTTAACCCAAATCTAATGGCCGATTTGGGTTGGTGTTGGTTGCAATGGCACCATGGAATAATGAAAAGGCTCCGGGTGGCATGTGGGTAGCCACTGGAGCCTTGTGGTAAGGTAAATGGCAGCCGTGACAGGGCTGCGTCTATGCTTTTATTTTATTTGAGCCACTTGTCGAGCCAGCCGAAAAATTCGCGTTGCCATAGCAAGGCATTCTGCGGCTGCAATATCCAGTGGTTTTCGTCGGGGAAGACGAGCATACGTGATGGGACATCACGCAACTGGGCGGCGTTGAATGCCATCATGCCTTGTGAAGCGAGAATGCGATAGTCTTTTTCGCCGACGGTAATCATTATCGGTGTGTCCCAATTATTGATGTACTTATGCGGTGACTTGGCAAAAGTGTTTTGAGCCACTTTGTTGTTTTTGTCCCATGGTGCGCCACCCATATCCCAGTTGGCAAACCACATTTCCTCGGTTTCGAGATACTGTGCTTCCATGTTGAAGATGCCGGCGTGGGCTATGAGTGCGGCAAAACGGTGGTCGTGGTTGCCTGCCAGCCAATATACCGACAGTCCGCCGTAACTTGCACCTACTGCGCCGATGTGGTTGCCGTCGATGTAGGGTTCTTTTTTCATGTAATCGACAGCGCTGAGGTAGTCTTTCATGTTTTGCCCGAAGTAGTCGCCCGAGATTTGGGCATTCCATTCAGTACCGAATCCTGGCAAGCCACGGCGGTTGGGGGCTATTACGATGTAGCCTTGCGAAGCCATCAGGCGCATGTTCCACCTCGACGACCAGAATTGGCTCACTGCGCTTTGGGGGCCGCCTTGGCAGTAGAGGATGGAGGGGTATTTCTTTGCCGGGTCGAAATCGGGCGGCAGCACTACCCACGTAGTCATGAGTTTGCCGTCGGTGGTGGGTACCATCCGCTTTTCGACTGTTATTGGCTTCAATTGTGCGAGCAGCTCGTCGTTGACGTGCGTCAGCTGGCTTACAGTGCCATCTTTTGCCACGGCAAACACTTCGTTGGGCGACATATATGAGTGGCGCATGGTGATGATGCTGCCATCGGCTGCCGGGCTGGCAGTTGCGTAGTCGTATTGTCCCGAAGCTATGGTGTCAACCTTGTGGGAAGTGAGGTCGATGCTGAACAACGGTTCGCATCCCTGGTATGGGGCGGTGAACAGGATAGACTTTTCGTCGGTGTTCCATGTTATCGCATCGGCTGTGTAATCCCAGTTGGCAGTGAGGTCGGTTTTTTGCCCGCTGTTCATGTCCATGACGAAGATGCGGTTTTTATCGCTCTCGTACCCGTCATGTTCCATCGACAGCCAAGCCAGGTAGTTGCCCGACGGTGAAAATGCCGGTGCGGTGTCATACCCCATCATTCCCTCGGTGAGGTTGCGTGTGGTTTTTGCCTCGATGTCGTATTGGTACAAGTCGGAGTTGGTTGACAGCGAATATTCCATGCCAGTCTTTTTGCGGCTGACGTAAACTATGCTCTTGCTGTCGGGCGCCCAAGCAAATGATTCGATGCCGCCCCAGGGCTTCATTGGCGACTCGTAGGGTTCGCCTTCCATGATGTCGGTACCTGCGCCTACCTTACCGTTGGCCACGTCGGCTATGAACGGGTGGGGGATAGTTGATACCCATTCGTCCCAGTGCTTGTACATGAGGTCATCGACAATGTGGCAATTGGCCTTGTCGAGGTCGGGGTATGTGTCGGTCACTTCCTTGGCCCATTTAACTTGCGAGATGTAAAGCACGCGAGTGCCGTCGGGCGAGAACAAGAATCCGTCAACGCCTTTTTCGACATCGGATATGCACTGGCGGCCGGTGCCATCGGCATTCATTACGAAGATTTGCATCTTGCCGTTTTGCGGATATAGGAATGCGATTTTGTTCCCACCGTCTATCCATGCGGCGTTATACTCCGACTTGGGCGAAGTGGTGAGGCGCACAGGGTTGCTGCCATCGATGTTCATGACCCACAGCTCGGCATTGGACTTGTTTTGCTCTATGCTGGTGAATGCCACGCTATAAAGCACGCGGGTGCCATCGGGCGAAACAACGGGCGACGACACGCTGCCCATCGCCATCAACACTTCGGGAGTGAATTTCCCGTCTTGCACCGCCACGTCGGGCCGCTCGATGATGGTTTCATCGGCGGCTTTCTCCCCCGTGGTGCATGCCGCAACGGTGGGTAGTAGCAGTAATGATGCCATAATTCCAGAAAATTTCATATTCAATCGTTATGTATAATTAAATGTGTGTATGTAGCTCGTATGTAGCCATGTGCGCTGCGAGTGTGGCACACATGGTTCTAATTCGGAGTGCAATATTCGTAAAAATTACTGAATTACGCAAGTGCAGTGGCGTGTGGAAACGAAATCAGGCCGTGAAACTTCGGGTTTCGCGGCCTGGCAGATATGAGTACAGAATGTGATGTGTTACCTGATGAACAGTAATTCGCGATATTTGGGAAGTGTCCACATTTCATCGTCAACCATCAGTTCGAGCTTGTCGATGTGATAGCGGATTTCGTCGAAAAGCGGAGCCACGGTGTCGTGGTATGCAATGGCCTTTTCACGCATGTTCTCGATTTTGTTGGCAACTTTGCGCGCATCTACCATTTGCTTGACTTTCTCGCGGATTACCGACATGTGTTCGGCAATCTTTTCGATTGAAATCATTTCGCTTGCGGCGAGTTTGTCGAATTTGTCCTTCGGGAAAAGCGATTGCACCTTGGCCACATGGTCGAGCAGCACCGACTGGTATCGTGTAGCCACCGGCAGCACGTGGTTGATGGCAAGGTCGCCGAGGACGCGGGCCTCGATTTGGATTTTCTTGGTGTAGGTTTCCCACTTCACTTCGTTGCGGGCGTTCAATTCCACCTCGGAGAATACTCCTGTGCGCTTGAACATCTCAATGCTTTCGGGGCGTAGGTAGGCATCGAAGATGAGAGGAACCGAAGTTTCGCAATCGAGTCCGCGGCGGGCAGCTTCGGCCTTCCATTCGTCGCTATATCCGTTGCCGTCGAAGTGGATAGGCTTGGCGTATGTGATGAGCGACTTGATTTCGTTCAGTATGGCATGTTCGAGTTGCTCGCCGTTGGCAAGGCGTGTGTCGATTGCTTTGCGGAACTCGTTCAGCTGGTCGGCTACAGCGGCGTTGAGAGCAATCATAGCCGATGCGCAGTTGGCCGACGACCCTACAGCGCGGAATTCGAATCGGTTGCCGGTGAATGCGAATGGCGACGTGCGGTTGCGGTCGGTGTTGTCGATGAGCAAGTCGGGGATTTGATAAACACCTAATGTTTTGCCCTCTTTGGCGGCCATGTTGATGATTTCGTCCTTGTCGCTTGTTTCTAAGCGGTAAAGCACATCGCTCAGTTGCTTGCCCACAAAGATTGAAATGATTGCCGGAGGTGCTTCGTTTGCGCCGAGGCGGTGTCCGTTGGTTGCCGACGAGATAGATGCTTTAAGCAACCCGTTATGCTTGTAAACTGCTGCCATCACGTTGACAAAGAAAGTGATAAACTGCAGGTTGGCCTTTGGCGTTTTGCCCGGAGAGAAAAGGGGTACTCCGGTGTCGGTTCCTAAGCTCCAGTTGTTGTGCTTGCCCGAACCGTTGATGCCCTTGAAAGGCTTCTCGTGCAGAAGCACGCGGAAGTTGTGGCGGCGGGCTACGTCGTCCATAAGCAGCATCAGCAATAGGTTGTGGTCGTTTGCAAGGTTGGTTTCCTCGTAAATCGGGGCTATTTCAAATTGGTTGGGTGCTACCTCGTTGTGGCGAGTCTTTGCAGGGATGCCCAGTTTGTGGCACTCGATTTCGAGGTCGAGCATGAATGCCTCGACGCGCGAGGGTATTGAGCCGAAGTAGTGGTCTTCGAGCTGCTGGTTTTTAGCACTGTCGTGGCCCATGAGAGTGCGGCCGGTGAGCATGAGGTCGGGACGAGCCGAGTAGAGCATTTCATCGACGAGGAAATACTCTTGTTCCCACCCGAGATAGGAATATACATGCTTTACTGCCGGGTCGAAGAGCTGTGCTATCGATGTAGCGGCCTTGTCAACGCTGTTGATGGCACGCAGAAGTGGCATTTTATAGTCGAGAGCTTCACCTGTGTATGAAATGAATATTGTAGGTATGCACAGGGTGTTGCCCATGATGAATGCTGGAGAGGAGATGTCCCAGGCCGAGTATCCGCGGGCTTCGAATGTATTGCGGATTCCGCCACTTGGGAAACTCGACGCATCAGGTTCTTGTTGCACGAGCAATTTGCCTGTGAAGTCTTCCATGACACCACCTTTCCCGTCGTGCTCGATAAATGAGTCGTGCTTCTCGGCAGTGCCGTCGGTGAGAGGGTGAAACCAGTGGGTGTAGTGTTTTGCTCCATTGTCGAGTGCCCATTGTTTCATGCCCTCGGCAACACTGTCGGCCACTTCTCGGTCAAGAGGCACTTTGTTGTCAATGGCATATACAAGGGCATCAAAAGTCTTTTTGGGCAGGTATTCAAACATTTTTTGACGGTTGAATACGTGTATGCCGAAGTACTGCGAAGGTTTCTCTTTGGGCATTTTCACTTCCACTGCTTTGTGGCTGAACGCTTCTTTTACGACTGTGAACCTTAATTGTGACATACTGTGTAATGTTTTTGGGGTGATTAAGTCATTGTAACTATTGCGTGGCGTTAAGAGTGTTTGACCTAAAACAAATCTTTCTTAACCATGCTGTAGTCGTGTTTTATGCTATATTCTTGCTGCAAATGTAGTCAAATTGCTATTAAGACAAAATAATTAAAGAAAAAATCTTTTATTTTGTTGTGAACTGTGAAGTTTTGCTTGCCGCACCTGCCGATGCATACGGATGCCATGCCAAAAAAACGCTAATGGGGCGAGCCTTGAAGCATGTGGGTTGCAAGGCTTGCCCCATTTTATTGGTGCGTATGTTTTGTACTGGCTAAGTGATGCGGCAATCTAAATTTCATAATCTACACAAGCTCGGGCTTCCTTGGCATTTGCTATAATTGTTGTTGCTGCTACGTGGGCTGGGTGCTTGGCGTAAACTGCCACATCGGCCATGGTGGGGACTGTGGCGGTGAGTACTACGTCCCACTCTTCGTTGGGGTTTTCATTGATGCCCACTTCGATGCTCCGAAGCACTTCGATAGTGCCAGGCAGTGCCAGCAGTGCCTCTTTGAAACGGGTCGCTGTAGCAAGCTTTTCTTCGGGCGACCCTTTGAGCTTGAATGTTACTATATGTTTGACCATAGTGAGTGGTTTTATTTTGTTGAATATAATTTTTCTTTCAGGGTTGCAATTTTTTCATCGGCAATGTAATCGTCATAGTCCATTATCTTGTCGATAATGCCGTTAGGCGTAAGTTCTATGACGCGGTTGCAGATGGTCTGTATAAATTCGTGGTCGTGCGACGACATCAGCACGTTGCCCTTGAACGATTGCAGTGAGTTGTTAAAAGCCTGTATCGATTCGAGGTCGAGGTGGTTGGTGGGGGTGTCGAGAATCAACGTGTTGGCGTTGGTCATCATCATTTTGGCAATCATGCACCGCATTTTTTCACCACCCGACAGTACTGAGGCCTTTTTCAGGACCTCCTCGCCCGAGAAGAGCATCTTGCCGAGAAACCCTTTGAGGTAAATCTCGCTGGAGTCGTCGCTGAACTGGCATAGCCAGTCAACAAGGTTGAGGTCGGTGTTGAAGAATGCCGAGTTGTCGAGTGGCAGGTAGGCTGTTGTGATGGTTTGTCCCCACTCGTAAGTTCCAGCATCGGGCTTGCGGTTTCCGTTTATGATTTCAAACAACGCAGTCATTGCCCTCGGGTCGCGGCTCAGGAATACCACTTTGTCGCCTTTTTCGACTGTGAAATTCACATCATGGAACAGCGTGTCACCTTCGATCGAAGCTGTGAGTCCGCGCACTTCAAGTATTTTATTGCCTGGTTCGCGGTTGGGCGTGAATATTATGCCCGGGTAGCGTCGCGACGATGGCTGTATTTCTTCGATATTGAGTTTTTCGAGCATTTTTTTGCGGCTCGTGGTCTGTTTCGACTTTGCCACGTTGGCACTGAACCGGCGAATGAATTCGAGCAATTCTTTCTTCTTTTCTTCGGCTTTCTTGTTTTGTTGCTGTTGTTGCCTCAAGGCAAGTTGGCTCGATTGATACCAGAAACTGTAGTTGCCGGCAAACAAAGTCACCTTGTTGTAGTCGATGTCGAGAGTGTGGGTCGATATAGCATCGAGGAAGTGACGGTCGTGCGAAACTACAAGCACAGTGTTCTCGAATTTTGATAAGTAGTCTTCGAGCCACGATACGGTTTCGAGGTCGAGGTCATTGGTCGGCTCGTCGAGCAAGAGGTTGTCGGGATTTCCAAAGAGGGCTTTTGCCAACAGCACACGTACTTTTTCTTTTGCGCTTATGTCGCGCATATACATGTAGTGCTTTTCTTCCTTGATTCCTAATCCGCTGAGTAGGGCGGCAGCTTCGCTTTCGGCATTCCAACCGTCCATTTCGGCAAATTTTTCTTCAAGTTCCGATGCCCTCATGCCGTCTTCGTCGCTGAAGTCGGTTTTGGCATACAATGCATCTTTTTCTTGCATCACGTCCCACAATGCTGTGTGGCCGCGTAATACGGTTTCAATGACTGTGCAGTTGTCAAACTCGAAGTGGTCTTGGCTAAGCACCGACATGCGTTCGCCGGGGCCTTGCGTGACCGTGCCGTGTGTCGGCGACAACTGTCCGCTGAGTATTCTCATCAGCGTACTTTTCCCTGCGCCGTTGGCTCCGATTATACCGTAGCAGTTGCCTGGTGTGAATTTGAGGTTTACATCCTGGAACAGGACTCTTTTACCAAATTGTATTCCTAAATTATTGACTGTTATCATCCTTCTCCTCGGTCAATTATGAAAATGCGGCTGCAAAGTTACAAATTTTTTCACAATCTCATTCCCATTTTGGCATATTTCGTTCCCTTGCCACACGCTGGCGTTTGGCGGTTACTGGCGTTTGGCAATCAGTATGAGCTTATAGTTGGGCAATTTCGGCCTCGGTTAGTCCCGAACTTTTAATTATCGTTTCGATAGGCACACCCAACTGTTTTAGATTCCTTGCCATTTCGATTGTCGCTTCTTTTTTGCCTTCTTTTTTACCTTCTTTCAAGCCCTCTTGGCGACCGTCGTCCCAACTTGAGAATAGTACACTTCGTTGGTAAACCTCGGCTTCAACACCGCGTATGTATGCCCGCCGTTCGGCCTCGGGCATTGAATCTACGCGCAGCCGTTCTCGGGCCTCGGGCAAACCCTGCGCTGTGGCGGTGGCTTCTATCCTGCCTGTCTTCAAGAAACACATCCACTCGTCGAGAGGGGTTTTCGCAACTTTATTAAAGTCGTTGACTTTCAATACATAATATTCGGGGAAGATGTCGCTGGCATATTTGCACTTGAATATCTCTTGCTGCCGACGCGACAGTTGCAGCAGGTCGCCATCGTGTATGCCACGGAACTCGTTGCGCCCATGGTAAACGTAATCCTTGCCCTGCCCAAGTTCAAAATATACGATGTTGATTGAATACACCTTGCGCACCTTGTCGTAATCCTCGCCAAGGTTGATGTATTCCGAAACCGTCTTGGACACGCCATAGAGCATACGGTGGAAGTAGCTCAGCTCGCGGTTGTTCTG
>DVKC01000037.1 GCA_018716295.1 Candidatus Avimuribaculum pullicola
AATGAACATTTGTTCGGCCCTCACCGCATATTGTTTCTTCGACAACAAGCCTGAAGCCCTGCCCGTCCATATCGAAAACACTCCCCAATTAGTCCTTTTTTAACCCAAGCTTATCCCGAACTCACGTAATAATATAGACAATTCCATCACTGTGCGGAATGATGCGAAAGTGCAAATTCTCGTGAACGGCGACCAAGTGTCCACAGGGTACGTCAATGCCCTTTCACTCGACCGCATCGACAAGGTAGAGGTGATATATGCGCCTTCGGCAAGGTTCTCAATGGCTGGTTATAAATATGTAATCGACATAAAATTGAAGCCCGAATACCTCGGTCATGACATTTATGTGGGCAACTTCACCATGATTTCGGCTGGCAACAACAATGGCGACGATGTGGTGGCCAACGAGCAGCCGCAAGCCATGTATATGTATTCGGGCGACAAGGTGGATTTTAATGTTGGCTACGCTTTCGGCGAAATCAACTGGCATTATCCGCTTTCATACACCAAGTCTTACCAGGGCATCAATGAATTTTTCACTGATGAATACAACGAGAAAAATCCCAACGACCACAATAGCAACAGGACGCATGCTGTATTTACAGGCCTCGACTGGCACATAAAATCAGGACATACGCTGTCGGTTCGTGCAATGTATGAAAATACCGATATTGGTCGTCGTTTGGAAAACAGCATTCACACTATTGATGCCATGAGAACGGAACGGTTGCAGAGTGAGGCGACTGTCGATAGGCAGCAAGCCGACAATGTTACAGGGGCATTGATTTACCGTGGCAAATTCAAGGAGAAATGGGATGTGTATGCTTCGTTGGGATATAACCGCCTTAATGCCGATGTCACCAACAGCTATACGTTGCATGGTAGCTATGCAAGCGAATACTTGTACCGCAATACCCGCGACTACCTGAGTGGCAATTTCGACCTCACATATACTATTAATGATGCAATGTGGTTGAATGCTGGTTACATAGGCACATGGAATAGGTATGATTCGCATCTTGCTGGCAACGATATGCTTGTATCACGAAGCACCGACAGCCGCCACAATGCTTATGTGTATTACGATTATATGCCACGCCAAAATATGATGTTGCACATCGGCAGTGGCGTTGAATACATACACCGCACCGACTTGTCGGGCATTGATAAAAGTTATTGGAACTGGCTTCCGCAAGTGACATTTACCTACATGCCGACCGAAAAAGTGCAATTAATAGCCGACTACAAGACCCAAATGGGGTATCCATTGCAGTACCAGTTGTTAACATCGGGCTATGACATCGACAGCTTGATGCGCTATGAGGGTAATCCGTTGCTCGCCCCGTCGCGGACGCATTCGGTATCGTTGTCGGCGAGTGTGGACAATTCGTTTTATGCCGCATTGGAGTATAACACAACGCACGATTTCATGACCGAGTGGTACACCACAGTTAGCACGGGTAAATTTCTTTCCACTTTTGCTAATGCCCGCTACCATAGCATCAAGGCAATTGTCGGTTATGACTGGAAAATATCGAAATATGTGATTTGGAGCAATACCGTGCAAGTGAACTTCGACAAAATCAAGTTAGGGAACTTGGTGAACGATTATACCAATTTCAATATGGTGAGCCAACTGCGCTACTGGCTTGCCCCGTGGAAGATGCAATTCTCGGGAGAATATTGCCGAAACATGATGCGCGTGCCGCAGCTTCAAGGCTGGAGCGACTATGGTCAAGATATGTGGCAATTAATGGCGCAAAAAGCATTTTTAAACAATCGATTGTCGGTGTCGCTCATTTATGTGCCACCGTTGCATCTGGGGGTGCGCACCCACCAACGCAGCTGTGTGGAAACGCCATTCTACCACACGGTTCAGAACCTTAACCTCAAAACCTACGACAACATGCTGCTCGTGCGACTGCAATTCCGTTTCAATACAGGTAAATTCCGTCAAGGTGCTTTGCGCGACAATTTCAATGTCACCAAAGAACAAAAGAAAGACCGCGGCCTGATGTAAATAGCTTCATGCAAAATGAAGCAAAAAAACAGGCACTTTTTGCTATAAATATAAAAAATTGGTATCTTTGTGCGCTTTTTATTGAGCATATTTTTGCCAGGCAGCACATTGCATGGCGCGTATTATAGTATAAAATAACAAAAAACATAATAACTTAAATGGCAGCTTTAGAGAAAATTAGAAGCAAAGCAGTCCTGTTGGTAGTTTTCATCGGTGTGGCTCTTTTGGCCTTTATTTTGACCGACTTCCTTAACTCGGGCAGGGCTTTCTTTGGCGACGGTAACACCGTTGCCAAGGTGGGAGATACCAAAATCGATGCGCTGGACTTTCAGCGTCGTTATGAAACCATGAGCCAGCAAATGCAGTCGAGCCGCAGCCAAATCGATGGCGCGATGCTGCAAAGCGAGGTGATGAACCAAATGATTCAAGAAATATTGCTCAATGATGAGCTTGATGCCTTGGATATCAATGTGAGCGATGTTGAAATCACTGAAGCTATCATTGGCAACAATGTTCGTCCCGAGGTGTTGCAATTTGTGCGCCAGAGTGGCATGGAATCGCCAGCTGAGATGCGCGACATGATTTTCAACCCATCGAAATATGGTATCAGCGAAGCCGATGTAGCCGAAGCTCGTGCCGCTTGGTTGCAACTTGAGGAAAATGTCGAGAATAATATGAAGCTCGAAAAATTGCAAACACTTGTGATGGGCGCAATTCGTGCCAACGACCTCGACAAGAAAGAAATGGCGGCTGAAAATGCTGTTACAAACACTATACAATTTGCTCGTGTCAACTATTCGACATTGAAGAATGACGATTATGAAGTGAGCGATAGCGAGATACAAGCCGAGTATAACAAGCGAAAGGAACTTTACAAGCTCCCCGAAGAGTTGCGAGTTGCACACATCATTGCTGTGGATATCACTCCATCTACTGCCGATTTGAATCAGGCTCAGTCGTTCATCAATGGCGTTTATACCAAACTCGTTTCGACCGAGGGCGTTGACGAGGTGCGCAATAATGCCGAACTTACAATCAATGAAAATACAGTGCGCTTGACCGACTTGCGTCAGAATGATGTACGCGACTTCGTTGCAAAGGCTGCTATCGGAGATGTCACTTCGCCAAAGTTCCAGTCGAATACCTACACAATGACCAAGTTGATTGGCAAAGAAATGGGCCTTGACTCGGTTAACGTGAGCATGATGAGCATTGCTGGCCCGAAGAATTTGCAAGACTCGGTTCTCAATCTGCTCAATGCTGGCACAGCATACGCCGAAATCCAGAAGATACAAGGCACTCAAGGGCAAGAAAACTTTTGGCAGACTCTTATCGGTGCTCCCGACTCGACTATTGCCAAGTTCCGTGCTGCCGGTAAAGACTACTTTGTACTTAACCAGTCGGAACAAGGTGCTATTTATGTTAAGATAAACGAGCTTAAGAAGCCGAAACAACTTTACGACGTAGCCCAAATTTCCTATACTGTATATCCAAGCACAAAGACTACGCAAGACTTGCGCGATAGCTTGCAATCGTTTATCAACACCAACAACACTGCCGAGCTGTTTGAAAAGAATGCTGCCCGCGCTGGTTACAATGCCATGTCGGCTCGCGTGATTTCTTCATCGCCGCAAATCAACGGCATCGAAAGTTCGCGCGAGGTTGTAAGATGGCTCTTTGAGGTTGAGCCAGGAACTGTTTCGCCAATCTTTGACAAGCAGAACAAAGACAAGATGATGGTTGCTTCGCTCGACTATGTGTATAAAGAAGGCTATTTGCCAGCCAATGCGCCAGAGGTGAAGAATGAACTCACTGCAATCGTGCGCAATAGCAAGAAAGGCGATGCACTGATGGAAAAATTCCAGGGCAAGGCAAGCGACATAGCAGGATATGCCAAGGCAATGGATGTGACTGTTGACACAACGACAGTGACTTTCGGACAGAACTATATCGCAAAAATCGGTTCGCGCGAGGCTGATTTGACAGCAAGTGTTGCAGCAGCCGATAGCGGCAAAGTCATGGGCCCGCTTAAGGCCAATACATCGCTTGTGGTATATGAAGTAATAGGCCAGGACAAGGCAAAGCGTGAGCTTACCGACCTTGAAACCGAGCAGCAGTTTGCCCGCACTCGTGGCAACCAAATGGTGATGCAGCAAGCCATCAACATATTGCGCAACGCCACCGATGTTGAAAACATGATGATAAGATTCTATTAAAATAACTAAACAACCTGTATAAACAAGGGCAGCGGCATTAGAGTGGCACTGCCCTTGTTTGCATTTTACAGCAAAAATTGTTAATTTTGAGCAATTTATTAAACGTCATGAAAACAATCAACGAAATACAAGACGAAATCATCGAAGAGTTTGAAGGGCTTGCCGAATGGATGGATCGTTATAGCTACATAATCGACCTTGGCAACTCCCTTGAGCCGCTTGAAGAAAAGTACAAAACTCCAGAATACCTTATCGAGGGCTGCCAGAGCCGTGTGTGGATAACCGCCAGCGAAGACAGCGACGGTTTGATACACTTCCGTGCCGACAGTGATGCCATCATCGTGAAAGGTATTATATCACTGTTAATCTCGGTATTGTCGGGGCATACGGCACAAGAAATCTTGGACAGCGACCTTTATTTTATCAAAGAAGTCGGGTTGCAAGAGCATTTATCGCCCACGCGCAGCAACGGTCTGGTGGCAATGGTGAAGCAGATGCGTATGTATGCAATGGCGTTCCAAGCCAAGGATGGTGCAAATAAATAAAAAATAATATATAAACACACACAACGCATTCATTAATTATGTTCAATCAACCCAAAGGATTAATTCCAGCCGCCCTTTCCAACATGGGCGAGCGCTTTGGCTACTACATCATGAACGCCGTTTTGTCGCTGTTCTTGTGTTCGAAGTTTGGCCTTAGCGAAGAGATGGGCGGACTCATCTATTCATTTTTCTATGCCGGCATATACGTGCTCAGCTTGGTGGGCGGGTTTATTGCCGACCGTACACAAAATTACAAAGGGACTATCGCCAACGGTCTTGTGGTGATGTCGCTTGGATATGTTATCCTGTCTATTCCAATTTTGTCAACCGACCAAAACATCAGCTGGCTGTTGCCGCTCACATGTTTTGCATTGTTCCTGATAGCATTTGGCAATGGCTTGTTCAAAGGTAACTTGCAGGCTATCGTAGGACAGATTTACGACAACTATGAAGCCGAGGAGGCAAAGAAAGGTGCCGAGGCACTGGCTGCCGCGCAAAAGAAACGCGACTCGGGTTTCCAGATTTTTTATGTATTTATTAATATCGGCGGGCTTGTGGCACCGTTTGTAGCACCGTTGTTGCGCAGCTGGTGGCTCAATGTCCACAATTTTGTTTATAATGCCGACCTTCCGGCATTGTGCCACAAGTATCTTGATGGCGCAAGCACCATGGCTGCTACCGATCTCGCCAACCTTACCGATCTTGCCTCGAAGGCATCGGGAACGGCTGTTACCGACATGGCTGCATTCTGTACACAATATTTGGACGTATTCAACACAGGTATCCACTATTCGTTCATAGCATCGGTTGCTGCAATGCTCATATCGCTTGCCATCTTCCTTGCTACGAAGAAGATTTTCCCGACACCCGGAAAGAAGGCCGAGGCCGCCGTATCGGAGTATTCGACCGAAGAAAAGCTGGCTATGGCCAAGGAAATCAAGCAACGCATGTATGCACTGTTTGCAGTGCTTGGCATCGTGATTTTCTTCTGGTTCTCGTTCCACCAGAATGGTGTATCACTTTCTTATTTTGCCCGCGATTTTGTTGATACATCGCTTATTCCGCCAGAGATATGGCAAGCTGTCAATCCATTTTTTGTGATTGTCCTCACGCCGATTATAATGCTTTTCTTCGGCGCATTGTCGCGCAGAGGCAAGGAGATATCCACGCCGCGCAAGATTGCCTATGGTATGGCGATAGCCGGAATAGCCTATTTGTTCCTTGCCATATACTCGGCATTTATGGGTTATCCGTCGGCCAATGAGTTTACTGGTTTGTCGGAAGCCGAGAAAGTAAAGGCAGGATGGTGGGTGCTGATTGTCACTTATTTCTTCCTCACTGTGGCCGAATTGTTCATATCCCCGCTCGGGTTGTCGTTTGTTTCAAAAGTCGCTCCTAAGAATATGCTTGGATTGTGCCAGGGATTGTGGCTTGGGGCAACAGCCGTCGGCAACTTGTTGCTGTGGATTGGCCCGTTGATGTATAACGCATGGCCTATATGGCAATGCTGGAGTGTATTCTTTGTAGTGTGCATCATCTCTATGGGCGTGATGCTTGGCATGGTCAAGTGGCTCGAACGCATCGTGGCAGGGAAATAAAGAAAGAGTCTTAACTTATCGAGGGGAGGCGGAGATATTGCCACCTCCCCTCATTCTGTTTTATATATGTCAACCAACATTATTAGCGATGGCCGCATACAGGCGGTCGATGCGCTGCGCGGATTTGCCGTGATGGGCATCATACTGCTACACAATATAGAGCATTTCAACTTCTATTCGTTCCCCGAAACCACAGGGGCATTGCAGGCTCTCGACAGCACTATCTGGGATTTCTTGTTTTTCACATTCTCGGGCAAGGCATACGCCATATTTGCGTTGTTATTTGGCTTCACATTCTACTTGCAAAGCCGCAGCAGCGAACGCCGTGGAGAGGATTTCAAGAACCGTTATATGTGGCGTCTGGTGCTGCTGCTTTTGTTCGGATTTATAAATGCATCGTTTTTCCCCGGTGAAATATTGGTGCTGTATGCCATTTTGGGCTTTGTGCTTGTGCCAGTAAGGCATGTGAGCAACAAGGCATTGTTCATAACCCTGGCCATACTCATGCTCCAGCCAGTGGAATGGGGCAAGGTGGTGTATGCCGCACTCAATCCTGCGGCCAATCCCGAGCAGACGATTTATTCGCTCGTTGATGTATATCCCCAACTTGGCGGCAGCGATTTCATCGAGATGGTGAAAGTGAACTTTGTCACTGGGCAGCTTGCCAGCCTCAATTGGGCATGGTGCTATGGCCGGGTGTTCCAGACGTGCGCACTGTTTATGCTCGGGCTGTTGCTTGGGCGCAAAGGGCTGTTTTCGTCGGCCGACGATGAGGCTTTGGCACGTTCGCGCCGTTTCTGGACGCGAGTGGTGTGCCTTGCCCTGCCATCGGCATTGCTGATGTATTTTGCCAAACAATTCATATACACGCAGATTCCCAATCCATTCATGCTCGCATCGGTCGAAACTGTCCTAAACTCGTGGTACAATCTTGCATTTATGCTTGCCATGACGGGGGCGTTCTTGTTGCTCTTTTGGACTTTCAATGGTGCCGTGCTGCGCATTCTTGCCCCATACGGGCGCATGAGCCTCACCGACTATATCACGCAATCGATTATTGGCAGTTTCCTGTATTATGGCTACGGACTGGCATTGCACACGGTGTGCAGCCATACCTATAGTTTCCTTGTCGGCGTGGCTATGCTGGCGGCACAAATGATATTTGCGCACTGGTGGTTCAGGCACTTCCGCCGAGGCCCGCTTGAAACCATTTGGCACCGCCTCACGTGGATTGGAGCGAAACGTTAAATGCACCGCAAAGTGCCTTTTCGGCTTATTGACGTGAAACTTCGGTGGTTTTTATATAAATTTGCACCAACTTTTAAACAACATAAATTATGTCAACTTATACAGCTGAAGATAAACGCAAAGTCACCACGCACCGCCTCATCGAGATGAAGCAGCGCGGCGAAAAGATTTCGATGCTCACGGCATACGACTATTCGATGGCCAAGCTCATCGACGAGGCAGGAATGGACGTGATACTCGTGGGCGACTCGGCCTCGAATGTCATGGCCGGCAATATCACAACGTTGCCAATGACGCTCGACCAGATGATTTATCACGGCAAGTCGGTGGTGAAGGCTGTCAACCGTGCCTTGGTGGTGGTGGATATGCCTTTCGGCACGTATCAGGGCAATCCGTTGGAGGCATTGTCGTCGGCAGTGAGAATCATGAAGGAAACTCATGCCGACTGCGTGAAAATCGAGGGTGGCGTGGAAATTCGCGATTCGATTGAGAAGATACTGTGTGCCGGTATTCCCGTAATGGGGCATTTGGGGCTTACGCCGCAGTCGATTAATAAGTTTGGCACTTATGCAGTGCGTGCTCGTGAGAAAGCCGAGGCCGACAAGCTTATCAGCGATGCCCGTATGTTGCAAGAAGTGGGCTGCTTTGCTCTCGTGCTTGAGAAAATTCCCGCCGTGCTGGCCAAGCAAGTAGCCGATGAACTGGAAATTCCGGTAATCGGCATTGGTGCTGGCGGAGGCGTTGACGGCCAAGTGCTGGTAATGCACGACATGTTGGGCATTAACATGGGATTTTCACCGCGCTTCTTGCGCCGTTATGCATCGATTGGCTCTACGATAATCGAAGCTGTGGGCAACTATATCAATGATGTCAAGAGTGGAGATTTCCCCAACGAGAAGGAACAGTATTGATAAAACGTTCGTGGGATAAATCACGACAAAAAAATGTATTTATGTTATTGCGCAAACTGCCACGGCAATGTATGGCGGTTTGCGCAATCTTTTAATTATTCGTAACTTTACGGCGCACATATTACGATAAATTTCATGGAGAAAGATAATGTAACGAACAAGGGTGGCTTCGCGGCTTGGCTCAAGAGGTCGCAAGCTGTGTACATGGTCATTGCCGTGGTGGTAATGGCTGTAATTTCGGTGGCGTTTTTTTACCCCGATGATATTGAGGGCAACGTATTGCGACAGAGCGATATAGTGCAAGGCGTGGCAAACGGACAGGAAGCCCAGGCGTTCAAGGCTGAAACTGGCGAAACCACATGGTGGACCAACTCGCTATTCTCGGGTATGCCAATGTTCCAGATAGCCCCTTCATACGGAAGCAGTGCGTTGTTGTCGTGGATTAATGGCGTGTATGGCTTGTGGTTGCCGTCACCAGCCAACTTGTTGTTTATGATGATGATAGGCTTCTTCATATTGATGCTTGCGTGCCGTGCCAGGTGGCATATAGCCCTTATTGGAGCCGTTGCCTATGCTTTCTCGTCATATTTTATCATTATTATAGGTGCGGGCCATATATGGAAATTTCTGACGCTCACATACGTGCCGCCGACTATTGCCGGCATTATATGGTGTTATCGTGGGCGTTACCTCACGGGAGGTGCTGTGGCCGCGTTGTTTGCAGCGATGCAAATTTCGTCGAACCATCCGCAGATGACATATTATTTCCTGTTCCTCATAGTGGCACTTGCTATAGGTTACCTTGTCAAGGCTGTGCGCGAAAAGCATGTTAAACAATGGGGAATAGCTACAGCTTCGCTGGTCGTGGCAGCCGTGCTTGCCGTGCTTGCTAATTCTCCCAATTTGTATAACACGTATGAGTATAGCAAGGAAACGATGCGAGGGGGGCATTCCGAGCTTGCAACGGCTACGCCTAATTCTACCAGTGGGGGGCTTGACAAAGATTATATTACAGCCTGGAGCTATGGCAAGTCGGAAACATGGACGTTGCTCATACCCAATGTTGACGGTGGGGCAACGCTGAAGCCTGTTGACGGTAATAATATGATGCTGACACTTGCCGACACCGAACATGCCAAGCAGATGCTTAATAACGGTGAGCTGTCGGGGCAAGATTATCAATATCTCATGCAGTTCCCGCAATACTTTGGCGACCAACCGATGACCAATGGCCCTGTTTATGTGGGCGCACTTATTTTTGCACTCTTTATCGTGGGTTGCATTATTATCAAGGGGCCAGTGAAGTGGGCGTTGCTTATCGCCACGATTATCACGGTTCTGCTGTCGTGGGGGCACAATTTTATGTGGCTTACCGACTTGTTTATCGACCATTTCCCGCTTTACAATAAGTTCCGCACTGTTTCGAGTATCCTTGTGGTAGCTGAGCTTACCATGCCGTTGCTGGCACTGCTGGCACTGCAAAAGGTGATTTTCGACAAGGATTTGCAGCCGTGGCAACGGACTGCCACATACGTCACGCTTGGCGCGTGTGCGTTGATATGCCTTGTGGTCTATTGGTTCCCTGGTATTTTCAACCTATATTCCGAGCAAGAGGGCGAATTGCTTAAACAAGGGTTTGCACAGCAATTGCCGACATTGTTTTCAGCAATCGAAGAGATTCGCAGCAGCATGATTTCGGCCGATGCGCTACGCAGTTTTGTCGTGATTGTTGTGGGCATGGGTGTGATATTTGTAATGCAGGCTGGCAAGATTAAGCCAGTTGTCGCTACGGCATTGATTGGATTGGTTGTGCTTATCGACTTGTACAGTGTCAATAAGCGTTACCTTAGCACCGAGTCGTTTACACGTCCGTTGGCTACAGGCGAGCAACAATTTGCCATGCGTCCTGTGGATGAAGCTATTTTGCAAGACACGGCGATGAACTACCGGGTACTCGACATACCACACTTCGAGGATGCCATGCCGTCGTATTACCATAAAGCCGTTGGTGGCTATCATGCTGCTAAGTTGACTCGTTACCAAGACTTGATGAGCTATCAAATGGATGTCCGTAATGGAGATATCAACATCGAGGTGTTGAATATGCTTAACACCAAGTATGTAGTCACAGGCGATACGTCGGTTTCGGTCAATCCTGGGGCTATGGGTAATGCTTGGTTTGTTGACCGCATTGACTATGTAGCATCACCTGCCGAGGAAATGCAATATCTCGACAGTTTCACACCTGCTATTGAGGCTGTTGCCGACAAGAAATTTGAAGCAGTGCTTGGGGGCGGGGCTGTGCCAGCCAAGATGCCAGGCGACACAATATTTGAAACATCGTATGCGCCTAACCGGCTCACTTACCATGCCAATAGCCAAAATGGCGGTTTGGCTGTGTTCTCGGAGATTTATTTCCCATGGGGGTGGAATGCTACTATCGATGGTGCACCTGCCGAGATAGGACGTGTGAACTATGTGCTACGCGCACTGCGCATTCCAGCCGGCAGCCACACAATTACGTTTAGTTTTGAGCCTAAATCGGTCAGCGTTACCGAAACTCTTGCTTATATTTCCATAGTGGTTATATTCCTTGCCGTGTTGGCAGCGGTGGCTGTGAATGTGGTAGGCAATAAATCGGTAAAACGTGAGGAGGCATTGTAAGGAAATGGGAAAATTTGAGAAAATCGGCTCGGCGTTGTCGCGTTATAAGGCAAGTAAGGGGTTTGGTGTGCATTCACCGTTTGCATATAGCTTTATAACCGATGTCCTTGATGAGAAATATGGCTACTACAGCTATGAAACGTTGCAGCAATTACGTAATGAGGTGGTTGAGCGCACTCGCAATGAGCAGGGCTATAAGCCACATGTGATTTCTCTCACCGAGTCGGCTGTGTTGTTCCGTGTTGCCAATCGTTACAATCCATCGTTATTCATGTCGGTAGGCGTCAGCTACGGAGTGGCAATTGCAAGTATGCTCATGGTGTCACATCGCAGCCGCGTAGTAGTCAGTGGGTATGAACCAGGTGGAAATGCAGCTGCCGATGAAGTGATTGCTTCGTATGGCGAGCGTGTTGTTTCACGTGGAAGCATAAGTGAAGCATACACCTCTTACATCGACATGCTTGCCGATGGGGAGAATTGCTTTGTTGTCATCAACCACGTGTCGATGGCTGAAATGGCCGAGGCTGCTGAGCTTGTTGATAAAATGGTGTCGAAGACCGGTGTATTGGTTCTGCGCAATATTGACAAGTTGAACACAGCCTCGATGCTATGGGAGCAGTGCCGAGCTGCAATGCACTATGGCATGACGTTCACCAATGGCAAAATGGCTGTGGTGGTATTAAATCCCAAGCTTCCACGACAAGATTTTGGCATTTGGCTTTCATAGTACCCTTGGATTTACCCCCAAAACGGTAATAGAAAATCATAATCTATAGAATGCGAAGCGGGTGTGGCAAATTAGATAAATGGTTGTACACTGTTTGCAGAATGTAAGTTAAGTTATAGTAATTGCACTATGCTTAACCGGCTGGTGGAGTGAGCGATAGCGAACGTAACCTGCGGGAAGACTGATATATACACTAAGCGGCTTTGGAGATGCCATACACCAATAGTTGTGTAGCATTTCCGCAGCCACTCGTTTGCCGTGAATATCCTTAACAACGGACGAACATCAAGACGGTTGCGAACCTTTTAGGTCATAGCGGACTGAAACATACGGAAAGATACACCCGTGCGGTGGACAAGCTGAAAGAGAAAGCGATAAACAGTCTGCCGGAATTAAAGTTTTAACCACAAAAGGATTATCTTTGCAACCATGAACTTTGAAGCATTAGTAAAACATATCAGCACGATACAAAGCACGTTGCAGGCGCAAGCAGCACATGCTGTAAATCTTGCCCTGACAGCCCGCAACTGGCTCATGGGCTGCTACATTGTGGAGTTTGAACAGAACGGGGAAGACCGTGCCACATACGGTGAACAATTGTTAAAGAAGCTGGAACAGCGGCTGAACGTCAAGGGACTGAACGAGCGCAGGTTTCGTGAGTTCCGACGGTTGTATCTCGTTTATCCACAACTGAAAGAGCCTATCGCATTGTATCTGACATAGCAAATTCAGTACGCACTGTCCTCCGAATTCACAGACCCAATTCGGCGGTTGTTGACCGCCAAATCTGATAATGAAATTCGGCGGTTGTCAACCGCCGAATCCACTCAACACATTCAATCGGCTCAAAACAAATGGATTACCCCACCCGAAAAATTGTTTAGCCGCCTATCCTCCACCCATTTGAATATCCCTAGTTAATAAGCAACATAGAAATAGTATGGTTGATACGATTTTGTTCATTCCTTGATGTTTGTGCAGGTTTTTTTATTACTTGCGGAACATGGCTGTAGCACGTTTTACTGCTGCGATGAAGCGTTCGACCTCTTCACGGGTATTATAGACGGCAAATGAAGCGCGTACAGTTCCCTCTATGCCCAGCGAGGTCATTAAAGGTTGTGCGCAGTGGTGTCCTGTGCGCACGGCGATGCCCATCTTGTCCAAAAGCATGCCCATATCGTAGTGGTGTATCCCATCAACGAGGAACGATATCACACCTTCCTTGCCAGCCGATGTGCCATAAATTTTCATGCCAGGGATTTCCATCAATCCGGCTGTGGCAGCGATAAGCAATTCACGTTCATGGGCGGCAATGTTGTCGATACCTATGCGGTTGATATAGTCAATGGCTGCCGACATTGCAGCTACGCCGACATAGTCGGGTGTACCTGCTTCAAACTTGAAAGGCAGGTCGGCAAAGGTGGTTTTCTCGAATGTCACATGGCCTATCATCTCACCGCCACCTTGGTATGGAGGCAGTGTTTCGAGCCAGCGGCGTTTGCCATATAGCACGCCTACTCCGACAGGGCCATACATTTTGTGGGCCGAGAATGCGTAGAAATCGGCATCAAGGTCGGTCACGTCGATGCGGCGGTGTGCTACGGCTTGCGCCCCGTCGATGAGTACAGGCACACCATGGCGGTGCGCTATTTCTATCATCTGCTTGATGGGATTGACCGTCCCGAGCACGTTTGACACGTGTGCGAGTGCCACAAAGCGAGTGTTGTCGGTAAACAAGTCTTCGTAGGCATCGAGCATTATATCACCATGGGCATCAATAGGAACCACTTTCAACACCACGCGGCAATAACGTTGCAGCAGTTGCCAAGGCACGATGTTGGAATGGTGTTCGGCAACGGTCACGATTATTTCATCGCCATTGCACAGCGAGTTGCCGAATGTTGATGCTACAAGGTTGATGCCTTCGGTTGTGCCGCGAGTGAAGATTATTTCTTCGGTTGAACCTGCATTTATGAATTCTTTCACTTTGAGGCGAGCATCTTCTACACGGTCGGTAGCTTCTTGCGAGAGGGTGTGTACGCCACGGTGTACGTTGGCCTTGTGTTCATAATACATTCGGCAGATGCTATCGACCACGCAGCGCGGTGTTTGCGAGGTGGCTGCGTTGTCGAGGTACACAAGCGGGTTTCCCTCTACCGTGCGGTGCAGGATTGGAAACTCTTCCCTTATTTTATCAATATCGAGTGACATGTTGCGTGTGGAATTATTTTTTCTTGATTTTGGTGTGGCACGACTGTGACGCAGTGCAGTTGCGGCACTGGGCCAGGGTGCCGGCGAAACGTTTCTCGACGAGGTGGCGTAGGCGGTCGCGTAATGCTTCGAGCCTGACACCGTCGATGATGTCGCTCATGAATGCTTGCATCAGCAGTGTGCGTGCTTCCTGGCACGATATGCCGCGCGTCTGCATGTAGAACATTGCATCTTGGTCAAGTTGCCCGACAGTTGCGCCATGGCCGCATTTTACGTCATCGGTGTAAATTTCGAGTTGTGGCTTGGTGTACATTTTTGCGCGGTTGCTGGCGCAAATGTTGCGGTTGCTTTGGTAGGCCTCGGTGCGTGGCGAATCTGGTGCAACGAGTATTTTGCCCGTGAAAGCACCTACAGCATCATCGTCAAGCACATACTTGAAAAGTTCGTTGCTATGGCAGTAGCCCACGTTGTGACCTATGTAGGTGTGGTTGTCGATGTGTTGTGTGTTGCTTGCGATTGCCATGCCCAGCAGCGTGGTTTCGGCATGTTGCCCGTCGATGTCGATGTGGTAGTTGTTGCGTGTGATGCCGTTCATCAGCGTGATGCCGTTAATGAGCACATTGCTGCTGGCGGCCTGCCGTACCCACATCGATGATACTCGGTGGGTCTTTTCGCTTGCTTCTTCGAGGTCGTAGTAGTCGAGTGTAGCACCTTCACCCACAAAGACTTCAACAACTTGCGTGTTAAGGAAATCGGTGTCGTGGCTTTGTGTGTGGTCGCATACCAATATTTTCACTTGTGCGCCAGCTTCGGCAACGACGAGTACACGGCGGTTGGTCATTAACGGGCTATTGGCACGCAGTAAATTTACGAGTTGGATAGGGCGTTCAACCACGACTCCTGCTGGTATGTAAACCAGCAACCCGTCTTGGGCAAGCAACGAGTTGAGTGCCACTTGTGGGTCGCTTATTGGAGCTATAGTACCATAATAGCGGCTCACGATTTCATTGCAAGCGCTGTCGTTCATCGAGGCGACAATTACACCGTTGGGCAATTGCGCTTGTGGATTGCCTTGGTATGTGTCGTTGAAGACATAGTACAGGCTTGTGCTGAGGTTTGGCACGTCGCAACGGAAAGGCTCGCTGATGTCGGCTGTGGCTGTCAGGCGGTCGATGTTGATGCCATAGTCGGGGGCATATAATGCTTCAAGGTCGCTCACTTCGTAGTTTTCATCGCCCTTGGTTGGCATTTGTCGGCCGTCAAGTGCCGCAAGTGCGGCAGGACGCAAAGCATTGAATACTGGAGATGACGCATTGTCGATGCGTTTCCCCAGTTGTTTGTATATGTCGATATATTGTTGAATAGAAGACATAAGCATTAGCCATTTAAGCCGTCAAATTCTTGTTTAATCCAGTCATACCCTTTTTCTTCAAGCACTAAGGCTAATTGCGGGCCATCGGTCTTTACGATACGTCCTTTGTAAAGGACGTGTACGAAGTCGGGTTTGATATAATCGAGCAGCCTCTGGTAGTGTGTGATGACAATTGTGGCGTTGTTGTCGGTTTTCAACTTGTTTACGCCGCCAGCCACAGTGCGCAGTGCATCGATGTCGAGTCCGCTGTCGGTTTCGTCGAGTATCGACAGGCGCGGTTCGAGCATTGCCATTTGGAAGATTTCGTTGCGTTTTTTCTCTCCGCCAGAAAAGCCTTCGTTTACCGACCGTGAGGCAAGTTTGTTGTCGAGTTCCACGATTGAACGCTTTTCACGCATCAACTTCAGGAAGTCGCTTGCGCTTAGTGGCTCTTGTCCGTAATATTTACGCTTCTCGTTGATGGCTGCACGCATGAAATTCACCATCGACACTCCAGGGATTTCAACTGGATATTGGAAACTGAGGAACAGCCCTTCGTGTGAGCGGTCTTCGGGCGGCATGGCCAGCAAATCTTTGCCGTAGAATGTAACACTACCGCCTGTGACTGTAAATGCAGGGTTTCCTGCGAGGACCGAAGCCAGAGTGCTTTTCCCCGACCCGTTTGGTCCCATGATGGCATGAACTTCACCTGGCTTGACAGTCAAGTTGATACCTTTCAATATTTCTTTGCCCTCAATCTGGGCATGTAAATCTTTTATTTCGAGCATTGTAAACTATATTTTGCAAGTTAAGATATTTGTTTGGGTGGGGTTATCCGATGCTGCCTTCGAGGGAGATTTGCAGCAGCTTTTGTGCCTCAACGGCAAATTCCATCGGGAGCTTGGTGAGGACTTCCTTGGCGTAGCCGTTGACGATGAGTCCTATGGCATCCTCGGTTGTGAGCCCTCGTTGGTTGCAGTAGAATATCTGTTCTTCATTGATTTTCGATGTGGTAGCCTCGTGTTCCACTACCGAGCTGTCGTTGCGCACGTCGATGTATGGGAATGTGTGGGCCCCGCTGGTAGAACTGAGCAGCAAGCTATCACATTGTGTGTAGTTGCGGCTATTAGTGGCTCCCGCCGCCACACGCACCAGTCCGCGGTAGCTGTTTTGGCTGTGTCCGGCCGAGATGCCTTTCGACACTATTGTGCTGCGCGTGTTTTTGCCGATGTGTATCATCTTTGTGCCAGTGTCGGCTTGTTGGTAGTTGTTGGTTAGGGCTACGGAGTAGAACTCGCCCACCGAGTTATTGCCTGACAGGACGCAGCTGGGATATTTCCACGTTATTGCCGAGCCTGTTTCGACCTGAGTCCACGACAATTTGGAGAAGTCGCCACGGCACAGGCCGCGCTTGGTGACGAAGTTGTAGATGCCGCCCTTGCCATCCTTGTCGCCTGGATACCAGTTTTGTACAGTCGAGTATTTTACCATAGCGTGGTCTTCGACAACAATCTCGACGATGGCGGCGTGGAGCTGGTTCTCATCGCGCATGGGGGCTGTGCAGCCTTCGAGGTATGACACGTAGGCTTCATCGTCGGCCACGATGAGTGTGCGTTCAAACTGTCCTGTGTCGGCTGCATTGATGCGGAAATATGTTGATAGTTCCATGGGGCAGCGCACACCCTTGGGTATATATACGAATGAGCCATCTGAAAATACTGCCGAGTTGAGTGCGGCATAGAAATTATCGGTGTAAGGAACTACTGTCCCGAGGTATTTTTTCACCAAGTCGGGATAGTCGCGCACAGCCTCGCTGATCGAGCAGAATATCACGCCCAGTTCGGCCAAACGTTCCTTGTAGGTTGTCTTCACGCTCACACTGTCCATTACTGCATCGACAGCCACGCCCGACAGCCGCATTTGTTCTTCGAGCGAAATGCCCAGCTTGTCGAAGGTCTTGCGCAGCTCGGGGTCAACATCGTCGAGGCTTTTTGGCCCTTCTTTTTGTTTGGGTGCGGCATAGTAGCTTATGGCATTGAAGTCGATGGGAGGAATGTCGAGGTGTGCCCATTGCGGCATGGGCAACGTCAACCAGTGTTTGTAGGCTTTCAAGCGGAAGTCGAGCAACCATTGTGGTTCACCCTTGATGCTTGATATGTAGCGTATCACCTCCTCGTTAAGACCTTTGGGGATGATATGGGTTTCGATGTCGGTCACGAAGCCATATTTGTACTCGCTTGTTGTGGCTTCGTCAATTATGCTTTTGCTTTCTATCTCTTTCTCCATAATAGTTTCTCGTTCTCAATTGTTGTTGTTGCTCATGGCATCGCTCAGGTCATCGAACATTTGTGGCAATGAGTTGGCTCCAAGCAGTGTCGGCGTGATGTTCATAGTCCAGCGAGTGAGTGCATTGCCCGAGTTGGCGAATGAAGCTGCCGAAGGGAAGAACACAAATGCAATGTTAAGCACAATGCTCACCACCAGCAGATATTTGAATGCGCAGAATAGTGAGCCAGCTAAGCGGTCGAACAGGTTGAGGTGCAACGTTTTCAATACCGATTTGAACATCATTCCCACGAGCTTTATGCTCAGGAACACTATCAGGAACAGTACAATATTGGCTATTGCGCTGGTAGTGTATTCAGGCATGGGCCATCCCGCCGATTCTGGGACAATTTCCACCAATATGCTTGTGGCCCAGTCGCCAAACATGTTGCAGACGATGATACCCAACACAATGCCACATATAGTGGAGAGTTGCCCCACAAACCCTTTCATGTAGCCAAGTATAAGTCCCAAGATTGCTACAATAAGTATGATGATGTCGATTAAGCCCATTTTATAGTAGAATATTGCAACTCGCAAAGGTACAACTTTTTCACGACTTTTCATATAGCCCCACGGGTGGGCAAAATGCCAGGTGTAAAAAAGTTTTCCCCAAGCAGCAAAGAGGCTCGCTTGGGGAAGATGTTCTTGTATGGCATGCCGCGCGTATGGGTGGGATTGTTTATGTCGATAGCACAATGGCTCGAACATTGTCAAAACGGTGGTTGCGCAAGTCGTCGGGTGAAATCAAGAAGTCAAGTACACCCCAGTCCAAGAAGTTGAGGTGGAAGTCATCGCCTTCGTCAGAGTCGATTTGCAACAATATCTGCCAGTCTTCGTATGGCGGATCCCATGTTTCCCATTCTCGGTGGTTGGGTGGGGCGAGCAGTGCATGGTCGCTGCCATATTGTTTGTTGCTGTGGGCAAAGTTGATTTTCAGTTCCATGGGGTTGACTTGTTCGTCGTCATCGTCAATCAAGACTATTTCTTGGAATGTGTCGTCAACTTCGGGAAAGAACAGCACTTTCACATCGTCGGTGTCGCTTATATAGCCGCTTACGCCAGGGTCGTTGTCGAAATTGCCCATGTAATAATCTATTTTTGCGAAAAACGACAGTAGCCCCTTATGTGGCAATATGCCCTCGGTGTCGAGTGCGGCAATGTCGGCAAGGTTGATTTGGCACACGAACTCGTAGTGGTATTCTTCGCCATCTTCATCGGTATAGGTAGGGTAGTCTGTTCCATTGGGCAGGTCGGGATTGCCCCAGAATCGAGAACTGCCTGTCGGCAATTTGTCGGCCGGTTTTGATAAATTTAGATATATTGGTTTCATTAGTCAAACATTACACGTGGGTTCATAATTGCCGGGCTGCGCCATGCAAACCCGAATTCTTTTTCAAGCACTTCGGAACGTTCATACCAGAAAGCGTGGCAAAATCCCATTCCGCGCGGATGGTCGGCGAGCCGTTCATATACGATTTTATCGGCCTTGTCGATGATTTCTTCCCATCGGGCAGTCCATTCCACTGGGTCGTGCTTGATGTGGCCAGTGGCGGATATTTCGTCCAATTTGCCATTGTCGGCGAGGGCGATATTGTGGTTTAACTCGTCGATTTCCATTGCTATGTCGTCCGGGTCGTCGTGTTTGTCACATTTATCCCCGTTAAGGTTCTCTAATCGTTGGGCTACCGACAGGTAAAATTTTAGTAGCTCGACTTTCAGCCGTGGATGTTCATACAGTGTTTTTGCCATTCGCGAGGCGGCCTGGCATAGCAAGTCGAGCATGCTGTCATGCTTTTCAAGTGGCCGTGCATAATGCAGGAATTCACGTGTAAGGTCGGCTATTTCCCATTGCCAGTTTTGCTCCCGTATGGCAAGCTCGGCAGCCAGTACATCGCCGCATGCAACTTCCCAATAGGCGTTGATTTCATCGCTGTCGCCTGTCAACTTGGGAATTTTTGCGGCGCGTGTTCTTGCCGCTTCAAGTTCTTTTCTGATGTCGATTTCTTGATCCATATATGAGAAGTATTAAGATTTCATGCGT
The DNA here is from genome assembly GCA_018716295.1 of Candidatus Avimuribaculum pullicola. GTDB lineage: Bacteria > Bacteroidota > Bacteroidia > Bacteroidales > Muribaculaceae > Avimuribaculum > Avimuribaculum pullicola. The sequence goes on from DVKC01000037.1 coordinate 19,861, forward strand.
ATGCGTCATATCGGCCATCATCACCGCGGTAATAGTCGGCGAGCCAGTCTTGAGCATCTTTGCAGCCCAATGATGCGGCGTGTGCCATGTACCGGCTGATTATTTCGAGCGACTCGGGCAGTTGTTCGGCAACCTCGTCGGCCACGGCTTGTGCCGCTTTTGGGTCGTCGTTCAATGCGTTTTCCCAGTCTTGGTCGTCAACGTAGAAATATTTTGTAGTTTCTTCAAAGTCGTCATATTCTTCAACTTTCAAGGTATAGGAACGCAAACTGAGTGATAATATCGCTGGCTTCTCGGGGTCACCGATGGCAATGTCGATGCCGTCGGGGTCTTCAATGTCGAGTGTGAAGATGTTCATGTCGTCGCTATCGGGGTCGTAAGTTACATTTACCCTGACATAGGTTTCTTCGGCAGCCAGTATCACGACCTTGGGCCAAAAGTTGTCACGGTTGTAATTCCGCCGCAAGCTCAATAGCTCGTCGCCGGCAGAAAGTTCCTCGCGTTGATAATTGGTGGTAACAACGCCGCCACCGTAAACGTGCCATCCCATGCTGAGCATGTCCCATATACGTGTAGTCTTAGCCATGATTCTTTATTTGTTGTTAATAGAGGATTTTAGAATTGGTTTTAAGGCAATATTGCAATTTAATGTCTTGGTTTCACGACTCGATTATGTCACAAATATAGCGAAATGATTTGCAATCTCAAAATTCAAGCATATTAAATGTCCTTGCTGCCCATAAAAAAATACGTGTGCGTCCCTACATTGTGGGTGTTTATGGCAATGCCTGTCGAGTTACGTGCCAGTATTGGTGATATATGAAAAAGGATGCCATAGGCTCGCGCCCGGGCATCCTTCTGCATTTATACGTAACAATAAAAATCAGTGTAGATGTTTTTGTGTGTATTGTGTGTTAGTCGAGTACATCTTCGTGGCTTGGCACTGCGACAATGCGCAATTCGTGATGGCGGATAAAGTCGGTGATTTTGTCGCGTTCTACCGACGGTTTCACGTCGTTTTCTATGCGCCGCAATGCGTTGAACACCGATGTGTTGCATTGGTAAACGTGCCTGTAGGCCTTGGCAACGTCATCGATGATTTCGTCGGAGAACCCTTTGGCTCGCATGATGTAGGCGTTAACGCCATAATAGCTGATGGGGTTGTGCGCCATGATGACGAAGGGTGGTACATTGCCATTCACACGGCAGCCGCTCTTTATCATGGCCCATTCGCCCACTTCGCTGCCAGGGTGCAGCATCACCGACGAGCCAAGAATGACACATGTGCCAACTTTGCTGTCGTATGATATGTTGCTACCATTGCCGACAATCACATTGTCGCTGATCTGGGCATCGTGCATGATGTGCGACTCGGCCATGATGAATACGTCGTTGCCTATGCGTGTGGCACTGCCATCGTATATGCCACGATTGATGATGGTGTGTTCGCGCACACGGCAGTTATTGCCGATGACCACAAACGATGGTTCGCCTTTCCAGCGCAGGTCTTGTGGCTCTGCGCCGATGATGGCACCATTGTAGATTTTGCAGTTGTTGCCAATGCGAGTGCCGTTGAGGATGCTCACAAAGGGGTAAATGGTGCAGTTGTCGCCAATCTCGACATTCTTGCTGATGAACGAGAATGGGTGGATAGTTACGTTTTTCCCTAATTTAGCTTCGGGATCAACGTGTGCTAATGGACTAATCATGGTTAATGAAATTTAAATTGTTGTCAAGTGTGTGTTAACGTCCGCCACCCAACGATTGGTAAAGGTTGATGGCTGCCTGATTGATGGTCAGGTCGGTGTTCAGCAGCGAAACTTGGCTGTTGAGCAGCGATTGCTGAGCCGTCAATACTTCAAGGTAAGTGGTAGTGCTCAATTGCAACAAGTCTTGGTTGTATTCCACGGCTTTTTGCAATTTTTCCACTTGCAGTGCTATGTTTTGTCGCATTTCTTGCGATTTTTCCATTGTCACCAATGCATTGCTCACTTCGGCCGAGGCGTTAAGTACGGCACTCTCAAACGTGTTCAATGCTTGTTGCTGTGCAGCCTTGGCGGCTTTGAGCGAAGCAATGTTTTGTCCGCTGTTGAACAATGGCAGTGTCAACTGTCCAGCCAGGTTGATAAACCAGCGGGCGGGGTCGAGGATGGTGCTTCCCATGAGTGTGCCATAGCCGCCGTTTGCCGACAGCGTGATGTTGGGATAGAATGCCGTGCGGGCAAGGTTGGTTGCATAGTAGGCGGCTGCAAACTGGTATTCGGCGGCACGCACGTCGGGACGTGCTGCGAGGTAGCTCATCGGTACGCCATATTCCAGCTTGGCTGGCAATACTATCATCGACTCGGTGTTGATTTCCCATGTTTGCGGCTCCACGTTGAGCAGTAGCGACATGGTATTGTTCAACTCGTTGATGGCCATTTCTACTTGTGGAATTGCCGACAAGACGCTGTAATAGTTGGCTTCGCTTTGCACGATTGCCACTTCGTTGTAACGGCCGGCTTCTTTCATGTCGCGCATCACTTGCACGGTTTGTTTCCACAGCTCGGCAGTTTCGCGGTATAGCACAAGTTGCTTGTTGTATGAAACCAACGAGTAGTAGCAGTTGGCTACCGCACCGATGATTTGTGAACGGGTGGCTTGTTCGTAAGCCTCGGTTTGCTTCAAGTTAACTTGGGCTTGGCGTTTGCTATTAAGCTTTTGCCCGAAGATATCGATTTCCCAGCTTACTGACAATGGCAACTGGTATCCCCAGTCGAGGTCGTTGACTTTGAATATCTTGGAACCCGAGCCATTGGGGGCGAAAGTAATCGACGGCAGGTAGGAGAGGCGTGCGCCGAGCAATTGTGCATGGGCTATGTCAACGTTCAGCTTGGCATTCTGCAAGTCAACGTTGTTGTCCAATGCCATTGTGATGAGTGCTTGCAACTGCGGGTCGGTGAAGATTTCGTCCCACTGCAAGTTGCCAAGTGCCGACGAGTCAACAGGTTGTTCAAGGGCTTCCTTGTACTTCATTGATTGAGTGCTGTCGTCGGGCAAGTCATATTTCTTGTAGATGTGGCAGCTGCCCATCACTGTGGCAAAAACCACAGTGACGAGAAGCAACCGTATATTTCGTAATATATTCATATCCGATTAAATGAGTTGTTAGATTGAAAATTGTTCGAGTTCGTTCTTCATGCCCGAGTTGTCGGTGTCTTTCCACTTGATTGGCGAGAACTTCTCTTGGAGTGCCTGGCACATCACAAACAAGCATGGAACGATGAGCAGCTGGAATATCATACCGATCAACATACCACCCACGGCACCTGTACCGAGTGCGCGGTTACCGTTGGCACCAACGCCCGAGGCAAACATCAACGGCAACAGACCGATGATAAGTGCCAACGATGTCATCAAGATAGGACGCAGACGAGCCGATGCTCCGGATACTGCCGACCCGATGATTGACATACCTGTCATGCGGCGTTCGAGTGCGTACTGAACGATAAGGATGGCGTTCTTGGCAAGAAGACCGATAAGCATGATGAGCGCAATCTTGAGGTAGATGTTGTTGTCGATGCCGAACATACGTGCGAAGACGAATGTACCGAACAGACCGAACGGAATTGACAGGATTACCGACAGCGGCAAGATGTAACTTTCATACTGGGCACTCAAGATGAGGTAAACGAATACCAAGCAGAGCAAGAAGATGAGAGCCGTTGCCGAGCTTGATGTGCTTGCTTCCTCGCGTGTAAGACCCGAGAACTCGTAGTCGTAGCCTTGCGGCAACACCTGTGCGGCAACTTCACGGATTGCCTCGATGGCTTGACCCGAAGAGTAGCCGGCGTTTGGCGTACCAGTTACCGACATTGATGTGTACATATTGAAGCGGTTGATAACGTCGGGACCGTAAACGCGCGACAGTGTGATGAAGTCGCTGATTGGTGCCATACCTGACGAGGTGCGCACTTTCACATTTTTCAGTGTTTCGGGCGATACGCGTGATTCGGGTGCAGCTTGCATCATTACACGATAGAGCTTACCGAAACGGTTGAAGTTGCTTATGTACATACTACCGTAGTAGCCTTGTAGTACGGTCAGTACATTCGATGGCGAGATACCTGCGCGTTTGGCTTTTGCCACGTCAACGTCAACGAGGTATTGAGGATATGTCGGGTTGAATGCCGAGTATGCCATCTGTATTTCGGGACGTTGGTTGAGGGCGGCAAGGAATTGCTGTTGAATGCTGAAGAACTTGTTCAAGTCGCCACCAGTCTTGTCTTGCAATTGTACTTCAAAACCGCTCGATACCGAGTAACCCGAAATCATAGGAGGTGCAAAGAACATGATTGTTCCATCTTTTATCTTCATGGCGGTTGCACCATAAAGTTTCTTGATGGTGTTTGAAACGCTTTCGTCGTCGGTACGCTCTTCCCAGTTTTTCATCTTGATGATGACCGAACCGTAGCTGCTACCTTGACCTGCGATGAAGTTGTAACCCTGGATTACAGTACGCATGCTGACGCCTGGCATTTGCGCGATAATTGCGTCGAGGCTGTCGAGCACTTCTTGAGTGCGCTCTTGCGATGTTGCAGGAGGCATTGACACGACACCCATTATGGTTCCTGTATCTTCATCGGGCACAAGACTGTTAGGTGTGGTTGACATGAGCCAAACGAGTACGCCGACAGATGCTGCCACAATAGCTCCCGACACCCATTTAGCTTTGATGAAGAAGCGTACTGCGCCAGAATATTTCTTGAGCACAACATTGTAGCCTGCGTTGAAACCTGCATGGAAACGGTCGATGAACGACATTTTCTTCTCTTTGCCTTCTTGGTGAGGCTTCAGGAACAGTGCGCAAAGTGCCGGAGAAAGAGTCAATGCGTTGATAGCCGAGATACCGATGGCGGCAGCCATGGTCAAACCAAACTGGCGGTAGAATACACCCGAGGTACCAGGCATGAACGACACTGGGATAAACACAAGCATCATCACAAGTGTGATTGACACGATGGCGCTACCGATTTCACCCATTGCATCGATTGATGCTTGTCGCGGTGAATGGTAGCCTTCATCGAGTTTGGCATGGACTGCTTCGACGACCACAATGGCGTCGTCCACCACAATGGCAATCGCAAGTACGAGAGCCGAGAGGGTGAGGAGGTTGAGCGAGAACCCGATGAGGTAAATGACGAAGAATGAACCGACGAGAGCCACAGGAATGGCAATGATGGGCACAAGTGTCGAGCGGAAGTCTTGCAGGAAGACATAAACCACGATTGCTACAAGGATGAATGCCTCGATAAGGGTCTTGATAACTTCGTTGATTGAGGCATCAAGGAACTCGTTGGTGTTCATCGGCACATCGAAGCGCAAGCCTTCAGGCAGTGATTCCTTGGCATTGTCGATTACACCGAGCACGTTGTTGATAACCTCTGATGCATTGGAGCCGGCCGACTGGAACACGATACAAGTCACACCGGTGTGACCGTTTACACGGTTGGCAAATCCATAGTCAAGACGTCCGAGTTCGAGGTCGGCAACATCTTTGAGGTATAATATATTGCCGTTGTTGTCGGCTCGTATTATGATGTCGCCAAATTCTTCGGCAGTCACCAAACGGCCTTTGTAGCGCATTACGTATTGGAAACTTTGGTTTCCTTGTTCGCCGAATTGGCCAGGAGCGGCTTCGATGTTCTGTTCGGCAAGTACGGCTGATATGTCGCTTGGCTCAAGGTTATATTGGGCCATTACGTCGGGCTTGAGCCATATACGCATCGAATAGTCCGACGACAATGCAAATGCTTCACCTACACCGGCAACACGCTTGATTTCAGGCAAAACGTTGATTGACATGTAATTTTCGATAAATTCCACGTCATAGCGTTCGTCGGGAGATGACAGCGTTACGCCGATAAGCATTGAGCTTTGCCGCTTGCGAGTGATCACACCCACACGTGTAACTTCGGCAGGCAACTGCGACTGTGCTTGTGCCACACGGTTCTGCACGTCAACGGCGGCCATGTCGGGGTCGTATCCTTCCTTGAAGTATATGGTGATGGTGGCACTACCAGTGTTGGTGGCCGATGATGTCATGTAGGTCATGTTGAGCGCACCGTTGATTTGGTCTTCAAGAGGCGCGATCACCGAGTTAAGCACAGTTTGTGCGTTGGCACCTGTGTAAGATGTTGACACCGAGATTGTAGGCGGCGCGATGTTGGGGTACTGCTCCAGTGGGAGGGCAGCAAGCCCGATGCCACCGAGTATAACGATGAATACCGATATTACGGTGGACAGAACAGGTCGTTTTATAAATGTACTTAAATTCATTTCTCGATAATTAGTTAGGTTAAACTATCCTGTATAGGGACATGATTATTGTTGTGCTGCTGGGGCTGCTGCGTTGCGTGGAGCAATGAGAGTGCCGGCACGAACCGAAGTACCTACGCCCTCGGTAACAATCACGTCGCCAACTTTCAATCCCGAAGTAACGATGTAGGATTGTCCGTTGTTGACGGGCGAAACTGTGATATTGGTCGAAACGGCCTTGCTTGAGTCGTTTACAAGATATACGTATATGCGGTCTTGGATTTCGTAAGTAGCCTTTTGCGGGATTATCAGCAAGTTGTTCGACGGCTGGGGAACGAGTATCTGTCCTGTCAATCCACTACGAAGCATGCTGTTGGTATTCTTGAACAATGCACGAACCGATGCTGTGCCAGTCGAGTTGTCGAGTACGCCCGAAACGGTCGAAACCTTGCCAGGCAGAGGGTAGCGGGTACCATTGGAGAGTTCAAAATATACTTCTGGCATTTCCTTGATAGCCTGGTTGATTGTCTGGCTGCCATTGTCGCTCATGTTGATGATGTCTTTCTCGTTGAGCGAGAAGTAGGCATATACTTCCGAGATATCAGAAACTGTTGTCAGTGCTTGTGCCGACGACGGGCTTGCAAGCGAACCTTCACGGTTGGGGATAGTGCCCACAACGCCATCTGAAGGAGCTACCACCTCGGTATATTCGAGGTTGCGCTGTGCGTTTACAAGGCTTGCTCGTGCTTGGTTGAGGCTTGCTTCGGCCGAGCGCAGGTTCAGCACGGCAGTTTCATATTCATAGTCGCTGATGATGTTCTTATTGTGCAGCTTCTTTTGGTTTTCTTCTGTGAGGCGTGCGGTTGCCACTTGGCTTTCGGCTGCGGCTACAGCGGCTTCGGCCGAGCGCACGGCTGCTTCATATTGTACTTGGTCGATAGTGAACAGCAATTGACCTTTTTTTACTGCTTGTCCTTCGTCAACGTGGACTTTTGTGATGAATCCCGAAACTTGCGGGCGTATTTCAATGTCGGTTTTGCCTTTTATTGTTGCAGGATAGCTCTCATATAGAGTCATGCTGTCGAGAGCCACGGTGAAAGTCTCAACTTGCGTCGGCATCGCGCCTTGCTGTTGGCTGTCGCCGCCACAAGAGGTCAAAAAACCTGTTATCGCCACAAAGAAAGCGCACGGCTTGACGAGCGATAAAAACATCTCTTTTCTTGTCATAATGAATTTGATTTTAATTTTATTGTTATAATAATGCTATGTTTTGTTTTTTTGTCGTATATGTTGTTTATAGACCGTATTATCACATTACATCAATGAAATTTTGATGCAAAATTACTAATTATGGTTGGTGTATTTTGTACTATTTACGCCGAATGTTGGTAAAAATCGCCATTACCATATTAAAAAACATGAATATAAAGCAATATTAACAGTGTGGCGTATTTTGGTGCAACAAGTTGTCGGCAGCTTGGCGCACTTGTTCCATAAGCCAGCGAGGCGTGGAAGTGGCTCCGCAGATGCCTATTTTTTCTTTCCCATTGAGCCATGACGGGTCGATCTCGTCGGGCGACGAGATTTGGTAGGAGCTGGGATTGGCTCGGCGGCATTCTTCATAAAGTACTTTCCCGTTGCTGCTTTTGTTGCCGCATACAAACAGTATAATGTCGTGTGAGCGAGCAAACTCGCGTATGCATGGCATTCGATTGGCCACTTGCCGGCAGATGGTGTCGAAATATTCAAATCCTGCCTGTCGCCGACGGGAAATTTCATCGACCATTGCGGCGAAGCCCTGTAGCGACTTGGTGGTTTGTGAATATAAGTATATGTCGCGTGTGAAGTCGATTTTGTCGAGTTCGTCAAGGCTTTCGACCACTATGGCTTCGCCATTGGTCTGCCCAACAAGTCCGTTCACCTCGGCATGTCCTTTTTTGCCATATATCACTATTTGCGGGTGCGACCCGTCGGGCAGCACCTCGTGGTATCGGGCATTGATGCGGCGTTGCAGCTGTAGTACCACCGGGCATGTGGCATCGATGATGTTGATGCCGTTTCGGGCGGCTGTGCGGTATGTTTCGGGCGGCTCGCCATGGGCACGTAGCAGCACTGTCACGTTGTGCAGGTTGAGCAGGTCGTCGTGGGTGATTGTTTGCAACCCCTTTGATTCGAGGCGTTCCACTTCGTTGGAATTGTGCACGATGTCGCCCAGGCAGTATAATTTGCCCGACTTCTCCAGTTCTTCCTCGGCTTTGCGTATGGCAGTCACTACGCCGAAGCAGAATCCCGAGCCGTTGTCGATTTCAATTGTTGCCATCGTTTGTACCCTCCGAAATTTTGTCGTAGAGGTCGATCAACCATTGGTCTTGTTCGGCGATGGTCATGTGTGAGTTGTCGAGGGTGTAGGCATCGTCGGCTTTGCGCAGGGGGCTTTCGGCGCGGGTCGTGTCGATGCGGTCGCGTTCCATCACGTTGTGCAGCACTTCCTCGTAAGTGGTGCTTGTGTCGCCTTTTGCCACGAGTTCGTCGTGTCGGCGGTGTGCGCGGGTTTCGGCCGATGCCGTCACATATACCTTCATCTCGGCATCGGGGAATACAACTGTGCCTATGTCGCGTCCATCCATTACAATGCCCTTACTACGCCCCATGGCTTGCTGCTGTGCCACGAGAGCGCGGCGCACTGCGGCAATTTTTGCCACTTGGCTCACCATCGACGACACACGCATGCTGCGTATTTCACGTTCCACGCATTGTCCGTTGAGATAGGTTTCCGACTGGCCTGTGGTGGGGTTTACATTGAATGTGATGGCGATTTCGCCCAACTGGGCGGTGAGTGCCGTTTCATTGACTGTTCCGTCGCCGTTTGTGAGCCCGTTGTCAAGGGCGAAAAGTGTCACGGCTCGGTACATTGCGCCAGTGTCGATGTAGGCATAGCCGATACGCCGTGCCAAAGTCTTTGCCATGGTGCTTTTCCCTGTCGAGGAAAAGCCGTCGATTGCTATGATGATGCGTTTGCGTTCCATAAAAAGTGTGTTTTATCCACAAAAGTAACAAACCCACCCAACTAAAACAAATTTTTTGCCAATGAGCTACGGCATCGCTTATATGCAGTCAAACAAACGCATGGCTTGGTGTGTAGATGTCGGTGTGTTCCTGTCCCAATCATTTTCATCGAACACGCCTGTCGATACTATGGCTTGCGCCAGCATCTTCACAACTGGAACGGCAACGCTGTTTCCAATCAGTTTCATCCACCGAGAACGTGCGGTAGGTAGGATGAAGTCGGGCGGGAAGCCTTGTATGCGGCATGCTTCCGACTTGGTAATCTGCCTATACTTGTGCTTGTAGTATATTTCTTTCATGAATGTTGCTCGCCATTCTTCAGTTGTTGTTGCCTTGATTGGAACGGTTGTAATATAATCGTTTGTATCACTGGCAACTAATGTAGGGTATATTTTTGATGTCGGCAGAAAAATGCGGTTCACTCCGTTCAGCCCAGTGCTTATTTTTGTGTTTTTGAAGTCATATCTTATTTCGGCGCATTTGATGATGCCGTTTTGTTCAAGTCTGTGCAGCGATTGCGAGATCTTTATTTTCCTTTTCTTTATCTCTTTGTTGATTTTAAGCTCGTCAACGATTATAGTCCCACATCTGGCAAGTGACAGCAAGAAGCGATCGTCTTCTGGTAAGCAGCTTGTGTCGCCTGTGATTACGTATTTGTAAGGGCACGTTTTCAGTATGCCCATTGCTACAAGATCTTCAATTTCACAGAGTTGTATCGATGGGTCGATCTGTCGGAAGTGGTTCAATGCCATGGCGTTACCGTCAAGTATTCCATAAATGCTTTTCCTGCGATTTTGCAGAAGCATATAGCATATATATTTCTGCCGGTCGGTGGTCGGGATTATATCCCATGAGTGTATGGTGGTGTGGCCGTTGCGCAAGTCGTTGAAAAGGAAATAATCATTGAATCCTTGTTCGTTGCACGACAAGCTCCACCGCGATTTTGTGTTGCTGTTGTTCCTGTCGCAAAGGTCATAATCATCGAGAATATCACCAAGCTGTACGCTTCCTGGTGCTGGCGATGGGATTACGAGCCGGTCTAAATATTTCTTTTCCTTGAATCCGACAATGTATATACGAACTCTTGTTTGAGGTACACCATAGTCGTAAGCGTTGAGTACGAATGGTTGTGCATAATATCCAGCTTGGGCAATCCTGTCCAGAATGTAATCGAGGGCCTTTTTGTTGCGAGGGTCGGTCAATCCTTTGACGTTCTCAAATATAAAAGTCTTTGGTCTTGATTCGTTGAGCAAGAACAAAGTATCGTTCCACAGCTGTCCACGGTCATCGTCAAATCCTAAGTTCTTCCCTGCGATTGACCAGCTTTGGCATGGTACGCCGGCAGTCATGAAATCATGTTTGGGCAATGAAGTTAATTTGGTTATATCCCCAAAGTTGTGTTCTTCCGTAATATTGTAATTGGTGCAGTAAGCCTTAATGGCATCGGGTGCAATTTCACTGAAACCGCAGCACGTTCCGCCGATGCTTTCCAATGCTAAATGAAAGCCGCCAATTCCCGCAAAAAGGTCGATGTACGTAAATTTTGCCATTATCTCAATGTGTTGTTTTCAAATCCCATAGGCGGCTCAATGCCAAGGAATTCCCGATATATGCGTTCTTTGTATGAAATACCAAGTTTGTTTATTTCATCTATGAAACTTTGGTATGCGCCAGGCCCTCCGACTAAATCCCAAAATTCATCTCCTATAAGTACAACTTCATCATTTACCATATCAAACCATCTTTGAGGGAATGACCAAGCATAGTCGGTTTTATGTTTGCCATAAGGGTTGTAAACTAAAGCGTAATAAGCGTTGGTGACGATGTGTTCGTTCATCGCGAGAAGTTTAAACATTTTTTCTTTGCTTACTTTCGTTTGGTCGCTATTCGGCAGAGGTGCTTTTAGTTCAAAGGCGTATGTTGCATTTGTGCGTTTACTGTTGATTAGAATATCGCACGTAATGCTTATTGGAACTGGGTTGCCTCCACCAGCTTTTATGTAAGTTAGTTCTTTTTCCCAATTTGGACGTATTTTCTTTTTTCCTCTTACACTGTGTTCCAATTTGTTTAATACTTCTTGTATCCTTCTAAGGCTTTCATCTCCGATGGTGCCTTCCACTGAAGCTCCTTGTTTACAGTGGCCATGGTATGCTATTGCGACTTGCGTTGCTAACTTTTCCCAAGCCGAGCCAAATGGAGTTACAAATCTTCTTTCAAAATGTGAGCCTTTGAATATTTCGTCGGGGACTAATGCTGCATATAATGGTTTGTTGGCGTGATGCTTTTCGACAATGAAAGGGTCAGAAATAAGGACTTTATCCATTACTTTGTCCATCATGGATGTTATTACGTTAAGGATTGCAGTTCTTATATCGTCATGTTTATTGTCCATATTTGTAATTATCTGTGGTAAAATGGGGGAAGTTTATAATGCGATTTATTAATGTGGTGTAGCATCGGTGTTAAGTGGTGATGCTGAGTATGCAAAAGTAATAATCGCAGACGAGAAAAACAAATTGCGCATCTCAGAGTCGTGGTCGTGATAACCTTATGCCGGCTGCCTTTTTGCTTGCTATCTGTAGTTGGCAGGGTACAAAAAAAAAGCACGCTCCGTGGTGGGGCGTGCCTTTTTTCCAGTTTTCGGGTTGTGATGATTAACCGTTAACTTTCTTCATGTGTGCGATGAGGTCGAGAACCTTGTTAGAGTAACCGATTTCGTTGTCGTACCAAGATACAACCTTAACGAAAGTGTCGGTCAAGTAAACACCAGCGTTGGCATCGAAGATAGAAGTAAGGGTGCAGCCCAAGAAGTCAGAAGAAACGACAGCATCTTCGGTGTAGCCGAGTACGCCCTTGAGTTCGCCTTCAGCAGCTTCCTTCATTGCAGCGCAGATGTCGGCCTTAGTTGCAGGCTTAGCCAAGTTAACAGTCAAGTCAACAACAGATACGTCGAGGGTAGGAACGCGCATCGAGATACCAGTGAGCTTGCCGTTGAGTTCAGGGATAACTTTGCCTACAGCCTTAGCAGCACCTGTCGAAGACGGGATGATGTTGCCGCTTGCAGCACGACCACCGCGCCAGTCTTTCATCGAAGGACCGTCAACAGTCTTTTGGGTAGCAGTAGTAGAGTGAACAGTTGTCATCAAACCGTTAATGATACCGAACTTGTCGTTGAGAACCTTTGCGATAGGAGCCAAGCAGTTGGTTGTGCAAGAAGCGTTAGAAACGAATTGAGTACCCTTAACGTATGCGTCCAAGTTAACGCCGCAAACGAACATTGGGGTGTCGTCCTTAGAAGGAGCAGACATAACAACGTACTTTGCGCCAGCGTCGATGTGAGCTTGAGCTTTTTCCTTAGTCAAGAAAAGGCCAGTAGATTCAACTACATATTCAGCTTCAACTTCGTTCCACTTCAAGTCAGCCGGGTTGCGTTCAGCGGTAACGCGGATAACGTTGCCGTTAACGATCAATTGGCTCTTTTCAACATCAACGTCGATAGTGCCGTCGAAAGCTCCGTGCATGGTGTCATACTTGAGCATGTAAGCCAAGTAATCAACTGGGCACAAGTCGTTAATACCTACGATTTGAATGTCGTTTCTCTTTTGAGCAGCACGGAAAACGAATCTACCGATACGTCCGAAACCATTAATACCTACTTTAATCATAATTTTTTTATAAGTTAGTTTGGTTAAAATATATTTCGTTTTTTATTCCTTGCTATTGTTTTGTACCACTTAGGGGTATATGCGCCATTTTCCACGTTTTTCCGGCAAACTTGGTGCGGCACTGGAAGATGGTGCGGCACACCCTCATTGTATCACCGCAAAAGTAATATATTTTTTTGGAAAATTGTTAAGTGGCATAGTGAAATAATGGAAAAATTTCCTTAATTTTGATTTATAGTTTTAAAGGCCGGATTTGACATTAATATTTATTGAGTTATGAATTGTAAGTTTCTTAAAGATTTCAAGGATTTCGCCATGCGTGGCAACGTGCTTGACATGGCTGTGGGTGTGATTATCGGCGGAGCGTTCGGGAAGATTGTCACATCGCTTGTCAACAACGTGGTGATGCCGTTGCTTGGTATGCTTGTTGGCGGTATCGACTTTACTTCGCTCGAACTGGAGCTGTCGCCAGCCGAGGTGGCTGCCGACGGTTCGGTGGTGAAGGAAGCAGTGGCGTTGCAGTATGGAGTGTTTATACAGAACACGTTTGATTTCATTATAATTGCATTCTGCATTTTCTTGTTTGTGAGGCTTGTTGCCAAGTTGTCGCAACGCAAGAAGGCCGAAGAGGCTAAACCTGCCGCGCCGCCCGAGCCAAGTGCCGAGGCAAAATTGCTTGCCGAGATACGCGACTTGTTGCGCGAGCGCAAGTGATGCTGGTGCACTGCCAGCTGGTAGTGGTGCGGATTTCACATTTTATTAACAGTGGTGGCGTTTTTGTGCTTTGAAAATAAATTTGTTACTTTGCAATCGGTAATTGCAAGTAAAGATTAAGATGGCTAACAATGCTAACAAAACTGGTCACCCGATGTGGATGCGCGTGTTGTTCAACCTGCCGCTGATTGTGGTGGTGGGTGTGATACTCGTGTCGATAATGTGGGGTGAGAATAGTTATATCAAGCGGCTTGGCTACCAGAGCCGCATTCACCAGCTTGAAAGCGAGATAAAGCGGTATAATGATTCTTCGTCGTTGTACATGCACCGTGTCATTGAAATAAATGCCGATCCCGAAGCAATCGAGAAAGTGGCACGTGAGCAATATGGCATGAAGCATGAGAATGAAGATGTGTTTGTAACTGACATTAAATAAAAAGCTAAGGAGGAATTATAGATGGACAAAAGGACTAAGATATTGGGAATTGTACTCTCGGTGTCGATGCTCATGATAATGATTCCGGTTCTTCTCAACTTGCTGATGTTTCGCTATCCGTGGCTCAATTATGCGTTTGCAGTAGGGGCTATCGGTACGCTTGTGGTGCGTCTGCTCGACAAGTATCAAGGCGACAACATGCGCATCAAGCGGTTGTATCGCATATCCACGGTGTCGGCAATCTGTTATTGCCTCTCGGCATATTTGAAATTTTCGGCCGAGTTGCACTTTTTCCCATACGCCACTGGTTACGACTGGCTCGGCTTCTTGATGGCGGGGGCGGCGTTGCAGATATATACGGCCTTTGTGATAGGTTATGTCGAGAAGAAGGAATTGAAAAATAAAATGAAAAATAGGGAGTAGTGCAATTTGCATGGTATTAGGGCTTGTTTAAATTTATTCGTTATTTTATTTCCTATAAATAAATCTCAAATATCCTTGAGAAAAATTTAAATAGCTTCTCAACATAGGCAAAAAACGCCTATTGCGTCGTGCGATAAGCTAAAAAATAGGAAAGATTAGCTACAATTGCCGTGTAATTTGTAATTTTGCGCCCAGATGCCATGCTGATATGGCATCTGACGAGAGAAATTAATTTTTTATGAATCTCACAATCGATCAGGGGAATTCCTCGGCCAAGGTGTCGGTGTTTGACGGCAACGACATGGTGGCTGTCGCTCGGTTTGACTTGTTGTCCATTTCGGCGTTGGCAAGGATAATCAAGAGCTATGGCGTGAATGCCGCTGCATATTCGTCGGTGCGGCGTCCCGATGCCCGCATTATCGAGCTGTTGAGGAAACGGGTGAAGAAATTCATCTGCCTCGACCATAACACGCCGTTGCCTGTGGTCATCGATTACGACTCGCCGTGTACGCTGGGGCAAGACCGCGTGGCTGCCGCTGTAGGTGCTGCCACCTGTGCCCCGGGACGTAATGTGTTGATAGTGGATGCAGGCACAGCCGTAACACTCGACATAGTTACTGCCGATGGCCATTTCCTCGGAGGCAACATTTCGCCTGGCTTGCACATGCGGTTTGAGGCATTGAACAACTACACAAGCCGCTTGCCGCTTGTCGATTACAATGGTGAAGTGCCTCTTATCGGGCACAATACCGTGACTGCTATCCGTGCTGGTGTCGTCGGCGGGTTGGTATCGGAGATTGAGGGGTATATCGACAAGATTGCCGCCAAGATGGGAAACGACCTGGTGGTCATTGTCACTGGTGGCGACAGCAATTATCTGGCATCGCGCCTGTCGCGGAAGGTGAGTGTGGTGGGCAACTTGCTTTCGATTGGACTAAATAGAATATTAATATATAATGAAAACATATAAGAAGCTGATTTTTGCCATCGTGCTGGCGCTGGGTTGCGTAGCAGGGTTGATGGCTCAAAATGGGGAGTCGAGTCCTTATTCGATGTTTGGTTACGGCTCATTGAGTGATTATTCGTCGAGTTCCCAACGTTCGATGGGCGGTGTGGGGTATGCCACTAACAATGGCCGCCAAATTAATGTCAAGAACCCGGCTTCATACGCCCATTGCGATTCGTTGACGTTCCTGCTCGACTTCGGGATGGATTTCACTGGCATAGTGACAACTGAGAATGGTGTGTCGGGCAAGAGTTTCGGTGGAGGCCTTGACTATGTGACCATGCAGTTCCCATTGAGCAAGAAAGTGGGTGGCAGCCTTGGTTTGTTGCCATATTCATCGGTAGGCTATTCATTTGGCGGTGTTTCAGATGATGGCGGCGATGCGCGTGGCGGTGCTGGTGGCATCAATATGCTTTACTTGGGCTTGTCTTATATGCCATTCAAGAATTTCTCGATAGGAGCTAATGTGTCTTATAACTTTGGCACTATCACCCACGATACGTATGCCACGTCGTCGGATGATATGTCAACGCAATCGCTCTTTGAGCGTGAGTTGAAAATACGCGACTGGGGAATACAGTTTGGTGCGCAATACACCATTGACATTAATAAGAATAATGCATTGACTGTCGGCATGGTATATGTGCCAGCCAAGTCGTTGCATGGTACGGCACTCGGACGTAAATATGATGCCGAGAATGATGCTTCGGCGGCTATCGACACCGTCAGCAATGTGCCAATGAAAGACCGTTTCACTACGCCTATGACACTTGGCGGAGGCTTGTCGTGGACTCATGCCAATCGATTGACCGTTGCGGCTGATTTCACCTACCAAAATTGGGCCGATGCGAAGTATGAGAACCTTGAGAATTACGAAAATATGCAGTTTGAAAACCGTTGGAAGGTTGCCGCAGGTGTTTCTTATACGCCCAATGTGCGTGGTAGTTATTTCCAGCGTGTGACTTACCGATTTGGTGGGCATTTCAACCGCGACTATGTGAAAGTGCTTGGCAACAATGTGCGCGATTATGGCGTTTCATTCGGTTTCGGTTTCCCTGCACCGTCGAGCAAGACGATTATCAACATAGGGTTTGAGTATAAGCATCGTGCCGCCTATCCGGCCAATCTGGTGTCGGAGAATTACTTCAACATTACGTTTGGATTGAATTTCAACGAAATGTGGTTCTGGAAAAACAAGATTAGATAATAGTAAGTGCAGAGCTTGGAGAAGGCGCGTAATATATTGTTGGCACTTGTGGCGTGCATCGTTGTCGTGGCTTGCCGCGACGAGGTGAAAAGCGTTGTCGAGCATGATACCGATCCTGAAACTACACCGACGATGACCACCGATAGCGTTTATACGTTGGTTAGCGACTCGGGTATTACCAAATATCGCATCACGGCACAATTGTGGCTTATGTATGAAGAAGCCAAGAAACCGTTTTGGCGTTTCCCGCAAGGGTTGATGCTTGAGCAGTTTGACTCGGTTTTCAATGTCGCAGCTTCCATTATTTGCGATTCGGCAACTTATTTCAAAGATGACCAGTTGTGGCGTCTTGATGGTAATGTGAATATCGAAACGGCGCGTAATGAATTGATATTGACCAATCAACTATTTTATTCGCAGCGTCGCAACGAGATATATTCCGATTCGTTTGTGCATATTGAAAAGGCCGACCGTGTTATTGAAGGGTACGGATTTGTGTCGAATGATCGTATGACTACCTACAGCCTTGATAGTGTGAGCGGTATATTCCCTATTGAAGAACGGGCTTCGTCGCCTCGCCGCGCTGCCGCCGATTCGACTGCTGCTGCCGATAGCGTACCGGGTACCGACTCGCTGCCACCTGTGAATCGTCGTCAACGCATGGTGGGTGATATGCAAAAAGAACGCCAGAGCCTATGAATAAGGCAGTTATTGACAGCTTGCTTGAGGCTGCGATTACAGCTCCGTCGGGGCATAATACCCAGCCGTGGTTTTTTGAAATTGCCGATGATTGCATACGTGTATTGCCTGATTTCTCACGTCGGCTTCCTGCCCTTGATCCCGATGACCGTGAATTGTATATATCAATAGGCTGTGTAATCGAGAATATATGCATTGCTGCCCCGCAGTACAGGTTGTCGTGTAATGTGAAGCCGTACAGGCATGATGGGGTCGAAATTTCATTAAAGGAAGAGGCTGAATGTGAGGTTTCTCCGCTTGCTGCCGCGATACCGCAACGCCACACTAACCGTAATTTGTATGATGCCACTGCTTCGTTGCCATCGCAAGTGGTCGGTGAGCTTGAAGCCTGTGGAGCAAAGATATATATGCGGCAGTCGCCAGAATTTGAGATTATAAGAAACGGTGTAGTAGCGGCTAACAAGGTTATTTATGGCAATAGCCAAAATAAGAATGAACTTAAAGGGTGGATTAGATATAATAGCCGTGAAACGCATGACAAGATGGACGGTTTGGGCTATGATGTGCTTGAAATGCCAGGTTTGCCAGTATGGATTTCACGTGCCGCCACATCGGTGGCACTAAATGCATCGATACAAAGCCGCAGTGATGTGAAAAAACTTATGTCGGCAGCATGTGTCGCGCTGTTTGCCTCATGCAATGATATTGCAGGATGGATAGAATGCGGCCGCCATTTGCAACGCTTTTTGCTCACGGCAGCTTTGCGTGGTGTAGCTTGCGCATTTGTATGCCAGCCATGTGAGGTCGAAAGTGTCGCTGCCAGTATTGCGTTGCAATTAGGAGTGCCAAGTAGGCCACAGGTGCTGTTGAGGCTTGGTTATGCAGCCCCGCCACCAGCTTATTCTCGCCGTCGCCCCCTTGAGAGTTTCAAAAAATGAAAAAAATTAAAGTTTTGAAACCTCAATGAATTATGAAACTGATACACCGTCCGTTATATTTAGATAGAATCAAGAGCTTGAAAGGTTCGCCTGACATTAAAATAATCACAGGTATTCGTCGGTCGGGTAAATCAAAGTTGATGCAGGCTTTTATTCGTCATATTGAAGAAACTGAACCTGAAGCAAATATCATATATATTGATTTCACGAGGCTAAAGTATGAGCATCTCAAGGAATATCATGCATTTAATGATTATGTAGAGGAAAACACAAAACATGGCAGCGACAAGATGTATGTGCAAGTGAGCGACAATATTGCAGAACCTGCTACACTGGAACGCGAACTCGACCCGTTGAGGAGAATCAAGGACGCTTATCCCAAGATCTTGTTGGCTCGTACGAGGCATCAAAGATATGACTGTGATGGCATTCATGTTATTGATATTGCCGAGTGGTTGTATGGCCGGGAGGCATGATTGTGCCGCCAGTTGATGAGGAGGCGGGGGTGGATAAAAACTGCCTCGCTGAGCCGTTGTGAGGCTGGGTGGGGCAGTTGTGTTATTTGTTATATGGCCGGTTTATTTGTAGCTTTCGGCAATAGATTGTATGGCAAGGAAAATATCTTTGTCGATGTCGCTTAATTCGACGTGTCGGCGTGCCATCACACGCTTGGCGGTTTCAAAGAATTTTGTCATCGGCACATCGGTAAACCCGGCTGTGGAGCCTTCGGAGAACGAAGCGACAAAATTGCGTGGAAATCCTGCACCGTGGATATTTACCCCCACGCCAATCACTGTGGCAGTGTTGAACATGCAGTTGATGCCAGCCTTGGAATGGTCGCCCATTATCAATCCACAGAATTGCAACCCTGTCTTGAGAAAACGGTGTGCGGGGTAGTTCCACAACTTGATTTCGGTGTAGTCGTTTTTAAGGTTGGATGCAGTGGTGCCGCCACCCAGGTTACACCATTCGCCGATTACGGCATTACCGAGGAAGCCGTCGTGGGCCTTATTGCTGTAGCCCATCATGACCACGTTGTTCAGTTCTCCACCCACTTTGCAATATGGGCCGAGCGTTGTCGCGCCATATATTTTTGCGCCCATGTTGACTTGGCTATGTTCGCAAGCTGCAAATGGAGCACGAATGCATGAACCTTCCATGATGGTTGCGTCGCGTCCGATGTATATAGGGCCATTTGTGACATTTATTATTGCGCCCTCGATAGTCGCGCCTTCTTCGATAAAGTATCTCGATGTGCCATCGTCAAATTCGTGGTCGCCGATAAGGCGGTTTGTCGGGCTTAATGATTGTGATTTGCGCCCGGCTGTGAGTCGGCGGAAGTCGAGGTTCAGTTGCTCGTCATTGTGCAGGAATATGTCGTACAGCCAGTGTAGCTGTTTGGGTTCTTCGCCATATTTTACCGATGCTGAAAATCTTTTCTTGTCGAAATCTTCCATAGTGCCGTGGAAGGCAATCAGCTGCTCGCTTGGCGAGATTAGTGCTTCGCCCTTGTCGAGCCTGAAGATGGCCTCAATTAAAGCGTCGCAAGGGTATATGTGGCCTGCGATGAAATAATTTTCATCAGTGATGGTTGTTGGAAATTTTTTCATCAAGTAGGGATCGACAAGAGTGCTGAACCCTGCATCGGGGATGAAGTATTGCCATTTTTCGTAAATAGTGGTTATGCCCACGCGTATGTATGATACAGGTCGCGTGTAGGTGATCGGCAGCAAGTTCATGTGCATTGCTGGATCGTCGAAAATGATGATGTTCTTCATAAATATGCTCAGAGTTGTATTATGCGAATGTGTTTCATAGGCGGCGTGGTGGCTATTGTCTTCGTGTCATTCGTCGCCGTTGTTCAAAGTACAAAGTTAGCTTAATTTGCGGAAAACCGTACTGGGAAAATTAAGAAGCTGTTTAAATTTTGCCCAAGGTGGGGTGGAATTTAAACAGCTTCTTGCATTTTTTTGTCGGTTTCGTTGTACTTGGTTATGGAACGGCAATCTTTTTCACTGTCGTGCCAGCCTTGACGATATATATACCCGATGGAACTTCAATTGTGTTGCAGCCTGCCATCAATTCAGAACTTCTCACAAGCATGCCGTCGGTGGTGTATATATTGGCTGAGGTCTGTTCGTTGCCTGTTATCTCGATGCTTCCTTTGGCCGAATTGATGTTTATGCCATCGTTGGCGGTGACGTTGCCGACGCTCACTGATGGGGCGGTGTAGGTGTCTTCACCGTCGGTGAGCCACGATAAAGTGAAGCGCATGAAGTAGCAGCTGGTCACATTGCCTGGCTGGTCTTCGGCATATACGGCTATTGTGCCGTCGGGCAGCTTGACCATTGTCGAGTAGGCCGATGGCCCTGAGAATAATTGTTTTTTCAGTTCCCACGTTTGGCCCTCGTCATAGCTCAAGTACATCGATATTTTGGCGCGTTGTTTTGAGCCGTCGTTGGTGGGCAGTGAGTGCAGTGTGCGGTTTTTGTCGTATCCGTCGGCGATGGCTGTATATTCCAGTATGTCGCCGTTACATGCGTTTACGTTGAGGTCGCTCCAAGTGCCTTGCTCGGTCCATGTTTCACCGCCATCGGTCGATTTTGCATAGCCGCGGCAACCGTTGCTGTTGCGCACACTCATCAGTATCGTGCCATCATTTAATTCGGCAACCTTTGACTCGTCGCCTTTGCTGAATGCGAGTTCCGATACTTTCCATGTGTGGCCATTGTCGTCGGAGTAAACGGTGTAGTTGTATAGCGAACCTTCATATAGCACACCAGTCACGAACATGATGCGTCCGTTTTTGCTTGCATTCTCACCTGTTTGGCGTGAAAGGCACAATCCGCGTCCCGAGCCGAAGAATGCGGCTGTCCCTTGTCGGCGGATATCGTCGCCTTCGCATTTCGAACCCCATATTTGTGAAGTGATGTCGCCTTCCCCTCCTTCAGCGATTGGAGTCCAGGTCTTGCCGCCATCGGTCGAGCGGCTGATGAACGATGATATTGGGTCGGCTTCGGTTGAGTTCCACAAGCTGTTGCCGCCTACGAAGGCAGCAATAATGTCGCCATTGGCAGCTACGACCAATGCGCAGTCGCCGCGACCGTTGTCGGCATCCGACGCCTCGGCAATGGTATATTCCTCGCTCCAAGTGTATCCGCCATCTTCGCTGATGCGTGCAATGATGTCGATGCGGTTGGCCAAGTCGGCTTCGCTATTCCAGCGGCGGTCGATGGCTGTCACGATGTTGCCGTTGGGGAGCACCACCATGGCCGGAATGCGGTAGGCCACCGAGCCGTTGTCGCCGGGGGCGTACATCAGCTTGCGTAGCATGATTACCTCGCGGGCTCCGTCGGGCGCGCCGTTTTGCACGGTGTAGGTTTCGTTGTCGGTCGTGAGCGATACCACTGTCGCATCGAGTTTGTTGCCTTCCTTGGCATCATCGGCAACCTCGGCGACGATGTAGAAGTAGTTGAACCTCCCCGATAGCGATATATCGGTAGTCAGGTCGCAGGTCATTGTTCCTGGTTGCGGGTCATATTCACCGAGCAATGTTGCGCCCTCGGCGTTCCTTTCGTCGAATCGGTTCAACGGGTCGGTTCCGTTGTAATATACTTTGACCTTTTTGTAGTCGTTGAGGTCGGTTGTGCCGTCGAGTGTGAAGTCGATAGATTTCAGGTTTACCGCATCGCCCGATATTCCGAGCATTATTTGCAGTATTTTTTCGTTTGGGTTTCCGGGACCAGTGCAGCTGGCGTCTTGTGTGATAGATGCATTGCGAATCTTGCCAGGTGCGGCAAGTAGCTGCATGGCGCACACAAGTGTTGCCAATAAGGCGAGCGTAATTTTTTTGTTCATGACTTATTAATGTTAGGGTCTATGTGTTAATGGGTATTTATAATTTCCAAATGTATGAATTAAATGCCACAATGCAAATAGGACTGTGTGTTTTTTTGCATTTTTAGTAATTTTGCACAGCATAAACAGATTAGGAGATGAAATTTGTCGAGCAATATATT
Source organism: Candidatus Avimuribaculum pullicola (assembly GCA_018716295.1). Taxonomy (GTDB): domain Bacteria; phylum Bacteroidota; class Bacteroidia; order Bacteroidales; family Muribaculaceae; genus Avimuribaculum; species Avimuribaculum pullicola. Next base: position 42,331 of record DVKC01000037.1, read on the forward strand.
AAGGGCGTGTGGCTTATCGAGCCAGTAAGGCACGGTGATGCCCGTGGATATTTTTGTGAAAGTTTCAAGCGTGGCGACTTTGAACGTGCCATAGGCAAGGTCGATTTCTTGCAAGACAACGAGTCGCTTTCATCGCGCGGCGTGTTGCGTGGATTGCATTTCCAGCGAGGCAGCTACAGCCAAGCCAAGTTGGTGAGGGTGTCGCAAGGTGCGGTGTATGATGTCGTGGTGGATTTGCGCAAGGGTTCTCCCACATTCGGGCGGCACGTTGCTGTGGAATTAAGCCAAGAAAATGGTCGCCAATTGTTTGTGCCGCGTCACTTTGCTCACGGTTTCCTAGTGCTGAGCGAGTTTGCACAATTCCAGTACAAAGTCGATAATGTGTATGCACCTCAAGCCGAGGCGACATTGCAATATGACGACCCTGCGCTTGGAATCGAGTGGCCTGCTGTTGATGGTGAGTTGTTGCTTTCCGAGAAAGATCGCAAAGGGCTACCGTTAAGTGAAATATTGTTAACTATATAAAAATAAACAAAACGACACAGGCCGTGCAATATCGTTGTGATGGGCATAATAGCCTGAAAATGTGCTTTTACCTTGTAAAATGTAGCATTAAAACATTTGGTAGTTAGAATATTAGTGCTTATCTTTGCACAGTTTTTCAGACAACACCACAACAAATTATGCGCTAAATGATTGATTTGGCGCGTGTTGATGTCGGTAATAACTGGATTTTGATTATAACGAACATAACGAATTTTTAATAAACAAAAAGAACTAAGATGCCTACAATTCAACAATTGGTAAGAAAAGGCCGTGTAGCACTGGTTGACAAGAGCAAGTCGCCAGCATTGGATTCGTGCCCACAACGCCGTGGCGTGTGCGTGCGTGTTTACACTACTACGCCTAAGAAGCCTAACTCGGCAATGCGTAAGGTTGCACGTGTGAGGTTGACTAATGGTAAGGAGGTAAACTCTTATATCCCGGGAGAAGGTCACAACTTGCAGGAACACTCGATCGTGATGGTCAGGGGTGGACGTGTTAAAGACCTCCCAGGTGTACGTTATCACATTGTACGCGGTACGCTCGATACAGCAGGTGTAGCTGGTCGCACACAACGTCGCTCGAAGTACGGTGCAAAACGTCCAAAAGCAGGTGCCAAGAAGTAAAACGGCTCTTGCCACTCACACACAAGAGTAGTGCTGCGTGAGAAAGCAGTCGCACTACCTTTCTAAAAAAAAACAAAGCCGCGCCAAGCGGCCCTCTGCGAGGCAGGGGCGGCAAGCGTGAAACAAAAAAAGACAAGTATCAAACTTAGTTTTTGCTTTTATTGGAATTGGATATTACGGTTGAGTAAATGGCGCATTGGAGTATGCCCATTGAAGATGTAAGACAACAACCAAGCGAACAAAAACGCAACTTTTAAAATTGAAATGAGAAAGGCAAAACCAAAGAAGAGGATCGTATTGCCCGATCCCGTATTCAGTGATGTAAAAGTTTCTAAATTTGTAAATCACTTGATGTATGACGGTAAGAAGAACACGTCATATAAGATATTTTATACCGCTCTCGATTTAGTTAAGAAGAAATTGCCAAACGAGGAAAAGAGCGCCCTCGAGATTTGGAGAAAAGCTTTGGAAAACATTACTCCGCAAGTGGAGGTTAAGTCGCGCCGCGTGGGTGGTGCAACATTCCAAGTGCCTACCGAAATTCGTCCCGACCGCAAGGAGTCGATATCAATGAAAAATCTTATCTCATTCGCACGCAAGCGTGGCGGCAAGACTATGGCCGACAAGCTGGCATCGGAAATCGTTGATGCTTATAACGAACAAGGCGGCGCATTCAAGCGCAAGGAAGACATGCACCGCATGGCCGAGGCTAACCGCGCATTCGCACACTTCAGATTTTAACCAATAGAGAAAAGATAGACTGAAAAAATGGCTACAACTGACGCACAATTAGTTTTTACGCGCAACATCGGTATCATGGCTCACATCGATGCCGGAAAGACAACCACGTCGGAGCGTATCTTGTTCTACACCGGTTTGACCCACAAGATTGGTGAGGTTCACGACGGTGCCGCCACTATGGACTGGATGGAACAAGAGCAAGAGCGTGGTATCACTATTACTTCGGCTGCAACTACCACTTTCTGGAACTACAACGGCAAGAAGTACAAAATCAACCTGATTGACACCCCGGGACACGTTGACTTCACTGTGGAAGTTGAACGTTCGCTTCGTGTGCTTGATGGTGCAATCGCCACTTTCTGTGCTGTGGGTGGTGTTGAACCGCAATCTGAAACTGTTTGGCGCCAAGCCGACAAATATAACGTGCCGCGCATCGGCTATGTAAACAAGATGGACCGCTCGGGTGCCAATTTCTTTGAAGTTGTGCGCCAGATGAAGGAAATCCTCGGTGCCAATCCTTGCCCGATACAAGTGCCAATAGGCGCTGAAGAAACTTTCAAGGGCGTTGTTGACCTGATTTCGATGGAGTCGCTCATTTGGCACGATGAAACAATGGGTGCCGAATATACTCGCGGCCCCATACCCGATAACATGGTTGCCGAGTGCGAGGAATGGCGCGACAAGATGCTTGAGAGCATCGCCGAATTCGACGACGACTTGATGACCAAGTATTTTGACGACCCATCTACGATTACCGTAGAGGAAATCAAGCGTGCATTGCGCGCCGCCACACTGAAGATGAGCATCGTGCCTATGCTTTGCGGTAGCTCGTTCAAGAACAAGGGTGTGCAGACGCTGCTCGATGCCGTGTGCGCATATTTGCCAAGCCCCGAAGACTCAGCCGAGGTTGTGGGACACGCAATTGACGACCCCGATACAGTGGTTACCCGCAAGCCTTTGTTTGAAGAACCTATGTGCGCACTTGCATTTAAGATTGCAACTGACCCGTATGTAGGCCGTCTGGTATTCTTCCGCGTATATTCGGGCAAGATTGACGCCGGTAGCTACGTGCTCAACTCTCGCTCGGGCAAGAAAGAACGCATCTCGCGTTTGTTCCAGATGCACTCAAACAAGCAGAACCCGATGGAAACTATCGGTTGCGGCGACATCGGCGCAGGTGTAGGTTTCAAGGATATTCGCACTGGCGACACTCTTTGCGACGAAAACAACCCGATTGTACTCGAAGCTATGGATTTCCCGGAACCGGTTATCGGTATTGCCGTAGAGCCTAAGACGCAAAAAGACCTCGACAAGCTCGGCGTAGGTTTGCAGAAGTTGGCCGAAGAAGACCCGACATTCCGTGTTGCCACCAACGAAGAAACAGGCCAAACTGTCATCAGCGGTATGGGTGAACTTCACTTGGATATCATCATCGACCGCTTGCGCCGCGAGTTCAAGGTTGAATGTAACCAAGGCCGTCCGCAAGTAACTTACAAGGAAGCCATTACAAAACCTGTGGAATTGCGTGAAGTGTTCAAGAAACAGACTGGTGGTCGTGGTAAATTTGCCGACATCATCGTCCGTGTTGAACCGGTTGACGAAGGTTTTGAAGGCAACTTGCAATTTGTTGACGAGGTCAAGGGCGGTAACATTCCAAAGGAATTTATCCCTGCAATCCAGAAAGGTTTCACCACTGCCATGAAGAACGGCGTGCTTGCCGGCTTCCCGGTTGAACACCTCAAGGTGACCGTTATCGATGGTTCGTTCCACCCGGTTGACTCCGACCAGTTGTCATTTGAACTTTGCGCCATCCAGGCATTCAAGAAGGCATGTGAAAAGGCTGGCCCAGTGTTGCTCGAACCTATCATGAAGGTAGAAGTCGTTACTCCCGAAGAAAGCATGGGTGATGTGATTGGCGACCTTAACAAGCGTCGTGGCCAGGTAGAAGCCATGGAATCGAGCCGCAGTGGCGCACGCATCGTCAAGGCTAAGGCTCCGCTTGCCGAAATGTTTGGTTATGTGACCGCTTTGCGTACCATTACATCGGGTCGTGCAACATCAACGATGTCGTTCTCGCACTATGCCGAGGTAAGCACCTCGATCGCCAAGCAAGTACTCACCGAATGCGATGGCCGCGTTGACTTATTGAAGTAAAAAAATATTTATCTTAACGAGATATGAACCAAAGAATAAGAATCAAATTGAAATCTTACGATCACAACTTGGTTGACAAGTCGGCCGAGAAGATCGTTAAGACAGTGAAAGCTACTGGAGCTGTGGTTAGCGGCCCGATACCATTGCCAACGCACAAGCGTATCTTCACCGTGAACCGCTCGACTTTCGTCAACAAGAAGTCGCGTGAACAGTTCCAACTGTCGTCGTTCAAGCGCCTTATCGACATCTACAACAGCACCGCCAAGACAGTCGATGCCCTCATGAAGCTCGAATTGCCCAGCGGCGTGGCAGTTGAAATCAAGGTGTAATCAACGTTCGGCAACCCTTGTGATAATAAACAATCAAGAGAAGAAACATTTAAATTAAGAGAAATGCCAGGATTATTAGGAAAGAAAATCGGAATGACATCCGTATTCAGTGCCGACGGTAAGAGCATACCGTGCACTGTTATCGAAGTAGGTCCTTGTGTAGTTACTCAGGTTAAGACTTTGGAGACTGATGGTTACGAAGCACTCCAACTCGGTTTCATCGAGAAGAAGGAGAAGCACACCACCAAGCCTATGCAAGGTCACTTCAAGAAAGCCGGCGTGACTGCGCAGCGACACTTGGCCGAGTTCAAAGGTTTCGAAGGCGAGTACAAATTAGGCGATACGATCACCGTTGACTTGTTTGCCGATGCCGAATTTGTCGATGTAATCGGCACATCGAAGGGACATGGTTACCAAGGTGTTGTAAAACGCCACGGTTTTGGCGGTGTCGGCCAATCGACACACGGACAGGATGACCGCTTGCGCGCCCCAGGTTCAATAGGTGCTTGCTCGTACCCTGCAAAGGTGTTCAAGGGCATGCGCATGGCTGGCCACATGGGCAACGAGCGCGTGACTGTGCAAAATCTACAAGTTGTTAAGGTTATGCCCGAAAACAACCTTTTGGTCATCAAGGGTTCGATACCGGGTTATAAAGGTTCAATCGTATTAATTGAAAAATAATGGAACTCGCAGTATATAACATAAAAGGAGAAGATACCGGCAAGAAGGTGACGCTCAATGATGAAGTTTTCGCCATTGAAAACCCCAACCAGCACGTCATCTACCTCGCCGTTAAGCAATACCTTGCCAACCAACGCCAAGGTACGGCCAAGGCCAAGGAGAGAAGCGAAGTTTCGGGTAGTACCCGCAAGCTCGGTCGCCAAAAGGGCGGCGGCGGTGCACGCCGTGGCGATATCAACTCGCCGCTGTTGTCGGGTGGCGCACGTGTTTTCGGTCCGCGTCCACGCGATTACCGCTTCAAGCTCAACAAGAAGACCAAGGAACTTGCCCGTCGTTCGGCTTTGACACTCAAGGCAGCCGATAACGAGATTTTGGTTGTAGAAGACTTCACATTTGAAGCCCCAAAGACAAAAGATTTCATAAATGTTGCTAATAATCTTAAAATTAACGGCAAGAAATCGACTTGGGTTTTAGCAGACCAGAATAAAAACGTATATTTGTCGGCTCGTAATATCGAGGGTGTGAGAATAGCAACTGCGTCAGACTTAAATACTTATGTAATCCTTGACAACAAGGTGCTGGTATTGAGCGAAAGCGCAGTGGCAGTAGTAAACGAATTTTAACTTACAGGAGGTATAAACAATGGACATAATGATATTACCGGTAGTCACTGAAAAGGCCAACAACCTTAGTGCCAAGAGGAACCAGTTTACGTTCAAAGTTTCCCCCAAGGCCGACAAGGCGCAAATCAAGAGCCTTGTAGAGGATCTTTATGGAGTTAAGGTCGTTTCAGTCAACACAATGATATGCCGCGGCAAGAGGAAAAACCGCTACACCAAGGGCGGGCTCATCAAGGGGCGCACGGCTTCTTTCAAGAAAGCTATCGTGACACTTGCCGAGGGCGACACTATTGATTTTTATAGTAACATACAATAAAAAATGGCAGTAAGAAAATTTAAGCCCACAACACCGGGGCAAAGGCACAAGGTTATTGGTGTATTTGACAACATCACTACGCGTACACCAGAGAAATCTCTTACGGTCGGCAAGAAATCGACAGGCGGTCGCAACAACGAGGGTCACCGCACCATGCGCTACATGGGCGGCGGCCACAAGCGCAAATACCGCATCATCGACTTTAAGAGAAACAAGGACGGTGTGTCGGCAAAAGTAAAGCAAATCGAGTACGATCCCAACCGTTCGGCTCGCATCGCGTTGCTTTATTATGTCGATGGAACAAAGGCTTACATCATCGCACCCAACGGCTTGGAAGTTGGCGCTACGGTAATAAGCGGCAAGGATGTTGCGCCTGAAGTAGGCAATGCGCTTCCGCTTAGCAACATACCTATTGGTACCTTAATTCACAACATCGAATTGCGTCCTGGCCAAGGAGCATCGATGGCACGCAGCGCCGGCACGTTTGCCCAGCTCGTGTCGCGTGAAGGCGACTACGCAATTGTCAAATTACCCTCGGGAGAAACCCGCAAGATCTTGGCAGCATGCCGTGCCACAGTGGGTGTCGTAGGCAACAGCGACCATGCGCTTGAGCGTTCGGGTAAGGCTGGACGCAGCCGCTGGCTCGGTCGTCGCCCGCACAACCGCGGTGTGGTAATGAACCCAGTCGATCACCCAATGGGTGGTGGCGAAGGACGTCAGTCGGGAGGTCATCCACGTTCACGCAAAGGCTTGTATGCTAAGGGCTTGAAGACACGTTCTCCGAAGAAGCTGTCTTCTAAATACATTATCGAAAGAAGGAAAAAGTAATTTGATTAATTAAGTAACTTATGAGTCGATCATTAAAAAAAGGCCCATTTATCAGCGTGAAGTTGGAGAAGAAGGTAGCCGAAATGGAAAAGAGCGGCAAGAAGCAAGTAATCAAGACATGGTCGCGCGCTTCGATGATTTCGCCCGATTTCGTGGGGCACACTTTCGCAGTCCACAATGGTAATAAGTTTATTCCCGTGTATGTTACTGAAAACATGGTAGGTCACAAGCTGGGTGAGTTTGCCCTCACCCGCACCTTCCGCGGTCACTCAGGCAACAAGAAGAAATAAGCACACCGGGCCAACGGGAAGAATAAATAGAAAAAGAATTAAGAACAATGGGTAAAAGAAAAAGAATAGCAGCCGAAGCGATTAAGGCAGAACGTAGCACCCAAAGCTTCGCAAAATTGAGGAACATCCCTTCTTCGCCACGCAAGATGCGCTATGTAGTTGACTTGGTGCGCGGTGTCGAAGTCTTCAAGGCTTTAGGCATTCTTCACTTCACCAAGAAAGAAGCAGCATTGAAGGTGGAGAAGTTGCTCCGCTCGGCCATTGCCAACTGGGAACAGAAGAACGGGCGCAAGGCCGAGAATAACGAGTTGTACATTAAGACAATCTATGTTGATTGTGCTCCCATGTTGAAACGTTTGCGCACTGCGCCTCAAGGTCGTGGATACCGTATCCGCAAACGCTCTAACCATGTGACATTGTACGTAGATACTATCCAAAATACTAACGCAAACGCAGTAGAGAACGCTTAATATGGGACAAAAAGTTAATCCAGTCAGCAATCGCCTGGGAATTATCCGTGGTTGGGATTCCAACTGGTATTTCGGAAAGAATTATGGCGACACATTGCTTGAGGACAGCAAGATAAGGAACTACCTCAATACCCGCCTGGCCAAGGCCAGCGTGTCGCGCATCGTCATTGAGCGCACGTTGAAGCTGGTGACAATCACCGTGTGCACTTCGCGCCCGGGCTTGATTATCGGCAAGGGTGGTGCCGAGGTTGACCAGCTCAAGGAAGAGTTGAAGAAAGTGACCGACAAGGACGTTCAGATCAACGTGCACGAAGTTAAGCGTCCCGAACTCGATGCCGAGATCGTTGCCACCAACGTGGCTCGCCAGATTGAGGGCAAGATCGCTTACCGCCGTGCCGTGAAGATGGCTATTGCTGCCACCATGCGTTCGGCCGAGGGTATCAAGATCCAAGTGAGCGGCCGCTTGAACGGCGCAGAAATGGCTCGCTCGGAGATGTTCAAGGAAGGCCGCACACCGCTGCACACTTTCCGTGCCGACATCGACTATGCTCTCGTTGAGGCACACACCAAGGTGGGTGTAATCGGCGTGAAAGTGTGGATCTGCCGTGGCGAAGTTTACGGCAAGCGCGATTTGGCTCCGCAGTTCACCTCGAATGCTAAGGAAAACCGTGGCGGCAACAATGCCGGCGGGCAACGCCGTGGCGGGTTCCGTAACAAGAAGAACAATCGTTAAACGCCAATTGAATTTGCAAGACAATGTTACAACCTAAGAAAGTTAAATATAGGAGACCGCAAAAGGGCGTCAGCAAAGGTTTCGCCCACCGTGGCTATGAACTGGCCCACGGTTCGTTCGGAATAAAGACGCTTCAGACGAGGTGGATCACCGCCCGCCAGATTGAAGCCGCTCGTGTGGCCGTTACCCGCTATATGCAGCGTGAAGGCCAGATATGGATAAGGATCTTCCCCGACAAGCCTATTACCAAGAAGCCTGCCGATGTGCGTATGGGTAAAGGTAAAGGTGCTCCCGAGGGATTTGTGGCCCCGGTAACCCCAGGCCGTATCCTCATCGAGGTTGACGGCGTTAGCTACGACGTGGCCAAGGAAGCATTGCGCCTCGCTGCGCAAAAGTTGCCCGTGACCACCAAGTTTGTGGTGCGCCGCGATTACGACGAATCTCAAAACGTGTAACTAAAGCCTATCAGACAGAGAGAACATGAAGAAGGAAGAAATAAAAGAATTGAGCGACAAGGAACTCAAGGATCGCTTGGAAACGATGGAGCGCGAATACCTCCAGATGAAGATGAATCATTCTATCAGCCCTCTTGATAGTCCCGCAAAGATTACACAAGACCGTCGAATGATTGCGAGAGTGAAAACCGAATTGCGCGCCCGCGAGCTGAAAAACAAGTAATCGTAACTGAGGTTATGGAAGAGAAAAAGAGAAATTTAAGAAAAGAAAGAATCGGGATCGTGACCAGCAACAAGGCCGACAAGACCATTACGGTCACTGTCAGGTGGAAGGAAAAACACCCGATATATGGTAAATTCGTCAACAAGTCGAAGAAATACCATGCCCATGACGAGAAGAACGAATGCAGCATCGGCGACAAGGTGCGCCTGATGGAAACTCGTCCTCTGAGCAAGACTAAGAGATGGAGATTAGTGGAAATAATCGAAAAAGTTAAGTAAGAGTTATGATACAGACTGAAAGCCGATTAACAGTTGCAGATAACAGTGGCGCCAAGGAGGTGCTGTGCATCCGCGTGTTGGGTGGCACTGGTCGCCGTTACGCCTCGTTGGGGGACGTGATCGTTGTTACAGTAAAAAGCGCTATCCCTTCGTCGGACGTGAAGAAAGGTACTGTATCGAAAGCTGTGATAGTTAGAACCAAGAAGGAAGTACGTCGCCCCGACGGGTCTTATATCCGCTTTGACGACAACGCCTGTGTTTTGTTGAACAACGCTGGCGAGCTGCGTGGCACTCGTATCTTCGGCCCTGTGGCCCGTGAATTGCGTGCCACTAACATGAAGATTGTTTCGCTCGCTCCCGAAGTACTATAAAAACAAGTAAAGCACAAAAGAGTAGAAAAACAATGAACAGTTTACACATAAAAAAGGGTGACACCGTCTATGTGAACGCCGGCAACGACCGTGGCAAGACTGGCCGCGTGGTGCGTGTAATCGTGAAGAAGAACCGTGCCGTGGTTGAAGGCATCAACATGGTGTCGAAGAGCGTGAAGCCCAGTGCAAAGCACCCGCAAGGTGGCATTATCAAGATGGAAGCACCGATACATGTTTCCAACTTGAGTTTGATCGACCCCAAGAGCGGCAAGCCAACGCGTGTCGGCTACCGTTTTAACGAGGAAGGTAAGAAGGTACGTTATTCTAAAAAATCAGGAGAGGAGATTAAGTAATGAGTTCAACAAGTCTTAAAAAGGATTATGCCGAGAGAATTGCACCTGCTCTCATGAAGAAGTTTAACTACACTTCGACAATGCAGGTTCCCCGCCTCTTGAAGATTGTCATCAACGAGGGTCTTGGCGAGGCTACTGGTGACAAGAAAATCATCGAAACTGCCATCAACGAGCTCACGGCAATCACTGGCCAAAAGGCTGTTGCCACGCTGTCGCGCAAGGACATTTCTAACTTCAAGGTGCGCAAGAAGATGCCTATCGGCGTATGCGTAACTTTGCGCCGCGACCGCATGTATGAGTTCATGGAACGTTTCGTCCGCATCGCTTTGCCGCGTATCCGCGACTTCAAGGGTATCGAGAGCAAGCTCGACGGTCACGGCAACTATACCGTGGGCATCACCGAGCAGATTATCTTCCCTGAGATTAACATCGACTCGATCAGCAAGTTGATGGGTATGAACATCACTTTCGTGACTTCGGCCAACACCGACGAGGAAGGTTACGCTTTGTTGAAAGAGCTTGGGCTCCCATTTAAAAACGCTAAATAATAGGAAAGAGATATGGCAAAAGAATCGATGAAAGCCCGCGAGGTGAAGCGCGCAAAGTTGGTTGCAAAATATGCCGCCAAGAAAGCCCAACTCAAGGCAGAGGGCAACTATGAGGCTCTGCAATTGATCCCGCGCAACGCCAGCGCAGTGCGCTTGCACAACCGCTGCAAGATTACCGGCCGTCCAAAGGGATATATCCGCCAATTTGGCATCTCGCGTATCCAATTCCGCGAAATGGCATCAAAGGGTCTTATCCCAGGCGTAAAGAAGGCAAGCTGGTAAAAAGGCGGCAACGTTCCCACCTCGGTGTGCAGCCGTCGGGCGGTTGCCCACAGAGGGAATCAACGAGTTATTAAAGAAAAAATACACAATAAAATAACTTAGTATTAAATATTGTTCGGCCACAAAGGGCAGGCCGGCCGCGCAAGGCGGACATGCCACGCTGAATCAATTTAAACAAATTATTTTTATGACTGATCCAATAGCAGATTATCTGACAAGACTGAGGAATGCGATCAAGGCCCAGCACAGGGTCGTTGAAATCCCTTCTTCAAAAATGAAAAAGGAGATCACCAAGATCCTTTTTGAAAAGGGCTACATCTTGAACTACAAGTTTGTAGATGACGGAACTCCATCGGGAGCCATCAAGATAGCCTTGAAATACGACCCAGTTGACAAGGTCAACGCAATCAAGTGCTTGACGCGTGTTTCGCGTCCCGGATTGCGCCAGTACACCGGCTACAAGAATATGCCGCGCGTGTTGAATGGTTTAGGTATAGCTATCCTTTCTACTTCTAAGGGCATCATGACCAACAAGGAAGCCCTTGCACAGCAGATTGGTGGCGAAGTATTGTGTTACGTTTATTGATAGGAGGGTACGAGATATGTCAAGAATAGGAAAATTGCCAATTGCAATACCCGCTGGAGTAGAAGTAACAATAGAGAATAATGTAGTCAGCGTCAAGGGCAAGCACGGCTCGTTGTCGCAGGCAGTGCACAGCGACATAACTGTTGTCAAGGAAGGCAACGAAATCCATGTTCGCCGTCCGAGCGACGACCGCATACACCGTGCACAGCATGGCTTGTACCGCGCGCTTATCCACAACATGGTGGTTGGCGTGAGCGAAGGCTACAGGAAAGAAATGGAATTAGTAGGTGTGGGTTACCGCGCAGCCGCTACAGGACAAGTGCTGGAGTTGGCATTGGGATATTCACACGCTATATATATCAAGCTTCCTAACGAAGTGAAAGTGGAAGCAAAGAGCGAGCGTAACAAGAACCCGCTTATCATCCTCACCTCGTGCGACAAGCAGTTGCTCGGTCAGGTGTGTGCCAAGATACGCTCGTTGCGCAAGCCCGAGCCTTACAAGGGTAAAGGTATTAAGTTTGTGGGCGAAATTATTCGTCGTAAATCTGGTAAATCGGCATCTGCCAAATAATTAATTTGATGAGTCATGGCAACTAAATTAGAAAGAAGACAGAAAATCAAAACCCGCATTCGTGGGAAAATTTCCGGCAGTGCCGCACGCCCTCGCATGACGGTATTCAGAAGCAACAAGCAAATTTACGTGCAATTTGTTGACGACACCACTGGCCACACTTTGGCTTCGGCTTCGTCCAAGGGGATGACCGAAGGCACCAAGTGCGAAATCTCTGAGAAAGTGGGCGAGCTGGCTGCAAAGAAAGCGATGGAAGTGGGTATCACCACAGTGGTTTTCGACCGCAACGGTTACCTGTACCATGGGAGAGTGAAATCAGTAGCTGAGGGTGCCCGCAAGGCCGGACTTAAATTTTAATGTGTTATGGTAAAGAAAAATAATAGAGTAAAATCGACTAACGATATAGAACTCAAGGATCGCCTCGTGGCCATCAACCGCGTGACCAAAGTTACCAAGGGTGGCCGCACGTTTACCTTTGCCGCAATCGTGGTTGTCGGCAACGAAGACGGCATCATCGGCTATGGCCTCGGCAAGGCCAACGAAGTGACAGCCGCTATCGCCAAGGGTGTTGAGGCTGCCAAGAAGAACCTGATACGTGTCCCCATCAACAAGGGTACTGTGCCACACGAGCAAGAAGCTAAGTTTGGCGGTTCGCGCGTGATTATCCGTCCTGCATCGGCCGGTACTGGTGTTAAGGCTGGTGGTGCTATGCGTGCCGTGTTTGAAAGCGTGGGCATTACCGACGTGCTTGCAAAGTCGAAAGGCTCGTCCAACCCGCACAACCTCGTGAAGGCAACTTTCGAGGCTCTCGGCGAGATGCGCAGCCCCGAAACCATTGCTCGCCAAAGGGGCATATCGTTGGAAAAAGTGTTTAAAGGATAAGCAAATTTTGACGAACATGGCAACTATAAAGATAAAGCAAGTAAAGAGCCGCATCAAATGCCCGGCTGTCCAAAAGAGAACTCTTGACTCCCTGGGGTTGAGGAAGATGAACCAAGTGGTTGAGAAGGAAGATTGCCCTACTATCAGGGGCATGGTTAACAAGGTTCGCCACCTGGTAGAGATAGTTGATTAATCTGAACGAAAAAAACTATTTAGAAACTATGGATTTAAGCAATTTACAACCCGCAGCAGGTTCAAATAAGAAAGGTAAAAGGCTGGGCCGTGGAGCTGGCTCGGGCAAAGGAGGCACCTCAACTCGTGGCCACAAGGGTGCAAAGTCGCGCTCGGGATATTCGGCCAAGGTGGGTTTCGAAGGCGGACAGATGCCATTGCAACGCCGTGTGCCTAAGTTTGGTTTCAAAAACAGGAACCGTGTGGAGTACAAGGCCGTGAACCTTGATGCGCTGCAGGCTTTGGCCGAAAGCAAGCAATTGACCAAAATCACTGTTGCCGACATCGTCGCTGCAGGCTATGCCGACAGTAAGCAATTGGTGAAAGTGCTTGCCAATGGTGAATTGAAAACTAAGGTGGACGTTGAAGCCCATGCTTTCTCGAAGAAGGCAGAAGAGGCAATCATCGCTGCCGGTGGAACTATCCAAACTGTTAAGAAATGAAATTTATCGATACAGTTAAGAATATTTGGAAGATTGATGATTTGCGGAAACGAATCACGATAACACTCTTGCTGGTGCTTGTGTACCGGTTTGGATGTTACGTGGTTCTTCCGGGAATCAGCCCTTCTGAAATCGATGCCCTGCGCAGCTTTGCCAGCGGCGGGTTGATGCAGCTGCTCGACATGTTCTCGGGTGGCGCATTTTCGCAAGCATCAATCTTTGCCCTTGGTATCATGCCCTATATCACGGCATCGATTATTATCCAGTTGCTCGGCATGTTCCTGCCACAGTTCCAGAAGATGCAGCGCGAGGGCGAGAGCGGGCGAATGAAACTCAACCAATACACCCGCTATCTCACTGTGCTCATTCTCTTGTTGCAAGGGCCTGCCTACCTCATCAACTTGCAGGTGCAGGTTAACGCAGCTGGCGGAGCCGCCCATTTCGGCTTTTGGACGATGACCTACTTGACAATAATACTTGCCGCTGGCAGTATGTTCATCATGTGGCTTGGAGAGAAGATTACCGACCGCGGTATCGGCAACGGTATCTCGTTCATAATCTTGGTGGGTATCATTGCCCGTTTCCCAGGTGCCATCGTGCAAGAATTTACCAATCGTCTGACTACTGCAGAGGGTGGCTTGGTTATGTTCATTGTTGAAATCGTGATTCTTTTCGCTGTAATCGCAGGTGCGATATTGCTTGTGCAGGGTACGCGCAGGGTTCCTGTTCAGTATGCCAAGCGCATCGTCGGCAACAAGCAATATGGTGGTGTGCGCCAATACATTCCATTGAAAGTGAATGCTGCTGGTGTGATGCCTATCATTTTTGCCCAGGCGATTATGTTTATTCCTATCACGCTGATGGGCTTCGGTGCCAACCAGAACCCGTCGGGATTCTTCCGCGCCTTCTCCGACATGAACAGCTTCTGGTATAATGCTGTGTACTTCATCATGATTGTAGTGTTCACTTATTTCTACACGGCAATCACTGTGCGTCCCACTCAGATGGCCGACGACATGAAGCGCAACAACGGTTTCATACCAGGCATCAAGCCGGGCAAGAAGACGGCTGACTATCTTGATTCGATTATGTCGAGGATTACTTTCCCCGGCTCGTTGTTCCTTGGGTGTGTGGCTATTTTGCCGGCTTTCGCAAATGTATGCGGCATTAACCACAATTTCGCCCAATTCTTTGGCGGCACATCGCTGTTGATTCTTGTTGGTGTCGTGCTCGACACGTTACAACAAATCGAGAGCCACCTGAAGATGCACCATTACGATGGGTTGATGAAGTCGGGCAAGATTGCAGGTCGTTCGGGCATTTAATATTACAGGAGTAAGAATTGATGATTTACCTAAAGACTGACGAAGAAATTGAGCTTGTAAGAGCCGCCAACATGGTGGTGGCACGCACGCTGGGCGAGGTGGCTAAATACATCGCACCAGGTGTGACTACGTTGAAGTTGAACCAAGTGGCCGAGGACTATATCCGCTCGCAAGGTGCGGTGCCTGGTTTCCTGGGTTATGCGGGTTATCCCTACACGCTGTGCGTGTCGGTCAACGAAAATGTGGTGCATGCGTTCCCGTCGAACTATGCGTTGCGCGAGGGCGACATTGTGTCGGTTGACTGCGGCGCGGTGATTGACGGTTTCAACGGTGACTCGTGTTATACATTCCCTGTCGGGGAAGTGTCGGACGAGGTGATGCGTTTGCTCAAGACTACCAAAGAGTCGCTTTACGTGGGTATTGAAAAAGCTGTGGCTGGCAACCGCATCGGCGACATCGGCCACGCGATACAGGAATATTGCGAGAAGCGCGGCTACAGCGTTGTGCGCGAGCTTTGCGGTCATGGTATAGGCAAGGACATGCATGAGGATCCCGATGTGCCCAACTATGGGCGACGCGGTACTGGGCCGCTTATCAAGAACGGCATGTGCATAGCCATTGAACCGATGATAAACCTTGGCAGCAAGAATATCGTCATGGAAGCCGATGGGTGGACGTGCCGCACAAAGGATCGCAAGCCGTCGGCACATTATGAGCACACGGTGGCAATCAAGAACGGCAAAGCCGATATATTGTCGTCGTTCCAATTTGTTGAAGAAGTATTAGGTGATAAATCAATTTAAAGTAATAGTATGGCAAAACAGACCGCAATCGAAATAGACGGAGTAATCGTAGAGGCGTTGTCCAACGCCATGTTCCGCGTGGAACTTGAAAACGGGCATGAAATCACCGCCCACATTTCGGGCAAGATGCGCCTGCATTATATCAAGATTCTGCCTGGCGACAAGGTGAAAGTGGAAATGTCGCCCTACGACTTGACTAAAGGAAGAATTGCTTTTAGATATAAATAAAAAAGAAAATACGCTATATGAAAGTAAGAGCCTCAATAAAGAAACGTTCGGCCGATTGCAAGATAGTACGTCGCAAAGGCCGCTTGTATGTGATTTGTAAGAAGAACCCTAAGTTTAAACAACGCCAAGGATAATGTTCTCCTCTCCCCGCGTAGTGTGGTGGAGGCATTGTACAAAGCAAAAAATAACATAAGTTAAGAATATGGCAGTAAGAATAGTTGGGGTGGACTTGCCCCAAAACAAGAGAGGTGAAATTGCCTTAACCTATATCTTCGGCATCGGTCGTAGCTCGGCAAACAAGATACTTGCCAAGGCCGAAATCGACAAGGATATAAAAGTTAAGGACTGGACTGACGTTCAGGCCGCCAAAATTCGTGAAATTATCGGTAGCGAGTACAAGGTGGAAGGCGACTTGAGAAGCGAGGTTCAGTTGAACATCAAGCGCTTGATGGATATCGGTTGCTACCGTGGCATCCGTCACCGCCTGGGCTTGCCAGTACGTGGCCAAAGCACAAAGAACAATGCGCGTACTCGCAAGGGTAAGAAGAAAACAGTTGCTAACAAGAAGAAAGCTACTAAATAATAATAAAGTATGGCAAAGAAGACAGTCGCAGCAAAGAAGAGAAATGTCAAAGTTGACGCCGCAGGCCAACTTCATGTACACTCGTCTTTCAACAACATTATCGTGTGCCTCACCAATAGCGAGGGTCAAGTCATTTCATGGTCGAGCGCCGGCAAGATGGGTTTCCGCGGGTCGAAGAAAAACACCCCTTATGCAGCCCAGATGGCAGCCCAAGACTGCGCCAAGGTGGCTTATGACCTGGGTTTGCGCAAGGTGAAAGCTTATGTGAAAGGGCCAGGAAACGGACGTGAGTCTGCTATCCGCACGGTGCATGGTGCAGGTATCGAGGTAACCGAGATAATCGACGTTACTCCGCTTCCGCACAATGGATGCCGTCCTCCAAAGAGAAGAAGGGTTTAATTACTATCACAACTCAGAACTTCTGATTTTTACATTACAAGAATTTCGAGGCTTTCATAGTGAATAGATTACATTCTTACCAACCTCTCTGTAATCGCGGCTGCACTTGAAAGTGTCAGTTTAAATTATTAAAAGTAAAAAAACAGCAATGGCTAGATATACTGGACCAAAAAGTAGAATTGCCCGCAAATTTGGCGAGCCAATCTTCGGAGAAGACAAGGTTCTTGCAAAGAAGAATTACCCGCCGGGTCAACATGGTGTAAACAAGAGAAGGAAACTCTCGGAATATGGCGTACAGTTGCGTGAAAAGCAAAAAGCCAAATACACTTATGGTGTGCTTGAACGCCAGTTCCGCAACCTCTTTGAAAAAGCCAAACGCTCGAAAGGCGTAAAGGGCGAGGTGCTTCTGCAACTGCTTGAAGCTCGCTTGGACAACGTTGTTTACCGCTTGGGTATCGCGCCCACTCGTGCTGCAGCACGCCAGTTGGTGTCGCACCGCCACATCACTGTAAACGGCAAGGTTGTGAACATTCCATCTTACTCGGTAACCCCGGGTGAAGTAGTGGCAGTTCGCGAGAAGAGCAAGTCGCTCGAAGTGATTGCCGCTGCACTTGCCGGCTTCAACCACAGCAAGTATCCTTGGATTGAATGGGACGAAAACGTTAAGGGCGGCAAGTTGTTGCACCTGCCACAACGCGAAGACATCCCTGAAAATATCAAGGAGCAGTTAATTGTGGAATTGTATTCAAAACAATAAAATTAATAACGATACATGGCTATATTAGCATTTCAAAAGCCCGACAAAGTATTAATGTTGGAAGCCGACAATTTCTTCGGCAAGTTCGAGTTCCGGCCATTGGAGCCGGGGTATGGCGTTACTATAGGCAATGCCTTGCGCCGTATCTTGCTTTCATCGCTCGAAGGGTTTGCAATCTCGTCGATCCACGTCGATGGCGTGAAACACGAGTTTGCCACTATACCGGGTGTTAAGGAAGATGTTACCAACATTATCCTTAACCTGAAGAAAGTGCGCTTGAAACGTATCGTCGAAGACACCGAGGCCGAAAAGGTTACTGTGAAAGTTTCGGGTCAAGACGTGTTCAAGGCTGGTGACATTAACAAGGCATTGACGGGTTTTGAAGTCCTTAACCCGGATTTGGTTATCTGCCACT
Organism: Candidatus Avimuribaculum pullicola; assembly: GCA_018716295.1. GTDB lineage: Bacteria > Bacteroidota > Bacteroidia > Bacteroidales > Muribaculaceae > Avimuribaculum > Avimuribaculum pullicola. Next base: position 60,395 of record DVKC01000037.1, read on the forward strand.
TGGATCCTACCACTGGTTTCCAAATCGACCTGACTATCAACAAGGGTCGTGGGTATGTGCCCGCCGAGGAAAACCAGAATCCGAACGATGCCATTGACGTTATCGCTATCGATTCTATTTACACTCCTATTGTTAATGTCAAGTACGCCATTGAAAGCTATCGCGTAGAACAGAAGACCGACTACGAGAAGCTCGTGCTTGAGATCACTACCGATGGTTCAATCCTCCCGAAGGATGCCCTTAAGGAGGCTGCGAAGATACTTATCCACCACTTTATGCTTTTCAGCGATGAGAAAATCGCGCTCGAAACACCCGAAAACGAGGAAAACGAGGAATTCGACGAGGAAGTGCTGCACATGCGCCAGTTGTTGAAGACCAAGCTTGTCGATATGGATTTGTCGGTGCGCGCGCTTAATTGCTTGAAGTCGGCCGAAGTTGAAACGCTTGGCGAATTGGTAGTATTTAACAAAACCGACTTGTTGAAGTTCCGTAACTTCGGCAAAAAGTCGCTTACTGAACTTGACGAGTTGCTTGCCAACCTGAACCTTTCGTTCGGTATGGACATCTCTAAGTATAAATTGGATAAAGAGTAATAACGATGAGACATAATAAAAAATTCAACCACCTCAGCAGGAAGAAAGGCCACCGCGACGCTATGTTGGCCAACATGACTATCTCCCTGATACAGCACAAGAGGATTTTCACCACTTTGCCTAAGGCCAAGGCTCTGAGGGTTTATGCCGAGCCGCTTATCAACCGTGCCAAGACCGACAGCACGGCAAACCGCCGCTTGGTGTTCAGCTACTTGCAAAACAAGGAAGCTATCAAGGAGCTTTTCAACGAGATTTCTCAAAAGATTGCCAACCGTCCTGGAGGCTACACACGTATCCTCAAAACAGGTTTCCGCAGAGGTGACGGTGCCGCTACTTGCTTCATCGAGCTTGTTGACTACAACGAAAACATGCTTGCTGCCGGCAAGGAGAAGAAAGGTACTTCGCGTACTCGCCGTTCGCGCCGCAAGTCGGCTGCCGAAAAGGCTGGTGCCGCAGCAACCGAAACTGCAACAACAGCAACGGCCGAAGAAGCCGCTCCTGCTGCAGCCGAGGAAGCTAAGGCTGAGTAAGTGGAATAATACCATGCAGCGCGTGATGCGCTATTAGAAGTCATAATTATTAAAAGAGGAAGTGGAGATGTGCCGCATATAGTTGCGGTGACATTTCCACTTTTTTGTCGTATTTGGTAGGAAAAGCTTGAAACAAAATGGGATTTGGTATATGGCAATGTCGCGTGTTAAAATATCTGTATTTGGCTCGCTGTTTCGATTATGCAATGAATTTGGCAAAATTGTATTACTTGTGCTTGTGATGATTGGCTAATTTTGTGCAGTTATTTAAATTTATAAACCTAAAAACAAAAGATAAATAGCATGATGAAAAAAGCATTGTTTGCAGCACTGCTGGCATGTGCAGTGGGCGGAAGTGGTTCTGCCGCCTATGCCCAGGATGTGCTTATTTCTACTCGCAACACTTCATTGTTGCTGCGGGCTGTTGAAGGTGAGCCTTTGAAGATTGCTTATTACGGCACACACATCGATAATGCTGAGGTGGCTCAAGTGTGGGCATCGGGGTTGGCATTCAATCGTCCGGCCTATCCATCGTTTAATACGTGGCCGCTTGATGAGGCTGCCATAGAAGTGGAACATTCCGATGGCAGCATATCTCTTGATTTGGTAGTGGACGATGTGTCGCGTGAAGCCACAAGTAATGGCGAGGTAGTGCGTATTTTAACCCGTGACAAGGTTTATCCTTTCGAAGTGGTGAACTGCTACCGTTCCTACACCAATTCCGATGTGATAGAGGTGTGGAGCGAAATCTCGCATAACGAGAAGAAAGGCGACGTGAAGCTGGCACAGTTCGCATCGGCCTATATGCCTGTGCATGGCGACCAAGTGTGGCTGTCGCACTTGCATGGCTGCTGGGCCAACGAGGCCAACCTGTATGAAGAGCCGCTCACGGCTGGCATGAAAGTGATAAAGAACCGCGATGGTGTGCGCAATGGCATGAGCGACATGCCTGAGATTATGCTCTCGCTCGATGGCAAGCCTGCCGAACTGTCGGGGCGCGTGATTGGTGCGGCATTGTGCTACTCAGGCAATTATGAGCTGCGCATCGACACCGACATCGACGGCAAGTATCTGCACCATTTCCTTGCTGGTATCGACGAAACGGCATCGCAATATTACTTGAAAGCTGGCGAAACGTTTGTAACGCCCGAGGTGGCTTTCACTTATAGCGAGGAGGGCAAGAGTGGCGTGAGCCGCAACTTCCACAACTGGGCACGCCGTGACGGCAAGCTGCACAATGGCACAGCATTGCGCGATGTGTTGCTTAACAGCTGGGAAGGTGTGTATTTCGATGTTAATACCGAGCGCATTGTGAAGCTTATACAGGGCGCAGCCGAGCTGGGCGGAGAATTGTTTGTGATGGACGACGGCTGGTTTGCCAGTGATAAATATCGTCGTTTGACCGATAATGCTGCACTTGGCGACTGGACTGTTGACCGCCAGAAGTTGCCTGATGGCATACAGCCGTTAATCGACGAGGCAAAGGCTCATGGGCTTAAATTCGGTATATGGATTGAGCCTGAAATGGGCAACTGGAAGGCGAGTGAACTTTATGAGAAACACCCCGACTGGTTCTTGCAAAATCATGGTCGCGAGCCGCGGTTGGGACGTGGTGGTACACAGATGGTGCTCGACCTTGCCAATCCCGATGTGCAGGACTTTGTGTTCTCGATTGTTGATAACTTGATGACCGATTACCCCGAGATAGCCTATATGAAATGGGATGCCAACGCGAGCCTTGCCAATTACGGCTCTCCCTACTTGCCCAAGAACCGCCAGTCGCACATCTACATCGAGTACCACAAGGGCTTGCGCAACGTGGTAGAGCGCATTCGTGCCAAGTATCCCGACCTCGTGTTGCAGGCTTGTGCCAGCGGCGGTGCGCGTGCCGGGTATGGTGTGTTGCCATATTTCGATGAGTTCTGGACGAGCGACGACACCGATGCGCTACAACGCATATATATGCAGTGGGGTATGTCGATGTTCTTCCCAGCTGCCGCAATGGCTTCGCACGTCAGCACAGTGCCCAATCATCAGACTGGCCGTGTGGTGCCGCTCAAGTTCCGCTTTGATGTGGCCATGCAGGGCCGCCTCGGCATCGAGATGAGGCCGTCGGACTTTACACCCGAGGAACTCGCATTTGCCAAGCAAGCAGTTAACGATTACAAGCGTCTGCGCGAACTTATCCAGCAGGGCGACCTGTACCGTCTTCACTCGCCCTACGAGGGCAAAGGCGACGTGGCATCGCTGATGTATGTTTCGCCCGACAAGCAGAAAGCTGTGTTCTATGGCTATAAGTTGAAGCACTTTGCCGGACACACAGTGCCGCCGTTCCGCATGGCTGGCCTCGATCCCGACAAGAATTACCGTTTGCATGAGCTTAATGTTGCCGATGACGGCATGAAGTCGATGGAAGGCGCTGTAATATCTGGCCGCCTGCTCATGTCGCAAGGCATCAGGTTGGTGCTTGCCACGGAGTATTCGAGCCGCGTGTTTGAATTGACCGCCGTCGATTGATTTTAAGTTATTACGTTTATATTGAACGAAATGGTGCGCTCTTTTGCGTGAGCGCACCATTTCTGTAATGAAACTGCGCCAAATTAGGAAACGGAATTGCGCCAAATTGGGAAATGGAATTTCGCCAAATTAGGTAATGAAACTGCGCCAAATTAGGAAATGGAATTGCGCCAAATTAGGAAATGGAATTGCGCCAAATTAGGAAATACGCGAGTTCGGGATAAGAAAAAACAAGAAGCAAACATGAAAAAAAATTGGTAATCTCGCTGGTATTTTGTATATTTATGGTTGAAAATCAAAACATTACAAAACAGACAAGCGATGATTACCAAGGA
>DVKC01000038.1 GCA_018716295.1 Candidatus Avimuribaculum pullicola
ACAGCCTATAGCGGACAGCCGTTAAAGATTATCCGCAAGTCAGAATCACGTCCTGTTCTAATCAAGAATCCATGTATAAATGTCATCGGTTCAGTACAGACGAATATGCTGCAGGAAGTCTTCCGTGCAGAATTTCTTGCCAACGGATTGCTTGACCGCTTTCTGTTTGTCTATCCTAAGAACAGGAAGATATCCGGATGGAGACGGGAAGAACGGAATACAGCCCGTCCTGACATCATGAATCAATGGAGGACAATAATCAACAGAATTTTCAGTATCCCTTGTATTCTTGATGACAAGGGTACAACGGTCAATCCCCGTATCCTTACAATGTCTGATGATGCGGAAGAATACTTTTATGAATGGTACAATGGAATTATCGATGCTGTAAATGCCATTGAGGATGATGCGGATGTTGAAAGCCGCAAGATGAAACTCAATGGGCATGTAGCTCGTCTTGCCCTGTTGTTTCAGATAATGAAATGGGCTACTGATAGTGGAGATATGCAATATATTGAGCGGGATTCCGTAGAATCGGCAATCCGTATGATTGACTATTATGAGGAAACATACAGGAGGATTCAGGAAACCATTGTCATAAACAGTATCGGCGAAACTAAGGAAGCGTGGCTTTCTCTGTTGGAAGATCGGTTCACTTCCGGAGATGCTGTTATTGCCGGTAGAAAAATTGATATGTCCCGACGTACCGTCTATTATGCGCTTGACCAATTATGTCGGCTTAAGCACCCTCTTATAGAAAAGCTTCAGCATGGGGTCTATCGCAAACTTATGACAGAAAATACTGATGCACCTTGCACTATTGCACTTTCATCTTGTCAAGATACCGTGCAATCTTCTCAAAGTGCAAAAGTGCAGAGTGCAACCACACTAAAATCAGAGGACCATGAGTGAATACAGATTCCATTTACAGAAATACCGTCCTGGAAGCAAGACTACTTGTCCGAACTGTGGTAAAAACCGGTGTTTTGTCAGGTATATTGATGAACAAGGCAGCATTAGCTTTCCCGGTAATGTCGGTAAGTGTGATCACGAGAACAGTTGTGGCTATCATTACACACCTAAGGAATACTTCAAGGATAATCCTGATGTGTTGGAAATGAATAAAGAATCTAACAAGTCACTCCTTTCTGCCCATTATAAGACAGCAGATAAAACTCCATCTTGTATTGTTCCTTCGTATATTCCTTCATCTTATGTGTTAAGGAGTCTGTCACATTATTCAATCAACCCCTTATATCAGTATTTCTGTCAGGTGTTTGGTGAAGATGAGGCAACCAGATTGTTTGAGATGTATCGCATAGGGACATCTTTAAAATGGGGAGGCGCAACGGTTTTCTGGCAGACAGATATAAATTGGCAGGTAAGAACCGGCAAGGTAATGTGTTATAATGCCGAGACCGGCCATCGGGTTAAAGAGCCTAAGGCTTTTGTCAGCTGGGCGCATTCCGAGTTGAAGTTGCAGGATTTCCATTTGAAGCAGTGCCTGTTTGGAGAACATCTTCTTATAAACTCATCGTCTCCGGTAATGCTGGTGGAAAGTGAAAAGACCGCTGTTGTAATGAGCCATTTTATCCCTGATTATATATGGCTGGCAACAGGTGGAAAGAACGGTTGTTTCAATAGTGAAGCTATGCAGGTTCTCAAAGGCAGGGAGGTTACTCTCATCCCTGATTTAGGAGCAACCGAACAATGGACAGAAAAGTCTGCTTTGTTGTCTGGAATATGCAAACGGGTTGTTGTGTCCAATGTCTTGGAATGTACATCCGATGAAGAGCAACGCTGCCAAGGATTGGACATTGCAGACTTCTTTCTGTATTCACCATCAAAGAGGCAGATACTCCACCAGATGATACAACGTAATCCTGCATTGCAGTTGCTCATTGATGAACTGGATCTGGAACTTATTGAATAGTAAAGGAACTTGTTCCGTGGATTTATAGAAAGTCCATAACACAATAAGGACTTTTTGCCTGACGGCAATAAAATCCGGTCATTGTCCCGCAGAGCGGACTGGCACAAGAGCAAGCTCAAATATTAATCATTTATCAAAAGAATACCCTATATGAACACAGATATTAAACAGGCCATGCATGTCGAAGCCGGAAAGTCGTTCGGCGCAGCAGAGGCGAATGAGAACGAACGACGTTGGAATGACGACAAGATTGACAGAAAGAATCAAGATCCGACCAATCACTATGACAAGACCCGAATGAAACTGAATTTCGAGATTGGGCCCGATGGGAAAGTTCATCCGTTAGGCTATCAAGAGAAATCGCTTGAAGTACGTTTGCAGGAACGGTTGACTGGACTGGGCTGGAAACCCTTCAAGCCGGACAGCAAAATTCAACCAAACTGTTGTGCGAAATTTATCTTCGGAGGCAATCATGACCGTACACTTGAAATGGCATTTGGAACCCAAACCGTAAATCTGGATAAGGGTGCAGACAACAGCCATCTCCAACGATGTCCGGAAATCGAACAATGGGCAAAAGATGTCTATGACTGGTGCGCCAAACGGTACGGACAGGTAAACATCATCGGCTTCCAGGTTCATCTTGATGAGAGCAGTCCGCATATCCATGCCTTGATCGTTCCTGTCGGACAACGAGCCAAAAGCGGACGTGAATGCGTCATGTGGTCGGCTAAGTTTGGCAAGAGCCGTTATGAGTATGGCCATATTCTTCGGGAAATGCACACCTCTCTATATGAAGAGGTAGGAAGCAAGTACGGGCTGGAACGTGGTGACAGTATCGAAGGTCGGAACGTCAGCCATCTTAGTAAACGTGATTATATCCGGAAACTGTCCAAAGATGCGAAACAGGCGGAGAAAGCAGTCAAGGGACTGCAGACTATGATACGGAGGTTGGAAGCACAGATATTCAGGTCTCAATCCCAACTTGAAGAAATTGAGAAGTCTCTGGCTTCCGGTAAAATCGCTCTTCAGGAATATGAAATTCAAAAGACCAGAATACAAAAACAGATTTCCGAATACCAGTCAAAGCTTGAAGACAAGGCAGGTAAGCTCCAAGAAAAAGAGCAGGAACTGGTGCAGATGACAAAGAATATAGACCGTGTCGGTAGAGTGGCACAACCTTTCCGCAATCACAAGATAGATTTTGAGCCGCCACGAATTACTGGTAAACCTCCGATATTCGGGGTTGACAAATGGATTGAGGAGCAGAACAGGTCTATCGCCAGCCGATTTGTGAAGATTGTCCGTCAGATTGAAGAACTGTATCGGAAAGATGCCGAACAGCAAATACAGGCGGTACAGAATAATGCGTTGCTGGACTATCGGGAGTTTAAATGGCTACAACAGGAGTATGCACGACTGACGGATCTCAACAATAATCAGACAGAACAGATGCAGATGTTTCTTGACCAGCTGGCTGAACCTTCTGTACGGGAACGGATCTTCACCATAGCCGATGCTTTGATTGGCGGACAGCCTGTCGCTGTTTCATCCGGCGGAGGTGGTGGCAACTCAGACTCCGACCTTCGCTGGGACGGAAGAAGGCCGGATGAGGAGGAAGAGGCGTATAGGCGAAGGTGCCTGCTACATACCGCAGAAGTCGTTCAAAAGTCTCAAAGAAAAATTATACGCAGATAATCATAACGAATCAGGAGGCGCAGTGTTCGGAATTTTTGAACAACTACGCCTCCAATTCATCTTCTTTATAAGATTCCTGTCTTTACCTGGACAAGCCTTGGCGTATAAGTTACTCGCCTAACATATTGGGGCTTGTCTATCTATGGCTGCAAATAAACTTGTGTTTTGCTATTCTTACTTGGCTGCTTAACACTCTTTACCCATTTCGTCCAACAAGTCACTATATGAAGTTACTTTATGATACTTTACCTTGGCTGTAGAAATAGAGTTAAACAACTTTTCTGCGCATTCTATTTTAGCCAATTCTATCTTAGTCAGATCCATTGACGACATAGAACCCTTGGTTTCAGCAATAAAGAAAATATGCTTTATTCCATCTACCTCCATGGCAATAGCCCAGTCCGGTGCATAATTTCCAACCGGAGTCGGTATCTTGAAGGTCCGCGGCAACTTGGCATATACTACAACCTCCTTGGCTTCATCAAGATCATGAGCAAATTGCCGCTCTCCCTTGCTGTCGCTGAATACATAGTCAGTTATATGTTTCTTAGCTTCATAGGCCTTGTCAAAGTCCATTTTACTTTTTACCGTGAAGATATTGCTGTCGTATTTCCCCTCGGTCATGTTGTAGTGGATTGTTTCTACAATCATCGTGGACTTTTGTTCCTTGATGATGCTGATAACTTTCCGGATAAATTCCTCGGGATTATTTTTGAACAAATACAACTTGCTTTCTTTGATACCTTGCAGTATTTTCACGACCGTGCGACGCGTGAGGTTTGCCCCCTTGGTAATATCACCCACCAGATCGTAACGAACTGTCGAGGTACATACATCGGTCAACTGATGCGATTGTGATCGGGTATCGCCAAATTCTGTTACCTGTTTTTCATCCTGCGTTCCTTCAATCATGATATAACGGAGCTGTTTTACATCCAGTTCCGCATTGATGTGCAGAATGGCTTTCTCAATCAACTCATCGCTGTCGTAGCTTACCGTGAAAACATATTGATGGTTGATTTCTTTCCATAATGCCTGGAATTCTTCTTTGCCAAAATTCTCATTCAACTTATTCTCCGGGATAGTGGTTTTCTCTTCCACCACCATATCATTGAGAGCTTTCGGGTCAAAGATAGAATTGATCAGTCGAGTAACTCCCTCGGCTATCGGTTGCAACTTCGGAGGCAACGGAGCCACGCTGCCGTTGGCTATAGCCTCACGATATTCAGGTGTAATATGCTTATCTCCGTCAATATAGCCATTGTCTTCCAAATAGATGATAATGCGGCTTGCTTCCGATTCGTCTATGGTATGAATCTCTTCTCCGATCTTTATCTGCTTGCCGGTAAAATAGGCCACGGTTGCTTTGGCGGCACGCTCGCGCAACACCTCGCGGGTCTCCTTCTGCAATGCACTGGTAAAATCGGCATAACTTTCATTGGCAATGACCGTCAGTTTGTTTATCTCATGCACATCTTCACCCAACATTTCTTTATCCATACGGATTCCGTTTTTATCCACACAAAGGCGAAGTCCACGTCCTACTTCCTGTCGTTTGGCTGTGGTCGAGTTGGAGTGTCGAAGCGTACAGATCTGAAATACATTCGGGTTATCCCATCCCTCACGCAATGCTGAGTGTGAGAAGATAAAGCGGGTAGGTTCGTCAAAACTCAATAGCCGTTCCTTGTTTTTCAATATCAGGTCATAGGCCGATATATCATCCGACAGACCTGTCTTCTTCTCTACCTTTCCATCGATGACACGGTTTGTTTTCTTGTCTATCGAAAAATAGCCTCGATGCACCTCTTGAGGTGTAAACCGACGCAGGTATTCATTATAATCCTCGTCCCATATCTGGAACTCATCGCTTACCAGGCGTGCATACTCTTCTTCGAATATCTTTTGGAACACGCCCTTCACTTCATTTCCCTCTTCGTCGTAGCTCTTATATTTGGCGACTTCGTCGATGAAGAAGAGCGACAAGCACTTGATACCCCGCTTGAACAACTGGCGTTCCTTCTCAAAGTGCGACTTAATGGTTTCCCTTATCTGGACGCGCTGCATCGTCAACTCGCTTGTGTCTCCGATTACTTCACCTCGCCGCAGCGTGACGCCATTCAGGAATGTAACATAACCTTTGGCATTGATTTCAGACAGGGTAAACCCTTCATATTCGGCCAATCCCGATTCTTCACGCAGACTGTCCCCAGTACCGAAAGTTTTTGTTTTTCGCACTATGGTGCCCGATGCCGTTTTTGTTTCGATTTCAATGCGGGCCATAGGCGGCCGTTTGGGTGAGAGCTCGATACTGTCAAGATACATATAACCGCTTGTACCCCGCAGATTCTTCAACTCAAAGCCCTTTACATGAATGCGTTTTACCAGCTGCTGACGGTAGGCATCCAGTGCATCGAGCGCATAGACTGTGTCGTGTTTGGTTTTGTGTGTAGCTGAATAGTTCAGCACAAACAGCGGATTGAATCGTTTGATACCGGCTTGAGTGGCATCACCCTCCATCTTTTGCGGCTCGTCCATAATGACAATAGGATTGTTGGCCGCGATTACATCAATCGGTCGGCGGCTTCCAAACTCGTCGCGCTTGGAGTATATGATGCGGCTCTCCTTACTGCGGCCTCCCTCTTTCATGGATGCGGCAAAAGCCTGCGTATTGATAATCATCACGCTCAATCCCGAGCCTGACGAAAAGCTGTCCAACTGCTGCAGGTTGCTGCTGTTGTAAACAAACCAGCGGGCTTTCTTGCCATAGAGTTCCATGAAGTGCTCTTCCAGCATCTTGAAACTTTTGGCCACCCCCTCGCGTATCGCGATACTGGGCACCACAACAATAAACTTGCTCCACCCATACTGCTTGTTCAGCTCAAACATCGTCTTGATATAGACATAGGTCTTGCCCGTACCGGTCTCCATCTCTATATCCAGATTCACGGGAGCAATACCCCGCGACAGACTCTCCGACGGGGTTATGTCGTACAGGTTCTGTACCGCGCGGATATTCTGGAGTATCGTCTGCGAGTCCAGCTCCAGCCGGTGGTTGCCATAGCCCGTCTCTTCCTCCTTGTATGTGATCCGTTGGTCCCGGTAGGTTCCCAAGTCCCTGCGATAGGTCGACAGAGTATGCGACGGCTGCCCCTGAAATACCGCCACCGTATTTTCTACGGCATCGGTCTGGTATTGCTGTATCTTAAATTTGAATTTCATTTATTAGTATATTTATGTCTATATGTACCCGAAATCCGGGAAATAGCCTCCATTGACAATAATGTGTACCCAAAAAAGGGATTTCATGGACTTATTTTGGTCAATATGTACCCAAAAACAAGATTTCGGGTACATATTATCACACTACGTATTGACAGATTCAATCGCCTCTGTCGTAGTATCCATCTTGTGAATCGGTTGTGATATAAATAATGACATCAAATCTTTGTTGATGTAATAGTTTGACCTACCCAATTTTACCTTTTCCAATAAACCGGCTTGAACTATCTTATCGAGGTATTTTGCTGCGGTTTTTCTTTGGACCATCATATCCTTTTCCATAAACTCAATCTTTGTGTACGGATGAAAGAATAGGTTATTAATCAACTCGTGTTTATATTGCTGACCAAAGAGTGGCCTAAGTTTAGCTTTATATGCAGCCATTAGTTTTGATATATTTTTCACCAATCTCATCGTATCAATGGATGTCTCTTCTATGCCTTTTAAGATAAATAATATCCATTCTTCCCATTGGTTGAAATTATCCGGAGCCTTGTCTCGAATGGCTTGTATTAAACGGTAATAATCCCCTTTATTATGAGTAATGTAACGACTTAAATACAGAATAGGAAGGTCTAATAAATCATTGATTACCAAATACAGAATAGCGATAATACGTCCTGTACGGCCATTCCCGTCATAAAATGGATGAATGCTTTCAAACTGATGGTGAATGATGGCAAGTTTAATTAAAGGGTCTATATCATGAAGCTCAGATATATTGATATATTCTTCTAAATTAGTCATATATCGCAGAATATCCTGACCACTCTGTGGCGGTGTATATACTATCTCTCCTTTAGAAGATTTCAGCGTGGTCCCAGGAAGAGAACGGAATCCTGCATTATTATTCTCCAAAACATGTTGGATCTCCTTGATGTCATTAAGAGATAGCACATGCTTGTGCCTCACCATATTAAATCCTTTCTGCATGGCTTGCCGGTAATTCAGAACTTCTTTCGTTGCTGCATTAACGATTCCATCTCTGAAATGAAGATCTGCCTTATATAGGTCATCAGAAGTGGTGACTATATTCTCAACGGCAGAACTGTCAAGAGCCTCTTGGAGCACTAAAGAACTGAGAAGAATATTTTCATTCGGTATTGTGAGAGCTACTCCCTTAAGTTCGGCCAAACGTTTGTTTGATTTATTCAGTTGTCGTAAAACAGCTTTAGTCTCAAAATCAAAACCCAATGGCAATTCCGGTATGTCGTATGTCGCACTCATTTTATAATATTTTACAATTCGTATCAGGTGAATAATGGCGGAATATCTGCTCAAAGTTGTCAATCACATTGTCGTTGGCGGCCGAGGCGTCGCGCATGACGAAATATACCGGGTGCAGTTCGGCTATTTCCTTTATGGCGGCTTCGGTCACATCGCGGTCGAAGCAAGCCGCCAGATAGTTGTCGTCTACCAGATGGACGGTCTTGCCCGCTATTTGTCGAGTCTCAATTTTGGCCGATAGTTCTATACCGAGGTCGAGCATCACCTGGAACAACAGGTCTTCACTCGTGCGGTCGGCCTTTACGTTCTCGCTGAACAGCGATTGCATCGTAAACTCCTGCGGGGTGTAATAGACTTCTTCCATATTGGAGGAGTCAAGTTTCAATACGCGGAATCCGGTGTCGAGTTTTTCTATTCCCTCTTTGTCTTTGTTTTCCTCTTTTATCTTCTGGCCAGCACGGCGTATGCGCTCCTTGCCTATCTCGCAAATGTTAGGGTAACCAGCTTTGTAGGCTTCGCTCTTTTCGTCGGTCTTTTCGGGTAACTGTACCATAATAAACTTGCGGTTGCCTCCATCTTCGGCATTGAGCTGCATTACGGCATGAGCTGTCGTGGCAGAGCCGGAAAAGAAATCAAGGACAGTATCATCTTCTTGTGTAGATAAAGACAAACAACGTTTAATTAAATCGGTCGGTTTAGGAAAATCGAATTCACCATTAAATCCTAATTCTTTTAATTTGACGGTTCCTGTTTCTGTTAGGAAAATATTATCGTCCCAAATAGATTTAGGCTTATATGTAGTTTTGCGATATTTTTCATATATGTTGTATCCACCACTAGATTTTTCTTTGGCTACAACATTACTTCTGAATGTATTCTCTGAGCAATTTATTTCAAATTTAGTTTTTCCCCATCTCCAACAACTCTCTTTTCCTATTGAATTATACGGGAATACTTCGATACAATAATCATTATCTTTATTTAAAGAAATAGGATGGAAACCATCACGATCAATTATACTAGGATTCACGTATATTGGATAAAATAATCCCGGTCTGTTATGCTTTCCAAATTTAGGGTTCCTATTCCTTAATTCCCTAATATTGAAAGCTCCAATATCATCTTTTAAATTGAGATCAGATTTATCCATATCCTTTTCCAGATCATATAGCTCTGCTGTAGGTGTTTTTGAGTATACAAGGATATATTCGTGAGTTTTTGCAATTTGATTGTATGTTTGTCCACGACTATTAGCTCTAATAATAATGGATGTAATAAAATTCTGTTCTCCGAAAATCTCATCACATACTTTTCGCAAGTTCTCGACCTCGTTGTCGTCAATGGAAATAAAGATTACTCCGTCGTCTGATAACAGATCGCGGGCCACTTTCAAGCGGGGATAGATCATATTGAGCCAGTCGGTATGGAAACGGCCGTTGCTCTCGGTATTACGCTGCATCGGGTCGATGGTTTGGTTGCCCTCATCATCGAACAGTCCGCTGGTCTCTTCAAACTCGTCACGGCTTTGTGCAAAATCGTCGTTATAGACAAAATCGTTGCCGGTGTTGTAGGGCGGGTCGATATAGATCATCTTCACCTTACCCAGATAGGTCTCGCGCAACGCTTTCAGTACATCGAGGTTGTCACCCTCGATATAGAGGTTCTGCGTATGGTCAAAGTCCACACTCTCCTCGCGGCAAGGGCGCAGGGTCATCGTCGTGGGTGTATTGGCCAGTCGATTGGCAGCACGCTTGTCGGGCCAGGTAAACTGATAGCGCTCCTCGCCCTCGCCGATAATCTCGTTTGACAATTCGGCTTGCAACTTTTCAAAATCAATAGCCAACTCGGGCTTGCCATCCTTACCCAATCGTTCCGTCACACAATTCGGGAACAACTGCTGTATCTTCTCTATGTTGGAACCTATTACATCAAGGCTATGCATTTTCAGTTTGTCCATTTGTTTTATTTGTTTTTAAAAATAGAGAAAAATCGTTTTTATACGAAAAAATAAAATTCTCGGCATTTACATATTGATACCTATTTACTTGATCTTCGTAATCTTTATTTACTATAGAAATAGTATTATTCATGCTAATTGCTTCCGGAAAGAAAGATGGGTTATATAGTTCTAAGATAATATGCGGTGTTAATGGAAAGAAGAGGGAGAATTCATCTCTCAATATGTTAATCTGCAAAATGTCTTTTCCTTTAGCGCCAAGTTTATGAATGACTACCGGATTATCAGATGTAAAAAAGTTACCATTCTCAGATACTCTTATTAACATTGAATAATCCGATACTTTGATAGCGAAAGACCTAAATAAAAATGGATTTGCATATGTTTTATACGCATGAGTATAAGATACGTCTAATTCGCTAAAGTTATTAATATGTAGGCCTCTTTCTTTTTGTCTTAATTCAGAAATCTGTTTGATAAAAGATCCTATCTCGACAAAAGGGCGTCTTGACCTTGGAGAACGAAAGTATTGAATGAAAGCCGCTTGTATTAGAGACATCCGTTGTTCTTCAGTAACTTGAATGGATGCGATGTCGGTTTTACCTTTGAGAATATCTTGAGCTAATTCATCAAAAGTATTAATAATATTACTTAGTCTAGGTTCAGCATAATCATGGAAAAATTTCTTTTCCAAATCTAATGGAGACATTCCAGATTTAAGAGTTTGCGATTTCATTGTATAATAGTCTTTACTTACGCAAACATCGGATATAGATATATCTTTCCAAACTTTATGAATGTCTTTTTCGTTATAATATGTAGAACAAGTCTTATTTATTAAGAAAGTGTGTAGTTGTGTCCCATCAAACGAGAATCGTTTGAGGTAACTTCTTGGTACATAATGCTGTCGTTTTGTATCACCCATTATATATGCTCTTTTAATTTCTTAATCTGTTCAAAATATTCCCGTTTGCGTCGAGGCTGTTTCTCGTTGGCCATTTTACGCTCGAGTGTTGCTATTTGAGCAAGTAACTTGGCTCGCTGGTCATTATCGGCTATCTGCTCGGTCAAGGTCTGGCCATCGGTCACCTCGATATGGCCAATTACTTTCACGATATTCTCCCAAACGGCATCGAGGTTCAACCCCGACAGCGGCAGGGTGGCATGCTCGACGGGTTGCCAGGCGGTTGTAAACAGCCTGGTGTGGAAGATGGCAAACTGCACCTGCCCCTCGTATCGCAGCGCAAAAACCATATTCTGAGCAATCAGCCGGGTAAGCAGCAAGATATTACGGGCATCGTAGGCCTTGTGCTTCATCTGCACGTCAAGCACATAAAACTCCTTCACCTCGACGCCCTCGCTCAGGGCCGGGATAGTGACAGGCGAGACCACCGCCACAATATCGATGCGGGCCACATCGGCATCGAAACCCTCACGTTGGGCTGTTGTCAGGTCAAATTTAGCATAAATTGCCTTCTTGGGCAACTGCTGTTTTCGTTCTGTTGATATGGGGAGGCCGTACATAAGCTACTTGATTACTAGAAAACATATCAACTCAAAATCGTCCAAACCGCGTATCTCACCGGCGAACAGATTGCCCTGCACACCATTCAGGAAATCATCTATGTCGCTCTCTTCCTTGACGGTGATAATGCTCTCTATGGCCGATTGCAACAGGTCGCTGTAATGACGCATATTCTTGCCGTCGCGGGTCTCCTTGTTGAACTGCTTGCAGAGGGTCATGTCGGGCTCTGTTTTGTCTTTGCAGGCGTAACGCATCTTGTCGAGCAGTTTCTTGGGAGACAGATGATCGCAGATAACGGTGCCGGTATGCGAAATGTAAACCATGTAGAAAGGGTGCAACAGGTTGGAACGGTCGATATTCACACCGTTGTTCTTGTTCTTCAGCACATAAATGACACCCGGTTCTACCAAGTCGGAGGCGGCGACCACGGCACTCATGCCAAAGGGGGTGAGATCCATGTTGGGGTGTTCCTTCAAGTTGGCCAGCAAGTCGAGACGGAACTCATTCAGACCCAAATCCATGATATTGACACCAGTATCCATATCCTCGATATCGACCACTTCGTTCTGCAGTTTCTTCAACTGGTTACGGCGGTACTCCAAATCGCCTTTTTCATCGACCGACAAGAGGTTGTCATCACCGGTACTGGTGATGACTGTCGCTTTCATGCGGCTCTCGACACGACCTTTCAACTTGATATAATCGTCGAGCTCCATATCGGGCCAATAGTTAACCAGCTGAATGACTTCGTTACGGCTACCGATACGGTCGATGCGTCCAAAGCGCTGAATGATGCGCACTGGATTCCAGTGAATGTCGTAGTTGATAAGATAGTCGCAGTCCTGCAGGTTTTGTCCTTCGCTGATGCAGTCGGTAGCAATCAACACGTCTATTTCTCTTGTATCGTTGGGGTGAATGGCATCACGATCCTTGGATACAGGCGAGAAATAGGTGAGTATGTCGTTAAAGCTACACTTGATGCGCGGCAAGGTGCTCTTACCTTCGGTACTACCGGTTATCAAAGCCGTGTGCAGTCCGCAATCATTCAGGATTCGACCGGAAAGTTGCTCGTACAGGTAGTTGGCTGTATCGGCAAAGGCTGTAAATATCAATACCTTTTTGTTGTTGCCATTAATCGGGTGTTCAAACTTGTTCTTCAAATCTGCTACCAGCTGCTGTAATTTGGCATCGTGCTCTGGCGTAATATCTTTCAGCATGAAGATAAGCAGCTCCAATACATCGACATCCGCCTGCAAGTCGCGCCGCCACCTTACATAATCCATATCACGCAGATTGATTTTGGATTTACGCCCTACGAACGGATCATTTTCGGTATCTTCGCTGTCGAAGTCTTCTGTGAAGTCGGTGATATCAATGGCTCCTGCTCCGCTTTCTTCAAACTTGTCAATGGCGGCAATAGAATCTTTGATAAAATCGTGTATCCTTATCAGGGTCAGGCGGAAAGAATTGACGCTACTTTCCAGGCGTTTCAACAGGTTAATAGCCATCAATTTCCGGATTCCCTTCTCTCGACCGTCTATGGTCAGGCCCTCACCTTGATAGTCGATCCCATAATTATCTTTTGCACTTTCGAAGATAAATAGGGACGGCGTATAGATGGAAAGATTTAGGTTATTCAACTGCTCGGCAATGTCGCGGAATGTAATCGTATCACTTAAATCTGTCAGTTTCGGTCTGCGAGACAGCGGAGACAGGCGTGTAGGGAATTTGCCTACATCGTTCGTGTTGTAGTATTTGATAATGTGGCTACGGCTACGGGCAATAGTGACGGCATCGAGTAACTGAAAAAAATCGTAACTTAACGAATCTACCAGTTTCTCCGTCGTTCTTTGTTCCGGCAGTAGTTTAGTCCATTTGGAATAAGCCGTCTGGGCATCCCGGAAAATCCGGTCTATACTTTTATCCGTATCCAGCAAATTGTTGATGTTTTCAGCCTTTCCTTCATATGCCAGTTGCAACTGATTTTTCAAATCGTTGAAACGATTGTTTACCGGAGTAGCCGAGAGCATGAGCACTTTGGTCTTTACACCACTGCGTATGACTTTGTTCATCAGTCGGGCGTAGCGGTTTTCCTTGAAATCATCGTCTTCATTGTCAAACTGACCTCCATTGCGGAAATTATGGCTTTCGTCTATGACGATTAAATCATAGTTCCCCCAATTCACTCGTCCCAGGTCAAGACCATTACTCAATCCACCATCCCTTGACAAGTCGGAATGGAACAAAATGTCGTAACGCAGACGATCTGCCAATACCGGATTGTTCTTATAGTTGGAACGAAAAGTCTGCCAGTTGTCATTTAATTTTTTCGGACAAAGTACCAGTACATTTCTGTTTCGGTTCTCGTAATACTTGATAACCGAAAGAGCCGTGAATGTCTTACCCAGACCAACACTGTCAGCAAGGATACAGCCGTTATATTTTTCCAGTTTGTTTATGATTGCCAAGGCTGCATCACGCTGAAAACTGTACAGCTTATTCCATATTACACTGCTTTTGAATCCTGTGGCTTCGTTGGGTAGAACATCTTCACTGATGTCTTCCAAAAATTCATTGAAGATATTGTATAGGGTGATAAAATAAATAAAGGCAGGAGCATTCTCCTTGTAAACGGTCTCGATGTTTTCTATAACACTCTCTGTCACATCCTGAAATTTCTCCTTATCCTTCCAGAGTTCGGCAAAGTTCTTTAGGAACATATCTGTTGAACTATGACTGGGCATACCTACAACCATTGGGCAGATATTGTTCCCTCGATCCAATCCCAGTTCTGTAGTGGTGAACTCATTGAAAGGCATATAGGTGTAGGTCTCTTCTCCTTCCCTTATATTGAGGAAGGTATTCATGGAGCCGTGAGTGATGTTCGTCTTAAATAGGGCCTTTCTACGAATCCAGTCTGCGCACTCTCTGGCAATGGCTCGTTGTGTAAGTTGGTTACGGAGCCTTATTTCAAAATCAGAACCGAAAAGATTTCTCTCTCGATTCAACTTAGGGATATAGAACTCTCGCTTCTGCTTCTCAGTTTTATCGGTAGTAAATGTGGGAGATGTGAAGATGAAATTTACACATTCTACCTTCTCCAACTCTTCTTTCAGAGCCTCATAGGCATAAATAGAAAAGCTGGCTGCCGCGATAGAGACCTGGCTATTGCCCGACGACAATACCTGTCTCAAATCATCGATGACACGCTCTGTTATATTATTGAATTGCTTCGGAGCCCTCATATATGTCTGCGTTCTTATTTATCAAATCCCGGACTTCAACACCTAACAAAAAGGCAATCTTGGTCAAAGTCTGCAAATCGGGCTGTGAAGTGTTTGTACACCATTTTGAGACAGTTGCAGGATCTTTTCCCAACTGTTCGGCCAACCATTTGTTGGTCCGTTTTTTTTCTACCAGAACGACTTTAAGTCTATTTATATCAGCCATCACGCTCTCACTTTTTTTGCGTTACACGCAAATATAGTAATTGTATTTCGATATATATATTAGTTATGTGTATTTTTGTGACTCAAAATGGTAAACAATATAAATTCAGATTATGGAAAATATAACACTTGATGATCTATTGTTGATTATTAACAATAGAGGTTTAAATATGACATGGTGCGACCATGATAATTGGCCAGTAGAAAGAGCTTTAGATTATATCAAAGGACTTTCTGCTCTATATCCAGCAGATATAAGGATAATAAAAGATTATGGGAACATTATAGAAATATACTACAAAGACAAACTTATTCAAAGATACATAGCCAGATAATCTGATGAACTCTATTTTGTTTGTCCTCCCTTTTCCTTCCATCGCCTCAGACCGTCTCAGACGGCGTGGTTTGTTTGTGTAAATCTCATTGATTATTGCATAATATATTGATAATCAATATAAATAAATTTCTTCAACGAAGACGAGTATTAAGCTGCGGTATCGACGCGAAGCATTGATTAGCAAAAGTTAAACGGGAGTGGGAATATCAGAAATTCCCATTCCCGTTATTTTTCTGGCTCTTATGGTGTATTAATGTTCTGAAAATTAATCTTTCCACAAAGGTTCTTCACGCCAATTTGCAGGAAATCCCATTGCTTTTAATGTCGTTTGCGGAGTGTTTGACAATAAAGTCTTTATTCCGCTTTTGAATTGGCTATTGGGATTGATGCTTTGTTCCAAATATGCCAAACTGCAAAGTTGGGCATAGAGTTTGATTGGTCGTATATGGCTTGTGTCAATCCATTTAAGAGGCAATCTTTTAGGAAGTTGGGGCATAATAGGGAAACGGCGGTTCCAAAGCCGTGCATGGTGGGCGCAATAATTGCGTAAAACAGATGCACATTTCATCCAACTCTCCAAATACAGATACTGTGGTAGGCCAAAACTTTTTGCGACTTGCTTCTTTACACCTGTATCATTGAAATTGCAATATAACTTGGATAAAGTGCCGAAAGAGATAACTTCCATCGTTTTCCATACAGGAGGCAACGATGGCTCATCATATTTCTTGAAATGTTCTTTCAGGAAATCTTCATTGGAGCGGTTTACTTCCTTTTGTATATTCTCAAGGCAGGTCGCAAATATCTTCTCATTTTTGAAAAGCCTTGTATCCATAAACCAAAACGCTCCGTATTTTAAAGAGAAACATTGAATGATTCGTGTGCGTAAGGCTATCTCAATGTCTTGAATGGATGTGAAAACTAATGTCCTTAGCTTCTTGTCAAACTGATACAACACAATAACATCATCAAAGTTGCTGTCGGGGAGGAACTGATGCTTGTCAGAGTTCGGAACTTCCATAGAATGCCAATAACTTGCAAGCCTGAAGTAGCTGATAGATTGAAGTTGGCTTAAGGCTGTTTCTTCATTCTGAATCATCAGGCCTCTTTGCTCTAACAGCTTGAGTTGTTGCGATAGTGCTATTGGTTGTTTGTCATATTTCATATGCATATATAAAAAACGAAGTCCCGCCGTGGTACGCATCGTTGAGAGGCGTGGCGAGAACTGTTGCTTCAAAGATACGATTAAACCACTGAATTTCCAAATAATTAGCAAAAAACTTTGCGATTATCCATCTTCTTTGAACTTTTTGCAAGTATAAATAGATTCTTTGAAAGACTTATTTGAATGATAATTAACGTGATGAAGGGATTGCGCCATTGGCGTTTCATCGTTTTTTATGGCGGAATAGCTGTACCCGAAATCACACAGTATTAACTGATGTTATTGATAACCACGAAGGAATACATACTTCAACGAGGACGAATATTAAGCTGTGGTATCGACGCGAAGCATTGATTAGCAAAAGTTAAACGGGAGGAGGGTGTATCAAATTGGATAAATGCGGCAACGTCACTTACGATTTATAAGTTACAACAACTTCATTTGATGATGTAGAATTGCCCTGGAGGGGCAAAACTATGCTTAACCGGCTGGTGAAGTGAGCGATGGCGAACGAAACCTGCGGTATCGGCCCTCCCCACAGGGCGGCTTCGGTAATAGCTGGGAGGTTGTGCTTCGTGCGGAAAACAATGTGGTATAATAGTCTGTTGTAATTCATGAGTGGGTGTTTCATAGTGCGGCATCTCCGAAGCCGCTATGTGGAAGGCATCACACACCGCAAGCTACGTTCCCTACGGTCACTTCGCATGCGGTTAAGCATAGTGTGGCGGTTCCACCGCCATTCCTACCCATACCACAAATATACTAAACTTATTGCAAATCGATTAAAAGATGTGGATTAATTTGCCCCGGAGGGGCAAAACCATGCTTAACCGGCTGGTGAAGTGAGCGATAGCGAACGAAACCTGCGGTATCGGCCCTTCCCACAGGGCGGCTTCGGTAATAGCTGGGAGGCTGTGCTTCGTGCGGAAAACAATGTGGTATAATAGTCTGTTGTAATTCATGAGTGGGTGTTTCATAGTGCGGCATCTCCGAAGCCGCTATGTGGAAGGCGTCACACACCGCAAGCTACGTTCCCTACGGTCACTTCGCATGCGGTTAAGCATAGTGTGGCGGTTCCACCGCCATTACTACCCATACCGCAAATATACTAAACTTATTGTAAATCGATCAAAAGATATGGATTAAATTGCCCCTCCTTTGTCACATTGTCCGCTATAGATTTCGTTTCAACCTTATTCTTCTTGTTCCTCCAACCATTCTTGCAATTTGGTTTGTAGCAACTTTTTATCAGGCAAATACAGGGCATATTGCTGGGCGTAGATATTGGAATCTTTTGGCAGAGTCAGTTCCACCAATGCATCTTTCTTTTCTTTACATAGCAGAATGCCGACTGTCGGTTTTTCAAAGTCTTGTTTTACATATCGGTCGTAATAATTGACATACATCTGCATTTGTCCCAAATCTTGGTGCGTGAGCTTTCCTACTTTTAAATCTATCAGGACATAACATTGTAGCAGGCGATTATAGAATACGAGGTCAACATAGAAATTCTCCTCATCAAATGCAAACCGCTTTTGGCGGGCTTCGAATAGAAATCCTTTGCCGAGTTCAAGCAGAAAGTGTTGCATTTTATTGATAATCGCGTTTTCTAATTTGGTTTCGGAATATGCTACATCAGGTTTAAGTCCGAGAAATTCAAGCGTGAGCGGATTTTTCAGAATGTCGTCAGGCTTGCTAATTGTTTGTCCTTCCTGAGCCAAACGCATGACCTCATCTTTATTGCGGCTCAGGGCTAACCGTTCATATAGGCTTGAACTGTATTGCCGTTGCAATTGACGGACACTCCAGTTTTGTTTCTGTGCTTCAATTTCATAAAAACGGCGTTCTTCGTCAGATTCAATACGCATTAGAATCAAATAATGGGACCATGAAAGCGTAAATGGATATGATACAGCCGATTTGCTTGATTTTGTCATGGTTTTTTGAATTTGGTCAACAGTGTTGACCAAATTGTTGTCCAGAGATTCGGTCAACACTGTTGCGCCAATCTCTTTTGCCGAATATATCATGAAGAACTTGCGGCATCTTTTCAAAGTTTCCACAGACCAGCCATCACCTAATCGTTCTGTCAATATCTCTGATACACCTTTTAATAATTGTTTGCCGTATGCGGCACGTATCTCTCCCTCCTGGACGACATTTACAATGACATGTCCTATTTCATATTTCGTAATAACTTCAGTAAGGTTGACTGCACGAGCAACATTGGCACGAGCATCGGTAATTAGTCGTTCAATGCGCGTTGCTACATCTGCTATGATGTTGTTATCTATATTTTGTATTTTATTCATGACCATTAGGGATATCTTTACTTATTAAATCCTGAACTTTGACTACTAAACCTCTAATTTCACTTCTCAGTGGGTGCGAATGGTGAGTCCGTTATAGCCAATTACTGCAGGGTGGCGCGGAGGGTGCCGGGGAGTTTGTCGCGGACGGTGGTGTAGGATATGGTAATCCATTGTTTGATTTGGTTGTCGGTGAAGTCGCTGTGTTGGAGCATGATGTCGTTCCAGTGCTTTTTGTTCCAGTGCCATGCAGGACGCACTCCATCGTAGCGTTCGCGCAATTCTTGTCCCAATTCGGGGGGTAATTTGATGGTGAGCCGTGTGGCAAGGAGTCCGTCAAGTGGCAGTGCCATGAAGATTTTGCCACCGATGCGGAACACGACGTAATCGTCGCCAAACGGCATGTCTTCGGTGGCGTATGGCAGCGAAAGTGCGTATATCCTGGCTTGTTCGATGTCCATAAGTAGTTTTTTCGGGTTTGTTATTCACAAATTTATGAAAAAAGCATGGAATGAATAGTGACAGTTTCCTAATTTTGCAGAAAAGATTAAATATATGGCAAAACGTGTACTTGTGACTGGAGCCGGCGGGTTTATCGGCGGGTTTATTGTTGCCGAGGCTTTGCGGCGCGGGTATGAAACTTGGGCGGCCGTGAGGGCTACCACTTCACGACAATTCTTGCAAGACGAGCGGATAAATTTTATCGAACTTGATTACTCTAATGGCGAAACGCTGCGTGGGCAGATAGCCGAGGCAATCGAGAAGATGGGCGGCCGTTGGGATTATGTGATACACAATCTGGGGGCCACAAAGTGTGTCAATTTCCTTGATTTCAACAGGGTGAACTATGAGTACATGCGCACGCTTGTAGATGCGTTGCGCGCCACCGATGCTACGCCCGATGCGTTCTTGCTCATGAGCAGCCTGAGTGTGATG
Organism: Candidatus Avimuribaculum pullicola; assembly: GCA_018716295.1. Classification (GTDB taxonomy): domain Bacteria; phylum Bacteroidota; class Bacteroidia; order Bacteroidales; family Muribaculaceae; genus Avimuribaculum; species Avimuribaculum pullicola. The sequence continues at coordinate 19,816 of DVKC01000038.1, forward strand.
GGGCTTGGCGACGAGAAAGGGTACACGCCGTTCAATCCGCGCATGATAGCGTTGCCCGACACGCGGTATGGCGTGTCGAAACTCAAGGCCGAAACTTATTTGCAATCGTTAAGCGGATTTCCTTACGTAATCTTCCGCGCTACTGGAGTGTATGGTCCGCATGAGCGTGATTACTATATGATGATGCGCTGCATCAAGTATGGCTTTGATTTCAGCGTGGGATTCAAGAAGCAGGTGTTGACGTTTATCTATGTGAAAGACTTGGCAAATGCCGTGTTTGACGCAGTGGAGAGCAATAACACAAGGCGAAAGACCTACCTTATAGCCGAGCCGCGCAGTTACACGCAAAAGGAGTTTCGTGCAATCGTGGCCCGTGCGTTGGGCAAGCGTGTAGTGTTGCCAGTGTGTTGCCCGTTGTGGCTGTTGTATGCCGTGTCGGCGATAGCCGAAACAGTGGGCAAGTTCACACTTAAACCGAGCACACTCAATCGCGACAAATATCGTATCATGCGCCAGCGCAACTGGGCTTGCGACACGAGCGATGCAGCGCGCGACTTCAATTTCGCACCGCAATATCCGCTCGAAAAGGGTGTTGCCGAGGCTGTAGAATGGTATCGCCAAGCTGGCTGGTTATGAAAATGGTTGTTGCGGGCTGCGTTTTAGGGACATTTACTGAATATCCCTAAATGGCACCGTAAATCTTGAGCAGGACAATCACAAATGCCACGAGTGCACCTATGGCTATGATGAGCGAGGCGCGGCTTTCCTTGCTTGAACGGTCGATGAGTTGCGTTTCCATGTTTTTCAGAATGGAATGGGTGCTGTTGCGCATCACCATCACATCTTTCGCAATCAAGTTGAGCTTGTCTTCAAATTCGGCTAATTCTTGCCGCACTGCAGCCACTACATTGCCCGATTCGACGAGCGAATTGTTGTTGCTGGTTGTGGTGGATGCTGGTGTCTGGACTGATGACAGGCGCATGGCTATGCTGTCGATTTGGGCACTGACCATTTCCACTTTTGAGTTTATTGCCTCAAACTGGGCAATGAAACTTTCTTCACCCGTGCCGCTGTTATTGGCAGCAGCTGTTGATGATGAGGGTGCAGTCTTTATACCCTCAATGTCGCGGAGTAGCTTATCGATGTTTTCTTTGAGCTCTGGCAGTATGGCAAGTTGTTCGGCAACCATGCCAGCTGTTTCACTTGCTATTGGTGCATGAGCCGTGACATTATCTTCCACGTTTTGTGGCGCGGGCTTTAGGGTATCGATTGCAGCATCGATTTTGTCGGATATTTGTTGTAATCGTCCGTAAGTTTCCTCGGCAAGTGCTTGGTGCGCTTGGTGTGCAGCTGCCGTGAAACCTTTCACGGCATCGGTTACCGAGTTGAGCGACTGGGCATATTCGCCCAGGGAGTTGTTTACACGTGCGGCAACCTCCACCACATCTTCAACTTGCTTGCGAGCCGAGTCGAGTTGTTCGAGCGACGTTTCGAGTTTCGTCAACGACTTCAGTATTTCTTGAACATTATTTTCAGGTGCCATATCTTTTAAGGAAATTATTCAACCATTCGTTGTGTGCTTGTATCTCTATGTCAAGCTCAAGGGTTTCGAGCATTTTCACGCTGTGGGCAATTTCATCGTTGATTTCGAGCAACGGTTTCACTTCGCTCCAGCGGTCGATAAATTCGTTGCCATATTGCTTGCGCAGCAATGTGTAGCCTGCACGGTATGCATCGGCTATGCGACATGCGAGCAGTGGCAAGTGGTTGTAGCCCAATGCTATCATGCACAGCGCGTCGAGCATCGACAAAGTTCCGCTTGACAACTCTGAGCGCAGCAGTCGTCTTACAGCTCCGTGTAATTGCAGCAGCCGATTAGGGGCATCGTCGAATGTGCCAATTAGTTGGGCATATTTTGCCAGAATTTCAAGCGACGATTTGCGCCCGTGGTTGGTGTCGCTGGCCAATGAATATTCCATTTCTGGCCCTTCATTGCCCGATGCCAGTCGTAGGAATGGCGAGTGGTAATAGCTGTGCAAGTAATCTTTGATATATTCATTGATGCTCCGACGGTTGCCCTTGTCGTTGTATGCTGCTGATATGTACATGTCCTCGATGTCGATTGTAGCTCGCTTGCACACTGCGGTGTGCTTGCGCCATGCAAACTGCCATAAAGCCTCGATGGCATTTTCGGCCTCGCTGAATTCCACTTTGTTGCAAGCTTCGTTGGCTATGTCTTCGGCCTCGTGTTGTGGCAGATAGCGTAACAGTTGTTGCAACAGTTGACGGCAATAAAAGCCGTCGGTGTGCTTTGTTATTGCGATCGACAGGCGGCACTCGGCATTGTCGATGCCACAATTGTCGATTATGCCCACTTGCGCAAGCATGTGCAAGGCTGCTACAACGGTTTCGGCATCGCCGAGCGCAGGGTGTTCATTTATTGTCAAGGTGACATTGACGCTTTGGTTGCAGTCGAGCATCCCCCTTATCCCTAACAAGCCACTGGCTTCATTGCCGTTGATTGAGAAATGAACCTGTTTGAGCAACTGTTGCATCAATCTGCGCTGAGCAAGCATGTTTCTGCCCCATGAGTCGTTGCAAGGAATTGCCCGATTGTAGCCTGCAGCCAATGATTCGGGTATTGTACGACAGTTGTCGATGTCATGTTCTCGCAAAAAATCATCATAATCATTGGCACTTATCCACAACGAGGGCAGGGTGGTGTCGTTGCTTAGCGGGCAATTGTTGCTATCTTTGCAATAATTGCACAGGTGCGACATGAATATGTCATTGTCGATGGCGCAGTTTATGCGCAACAAGTCATGAGCTTTGTCGAAAACATCGACCTTGAAATTCATGGGAGAAACTTGGCATTGGCGGCATGTGTCTTCAAACTGTTGCATTGTCACCCAGTGTCCGTTCATTTCCTGCATGGGCTTGGGCATGGTTGTGTTGCCGTCATCGCGCAAGCGGCACAGGCTGAAGTGAGGCAGCAGCGTGGAAACGATTGACATTCTACCATCGCGTCCGCAGATGCTTGCCAAGGTCATTAGCTGTTCGATTGAATTGGGGCAACACAAGTTGACGGCAAAGCGTATGTTTGACTTCTCGGCACATAGAGGCATTGCCATAGGCAGCACGGCAAGCGGGTATTTGTCGGCTGCGAAATCTTCCAAGTGCTCGACTGTGAGGTCGTTGTCGTCATATTCCGATGTAAACATCGAGATAGCTTTCGCTCCATTTGCATCAAGCCATTGTTCGACCTCTTTGTTATTGTTGCGTATTGTGAATATTGCACCGCCGTGTTCATATCCAGTGCCGGTTTTGGATTCTAAATAGTTGTCGGGCATAGGCACTGTTGCCGCTATTGCTGTATTGCCGGTGCGGGCGGTGAAATTCTCGTTGATGCGCATCAAGGCATCGGTGGTCTGAAATTCACGTAACATCAGTGGCAATTTGTTTAAATAATTGCCAAGGAATTTCAACCTTGATTGCTGTATGGCATCGAAGTTGTCGATGTTTCCGATGGTTGATGCCTCGTTATCGTCGAATGCAGGAACCCGTTCCACGGCAAATTGCACCTGGCAACGGTCGGCAATGCCGAGTGTTGCCGTCTTTACCGCCCGTGGTGACGCGGTGGGAGATATGGCAGCCATCATGTCGGCAGCCACATCGGCTGGCATTATCGGAGCCACAGCGATGGCGGCCATCCCGTTGTTGCCAGGCATGATGCGTGGTAACATGGCATGGAACGGGTCGAAGTTTTGGCTCCAAAGCGATACGGCATCGGCGTCAAACAAGGCGTACATTGCTGTGTATATGCATTGCCGTTCCAATGCTGCAAATTTGCGCGCTATGTTTATGTCGGCAAGCAATCGTGATGGTGCGCTTACCAATTGGCAGCATGAATCTTCGATGCTCGACAGTGCCATTCCAAATTCTTTGGATGGCATCTTTTGCCCGAGTGGGCAGCAATCTATTCCCACTGCTTTCAAATTGCGGCTGCGCAACATGGCATTTTGTTCCGTCACAGATATCATTAAGGTCATGCCAGGTTGTAGCATTGCTGCCGTTGTGGCAACCATCATGCCTGTGCTGTCGTCGTTTGACTGGGCAAGCACTGGCTCTCCTTGCAAGGAGTGCGACAGGGCCTTGATTATTCCGTTATCGGCACGTTCATACCTGAATAGCAGTGCGAGCATGTAATCAATGTTGCGTGCTGCATCTTTGTTGTAATTGATGTGCCGTTTGCTCGTATATACAGTTTTGGGAATATTGGCGGTTCGATTCTTTGTGGAAAACAGCCCGAAGATGCAATTGTTTTTCACTGTCAATTGTGGCAGTGCGTAATCTTTGCTGTCGCATCGCTCGATTGAAGTTTCTATCACCAAGTCATATTTGCGGCGGTAGTGTTGTTTCTGCAAGTTTGTAGCCGGGGCATATCCCAAGTGCAGTGGCGATGACAGGTATTCTTGTGGTGAAATGATTTCAAGGCGTATTTGTGGCAAAGCCATACGTCCATATTCCGATGTCATGCCTGCCAGATGGTTGAAAAGTTCCTCAAGGTCGCGCATGGCAAGTGCGCCACAAGGCACGTCATGCTCGATTACCAGCACGTTCCAGTATTGTGAATTTATGTCGAGCCGGCCCGACAGCATTGCTTCGATTGCTACTTTGTGGATACGGGCCACTTCGATGGGAGTGAAAGCCATTTGGTTGATAACGGCATTCTTTGCAAGTCCGCGCGAGAGGCATTGCAACAGTTCTTTGCCGATGGCTTTTTCCATGTTGCTTTCATATCGCAGTTGCGAGCCGCGGTGTTTGCGGTGAGTAAGCCCGAAAAACACGGCAAATGCCTGTTCCATATTGGGCGATGCTAGTGTTGGCACGCCGCGCGTGACGATGTTGTTGGCTACTGCCAGCAATGGGTGTATGTCATCGCTTACCTCCGAGGCGGCATAGAATGGGCTGTAAACTTCAAAGCCCGCCCATCGCAGCATTTGTTGTGCAGCTTTGGCGTTTCCTCCCACGCAGTCGAGCATGTAGGCTGCTCCCATGCAGGTGGGGGCAGGGAGTTGGCGTTTGAGCAATTCGGCACACTTGTCGGAATCAACGACAAATGCAAAAATTGTTTCGCTTCCCGAGTTGTTGCGGCACATTTTTACCTCGCGTGCGGCATCGCACAGGTAGTCGATGAATGCCGCTGTACGGCGATTACCTTGGAAATAGCATTTGCCACATCCGACAACCACATTGGTGCAATTGGCGTTGACCGTGATGCGTGATGCAAGGCTCTTGAAGTCAATTCCCTCGCAGTTGAGCAAATCGTTGAAGATATGCAATACCACCCCGCCGGCAAAACGCAGGTTGTCGCTTATGACATCGCTGGCAGCCTTGTTTGTCGTTCTTATATCTATGTCTTGGCAGGCTTTTCTTACTACTGTCAATGCACGTTCTAATGCTTGCTGTGATGGTTCGACCAGTTTGATTGCCTTTATGCCCGACGATGGGAATGTCTTGCTCAAGTAATCGTTGAGGCACACTGTTGACACGCCTTGTCCGCAGTTCCAGTCAACCACATTGACTGGCCCGGCAAAATACTTGGGATTTATAAGGCCGAAAGCTGCTTCGATACATCCAGCCATGGTGTCGATGTGTTCGGCAAGGTGCCGGTTGAGGCGTTGCTCCTCGGCCGATGTAACATTGCGCAACTCATCGGGCAAGCCGTCATCCGACACTTGCATGGCAATGCGTTTCAGTGTTTCCACCGAAACTGTACTTTCCTTGTCAATCAACGACTTGAACGTATCCATTAGATATAGTTTAGTTGGTATCTCAGTGCTTTCAACAGCGAGGCGTGTAGCACAGCATCGTACAGATGTGACTACATATACAGTTACAAAAATAGGCAAAATGTTCAGTAATTGCAAGATTTATACATTATTTGCCTTGTTGCGCTTGGTTGGGATTTGGCTGTTGGGGTGGAATTTACTACTTTTGGCATTAAATTGTGGATAGTATATGAGATATTTTTGTTTTTTAATTTTGTCGGTCTTGACACTTGTTGGGTGTTCTTCGGGTAGCAAGTCGGGCAACAGTGGCGGACAACATGAAACTGCAAAGTCCGAAACGGTAACAGTTGAGTTTGATGCCGATTCGGCATATACATATATTGTGGCGCAGTGCGATTTCGGACCGCGTGTGCCTGGCAGCGAGGCTCATCGCTTGTGCGGCGATTATTTGGTGAATGAGCTGCGCCGGCATGGTGCGGCAGTCACCGAGCAACGCATGACACTGACGGCATTTGATGGCACACAGCTCGATTGCCGAAACATAATAGGGGAGTACAATCCCGATGTACAGCGGCGCATTCTGCTGCTCGCCCACTGGGATTGCCGCCCGTGGGCCGACAATGACCCTGACCCATCTCGACGCAGCCAGCCAGTAATGGGAGCTAATGATGGTGCAAGTGGTGTAGCGGTGCTGCTCGAAGTGGCGCGGCAGCTTGCCGCGAAGTCGCCATCGGTGGGAGTGGACATACTTTTTGTCGATGCCGAGGACTGGGGTGATTCGGGTGCCGGCAATGATGATACCTGGGCGTTGGGCACTCAATATTGGGTGGCAAATCCGCACAAACCAGGCTATCGACCGATGTATGGCATATTGCTCGACATGGTGGGAGCAAGTGGGGCAACATTTGCACGTGAATATTTCTCAATGTATTATGCACAAGGATTTGTTGATGAAGTGTGGCGTGTGGCAGGAGAAGCTGGCTATGGTAGCTACTTTGTTGACAACGATGGAGGTGCTGTGACCGATGACCATGTTTTTGTCAATCGTGCCGGAATCCCGTGCATCGACATTATCGACCAGAATGGCGACAGTGGCACTGGATTCTTCAAGCAGTGGCATACCACTGCCGACACCCCCGACATTATCGACCCCGCAACGCTGAAGGCGGTGGGGCAGACAGTGTTGAATGTGATTTATAATTTCTAAAATATTAAATTCAATGATGAAACCCTTTTTTTATATTGCAATGGTTGGTTCTGCAATGTTGGCAACGGGTTGTTCCACAGGACAGGGACGCATAGATTATCCCGAAACAATGCGTGACACTACTGTTGTCGATGATTATTTCGGCACTAAAGTGGCCGATCCTTATCGTTGGCTCGAAAACGACACTTCGGCAGCTACCGAGGCGTGGGTTAAGGCCGAGAATGCCGTAACCGATGCCTACTTGGAGAAAATCCCATTCCGCGCGGCATTACGCGAACGCATGTCGCAGTTGTTCAACTATGAGAAAATGGGTGTTCCGTTCAAGCGCAACGGCAAGTATTACACATTCCGCAACACCGGGCTTCAAAACCAGAGTGTACTATACGTGCAAGACTCGCTCGGTGGAGAGGCGCGTGTGGTGCTTGACCCCAACAAGCTCAGCGACGACGGTACGGTGGCGCTTGCAACCATCAGCTTCAGTGACGATGGTAAATATATGGCTTACACAATATCGCGTAGCGGCAGCGACTGGAACGAAATTTATGTGATGAACCTTGCCGACGGCTCGCTGCTCGACGACCACATCGTATGGGCAAAATTCACGTCGGTGGAGTGGCTTGGCGACGGATTCTATTACAGCGGATATGATGCTCCGAAAGATGCCGAAAAGGCATACTCGACTAAGAATGAATACCACAAAGTATTCTATCACAAGCTCGGAACGCCGCAATCGGCCGACCGCATCGAGTACCAAGGCGACAGCCCGCTAATGTTCTACTCGGCGCAAGTCGAGGATAACCGCTACTTGCTGATGTATCCTTCCGACGGCGAGAATTCCAATATCCTCATCAAGGACACCAAGCAACCTGGGGCAAAATACCGCACAGTGGTTGGCGGCATGGATTGCCAGTGCGGCGTGGTGGGCATCGACACCGACCGCAACGTGATATATGTTTATACCAACAAGGACGCGGCTATGGGCAAACTCGAAGCCTACGACCTGCGCACGCTCAAGCTGAAAAAGACTATTTTGCTGGAGAAGGACGAGATGCTCGTAAGCGTAATTCCGTCGGGCAAGGACAATTTCATCGTGGAATATGAGAAGGATGCATATAACCGTGCATACGTTTATGACCGCGAAGGCAACATGCTCAACGAGATTGAATTGCCTATTATAGGTTCGGCATCGTTTGTGGCAAGCTCCAAGCACGACGAGGTGTTCTATGCAATGTCGTCGTTCACCGTGCCGGGATTCATTTACACCTACGATAAGAAAACCAATGTATCGACCGAATATTGGCGTCCGTCGCTCGACATCGACCTTGATGAGTATGTGACCGAACAGGTGCCTTTCACGAGCAAGGATGGCACTACGGTGAGAATGTTCCTAACCTACAAGAAAGGCCTCGAACGCAACGGTAAGACCCCTGTGCTGCTCTATGGCTACGGCGGCTTCAATATCAGCCTCACGCCAAGTTTCAACCCGCGTAATCTGCCGTTTATCGAGAACGGCGGCATATACGCCTCGGTCAACTTGCGTGGCGGCTCGGAATATGGCGAGGAGTGGCATCAGGCTGGCACTAAGATGAACAAGCAGAATGTGTTTGACGACTTCATTGCCGCTGCCGAATACCTTATTAGCGAAGGCTACACCTGCCCCGAAAAGCTCGCTTGCAATGGTGGCTCGAATGGTGGATTGCTCATCGGCGCGGTTGTCAACCAGCGTCCCGACTTGTTTGCCGCCGCAGTGCCGCAAGTGGGTGTGATGGATATGTTGCGTTACCACCAGTTCACGATAGGGTGGAACTGGGCCGGCGACTATGGCCGCAGCGACGACAGCAAGGAAATGTTTGAATACTTGCTCGGTTATTCGCCGCTGCACAATGTCAAGAACGACGGCACGGTGTATCCGGCAATCCTTGTTACCACAGCCGACCACGACGACCGCGTGGTGCCTGCACACTCGTTCAAGTATGCTGCCACGCTGCAAGCGTCGAACATTGGTCCCAAGCCGCACCTCATTCGCATCGATAGCAAGGCCGGACATGGCGGTGGTAAGCCTGTGGCAAAGGTCATCGACGAGTATGCCGACATCTATAGCTTCATTCTTTACAACATGGACGAGGATTATCACGCTCCATCCAAGTAATTTCACATAATTCTTGATATTGCCAACTGGCGCATTTTTGGTGCGCCAGTTGGTCTTTTTTTGTGTAAATTGTTTGGATTTGTTGTGGTTTGAGCTTGAAAATGTTGTTAATATGTGTGTTTTTATGAATATTTTGTGCTTGTCGATGAGTTTGCATATATTTGTTATGTGTTTATTGTCAAATTTGAATATGTTTTTTTAACTATGAAAAAATTCCGATTGGTTGTATTGATGTGTTGCATGACAATGGTCGTGTCGGCGCAAGGACAAAATGACTCGACGGCGGAACGCAGTGTTATGCTTCAGGAATTGGTTGTTAAAGAATCCTTGGTAAAGCACAGCGCAAAAAGCGATATATATGCTGTGACCGAAGAATTGAGAAAAGGGGCTGATGGCACTATGCAGCTGCTCGGGCAGTTGCCAGGGGTCGTTTATAATAATACGCGAGTTCGGGATAAGAAAAAACAAGAAGCAAACATGAAAAAAAATTGGTAATCTCGCTGGTATTTTGTATATTTATGGTTGAAAATCAAAACATTACAAAACAGACAAGCGATGATTACCAAGGA
>DVKC01000039.1 GCA_018716295.1 Candidatus Avimuribaculum pullicola
CAAAGTGAAGGCTTTCAGAAGTCAGTTTAGGGGAGTGGCTGACATTCCATTCTTCTTGTTCAGACTATCCAAATTGTGCGCATAGTACTGGAAACGGGAGAATGAATACAACCGGGTTTTCGGACTGAGCCTTTTTATCAAAGTGGACGAAGCTAACCTCGCCGCACTAACCGAGGTTGCCAAGAAACTTGTTGACGCATCGCTCAAGGACGAGGGATGCGTGGCCTATGACCTCTTCACCAGCGCAACACGCCCTGGAGTGCTAATGATTTGTGAAACTTGGGCATCAGCCGAAGCATTAGCAAAACATGAAAGCGCACAACATTTCACAACACTCGTGCCCGAAATGGAACGCCTCGGCTCGCTTAAACTCGAAAAATTCAACTTCTGACACGTACAAGACGCTAAAAAAGACGAGAGTTGACACTGCAAAGGGGCGCAACTCTCGTTTTTTGTTTGTACCTTTGTGGGTCTTAACACATTTAACTACAATGACAAAGATAGGTTCTGTATTGACTCCAATAAGCTGTAAAGCATTGCTGCTGGGCAGCGGAGAACTCGGGAAAGAGGTGGCAATCGAACTGATGCGCATGGGCGTGGAAGTGATTGCGTGTGACAAATATGCTGGTGCGCCAGCCATGCAAGTCGCCCACCGCAGCCATGTGTTCAACATGCTCGACGGTGCAAAGTTGCGCGAAATAATCGAACTTGAAAAACCGCAACACATTATCCCCGAAGTGGAAGCTATTGCCACACCCACACTGCTCGAACTTGAAAAAGAGGGCTACCATGTCACCCCCACAGCTCGTGCCGCATGGCTGACAATGAACCGCGAAGGGATACGCCGCTTGGCTGCCGAAGAACTTGGCATAAAGACATCGCCCTACCGATTTGCATCTACCGAAGAAGAATTTCGCAACGCCGTGGCCGAAATCGGCTTGCCATGCGTAGTGAAACCTATAATGAGTTCGTCGGGACACGGACAAAGCGTGGTACGCACCGAGGACGACATACACCATGCTTGGCAAGTGGCACAAGAGGGCGGACGTGCAGGTGCCGGACGAGTAATCGTGGAAGGGTTTGTCAACTTCGACTACGAAATCACATTACTTACCGTACGCAGCATCAGCGGAACATCATTCTGCGAACCTATCGGACACATACAGGTCGATGGCGACTACCGCTATTCGTGGCAGCCACAGGCCATGAGCGACACAGCCAAGGCCTCGGCCCAAGATATAGCCCGCCGCGTCACCGATGCACTTGGCGGCTACGGCATATTCGGCGTGGAAATGTTCATCAAGGGCGATGAAGTGATTTTCAGCGAAGTATCACCACGCCCGCACGACACTGGCATGGTGACAATGATTTCACAAGACTTGAGCGAGTTTGCACTCCATGCTCGCGCATTGATGGGTCTGCCAGTCCCTGGCATACGCTTCTACGGGCCGTCGGCATCACGCGCTGTGGTTATCGAAGGCGATACCAACCGTGTGGAAATCGACAACATCGAACATGTGCTTGAAGAGCCTGGCACACAAATCCGCATCTTCGGCAAACCTGAAGTGTGCGGGCATCGCCGCATGGCCGTAATCCTTGCCACTGCCGAGAGTGTCGAAGCTGCCAAAGAAAAAGCCGAACGAGCCTACAACAAACTGAAAACAAACATACTGCCACGGGAATAACCCCACGACAGCGCACCACAATGGGGTGTGCCGAATTAAATAAATACGGCAACTTTACTTACAATTTATAAGTTACAGCAACCTCATCTGACGGTGTAGAATTGCCCTGGAGGGGCAAAACCATGCTTAACCGCGGGTGGAGTGAGCGCAGCGAACGCAACCTGCGGTATTTGTCACCCCTTAAACTACGGCTTCGGAGATGCCGCACTAAGCAGCAACAAAAGTGCAGCATCTCCGAAGCCGCTTAGTGTATATATCTGTCTTTTACGCAGGTTACGCTCGCTATCGTTCACTCCACCTACAACATGGTACAGCCCCTCCAGGGCTTATAGCCGTATCAATCTCATGGCTGCATCGCCATCACACCCATTCAGCCAAAATTTTCAATGGCCAATTTGGGTTAAATTATAGTGCAATTACTGTAAGTTGCATTTTGTAAGTAGTGTACACCCACTTATCTAATTTGACACACCTTGTCTGCCTTATTTTTCTTCCCCACAGCGGGGTCACTTCACTCGCTCGGGGTGGGCGGCGATGAACTCTTTCCACGAGCTTGGACCGCCCTGCGGCTGGGGACGCGACGACTCATAGAAGTGGCACAATGCGGCGGCCAGCGCGTCGGTGGCATCGAGCAAGTCGGGCATCTGTTCCTGCGGTATGGCAAGTATGCGGCGCAACATCTCGGCCACTTGCTCTTTTGAAGCACCACCATTGCCAGTTATCGCCATCTTGATTTTCAACGGAGCATATTCGGCAATAGGCACATCACGATGCAGCGCGGCAGCCATTGCCACACCTTGCGCTCGCCCCAGTTTTAACATCGACTGCACATTCTTGCCATAAAATGGTGCTTCTATAGCCATTTCGTCGGGCAGATATTGCTCCACCAGCCCGAGTACCCGTTCGAATATACGATGCAAGCGCATATAGTGGTCGCCAAGCTTGCTAAGCCTTATCACACCCATAGCTATCATCGACGGCCGACGGCGTTTCACGCCAAGTATGCCATACCCCATCACATTAGTACCAGGGTCAATACCTATTATGATGCGGTCATACTCATCTTCATTAATAGCAACAGCCATCAGTCAATATCGATTTTTTCCAGCAAAGTGGAAAATCCGACTACATCAGGGCCAAAACGGCGCGTCATCTCATCGCTCAACTTCGCCCCCTCGGTTTCTATCCAACGCTTAAGCACATCGACCGATGCCACATGGAATTGCAACGCATAACTGTAGCCGTCGGCACCCGTGTTGCCATCCATCACGCGCGTCAGCTGCGGAGAATGCAACATACCGCCAGACTTGACTCGTGGCACAAATTCGCAACATAGCCACTTCACAAAATTATCATACACCGCTGCCGAAGCATGGTAAGTCACATTATATATAAGCATTCTTTTAAATTCTTTTAATTTAAATACGCTCCTCGTAAACAAAAAATATACAATACAAAAATACAAAAAAAATCTGTTTTTTCTTATTTTTGCAAAAAAGCTAAATCGGTTGCCGACTGGAGTGGCTCGCACACAAAGCAATACCGACACAGAGCATAATACCTGTCTTTTTGCAGCAAACTTAAAACTATATACGACTTATGAAAAAATATATTTTCCTACTGGCAACTTCGTTTCTATTGGTTATTGGTAACAGTGCAGCACAAACAACCGACACGGCAGAAAATGGTCAGCCACAAATAGCACAGGCCGCCGAAACAACACGGTATAAACTTTATCCCACACAAAATATGTGGAATTTCATCAAACTCGACACCCAAACAGGAAAAATGTGGATGGTTCAATTCAGTGTCGAAGATAGTAATGACCGTTTTGTTTATGACCTCAACCCACTATATCTATATTTTAATGATGATATGGTAAATGGCCGATTCGAACTCTACCCTACGCAAAACTCATGGAATTTTATACTTCTCGACCAAATTGACGGAAGAACGTGGCAAGTACAATGGTCGTTTGACAAAGATAAACGTGGCATAGTTCCTATCATGTAACAAATAACACACCCTATATTATGAAAAAATTTATCATTTCGCTATTCCTCGCAGTCGCGGCAATCGCGACATCACACTCGCAGTTGGTCGATGCACTGCAAGAACACTTGAAGTTCAAGGGCGTGCCCATCAATGGCTCGCTGCAAGAATATGTCACTAAGATGAAAACGGCAGGTTTCACCCTCATCAAGACCGAAAAAGACTTCGCCACGCTGCAAGGCGACTTTGCCGGATTCAAAAACTGCAAAATCACAGTGACCACCATAAAGCCGATGGACTTGGTCAACACCATTAACGTGGCATTTCCCTCACGCGATGAGTGGAGCGAACTCGAAAGCGACTACCGACAGCTCAAAACAATGCTCCAGCACAAATATGGCGCACCGTCGGGCTGCGTGGAAAAATTCGACATGGATATAGATGGAATGGATGTAGATGGAATGGGACTCATGAATGTCGCAAAGATTATGTTTTTGATGCATGACCAATGCACATGGTACACAGCATTCCACACCCGCGACGGCGACATAAGACTCTCTATCGAATATAAAGACAACGACTGTTTCGTGCAACTTGACTACTACGACAGACTCAACTCCAAAGCCGTGATGCAGCAAGCCATCGACGACCTGTAACACCCCAATAGCGCATGCCAACAACCATCACAATAGCAATAAGAGGGTGTGCCGAATTAGATAATTGTGTGCGTACTACTTACAAAATTAAGTTATAGTAATTACACTATAATTTACTCCAAATTGACCATTGAAAATCTTGGCAAAATGGATGTGGTGGCAACGCAGCCATTAGATTGATTAATACAGCTATAAGCCCCGGAGGGGGTGCACTATGCTTAACCGCTGGTGGAGTGAGCGTAAAGCGAACGTAACCTGCGGCATTTGCGCCCTCTTGAACTACGGCTTCGGAGATGCCGTACTTTAGCCTCCTGCAATAGTGTGGCATCTCCGAAGCCGCTGGGCATATATATCGTCTTTCCGCAGGTTGCGTTCGCTTTACGCTCACTCCACCAGCGGTTAAGCATGGTTTTGCCCCTCTAGGGCAACATTACCCTTATCTCTAATTATCGATTTTTATATATCACTCCCTAAACAAAAATCGCACCACGGGCACTCGCACACAAAAACTGCGCCCTGGCAGTGATACACTGTCGGGGCGCAAATGTTTCGTTGTGACTGATGGCACTGATTACTCGGCCTTGCCGTCGCTGCCAAGCACGTTGATGATTTTGTGCTTGTAGAGCTTTTCCATTTCGTCGCGAGCCGGACCGAGGTATTTGCGCGGGTCAAACTCTTGCGGCTTTTCGTTGAACACCTTGCGGATAGCAGCTGTCATAGCCAGACGGCTGTCGCTATCGATGTTGATTTTGCAAACTGCGCTCTTTGCAGCCTTGCGAAGTTCCTCTTCTGGAATACCGATTGCATCTGGCAACTTGCCACCGTTGGCGTTGATGATGTCAACATACTCTTGTGGAACCGACGACGAGCCGTGAAGCACGATTGGGAAACCAGGAAGCTTCTCCATTACAGCGTCGAGAACGTCGAATGCCAATGGAGGCGGAACCAGACGACCCTCGGCGTTGCGAGTGCATTGCTCGGGCTTGAACTTGTAAGCACCATGCGAAGTGCCGATTGAGATTGCCAAGCTATCGCAGCCAGTGCGAGTTGCGAAGTCAATCACCTCTTCGGGGTTGGTATAGGTGTGGTGTTCGGCCGATACTTCGTCCTCAACGCCAGCCAACACGCCGAGCTCGCCTTCGACAGTCACGTCATATTGGTGTGCATATTCTACAACTTTCTTGGTGAGGGCAACGTTTTCCTCGTATGGGAGGTGTGAACCGTCGATCATCACCGAAGAGAAACCGCTGTCAACGCACGACTTGCAAAGCTCGAAGCTGTCGCCATGGTCGAGGTGAAGAACGATTTGCGGATGTTCCCAGCCCAATTCTTTTGCATATTCAACAGCACCCTCTGCCATGTAGCGCAACAATGTAGCATTGGCATAGTTGCGAGCACCCTTCGATACTTGAAGGATTACAGGCGACTTGGTTTCGGCTGCAGCCTTGATGATAGCCTGCAACTGTTCCATGTTGTTGAAGTTGAAAGCAGGAATGGCATATCCGCCTTTGATAGCCTTGGCAAACATATCACGAGTGTTTACCAAGCCAAGATCTTTGAAATTTACCATCTTAGTTAAATTTATTAATGTGTGAATAAATCTTTTCCTAATTCTTTTTACATCTCGGGAGGCTGCTTGCCACCGCAATTACGCGACATTTGGCCGCACCTCGCTTTATACGTTGCAAAGATAGCAAATTTATGCGGCTTATATAATAGCAAATAAATAAAATATCATTAATTTTGTTCGGTAATTTTGCGCCGGCAAATTACCTACTATAATTATTAACAATATTAAAGCACATCACACACGAGCATGAGAAAGTGGCGCATTGAAGACAGCGCAGAGCTATACAACATCAACGGTTGGGGCCTGAAGTATTTTTCCATCAACGACAAGGGTCATGTAATAGTAACTCCCAAGGAGGATTGCGTGCCTGTTGACTTGAAAGAAATCATGGACGAGCTACAGGTGAGGGACATAACAGCACCTGTGCTGTTGCGGTTCCCCGACATCCTCGACAACCGCATCGAGAAAATCTCACGATGCTTCAAGCAGGCCGCCGAAGAATACCACTACAAGGCCGAAAACTTCATTATTTACCCCATAAAGGTAAACCAAATGAAACAAGTGGTGGAAGAAATAGTCAGCCACGGCAACAAGTTCAAGATAGGACTCGAAGCCGGGTCGAAGCCCGAACTACATGCCGTGTTGGCTATCAGCGCGGCCGAAAACTCGCTCATAATCTGCAACGGCTATAAAGACGAGAACTACGTGGAACTGGCACTGCTGGCTCAAAAGATGGGCAGGCGCATTATCCTGGTAGTGGAAAAACTCAACGAACTGCAATTGATTGCCGAAATATCAAAACGCCTGAAGATGCGGCCAAATATCGGCGTGAGGATAAAACTATCAAACTCGGGAAGCGGCAAATGGGAAGAATCGGGCGGCGACCAAAGCAAATTTGGGCTCAACTCAAGCGAATTGCTCACAGCAATCGACATACTTGAGAAGAACAAGATGACCGACTGCCTGAAGCTGATTCACTTCCACATCGGCAGCCAGATTACCAAGATTCGCCGCATCAAGAACGCACTGCGCGAAGCTATGCAATTCTACGTGCAACTGTCGAAAATAGGCTTCAACATCGATTTTGTTGACATCGGTGGCGGATTGGGTGTGGACTACGACGGCACACGCAGCAGCGCAAGCGAAAGCAGCATGAACTACAGCATACAGGAATATGTCAACGACTCGGTTTCGGCATTAGTTGACGCTTGCGAGAAAAACGGGCTGAAACAACCGAACATCATAACCGAGTCGGGACGTTCGCTCACCGCACACCACTCGGTATTAGTATTTGAGGTGCTACAGACCACTTGCCTGCCACAATGGGACGAAACTACCGACAAAATCAATGACACCGACCACGAACTGATGCGCGAACTTTACGACATCTGGGATCGCATAAACCAACCCCGACTGCTTGAGAGCTGGCACGATGCCCTGCAAATCAGGGAAGAAGCACTCGACCTGTTCAGCCTCGGGCTGCTCGACTTGCGCACCCGTGCAATGATTGAAAAGCTATTCTGGTCGATTGCACGCGACGTGAGCGACCTTGCCGCCGACATGAAGCACGTACCCGAAGAATTGCGCAAAGTGGCAAAGATGCTGCCCGAAAAATATTTCTGCAACTTCTCACTGTTCCAGTCGCTGCCCGACTCGTGGGCCATCGACCAGGTATTCCCCATCATGCCGCTTTACCGCTTGGACGAACGTCCCTCCAAGATGGCATCAATCCAAGACATCACTTGCGACAGTGATGGCAAAATCGCCAACTTCATATCGATGCACGGCACGTCATCGTCGCTGCCAGTACACCCTGTCAAGGACGATGAACCTTACTACTTCGGTGTGTTCCTCGTGGGTGCATACCAAGAGATTTTAGGCGATATGCACAACCTGTTTGGCGATACCAATGCCGTGCATATTAGCGTTTACAAAGACCATTACGACATCGACCAGGTAATAGACGGCGAAACCGTCGCCGAAGTGCTCGACTATGTGCAATTCAACCCCAAGCGGCTTGTGCGCAATGTCGAAACATGGGTCACTCGGTCGATGAAACAAGGTAAAATAACCCCCGAGGAGGGTCGAGAATTCCTGAGCAACTACCGCTCGGGCCTGTATGGTTACACCTATCTCGAAAAAGATTGACGCCACAGTGAGATACTTCATTCGCCTGTCTTACCGTGGGGCGGCCTTCCACGGCTGGCAATCGCAACCCAATGCCTCCACGGTGCAACAGACCATAGAGCAAGCCATGTCAACAGTGCTGCGCGCCCCCATAGCCATCACCGGTGCGGGGCGCACCGACACTGGCGTGAACGCCGCCATGATGATAGCCCATTTCGACTATCCCGAGGCGTTGCCGCACGACAACGTGCTGCGCATCGTGCGCAGCCTAAACGGGCTGCTGGGCCGCGACATTGCCATACATGCCATTTTCCCCGTTCACGACGATGCCCATGCGCGGTTTGATGCCACAAGCCGCACCTACAAGTATTTCGCCCACGGCGAAAAGTCGCCTTTCTTGTATCCCCTTAGTTGGCAATATCCGCCGCAAATCGACTTCGAGCTGATGAACGAGGCCGCCGCCACGCTGCCACAATACACCGACTTTACCAGCTTCAGCAAATTACACACCGATGTGAAAACCAACAACTGCGCCATCACAGCAGCCTCGTGGCAACGCGAAGGCGAGCAAATGGTATTCACCATCACAGCCGACCGCTTCCTGCGCAACATGGTGCGCGCTATCGTAGGCACATTGGTTGAAGTGGGCATGAAGCGGCTTTCCGTGGCCGACTTTGCCCGTGTCATTGAGTGCAAAGACCGCTGCGCGGCTGGCACCTCGATGCCGGCACACCCCCTCTTCCTATGGCACATCACCTACCCTTATTCAATAATGTAGCCACTCAAACCCAAGACAAAGGCTGTTTTATATCCATAGAAGCCCTACCGACCGCTACCAGGTGATGGGAATGTTGCGGAAGCGCAGAGTGTGGTAGTTGACATCGCCCACACCATCGGTCGAGGTCTTCACCATGCAACTTATCATGCTGAAAGCATTCGCACCCGGCGGAATTCCCTTTATGACCAATGTAAACTTTTCGGCAACACCTGCCGCCATCTTACGCGACCCGTCGCCCTCCACACTCACTGGGTAACGGTTGCCGTAAACATCGACGGCATACGTGTCCTTACCCGCCAGCACAGAAAATTCCTGCGGTGCCAACTGATGGGAACATGACCAAGTAAACCGCACCACTCCTTCGGAGGAACGACCAACACACATTTCCCAACCTACCACATATCCAGGTATGTAAGTTTCGCCATATACTGCCGTTGGCACGACTTGGTTCACCGTGTTCATCATGGCTGGAGTGCAACCTGCGCACAACAGCACAACAAATAATGCGATTACATTTATAATTTTCATGTCAATCATTTTTTAGGTTAACAACTCTATTCTATGTGGCACAACAAGCCTACCGCACTCGCCGACACGCTTAATCTGCCACTATGGCAAATTTAGTGAAATTATATTGAAAAAACACTTTTTCAACAAAATATTATCTATTAATTTATACAAATTCCACGTCACGCACCACCGCTATCACCATTAATGATTATACCGCACTATCAAAAAACGCCATAAATGGGTATTTCACACGGCATAAAAACGTCGTAATTTTGCAATGTGAAATTTTCGCAAAGCATAAGATGATACAACAAGCAATCACAGTGGCAATACTCGTGGCTGTCGCCGCGCTACTGGGCTACAGGATTTACCGTCTATGCCGCAAGCGCAAATGCAAATGCAACGGAGGCAACTCATGCTGCTGCCACAAATAACACAAACATGAGCAATAGATTAAACAAAAAATATATAATAACTTTACCATAGTAGTTAGAGATATTGGCGACGTTGCGAAACGACGCCATTTTTCTTTGCGCTTATGCGACCTCACCACATTGATGTTCTAAATTTAATTACATTAACATAATATAACAAATCAGGAAGGGATAATTTCTAAATTTAATTATAATTTCGTATAAGATTTTTAACATCAAGGAATTATAGTTAATACAATGGAAAAAAGAAAGAGAAGTGCGGCAAGCCGTGTCGTCAAACGACAATTTAAATTGTGGCATGCGATTTGCCAGTGGAATTACCATACTTGCGACAAAACCACGACTACGCTGAAAAAAATGTTATTTTGCATTACATTAATGCTGCTACCATGCAGCCTTTTATTTGGGGCTGCCGGATTTATATACATACCTTCAGATTCATCCGACAAGCCAACATCTGTCAAGAAATGGCGCGAAGACTTTGGATATGGCATGACAATTAACGAACTTTTCAGCGATGGCAAATTACTAAGCATGACATTCAGCATCTGCAATGCCTGCCACGGGTCGCTCAAATGTGGCATGTGCTATGGGTCAGGAGTTTGTGGCGCCTGTCACGGAAGTGGCATGATATACGCCGGTTACTACACACAAGGCTGCGTAATGTGCAGCGGAACGGGCAAATGCAATATATGCGGCGGCTCAGGGCATTGCTTTTGCACCAACACCGACTATCCAGGATACACATACCATTCTGGCACATGGTTCGGACCCGACGGCCAAGTCCTTTTCACCGACAGGGGAGTTAGCAGTGGTGGCGGATACGAGTCGCCATCATCCTCATCATCGTCGAGCGGCAGCAGTGTGTGCCCTGTCTGCAATGGGCGGAAATATGAATCACGCTCTTACAAATATGCCACAGGGTCGGCAGCCGGCTGGCGTCAACCCTACCACAATTATGGAGGGTCGTCATGCCCATATTGCGGTTCCTCAACCGACCACTACCACTATCCTTGCAGTGAATGCAGAGGCTCAGGCCGTATCAAATAGGCTACGCTGCAACGACCTAAGTGCCGGTGTCAAAAAATAGAATGCCGCAGATAAATGTAGAGTGCTGGACTATGCTTATCCAATGGATAATACGGCAATGGGAGGCAAGTGTTCGGCTATGGCAAAGGCGGCGAAGCCGTCTATTGCCGATTTAAGGGATGTTCTATAAATTATGTCGAGGCGATTTTTGTTTTTAGCAAGTGGCAGTTTGCAAGTTTCATCGGTCGTATAGCTCGCTATACGACCGATGAAACTTGGCTAAATGTCGCCGCTAAAAACAAAAAGCAACCGAAATACAATATATAACATCCATTTTTTAATTTCAGAAGGACATTCCTTAAATGAAAAAGCCGTGTCTTTCCGCCCCCCATTTTGATACGCCCTATTCCAACCGCATTATCGCCATTTTTTTGTAATTTTGCACCGTGCAAAAACATCTATGGAAAAATGAGATTATACACCACACTGTTATACCTGATGCTTGCCGCCATGGCATCACTGCAAGCCCAAGAACTTGACTTCATAAAGACCGACATCAACCACATCGACATGAATGGCGATGACTGGAGTTGCCTGACCGATGAATTGCTCAACCCGGCAACCGACCTGCCCGATGGTAAGTTCAACATACTGCACATAGGCGACTCGCACATACAGGCCGATTACATGACCACCGTAACACGGCGGCTGCTACAACAGCAATTTGGCAACGGCGGACGTGGCTGCATCGCCGCACTCAAGCTCGCTGGCACAAACCAGCCCGACAACTACTCGTTCACAGCCGACGCATCGCCCGTGGAACGCTGCCGCCTGATGCGGCGGCGCGGCAACATAAGCCCGGGATTAACCGGCATAGGCGTGTCGTTTGGCGGCACGCCACCACGCAAGCTCACCGTTACACTACATGGCGACGACAGCCTCTTCAGCCACGTGGCACTGCTGCACTCGCCATCGCAACCATGCGACACCGCATGGTTCGACGGCTCACAATGTGGCGGGCACAAGATAAGCGACTATGCGACCGCATACAACCTTCCGAGCGAAACACAGTCGGCAACATTCTACGTGAACAGCACCGGAACGCTATATGGGGCATACCTCACCAACGACCAGCCAGGCATCATCTACAATGCCATCGGCAACAATGGCGCATGCTTTGCCGACTACCTGAAAATCGACAATTTCGCCCAACAGACCGAAATGCTAAGCCCACGCCTCATAATATTATCATTTGGCACAAACGAGGCATTCGGGCGCAACTCCGATAGCGAAATATATGCAAGCATCGATAAGCTCGTGAGCCAACTCAAGGAAGCCAATCCACAAGCCAAGTTCCTGCTCACGACCCCCATGGAATGCCAACGACGAATAAGGCGGTCGCGATATGCCATCAATCGCCGCATCGCTTCGGTGCGCAACGTGATTATAGAATACGGACGTGAAAAACGCATACCCGTATGGGACTTATATGAGATTGCAGGCGGCGACGGGTCATCGCGCTTATGGCTAAGCAACGGGCTGCTCAGCAGCCGCGACCATGTTCATTGCCAAGTCATCGGCTACGAATTACAAGGTTCGCTGTTGGCCGATGCACTCATAAACCAACTTATGCCGCAGCCACAATAACCCACGATTTCCGTTGTCGAGGCAGATATTTTTCTTTTTTCGAGATTTTTTGTCGAAAAATTTTGCAAATACAAAAATAAGCACTACCTTTGCAACGCAAAAACGAAATGAGGGCGTTTAGCTCAGCTGGTTCAGAGCATCTGCCTTACAAGCAGAGGGTCGGCGGTTCGAATCCGTCAACGCCCACAATCCAAAAGCGAGGATAAAATCCCCGCTTTTTTCATTTCCTGCACTGCCCCACATCGGCTTCATGCGTACAGCCAACCGATGGACGGATACTGGGAAGCAACATGCACGTTTTAGGATTTTTTGCGAAAAAACAATGTGCACTTTGGTAAATTCAAAAAAAGTCGCTAATTTTGCACACCGAATTTGAATATAAGAAACAGTAAAAATATAAAACGATGAAAAGAACATACCAACCATCAAACAGGAAGAGAGTCAACAAGCATGGCTTCCGCCAAAGGATGAAAACTGCCGACGGCCGTAAAGTGCTTGCACGCCGCCGCGCTAAGGGGCGTTACAGCCTCACGGTATCTGACTCTATCGGCAGCAAGTAAGCCATATTTGCAGCCACAGTTACCGCACAGACACGGAAAGAAGGCTTTCCCCTCTTTGAGGATTGGTGGAGAGCATAAACTGACAGACCGCTGTTGTCCCATTCTTCGGACGATAGCGGTTTTTTATGTTACTGCAAATTCCAAAGCAACACTGCTTTATTCAAAACCGCCAAACCACACTCCAAGACATATAAAAGGGTCAGTCCGAAAACCCGGTTGTACACCTTCCTATAATCCCATAAAAATTATACTTTTGTGCCATGAAACAATGGCAAGTATTACGAACCGTATTTCCTGAGGTTATTACGGACAATTTCGAGTTTACA
>DVKC01000040.1 GCA_018716295.1 Candidatus Avimuribaculum pullicola
TTAACCGCAGCGTGGAGTGAGCGCAGCGAACGTAACCTGCGGAAAGGCAAATATATACACTAAGCGGCTTCGGAGATGCCGCACTATTGCTACAACTAAAGTACGGCATCTCCGAAGCCGTAGTTCAAGGGTGACAAATACCGCAGGTTACGTTCGCTGCGCTCACTCCACGCTGCGGTTAAGCATAGTGCAGCCCCTCCAGGGCAATTCTACATCTACTATTAAGACCCATTGGAGGGTAAATGAAAGAGCCGTGTTCCAAGCCTCGTTGCTTTAAATACGATAGGCTGCGGTTCGGCTATGTAAGAAATCTGCAAGCTGTTTTTGGACAATTACACTCACCTTGCACTACTTTGGATAAGATAGGCTGCGGTCTGGAATAAAAAATCAAATGAATTTGTTTTTTCTTCACTCACCTTGCACTATCTTTGTAACACACAAAAGGAGGTTATTGCCGATGGCAGGTAAACAAACATTGACGCAGGAGCAAAAGTTGACGCAGCGTTTGTCGCCGCTGCAACTTATGCTTGTGCCTTTGCTACAAATGAACCGCGGTGAAATCGAGGAAGAGGTGCGCCGTGAAATGGACGACAACCCGGCTATAGAGGTGGCCGAAGATCCGCAAGCCGACCAACTCGCCAAGGACGAGGATGGAGAGGTGTTTGACGAAACACCCGAACAGATGCAGGAGGCCGACTACCGCGACGAGGACGACATACCATATTACCGTACCAACATATCCAACCGCAGTGCCGACGATGAAACGCCTAATGCTGTTGTGGTCGCGGAGGGTTCGCTGGTTGATTACCTGATGGGGCAGGTGGGGGAACGTGAACTTACCGACCGCCAACGCCTCATTGCCGAGTATGTAATAGGCAACATCGACGATAACGGGTATTTGCAGCGCAAGGTGAGTGCAATAACCGACGACATTGTGTTCCAGACGGGGAATGACGTGGACGAACATGAAGTGGAGGAGGTGTTGCAGATAGTGCGTGACTTGGATCCCGCAGGCGTGGGTGCCACCGACTTGCGCGATTGCTTGTTGCTGCAACTGGAGCGCGAGCGTGGCGATGAGGCCCATTTGCTTGCCTACAAGGTGGTTGACAAGTATTTCGATGCGTTTATCAAGAAGCATTATAGTCGCATAATCTCATCGTTGGGCATCGACAGCGACAAGATGAAGCAGGTGGTAGATGTGATACGCTCGCTTAATCCCAAGCCGGGAAATACTATCACGGGCATTGCCGATGAGAGCCATAGCCAGCAGATTATTCCCGATTTCAATGTCGATGTCGAGGGCGACACGGTGAACTTGACATTGCTCAACAATATCCCCGACTTGCAGGTGTCGGAAAGTTACTCGCTGCTTTATAACAAGTATAGCGGCAAGAAACCCGCCAGCCGCCGCGAGGAAGAGGAGGCCGCCGACATAAAGAACAAGTATGAGAAGGCTTCAAATTTCATCAAAGTGTTGCAGCAGCGGCAAGAAACGTTGTTCAAGACCATGCGTGCCATAACACTGCGGCAGCGCGACTTTTTCCTCACTGGCGATGAGATGCAGCTCAAACCGATGATACTTAAAGATATCGCCGACGACACGGGACTTGATGTGTCGGTCGTGTCGCGTGTGACGATGAATAAGTATGTCACCACACAGTGGGGGGTATTTCCGCTGAAATTCTTTTTCACCGAGGGGCTGCAGCACGAGTCGGGCGAGGAGGTGTCGTCGCGCGAGATACAGTCGATTATAAAATCGGTAATTGATGCCGAGGACAAGCGTAAACCGTTGTCCGACTTGAAATTGTGCGACATCTTGAAAAGCAAGGGTTACGAGATAGCACGGCGCACGGTGGCCAAGTATCGCGAGCGTATAGGAATACCTGTGGCACGGCTTCGCAAAGAAATATGAACTGCCAAAGCATTGACATAAAAACTTAAGAAACGAAATACCACTGATTATGAGTAAAATAAATGCCGATTCAATTATATATGTGTTTGCCCGCATCTTTTCCACGGTGCTTAGCCCGTTGTTAATGCCCACGATGGGTGTTTTCATTGCGTTGTGGGCCACAGTGCTGTGTTACATACCGCTTGGCACGCGCCTGGTGGTCTTGTTGGTGATATTTGGCATCACGTGTATAATGCCCATGGTGACCATTGCCGTGTTGCATAACTTGAAGGTGATAGAAGACAAGCGGCTCGTGAAGCGCGAGGAACGGTGGTTGCCCTATATTGCCACGGTGCTGTGCTATATATGCTCGGCATTGTACTTGCACCATATCCACACACCGCAATGGGTGGTGATGTTCATGGTAGGAGGGGCTGCGGCTTGCTTGGTTTCGACTGTGGTGACACTGTGGTGGAAGATAAGTGCCCACATGGCTGGCATAGGTGGGCTGTTGGCATTTGCGATACATGTGCATGTTGACGGTTACAATGTGCTCGACATGAAAATGATTATTGCCATGCTTGTGTTGCTGGCTGGTTGCCTTGGCTCGTCGCGCATATTCATGCAGCGGCACACGTTCATGCAGGTGTTGGCGGGATTTGCCAATGGACTTGTGGTCGTTTACCTCACTTGCACATTGTTTTCTTGAAAGAGAAGCACATAATGTTATATAAAACTCTTAACTGACAAGGAAAAAGAATATGATGAAACCTGTAGTTAGTATCATAATGGGCAGCACTTCCGACCTGCCAGTAATGGAAAAGGCGGCAAAGCTGCTTGACGAGATGGAAGTTCCGTTTGAAATGAATGCCCTGTCGGCGCACCGCACTCCCGACGAGGTGGCACGTTTTGCCACAGGTGCCGAGGAACGCGGCATTCGTGTGATAATTGCCGCTGCTGGCATGGCAGCCCATTTGCCTGGCGTGATTGCCGCGATGACCGCAGTGCCAGTTATCGGTGTCCCCATTAATTCGTCGCTTGACGGGATGGATGCGTTGCTTGCCATCGTGCAGATGCCTCCGGGCATACCTGTTGCCACAGTGGGTATAAACGGGGCAATGAACGCCGCCATACTTGCAGTGCAAATTCTCGCTTTGGGCGACCCTGAGTTGTCGGCTCGTTTTCATGCCTACAAGAAAGGGTTGGCTGGCAAGATTGTGGCAGCCAACGAAGAATTGCGCAAGGTGCAATACAAGTTCAAGACCAATTAAGAAGCTGCCGCCCCATGCACGTGTGGCGTATGTGGCAGCACAAGACGAATGTAATATCTCATACCATGCATTATTCCCACAGTAGAAATTTGTGTTGGAATTTTTTGAAATAACTTTATAAAACAAGATTACGGGCTATTTCGATTGCTTGCGTGGCATTGCGACCGGGCAAGCAATCGGGAAGCAGCCGTGAAGAGCTGTTCCTGAGGTGGAACGGTTTCATAACTTAAACAAAAGTAATGCTTATGAATTATTCACGTCGCAAAACTTCTCGTGTCGATATAGGGGAAACGCCGCTGGGTTCGGATTTCCCGATAAGGATACAGTCGATGACTTCGACATCAACCATGGACACGTCGGGCAGTGTGGCGCAGTGCCGACGCATTTGTGATGCCGGTGCCGATTACGTGAGGCTCACGGCGCAAGGTGTGCGCGAAGCCAACAACATTGGCGAGATACGCAAGGTGCTGCGCAGTGAGGGTTATTCAGTGCCGCTCATTGCCGATATACATTTCAATCCGTCGGCGGCTTACGCGGCTGCCAAGGTCGTTGACAAAGTGCGCATCAATCCAGGCAACTTTGTAGATGCCGCCCGCACGTTCAAGACGCTCACTTACACCGATGAGGAGTATGCCCATGAGTTGCAGCGCATACATGATGCCCTCACGCCGTTTATCGATTTGTGCCGGGAACACCACACGGCAGTGCGGCTCGGTGTGAACCACGGTTCGCTCAGCGACCGCATCATGAGCCGCTATGGCGACACGCCCGAGGGTATGGTGGAGAGCGTGATGGAATTCCTGCGAGTGTTTGAGGCCGAGAACTTCCACGATGTAGTGATTTCGATGAAAGCGTCTAATACGGTGTTGATGGTGGAAACCGTGCGATTGATGGTGGCTGCCATGGATCGCGAGGACATGCACTACCCGTTGCACTTGGGTGTGACCGAAGCGGGCGATGGCGAAGATGGGCGCATCAAGTCGGCTGTCGGCATTGGCACGTTGCTTGCCGAGGGTATTGGCGATACTATTCGTGTGTCGTTGAGTGAAGATCCTGAACTTGAGGTGCCTGTGGCTGTGAAACTGGTGAAATATGTAACTTCGCGCGAGGGCCATGCTCCCATTGCTGGCACGGTGAGCCGCGGTTACGACCGCATAAGGCCGCAACGCCGCGTTACTGCCACCGTGGGTGGCGTGGTAGGCGGCAACAAACCGCCGGTTGTGGTTGCTTCGTGCTTGCCGGGCAATGTGTATGGCAAGCCACGTCCCGACTTTTATTATATTGCCGATGGCAAGATTCCCAATGCTCCAGGCCGTTTCATCGTGCCTTGGGCGAAATACAAGGGCGGGGAAAATGTTTCGCCACTCTTCTCGCTCGAAGAGGCTGGTGAGTTGCAGCAGTGCCCGAGTGGCATGAAGTGGTTGCGGGTGCCAGCCGATACCGATGTCGATAGCGGGTGCCTCGATTTCTTGAAAGGTCGTGATGATGTGGTGATAGTGGTAACTCCTACATCGGTCAACGTTACAGGTTGCCAACAGGCATTTATGCATGCCCTCATAGACCGCGGCATAACAGCTCCGGTAATACCACAGAACCGTTATCCCGACAGCGACAATGAGTGGTTGCAAGTCAAGGCTGGTGTTGATTTCGGCACGTTGTTAATCAACGGCTTCCGTGACGGTGTGTGGATGGAAACGCCTAATTACAAGAATTATAGCGACATTGTGCGCTATGAATTTGCCATTTTGCAAGCTGCGCGCCAGCGCATCAGCAAGACCGAGTTTATATCGTGTCCGGGGTGCGGCCGCACTATGTATGACCTGCAATCGACCGTGCATCGGGTGAAAGAGGCTACTTCGCACTTGTCGCACTTGAAGATTGGCATAATGGGGTGTATAGTAAACGGGCCAGGCGAGATGGCCGATGCCGATTATGGTTATGTAGGTGCTGGTGTCGGGCGAATTAGCCTCTATAAAGGCAAGCAGTGCGTGGAGAAGAATATCCCCGAGGAGGAAGCTATACCGCACTTGATAGCCCTGATAAAGGCCAATGGCGACTGGCGCGACCCTGTGGCTTGATGTGTGTGCAGCCCATATTCTGCGATGCTTTGTATTAATCATTTACGACATAAACCTATGAACAAGAAATTAATATCAGTGATTTTGTTGTTATTCTGTGTGCTGTTTGGCACACAGAATGCCATGAGCCAGCTCACTGGCGACCATCGTGAATTGACGATTTACCAGATAATGGTGGCCTCGTTTCAGCATGGTGAAGGTGGCGGCGAGGGCTACAATGCCATGTGGGGGCCCGATGGCGAGCGCAAGAATGGTAACTTGCGTGGCATCATCAACGCCCTTGATTATATCAAGAGCCTCAATGTGAATGCAATATGGATGACACCCGTCTTTGATGCCTCGAAAGCTTCGGGTGGCGAGAAATTGCAAGCTACAGGTTATTTTACTAATGATTATTTCAAGATTGACCCGCACTTCGGCACGGATGCCGACTTCCGCGAACTTGTGGCCGAGGCCCACAAACGTGGCATTTATGTGTTGCTCGATGGCGTGTTTGGCCATCATGGGGGTGTCACCGCTCCTTCGCCCAAGGGAAACCGTATTGACACCACTATGACCAAGTGTGACAGGGCAAATGGCGGCATGGGCAATGTGGCTTATCCTGCATCGCTCGAATATTTCAAGGAGGTGGCTACATACTGGATTGACGAGTATGAGATTGATGGCTGGAGGCTCGATGTGGCTCCGCAGTTGTTGCAAGGCGGGCATAATTACTGGATTGAAGTGCGACAGGCTGTCGAAGAACTTTGTGCCGAACGCAAGGCTCGTGGCGAACAGTGGGGCACGCTCGGCTACATGGTAGGCGAGGACTGGGGTGATGCCGCCAACTGCAACGAAGGGTGCTACCGTGATGGCGGGTTGGTGAGCTGCTTCGATTTTGAGGGTAAAATTCTCATAAGCGGTGAGATGCAGGAATTGACAGGCGAAGGCTTGCTCAATGGGTGGGACGATGTGAAGAAAGTGTTGTCGAAGCCCACCGTTCGTGGCTACTTGAATGATGAAATCATACCTAATCTGTTCTTGTCGAACCATGATGGGTATCGTGTGGCCGACCATATAAGCGGAGATTATTTTTATGAGAAATTAATGCTCAGGCACGCCATTTTGGCTGCTTACTCGGGGCCTGTGACCATATATTACGGCGATGAATTTGGCGACACGTCGAAAGACAAGCCTGGAGCGCAGAAAGACAATTATGCCCGCACGAGTGGGCACATCGTGGCTCGTAATGCCGATGAACAGCGGCTCAAGGATTATATATCGGCGGTGATGAAGTTGCGAGCCGAGAACCCTGCCTTGTGGCGTGGTACTGCCGAGTTTTATGAACCTCACATAGTGGGAGCCGATGTATTGGTGGTACGCAAGAGCGACCCCATGAGCGACAACGAGGTGGTAGTGGTGTTCAGTGACAAGGATATTGCATTGTCGCTCACGCCAGGTAGTGAGCCACTGCAAGTGAAAGCATTGGTGCCAGAGTTTGTGAAGATAAAATGATTGTCCTTTTTGGGGCAGTAACGAAGGGACACACGGGCTATGTGTCCCTTCGTCGCGTTTTAACGGACAAAATTTGCCCTAATAATAAAAAATATGCTATCTTTGTTGAATGAGAGATGTGACTCGGTATGTTCACATTTTCGTGATAGAGATTGACATGGCTTTTCGTGGCCGGGAATTATTTGGTACATTTAAAATAGACATATATGCAAACGATTGGTTTTGAGGGTCTTATCCCCCCTCATCCCTATGTCATCTGGCATATTACCGATTGAGATTTCTTGCGCTGGCAGCAATTGCTGTCGGTGTGAATATATTGGCTATCCATCTATTTCGTGTCTGGCATAAAGCGGGATACGCGATAGGTGGTTTTGTTATATACCTAATTAAGAAACTGTTTTGAATTTTTACGGAAAAATTTTTAAGCAATGAAACTGTGTGGTTCTTTGTTCATGCTTTGAGCGTCTTTTCGGTCGCTATTGATTGTTTTTTTCGACGTTTAGCTCGCTAAACTCACTCAAAAAACAATCAATACCGCCTCGAAAATACACCTCAAATCATTGAACAAAAAATTCAAAACAGTTTCTAAATAAACCTATAAAAACACTTTATTATGGACATCAAAAACATCATTAGACGCACAATGGCATTTGTTGCCATTGTTGCAATCAGTGCAGCTGCGGCTATGGCTCAGACTGTGGCATTGAAACAAGACACCAATGGGAAATGGGGTATTGCTTACACCGACGGCCGAGGGAACTGGGGCAAGTGGGCAGTTAAGGCCGAGTACACCGTAATCGAACCCTTCGAAGAAGGCTATTATCTTGCACAGAAAGACGGCAAGTGGGGTATATTACGTCAGAATGGGAAAAAGGTCTTGGACTGCAAATACACCCGCGACATGTTTTCGGCTTTTGGCTATATTTTTGCACAAGAGGTCGGCAAACCCGACAAGTAGGCTGTGTTGGATAGACTTGCCAACAGTCAGGAATGGGAAAAAACATATTTCAAGAATGTGTCGATAACAAATGTTTCAGACAGCATAAGAGTCATCAAAGGTGAACTTGGCGTATCATATCTGCCTAACAATGTGCGTGAAGATTACATGCGCAAAATCGACCCGATGTGGAAAGCTATGCATCAGCCTACAATAGAAGTCGAATATGGGAAATCTATACTTGCCATGAGAGATGGTGGCACTGTCAGTTTCGCAGTAACAAAAAGTGGCATTGCTATCAATGATGTGAAAAACATGAAACACATTGCCGGCAGCATTTATGCATGTTTTTCTGGCAATATGAAATATTACTGTTGCGACTTCTCGAATGGGACGCGCTTGGGGATTGTGAAAAGTAATGCGCAATTGCCAACCGACAATACTTTATATGTTGTAACCAATTCTAACGGCAATCCTATCTACTACATATCTAACATGGGGCAAGTGTGCTGGTTCGAGAGGAATATCGAAGTGGATGGCTTATCATGCCGCTTGATAAGTGATAGCAACGGTAAATATGGCTTGGTGTTAAATGACAAAAGTAGTAAAATCTTGTTAAAGGTTGAATACGACAAGATTATGGATAGAAATAGAGAGTATGGTGGTACTTTGTATGAGAAATACATATATATCTGTAAGGACGGCTTGTGGGGAATTTGCAGGAATGCAGATGGCCAGAATCTCAAGATTATTTTAGACTGCAAGTATCCTGGATATGCAATGCTGATAGCGACAACAACCCCCCATTTGCATACGCACGTGGTTACGAACGCTTTGTCGTGACTGCCGAAGGAATGGCTGGTGTAATGGATGAAAATGGCAAAGAAGTATTAAGCTGTACTTACGATTCGGCATCGTATGATTTTTATGGTAATGGTTATAGCGGGGCAAAAAGTGCTATTTTCGAGAAAGACGGCAAGTCGATTGTATATAATCTGATAGATGGGACTATGGTTACACGCAAATATTCGAACTACAAAGGTCTATTAAATGGCTACACTCGTGTTGAGCAAAATGGCAAATTTGGCGTGGTTGACAGTAAAGATAACTTGATAGTACCCATCAAATACTCGCAAATCACCGAAGCGATCACGTCGGACAACGGGCATCTTGATGACGGTTTCCACGTGTGGGATGCCGACGGGCGCGTAGGCGTGGTTAAAGTTATTAACGGCAAGGGCAAGGAGATAGTGCCATGCGCAGGCAATTACGACCGCATCTGGGGCTATGAATCATACGGTGTGATAGTGGTTAAAAACGGCAAGCAAGGCTGTATAAAGGAAAATGGTGCCACATTCTGCCGCCCGGTTTATGACGGTCATATCAATGGACTGAAGCGAATAGGGTTTGTTAAAAACTCGGCCACCTCAAACGATGTCACTGTCGATATCTATGACTACAATGGCAAGTACCTCACTTCGGTCAACGTCGGCAACAACTACCTTGACCAACGCTGGTTTGTGGAGAAATACTTGATGTAACACAAAGGTTGTGGCGTGAGATTGATTTCAGCATGCCCGAACCCATTATGATAAAGGCTGCCCCGTTTTTGTTTTGGGGCAGCCTTCATTATTTTGTGACAAGTGTGTGTGGCGCGTTATGCGTCGATGTTGGCGTAAGTGGCGTTGTGTTCGATGAACTCGCGGCGTGGAGCTACATCTTCGCCCATGAGCATCGAGAAAATGCGGTCGGCTTCGGCTGCATCGCTGATGTACACCTGCTTGAGTATGCGGTTTTCGGGATCCATTGTCGTTTCGCGCAGCTGCTCGGGGTTCATCTCACCAAGACCCTTGTAGCGTTGCAACTTGATTTGTTTTTCGTCGCCACCAGCAAAGCGGTCGATGAACTGGCGCACTTGTTGGTCGGTCCAGCAATATTCGGTATTGTTCCCTTTTGAACATTTATACAGTGGCGGAGTGGCTATGTAGAGGTATCCGTTTTCGATGATTGAACGCATACGGCGGAAGAACAGTGTCATAAGCAACGTGGCTATGTGTGCGCCATCGACATCGGCATCGGTCATGATTATGATTTTGTGATAACGCAGTTTCGACAAGTTGACTTCTTTGGGGTCATCTTCTGTGCCTATTGTCACGCCCAATGCCCTGAATATGTTCACGATTTCCTCGCTGTCGAACACTTTGTGTTCAATGGCCTTTTCCACGTTCAGGATTTTACCTTTCAGCGGTAATATTGCTTGGTAGTTGCGGTCGCGTCCCGTTTTGGCCGAGCCGCCTGCCGAGTCACCCTCGACAAGGAACAGTTCACATTCTGCCGGGTTGTGCGATGTGCAGTCGGCGAGCTTGTCGGGCATTCCTGCGCCCGCCAGCGGGCTCTTGCGCAACACGTTCATTCGGGCGTTTTGTGCGGCATGGCGAGCCGTTGCGGCGAGTATCACCTTTTCGATGATTGCCTTGGCTTGCGTCGGGTGTTCCTCAAGGTAGTTACCCAGGGCTTCGCGCACGGCTGTTTCCACGGCTCCGATGGCTTCGTTGTTGCCGAGTTTTGTTTTTGTCTGTCCTTCAAATTGTGGTTCAAGCACTTTTACCGAGATTACGGCAGTCAAGCCTTCGCGGAAGTCGTCCTTGCTGATTTCCACTTTAACCTTGTCGAGCAACTTGGAATCTTCGGCATATTTCTTGAGAGTCGCACCAAGTCCGCGGCGGAAGCCCGTCAGATGTGTACCGCCTTCAATGGTGTTGATGTTGTTGACAAATGAGTAGATGTTTTCGTTGAACGATGTGTTGTAGGTCATGGCCACTTCCACAGGTATGCCTTGCTTCTCGGTGCTGATGTGTATTACATCGTTTATCAAGTGTTCCTTGTTTGTATCGATATAGCGTACAAATTCATCAAGACCTGTTTCGGAATAGAATTGTTCCGTTTTGGGGTTGCCGTTTTCGTCGATTTGGCGGAAGTCGGTGAGGGTCATTCTTACTCCGGCATTGAGGAATGCCAGGTCGCGGAGTCGCGTTGCGAGTATGCTGTAGTCATACACCGTTTCGGAGAAAATCGACGGGTCGGGGTGGAAAAATATCGTGGTTCCGTGGTCGTCGGTCGTGGTTTCGCCTATCACGGCAACAGGAGCCTTGGGATGCCCGCAGCTGTATTCTTGCATGTAAATTTTGCCGCCACGGCGCACCTCGGCGCGTAGGTAGGTTGACAGTGCGTTGACGCACGACACGCCCACGCCATGAAGTCCGCCCGACACCTTGTAAGAGCCTTTGTCGAACTTGCCGCCGGCATGCAACACTGTCAGCACCACTTCGAGTGCCGATTTGTGCAACTTCTCGTGCATGTCAACAGGGATACCGCGCCCATTGTCAACCACTTTTATTGAATTGTCTTCGGTGATGGTGACCTCGATGTGCGAGGCAAATCCTGCCATGGCCTCATCGATGGAGTTGTCCACTACTTCATATACGAGGTGGTGCAGTCCCTTGGTGCTTGTGTCGCCGATGTACATTGATGGCCGCTTGCGCACGGCTTCCAGCCCTTCAAGGACTTGGATATTACTGGCCGAATACTTTTGTTCTGCTAATTCTTCTGATGACATAGTTATGTAATTTTCCCTTTTTTGCTTGCTGTTTTGCCTATATGTACAGGCACTGTAAATCAAGCGTATAGCATATATTTTTTCAACAATTCTTTAACCGAACAAAGTTACAAAAAATCCTCGAAACTGACAAATCACGCTATAGCAGCTTTGCTCCCTGTGGTTTTGGGAAATCTAACGCATGTCAAGCCTCTTTTATTTTGTTGGTTTACAATCTCTTTATGAAGAAGTGGCTGAAATATTGGGGAGGCATGATATGGTTTGTGGAGTGGGGATATAACAAAAGAAGCCCGTTCTCGCAACGGACTTCACTTTGCGCTTCAAGATGGACTTGAACCAACGACCCCCTGATTAACAGTCAGGTGCTCTAACCGACTGAGCTATTGAAGCTAATTTTATTATGAAACTTGCGCTTCAAGATGGACTTGAACCAACGACCCCCTGATTAACAGTCAGGTGCTCTAACCGACTGAGCTATTGAAGCGGTAGCAACTCCGTTTCGGAATTGCGATGCAAAGGTATGGCTATTTTTTGAAATATGCAATAGTTGCGGCAGCAAATTTCAAAAAAAATGTGCGATTAAAGCAATTTTAGGCAAAGCGCGGCTTAATAATTCAATAGTAAGTAGTATTTTAGCGGCTAAATTAGTAAACAGTGATGAATATGAGGATAAGACCTACATTGGCGGGAATAGTGGCTGCGGTAGCCATGCTGCCCACGAGCCTTGCCGCCACCAATGCCACCGACCAAGCCGCCGTGGCGCGTAATCTTGATACATTCAATACCTTGTTCAAGGAGATAGCTACTTATTATGTTGACAGCATCGATGCCGACCGCTCGATGAGGATTGCCATTGATGCCATGCTGGGCGACCTTGACCCTTATACCGAATATATGCCGGCATCGGAGCAAGATGATATATTGACCTTGACCACGGGGTATGGTGGTATAGGCTCGGTAATAATGCAGGTGGGCGACTCGGTGATGATAAATGAGCCGTATGCCGACAGTCCTGCCGCCCGCGCCGGGTTGTTGCCTGGTGATGTCATTGTGAAAATCGACGGTGATACCACTGCCGGCTGGAATACCGAGAAGGTAAGCAAGCACTTGAAAGGACAGGCCAACACGTTGCTCAGTGTCACTGTGCGGCGACCTTACGAGGGGTTGCGCCAGTTCAATTTCATGCGTGAGCAGATCCAGCCCAAGGCAGTGCCTTATTATGGGGTGTTGCGTGACAGCATAGGTTACATATCGGTATCGGCATTCTCGGAGAGTGCTCCCGAGGAAGTGCGGCTCGCCTTGACCGAACTTATCAAAAATCCCGACGTGAAGGGCATCGCACTCGACTTGCGCGGTAATGGAGGCGGGTTGCTTGAAAGTGCCGTGCAGATAGTGGGAAACTTCGTGCCAAAAGGTACGATGGTGCTACAACAGCGAGGCAAGGAAAAACAGGACGAAAAGACCTACAAGACAACACAAGAGCCTGTAGCCCCCGACATGCCGCTGATGGTGTTGATAGATGGTTCGTCGGCTTCGGCTTCGGAAATTACCGCCGGGGCGTTGCAAGACCTTGACCGCGCTGTAATCATTGGTTCGCGTTCGTTTGGCAAAGGTTTGGTGCAATCGACACGCCAAATGCCATATAACGGGCTGTTGAAAGTGACCACTGGCAAATACTATATACCCAGCGGGCGTTTGATACAAGCAATAGATTATTCGCACCGCAATATCGACGGTTCGGTAAACCGCATTCCCGATAGCTTGACAACGGTGTTCACCACTGCGCATGGACGACAAGTGCGTGATGGTGGAGGCATAACGCCCGACATTACTGTGACTTATCCCGAGATGACACGCTTATACTATAACATAGTGCGTGACAACTGGGCGTTTAATTTTGCAACTAAATATGTACACGAATATCCAAAAGTTGCCGATCCGGCCAAATTTGAGATAACCGATAGCATATATGCAGAGTTCAAACGGTTTATCGACCCGGCCAAATTTAAATATGACAAGGTGTGTGAGGACAGGCTTGCCGACTTGGAGAAGCTTGCCGAACTTGAAGGCTACATGAACGACAGCACACGTGCGCAATTCAAGGTAATGGTGGGGTTGTTGAAGCACGACTTGAACAAGGATCTTGACACGCACCGCGACGAGATTGCCCAGGTGCTGGCGATGGAGATACTTAAGCGTCACCACTACCAGAGCGGCCCTATCATATATGCTCTGAAGACCGATGATTGCATAGCCCGTGCGCTTGAACTCATTGCCGACCCTGAAAAATATTACAAGATTTTGAATATCGAGGAGAAATAACAGCGATGGATATAGAGGAACTGCGCCAAATGGTGGCATCGCAGGCCAGGCGCGAGGCTATCAAAAAGTTGCTGGCATCAAAGCATAATCGCACGATTTGTATTGATGGCCTTGCGGGTTCGTCTGCCGCCATGCTTTTTTCGTGCCTCCCGCAAGGCAGGTCGCCATACTTGATAATTGCCAACGATATGGACGAAGCCGGATATATCTACTTCGACTTGTGCCAAATGTGTAGTGAAGCAAACGTGCTGATTTTCCCATCGGGCTACAAGCGTGATATAAAATATGGGCAAGTAGATGCTCCGTCGGAAATATTGCGCACCGAGGTGCTTAACAAGTGGCATAGCGACAAGTCGTTGCGATGGGTGGTGACTTGCCCCGAGGCTTTGGCCGAACGGGTGTTGGAACGGGAGCAGGTTGAAAATTGCACCATCACTTTGCGCAAAGGCGGTGCGGCCGACTTGACTGCGATTGAGAAGCAGTTGCGTGTATTCGGTTTTAGCGAGCAGGATTATGTTTACGAACCTGGTCAATTTGCCGTGCGCGGTTCAATACTCGATGTTTATTCCTATGCCAATGAGTTGCCATACCGTATTGACTTCTTCGGCGACGAGATTGATAGCATTCGCACGTTCAATGTTGAAACCCAATTGTCGGAAGCCAAGGTTGACGAAGTGTCGATAATCAATGGCACGGCAACCGAAAGTGCCGGTGGCGTTTCTCTGCTTGAATATATCGGGAGTGATGCAATATTGGTTTGTCGTGATAAGGATTGGCTGCTACAACGTGTGAAAGCAATTTCTGAAGAAACATTGTCGGAAAGTGCCGTAATCGCTGGCGAGGGTGACCACGATGCGATGAAGAAAGTGGTTGATTGCATTGATTTTACGACACGCTTTTCGACGATGCGGCGCATTGATTTCCATTACAATGAGTCGAACCAGGCATGTGATGCCCGTCTGACGTTCCACTTCTCGCCGCAAGCTATTTACCACAAAAATTTCGACCTTATAAGTGATTCGTTCCACGACTTTTTGCAAAATGGTTATACGATATACATATTGTCGGATAGCGAGAAGCAAATTGAACGTTTGAAAGCGATATTCGAGGATCGTGCCGATGACATCCGTTTCACTCCTGTGGTTAAAACTATACATGAAGGCTTTGTAGATAACGAGTTGAAGTTATGCGTATTTACCGACCATCAGATTTTCGACCGTTTCCACAAGTACAATCTTAAGAGTGACCGTGCCCGCTCGGGCAAATTGGCATTGTCGCTAAAGGAGTTGAACCAGATAGAAGTGGGCGACTACATTGTGCATGTTGACCATGGTGTGGGCAAGTTTGGCGGGTTGGTACGCACATCGGTCAACGGGAAAATGCAGGAGATGATAAAGCTTATTTACTTGAACGACGATATTATCTTCGTGTCGATTCATGCCCTTCACAAGCTCGCAAAGTATCGCGGCAAGGAGGGCGTGGAACCGCGTATCAACAAGTTGGGCAGCGGTGCATGGAATCGCATGAAAGAGCGCACCAAGAGCAAACTCAAGGACATAGCCCGCGACTTGATAAAACTCTATGCAGCCCGAAAAGAAGAAAAAGGGTTCGCTTTCTCGCCCGACGGATACCTGCAACAGGAACTCGAAGCATCGTTCATATACGAAGATACGCCCGACCAACTTAAAGCTACCAACGAGGTTAAAGCCGATATGGAAAAGGCCAAGCCGATGGATCGCCTGATATGCGGTGATGTTGGCTTTGGCAAGACCGAGGTGGCAATACGAGCGGCGTTCAAGGCATCGACCGATGGCAAGCAGACTGCTGTGCTTGTGCCGACTACTGTGCTGGCATTCCAGCATTTTGCAACGTTCAGTGAGCGGCTGAAAGATTTCCCTGTGAAAGTGGAATATTTGAGTCGCGCTCGTAAGCCCAAGGAGGTTAAACAGATACTCGAACAACTCGCTGCTGGCGAAATAGACATCATTATAGGTACACACAAGTTGATAGGCAAGGGGGTCAAGTTCCACGACTTGGGACTGTTGGTTGTAGATGAAGAACAGAAATTCGGCGTAGCCGTTAAAGAGCGGCTAAAGCAATTGAAAGTGAATGTCGATACACTTACGATGTCGGCAACGCCTATTCCGCGCACATTGCAATTCTCGCTTATGGGTGCTCGTGACTTGAGCGCAATCACAACCCCTCCGGCCAACCGATACCCTATTATGACATCGGTCAACACTCTCAACGATGATGTCGTGCAAGAAGCTGTCAACTTTGAAATGTCGCGCAACGGTCAAGTGTTTTTTGTGAGCAACCGCATTGAAAACCTTGTGCAACTCAAGGAAATGCTTAACCGCCTTGTGCCTGATGCCCGTGTGGCAGTAGGTCATGGGCAGATGCAGCCTGATAAACTTGAGCAGACGATTATTGACTTTGCCAATCACGATTATGATGTGCTGCTTGCCACGACTATCATTGAGAGTGGCATTGACATGCCCAATGTCAACACGATTATCATAAATAATGCACAAAACTTCGGTTTGAGTGAATTGCATCAGCTGCGCGGACGTGTTGGGCGTAGTTCGCGCAAAGCGTTCTGCTACCTGCTTGTGCCGCCGCGCAAGCCGCTAACCCCCGTGGCACGACGGCGGCTGCAAGCCATCGAGAGCTTCTCGGACTTGGGCAGCGGAATACACATAGCAATGCAAGACCTCGACATACGCGGAGCAGGCAACTTGCTCGGTGCCGAGCAAAGCGGTTTCATTGCCGACCTCGGCTATGAAACCTACCAGAAAATACTGCAAGAAGCTGTGATGGAACTGCGCACCGAGGAATTTTCCGACACATTCAAAGATGAAGA
Source organism: Candidatus Avimuribaculum pullicola (assembly GCA_018716295.1). Lineage (GTDB taxonomy): Bacteria > Bacteroidota > Bacteroidia > Bacteroidales > Muribaculaceae > Avimuribaculum > Avimuribaculum pullicola. The sequence continues at coordinate 16,473 of DVKC01000040.1, forward strand.
AAGCGAACAAGAAAATGAAAAAGCCTTTGTTGCTGATTGCGTAATTGAGTCGGACATGGAATTGCTGTTCCCTGCCACATACGTGCCACAGGAGAGCGAGCGCGTGAGCCTATACCAAGAACTTGATAACATGGAGCGTGAAAGCGACGTGCTGGAGTTCCGTCACCGCCTCGAAGACCGCTTTGGCAAAATTCCCCGGCCAGCGGCCGAGTTGATACGCATCGTCACGCTGCGCCGTATTGCCCGCACACTGGGTATCGAAAAGATAGCCCTAAAGTTGGGTAAGATGTATATCTACTTTGTTGGCGATGAGAACAAGGCCTATTATCAATCTCCAGCTTTTGGCCGCATACTCACTTATTTGCAGCAAAACCCGCGCCGATGCCACATTCGTGACATCAAAGGCAAGCGTTCGATGCTTATCGACAATGTTGACAGTGTGGAAGAAGCGATAGCAATCCTCACCACAGTCACGGCGTTGCCAGTTTCATGATTATTTAACCAATAAATTGATATGGACAATTTCGTAGCGATAGACTTTGAAACAGCCAATAATGTACGTTCAAGCGTGTGCAGCGTTGGGCTGGTTTTTGTGCGTGATGGCAAGATTGTTGACGAGCGTTACAGCCTCATAAAGCCATATCCCAACTATTATTTATTCAAAAACACTGAGATACACGGATTGACTAAAGAGGACACGCTCGACGCACCAACTTTTGAAGAAGTATGGGAACAATTCGAACCATTAGTGCGCGACCTGCCATTCGTCGCCCATAATGCGCCATTCGACAGCAGTTGCCTCATCGCTGCACATAAAGTGTATGACTTGTATTACCCCAACTATACATTCTTTTGCACCCTGCAAGCCTCACGCCGCAAATTGCGTGGCATATTGCCAAACCACCAATTGCACACCGTAGCAGCATATTGCGGCTATGACCTTGACAATCACCACAATGCCCTCGCCGATGCCGAAGCTTGCGCCCACATTGCCTTGAAATTGCTTTGAGAAATAAGCTTATATACTTATAATGTGTGTATATAAGTTGTGAAGCTTATAATTATATTATAAGTGTCTAAGCTTATTTATTAGTAATATAATCATGAATACTTATATCTCTTGATTATAAGCATAAATACTTATATTTTCTTTGTGCAAAATTTGGTTATTTGAAACTTAATAAATACCTTTGTTAAATATAAAAGCACAAACGATGTACGCAACCATTTCGGCCGACATAGTATCTTCAACAACCCTCTCCATTGACGAAACCATCGCTCTGAAGAAAAAAATCAACGACCAGTTTGTGTCGCTTTCTTGCAAGTTTCCTGGATTTTGGGGAAGGTTGATAAAAGGCGACTACATTGAATGTTTGGTGCCCAACCCGTCGGCTGCGTTGCGTATCGCCCTGATATTGAAAACACTCGTAAAGTCGTTTGACATAGAACGGACGAAAAAAAACAAACAATTCTCGACCTATGGAATCCGTATCGCAATAGGTGTGGGTGAAATGCGCATAATTGACCGCAATGAAGACATCATGGACGGTGAAGCCATATATCGCTCGGGACGTAGTTTGTCAAAAATGGGAACACCAAGCAAAGGGACTATGACTATTGACATGTATGATGCAAGATTGCTGCAATCGTTGCGTACTATCATATTACTTGTCGATGCATTGCTCAACAGTGCCACACGACGACAAAGCGAAGTGCTGCACTACAAGCTGATGTCGCTCAATGAGAATGAAATCGCATCGATTATGTGCATGAAGCAGTCGGCAATCAATCAACACTCGACAGCTGCAAAATGGTATTGCATTGAAGCCGCATTGAAATATTTCGAAACTTTAGATTTTTACGGTTATGCCTCCTATTCAATGGTTGCTGACGAGCCTGTTCGTTTCACACGTCGTAGGTGACTTCTACTTGCAGAGCAACCGGTTGTGCCAGCAAAAGCAAGAAAAGAAAGCCCTGAGCCCGTTCATGTATCTCCATGCTGCATTAATGGGCATCTTGGCATGGGCAATGGTGCCGCAATCGGGATTTGTAATATGTGCACTGGGTATAGCTGTTACTCACTTGGCAATTGATATGGGCAAAGCACACGTGCGGCATGGTATTGCGGCATTTGTTATCGACCAACTGCTCCATATTGCAGTTTTGGTGGTTGTTGCGCTGCTTTATGTGCCACAAGCAATGTTGCCATTGCAGTGGCTTGCACATGTTTTTCCCATTTCATTCATACTGCTGGTATTGGGCATGATGGTAGCTGGCAAGCCAACCAACATATTGATAAAGCTAATTCTGGAAAAGTACCAAATAGGCAGCAATGAAAGTTGCCGCGAAATCAAGAATGCCGGTGCGCTCATCGGCAACCTTGAGCGGGTGTTGACCATAATTTTCGTATTGATAGGGCGGTATGAGGCTGTAGGCTTTATCATTGCCGCCAAGTCGATACTTCGTTTTAAGGACACCGACACGCCCAAGACCGAGTATGTGCTTGCTGGCACATTTCTCAGTTTCGGGATAGCCGTAATAATAGGGTTGGTGATTGATTGGCTTTCTTGCCGTCTATAAGTTGTTTTCTTTGGGGTTTATCCCTTCAATATACATTTCGCGGAAATTAATGATGACCTTGCTGAAACGTTCCAAGCAGTCAAGTCCGATGGTGCCATCTGTGGCACTTAGCAGAGGCGTTTCGTTGGTGCTTTTGTTGTCGATGCTGATGCCGGTGTTGATGGTTAACGAGTCTAATCGTGCGGTTTGTCCGCCTATATTGATTCCCTTGCCCGGAATGCGGTAACTGCGTGTAATCGATACGCCTCCTGCGCCAGCCATTCTCAATGTGTCGGGAGTCCCGCAGGTTTCTACCTTGGCTTTATGGCTGCGATACCACTGTGGCGACATTATGGTGTAATATCCGCCTGTGTCGAAGTGCATCAATAGCGGTTCGCCATCTTCATCGGCGGCTGCTATGGTCAGGTTCTCAGTGTCGGTTCTCATCATGTTGCAACCATCGAGCCGGTTGGGTGTGGGCGAAGCGGGTATGATTAGTTCATTGCGCTCGAAGTCGAGTTGCATTTCGCCCATCGTAAGCATCACAGGCAGCCCCAGCACTGGTCGCATTTTGCTCAACGCTTTGTCGGCCTCTGGGTGGCCAGTGGAGTCGTCAATCACGAGGAATGGCACATTCGTCCACGCCATGCCACAAATGCGCAGAGTGTCGGCGATGGCATAGTAGCCATGTACTATGCCGAAACCTTGTGCTACGGCTTTGGCATCGATAGGGCGCAGCCCGTATCTCTTTGCCATTTCGCCTGATACCATGTTTCCGCCAGCTCCAGTGTCGAAAATGAACAAGTCGCTTGTGCCGTTGATTTCGGCTTCGACACAGATGAAGTGGGCAACAGTGTCGCCGCTCACGGCGTGCATACGGTTGTCGGCGACTAATGGCAGATGGTATTCGCCCGATGGGTGAAGTGGGTGGCATACGTCGCCGATGTCGGCAAAACTTCGGCATTGGCCAGCGATTATCGTATATCCTGCGACTGTGGTGCTATCGACCCCTTGTGCTGCAAGTTGGTCGGCAAGGCTTTGCAACAGGTTGGCGGCCTCGGCATAATGTCCCGCACGGTATAAGTTTATTCCCAGCAAGCTCGCCATCGACAATGTGTTGTCGCCGAGTTCTTGCTGGTGGTTGTTGAGCAGGTCGCTGAGTGTCGAACAAGCCTGTTCGGGACGGTTGAAGTAGTGGGCAACCAGTGATTGTCCCATGCCGCGAACCACGGGGTTAAGGTCGTTGCACAAAGCCGTGTCGCGCATAGCCCGTTCAAGTTCGAACCAACGACCGTCGCCCATCAACGAACCGATGCGCTCATCGGCACTTTGTGCCACGGCAGCCACTGCCATGATGACGCTTATCGTGAAAGTGATAAATCTATTCATAATCCATCAAATTTCCAGCAAAGTTATGATATTCGTGATAGAAAAAAACTAAATTATGTTAAATTGTTGCTGTTTCGTATAAAATTATCCCCTATTGGGGCGGTAGGCATTTATCACCCAATAGGGGAATATATGAGGGGATGTGCGGGTGGTTACTGCTTGTAGTGCTGCTTCATGCAGGGGAAGTCGATGGTGGTGTCGGGGTGGCAGAAGTCGATGCCGTCGAACACTTCGTTGGCTGGCTGCTCGTCCTCGGCTGGTAATATGATGTTGAGCCGAGCGTCAACACCTTGCAGACTGATGTCGTATTTGCCGTCGGCATAGCGATAGATGAGCTTGCCGTTGCCGATTTTCACCGATGTTTCGAGGCTGGTGATTTCGGCGGGCAGTTTAGGCTCTACAGTCACCACGCCTTCCATCAAGTCGGGGCGTATGCCGAGGAAATACTGGTACCACACGCGCAGTTGCTCCGAGTTGCTCCATGCTTGCAGGAATGTGCCTGAGCGTCCAGCCCATTGCTTGCCTTTGCGTGGGTGTGCGTCGGCATTCTCGCTGAGGCTGCCCACTGCACCCTCATGCAAGGCTTGGCGGTTCATGTTTTGGAACAATTCCCAAGCCATTTCCACCTGTCCATATTCAATCATGCGCTGCATGGCAATGCCGTTGTTCCACAGCCACACAGTGCCGTTGTGGTAGGCATCGTCTTTGTGGTAGTTTTCCCAGTTTTCATGTTGCGGGTGGAATTGCGGGTCGTGCTGTTCGAGCGATGCCACCCCCCAGGGGTACACGAGGTTTTCCCACACGCGGCGTGTCACTTTCTGCTTGAACGTGTCGTCGCCGATGAGGTCGAAGCAGAAGAGCTGGTTTGGTCGGTATTGCAAGTCGGGAGTGCCGTCGGCATTCAGGTGGTCGTAAATCAGCACTTGCTCCTTGTTGCAGTAGTCTTGCTCGAAGTTGGCGGCGAGTTTTTCGGCCACGGCACGCCACTTGTCGGCGTGGGCATTGTCGTCCATCAGCTCGGCCATGTGTGCGCCGGCCAACAATTCACGGTACCACAAGTATTGTATGTCGTTGGCACGGGTGCCGCGTGGCGAGCCGGGGATACCGTTGCGCTTCACGTCCATCCACGTGTCGGCATCGGCGTGGAGCAGATAGCCGCGGTCGTCGGTTTCATGCGCTATACTTTGGTCGATAGTGCGCACTATGGCGGGGTAAACGGCCTGGAGGAAGCTCTTGTCGCCAGTGTATTGCATCAATTCTTCGGCCTCGATGACGTAGCGCGGAGTGCCGTCGGCAGTGTTGTATATGATGCTGTTGGGGGTGGCGAGGTTGGGAATGCGTCCGTATGTCGGTGACCCGGGGCGCACGTCTTGCAGCTTGGCAAAATCTTTCAGTATCTCGGCAGTCCATTCAAATTGCCCTGTGACGAGTGTCGCGCCAGGCATCGCGATGAACATGTCGCGCCCCCAGTAGGAGTTGAACCATGGCAGCCCAGCATATATGCCCTTGCCTTGCTGCTCGGTGATGAGCTGATCCATGGTGAGCGTTATCCATGCCAGTGAGCGGTCGAGTTCGGGCAAGTTGGAGTGTAGTGGCACGTTGTCGGCAAGCAGGGCGTTCATTCGGCTTTTGCGCTCGGCCAGCAGCTGGCTGCCGTTGTTGCGATAGAGCGCGATGAGCGAGTCGCAGCGAGCTTCGTCGCCGAAAGCGATTACAAATCCCTCGGCGGCTGCTGGTGTGGTGAGCCACTGTCCGTCGAACGATACCTTTTGCGGCACTATCGGTGCTATTTTTATGATGTTGGTGTCGCTCTCAATGGGAGTGTAGCACAATGCGTCGCCGGTGGACGCGGCATTCTTGAGCAACGACTCGTTGAGCGCGATGGCGATGCTGTCACCAGTGACATCGGTGACCGAGATGCTGAGCAAAGCCAAGTTATCGACCATCTGTAGTCGTTCGGTGGCAATGCCGTCCCACTGGAGAGTCAGGCAGTCGGGTGCTACAGTAGTAGTCGAGGCGTTTTGTCTGAGTAGCGGCGAGCCGTCAACAGCAAGCGCATAATCCGAAAATATGCGTCGCATGGCGATGTTCCACCCCGAGAACCAGTCGATAGGTTCGTCTTGGTGGGTGCGCCCATACCAGTAGCCCGATTTCTTGTCGGTGAATGAATACTCGCGGTTTTCTTGTGGCGTTACGGTCACGGCCAGCTGGTCAACGGTAAGTGCCGCCGTTTTGTCGGTGCCGTCGTTGCACGCCATGAGCAACGGAATCATAAGCAAAAAACATTTTTTCATGATGCGGTTATAGTTTTAATGGTAAAAAATCAATTTTTTATTGGGCTAATATACCAATTGAAATTGAAAACATCATTGTCAATTGGTATTTCTATTGACATTACTGCATTATTTTCAAAACGTTTTTGTTCCAAATTAAGGTATCCTATTATTCCTTGCTTGGAGTAGATGGTGTTTTTCTTTAAGTAGCCGATTTGTTTTATTTGATTACCTTTATTGGAAATTTTTGTTAGTAAGTAGATGTTTTCATTTTCGAGGTATTTGGCCATATTTGCATTTTTTCTCGCAGGGTATTCGTATGTGGCAAGTTGCTGAATTTTTGGTCCTGAACCAATTTTGACAACGATAAGCGATGGGTCAAATACAATAGATGTATCTGTCAAATTTTCCACAATCAAATCTAATTGGTATGTTCCGTAATCATCTTTTGATGTGTTTATGGTCATTGCAACCATATAATTATCATTGCTTTTGAATGCCCATAATTTCCCATCGTTCCACTCTGTTTCAGCATCATTGTCCATTAATGTTATCATACTGGATGTTGAGCAACTTGCAAAAAATAGAGTCAGCAATATTAAGGTTTTGGTGAAAATCTTTTTCATAGTTTTATGATTATATTTTATGGGATATTAGTTTATAAATCCTAAACTGCCACGAAATTAGCAATAAGTGCGGTGCTTTGCAACCAGAAGGTCGCATTTTTTTGCAAAACTCGTGATTATGATGTGCAGCAGCTGCATTCACATATTTCTCATATTCACATATTTCATGTGGCACTATTGCATAATAGGCACGATTTGGCTACTTTTGCCGCTCGTTAGCATTGTGAGAGCGTCCTTACTATGGTAAAACAGTAATTACAGCGATTTTACTACGATAAAAAATGACAAACTTAGACATTTGGCTGCTTGCAGTGGGCTTGGCGATGGACTGTTTCGCTGTATCGATAGCCAGCGGCATAATCATGCAGCGCATACGCTTGCGCCTCATGCTCTCTATGGCATTCGCGTTCGGATTCTTTCAGGCACTGATGCCCTTGATAGGATGGATAGGTGCCAGCTTTTTCAGTCACCTCATCGAGGACATCGACCACTGGATTGCTTTTGCCATACTCGCCTTCTTGGGTGGGCGCATGGTGCGTGAGGCGTTCAAGGACGAGGATTGCCGCCACGAGTTCGACCCCGCCAACCTTAAAGTGCTGCTCACACTGGCTGTGGCTACCAGCATCGATGCCCTTGCCGTGGGTATCTCCTTTGCCTTCTTGGGCACTTACAGCATCACCACAATCCTTCCGCCTATTGGCATTATCGGTCTGGTTTCGTTTGTCCTCTCGCTTGCTGGGCTGCTGTTCGGAATATGCTTCGGCCACGGCATTGCACGCAAGCTCCGGGCGGAACTCTGGGGCGGCATCATACTCATAGCCATAGGAACTAAGATACTAATCGAGCACCTCTTCTTCAGCTAAGAAACTATTTTGAATTTTTACTGAAATTTTTTAGCAATGAAGCAGTGTGGTTCTTTGTTTAATGCTTTGAGTGCCTTTTCGGTCGCTATTGAGTGTATTTTTCTTTTCAACGTTTAGCTCGCTAAACTTACTCAAAAAACATCAATATCGCCTTGAAAATACATCTCAAATCAGGTGACGATTGACAATGACAAAGAGTGATTTTTTGCCAAACAAGTCGGTTTTGTGAGAAATGCGCATTTTTTGTGTGATAATTTTGCATTTTCGTTTGCCTTACATTATCTTTGGT
>DVKC01000041.1 GCA_018716295.1 Candidatus Avimuribaculum pullicola
CATAATGAACATTTGTTCGGCCCTCACCGCATATTGTTTCTTCGACAACAAGCCTGAAGCCCTGCCCGTCCATATCGAAAACACTCCCCAATTAGTCCTTTTTTAACCCAAGCTTATCCCGAACTCACGTAGGAAATGGAATTGCGCCAAATTAGGTAATGAAACTGCGCCAAATTAGGAAGCGGAATTGCGCCAAATTAGGAAATGAAACTTCGCCAAATTAGGTAATTTGAAGAATTAACACTATATTTGTGCTATAAAAATGTGATGCTATGGATAATGTGTATAAAACGAGGGTTGCCGATAAGCTGCTGGAATACAGGCTTGAAGAGGTAGGCGCAGTCTTGATAGAAGGTCCCAAGTGGTGCGGAAAGACCACTACGGCCGAGCAGAAGGCAAAAAGCACCCTGTATGTAGCAGATCCCGAGAAGCAGAAGCAGTATTTCGAGATATCGAAATTAAAGATAAAAATGCTCTTGGAGGGTGATGCTCCGAGGCTTATCGACGAGTGGCAACTAATTCCATCATTGTGGGATGCTGTGCGGTATGAGGTTGACCATCGTCGACAAGAGGGGCAGTTCATATTGACTGGGTCGGCTGTCCCGGCATCAACCGACGAGATACATCACAGTGGTGTAGGTCGCTTCGCCTGGGTGACGATGCGCCCCATGTCGCTCTGGGAGTCGGGAGAGTCGTCGGGCGATGTCAGTTTGGCGAAATTGTTCTCTGGTGTTGTCGATATTGAAGGACATAACAAATTGACAATTGACGACATAGCATACTTGGTGTGCCGTGGAGGATGGCCAAGTTCGACCACAAAGAATGAACGAGCAGCATTGCGTCAAGCGTATAATTATTACGATGCAGTTGTGAAGTCGGATATATCGCGTGTCGATGGCGTGGCTCGCAGCACAGAGCGAGCAAAATTGTTGATGCGTTCGTATGCCCGATTTCAAGGCTCACAAACGAGCCTGAGCGCGATATGCAAAGACATGATAGTAAACGACGACGACACGCTGTCGGAAAAGACTGTGCAATCATATATCAACGCCCTCAAAAAAATATTTGTCATCGAAGATATGCCAGCTTGGAACCCCAATTTGCGCAGCAAGACAGCTGTGCGAAGTAGCAACACTCGTTATTTTGTCGATTCGTCGATAGCTGCAGCCGCGCTTGGCTTGGGACCCAACGATTTGATTAACGACCTCGAAACTTTCGGTTTGCTGTTTGAAACGTTATGTGTGCGCGACTTGCGTGTGTTTGCCGATGCCATCGATGGACAGGTGTACCATTACAGGGACAAGGAGGGGCTGGAATGCGATGCCGTAGTGCATTTGCGCAACGGACGCTATGGATTGATCGAAATAAAACTGGGTGGTGATACTGCCATTGAAAAGGCGGCTGCAAATTTGTTGTCGTTGTCACGAATTATCGACACTGGAAGAATGAAAGAACCGTCATTCTTGATGGTTTTGACTGCTGTGGGGGATTTTGCCTATCGGCGAGAAGATGGTGTGTATGTAGTTCCGATAGGTTGCCTCAAAGATTGACGCATTGCTGGCGTTGTTGCACAATTCCTGCTGTGGTGGTATTTTATGCGTTTTTCGGGTGTGGTGGTTTGTGTAATAGGCGGGGGAGTGTTATATTTGTACTATCTAAACAGTTGTGATTATGGAAGAAGTGGGAAGGAAACCATATACTTTCGACCGTGTGGTGAGGCTTGTGATTACCGTCGTGTGTGTCTTGGCTGGTGCATGGTTGTTTCATTATTTGCAAGGTGTGCTGGTGCCGTTTCTTGTGGCATGCATCATTGCATATATGCTCAACCCGCTCGTGGAGTGGAATGGCAAGTTGTTCAAGCTCAAGGGACGAGTGCTGTCAACCATACTTGCGCTTGTCGAGGTAACGTTGGTTATAGGTTTGAGTTTGCGTTTTCTTATCCCCTACATGTATTCCGAGGGTGAAAACATGGTGCGCATGTTTCGCTCGTATGCCGCAGCCAATTTTGATGTCCCATATTTGCCGCAGTCGGTTCATGACTTTATAGTCAACACTGTCGATGTTGACAAATTGTCATCGCTGTTGACCCGCGAGGAGTGGGCAAATCTGTTCAAGGAGGCAGCAAGCGGTGCGTGGTCGTTTGTTGGCGGTACATTTAGTGTGGTGCTTGGTATAATCAGCTGGTTTATAGTGTTGTTGTATGTGGTATTTATTCTCATCGATTACGACAAAGTGGTGGCTGGTTTCAAGAGTGTTGTCCCTCCCAAGTACAAAAAACGTGTTTTCGGCATATTCCGTGATGTGAAAGTGAGCATGAACCGTTATTTCCGTGGGCAAGCACTGGTTTCATTTTTTGTTGGTATCTCGTTTTGCATCGGGTTTTGGATTATCGGGCTGCCCATGGCCATTGTCTTGGGTCTGTTCATAGGATTGCTCAACATGGTGCCGTATTTGCAACTCATTTCCATCCCTATAGCTGCCGTGTTGTGCTTGGTGAGCACGGTGTCGGCAGGTACTAACTTTTGGGAAATGTTTGGCCTCACAATACTTGTTTATTGTGTATCACAAGTGATACAAGACTTGATATTGATACCTAAAATCATGGGTAAATACATGGGGTTGAATCCTGCGATTATTTTCCTGTCACTTTCGATATGGGGGGCATTGCTTGGCTTTGTGGGGCTGATAATTGCCGTGCCACTCACGACGTTGCTGCTCACATACTATGAGCGTTATATCAACCACCGTGATGCCCGTCAGTGGAATAAGGTTAGGCAAGAGGATAAAAATACCACCACTGCCTCTGCATCGGTTGGCGAGAGTGGCAGTGATGGTGGTAATACAGTTCAGCCTTAGGGGGATTATATGTTATTGTAGCAAGTCGCGGTATATGTCGAGTGCGGCTGCCACATCATCGTCGCTACAGGTCGAACCTAAGCGCAAGTCGCCCACGTCGGCCAGCAGCGAGCAGTTGATTTCGCCGCTTTGGCTCTTCTTGTCGTGGTGCATGAGTGCGAGTATCTCTTTGTAGTCGTCACAGCCGATGTGGAATGTGCCATAATTTTCTTTGACAAATTGTGCTACAGCGTGCAGTGTTTCGGTTGGGAACTTGTAGGCTATATGCGACAACACCAATTCGGCTACTAATCCCCAAGCTACTGCATACCCGTGTGGGACATGCTCGCAGCGTTTCATGGCAAGGCTCTCGAATGCATGCCCCACGGTGTGCCCCAAGTTGAGGGCGCGGCGCAAGCCTTGTTCGTGAGGATCGGCAGCCACGATGTCGCGCTTGATGATTACCGACTGGCGCAACAATTCAAGCAGTTGGTTGCGGTCGCCGTTGATGATGTCGTGGTTGAGCAGTGCGGCGAGGTATTGCCTGTCGCTGAGCAATCCGTGTTTGAGCATCTCGGCATATCCCGACAGTTTCTCGGTTGCTGGCAGTGTGTCGAAAAATATTGTGGATATTATCACGGCATCGGCCTCGTTGAATACGCCTATCTCGTTTTTCAGCCCATTGAAGTTGATGCCAGTCTTTCCGCCTATCGAAGCATCGACAGCACCAAGCAGTGTTGTCGGCACATTGATGAAGCGCAAACCTCTCTTGAATACCGATGCGGCAAATCCGCCCAAGTCGGTAACTACGCCCCCGCCGATGTTTATTATCACAGTGCGGCGTGTAGCCCCGATGGTTTCAAGTTGTTTCCACACGGCAATGGCGGCTTCGATATTTTTGTTGGTGTCGCCCGACTTGATGGTAATGCATGGCGACTGCGCTATTACCGGCACGTCGGCAACTTTGGGAAGGGCGAGTTGCTGGGTGTTGACATCGGTCAAAATCACCACTTTGTTGTAGTCAAATGCTTTCAGCGATGTGCCGATAGCTTCTTTTATGTCGTTTGAAAATATGATTTGCTGGTGTTCCATTTGCTATTGTTTAAAAGCGTTAAGTAACGTGTTTAGCCGTTGTGCAAATTCGGGCATGGAACTGTAAACTATGTCGGCTCCTGCCTTGGTCATTTCGGCTTCGGGGATAGGGCCAGTGGTAACTCCAATGGTAAAGCAACCTGCACGATGCCCGGCCAACACACCGAGTGGCGCATTTTCTATCACAATTGCTTCATCGGCTTTGCAGCCAGCCAATTGCAATCCTTTGAGGTACGGCTCAGGGTCGGGTTTGCCATGAGTCACGTTGAGTGCAGTCACACGCTTGTCGGCGGCGAATATTCCTGGGTAATCGTGAGTGATACGGTCGAGTATGGAGTGTTGGCCCGAGCCAGTCACAAGCACACGTTCGACACCTGCATCACGCAGCACCGATAACATTTGTGCTGCTCCAGGCATCAAGGCTGGTTCACCCATTTCAATGAAATATTGCACTTTGCGGGCATAAAGAGCCTTGGCTTCGTCGGGCGAGGCATCACGGCCGTATGCCCGACGGAACAAGATGTTGATAGTGGCTGCGCCTGTCATTCCCTCGTATGCATAAAATTCATCGCGAGTACATTCGATGCCCAGTTCGGTAGCCATGCGGAACCACGCCGCTGTGTGATTTCGCATTGAGTCATATAACACACCATCCATGTCGATGAGGGCGGCTTTCACTCCTCCGGCAGGTATCTTCCTATTGCTAAAATGCTGGTTGACAGATGTTACTTCTTTGTTCATGATTTGTTGTATTTGGTGCAAAATTAGCAATTTGTGTGTTAACGCATATAATGTCGTTATGGAAAAATGATGCGGTTAGTGCCAACTGTCGGTTATATATATTTTGTAATCTTTTATACTGCCAGGAACCTGGGTTTCCATGCGTGGCAAGTATTGCAGGGCAGTAACGGTGCATGTTTCCCCGAGGTCGATAATGATGGTGTGTGGGAATGGCGACTGTGGTGCCGAACTCCAGTAGGTTGATTCCTGCAAGTCATAGGCCTTGTCGGCCGAATGGTTGGCACTCATATCTTCGCTGTCGGCATACGCAGCCCTCCATGTTTCGCGTGGTAGGCGTTGCCCATCTGGGCCAATGGCATATACCTCGGCTATGCAGGCAAGGTTCTTGCCATCATGGGCATTCAAGGCTTCGATGCACAAATAGCGGCCTGTTGCCGGTTTGTCGAATTTTACTTCTTGCCAGCCGTTGCCTGTAGCAAATGTGCCAGTGGCGGTGGGATTGGTAAGTTTGGGCTTTTCTGTGCTGATTGTTTTGGTGGTTTCATGTTTTTGCAACTTGTCGATTATAGGTTGCGTCAATCCCTCGGAGCAAGCCTCGCGCGGGCCGATAATGTCAAATACAAGTATCTCGTTTTCACCTTTTTTCAGCCAGCAGCCGGGAACGTATAGCGTCTGTTGCGGGCCTATTTCCCAAATGCGTCCTATGGCATGGCCATTGACATACACCAAGCCTTTGCCCCATGTTTCAAAGTTGAGGAAAGTATCGCTGGGCTTTTTCACTGTGAATGTCGCGCGGTAGCAACCAGGAATGCGATGGTTGCCGTTGTCGCTTATTGCGACAAATTTCATGTTGCTGTAGAAGTCATAGCTATCAGTGATGTTGAACACGTCCCAGTCTTTCAGGTCGCAAGTGAAATTATAACCTTGCAAGTCGATGGTAACGCACACGCTGGAAGTTATACCTTTGAAATCCTTGATGGCGCGGCCAAAGTTGATGCGTCCCATTGCTTCAACAAGTATGTCGAGTGTTGCGCCTTTTTTGCAAGGCGGGATAGTAAGCTGTTTTTCGCCATTTCGGCGGTCGAGTGAGCCTATGAATGTGCCGTCAATGAATATGCGTGCGTAGTCATGCACTTCATCGACTGTGAGTGTTGATGACATCGGCAATTCGGGCAGTGTGGTGCGATACAATATGCTGCCGAATCCCTGGTCGTATTCTTCCATCGTCTTTATGCTGTGGTCATGCTTGGCTGGTGGAAGGTTTGAGAAAAGTGGGGCATATTCGGTGAAATCAAATCTGCCGATTGCAACAGGTTTGATTAGGTCGGGCAATTTGGCTTGTTTTTCTCCGTCCATGTATTTTGCAAGCGTTTCCCGAAGCAGCCAATATTTGGGCGTAGGTTGCCCCGACTCGCTGATAGGGGCATCGTAGTCGTATGATGTCACGTCGGGAGCGTAGCCTGGGGAGTTTGCCCCGGCCCAATGCCCCCAGTTGGTTCCTCCGTGTGTCATGTAGAGGCTGAACGATATTCCTTTCGATAGCATTTCGTCAATGCCAGCTATCATTTCGGTTGCTGGGCGTGTTTCGTGGTTGGCTCCCCATTTGTCGAACCAGCCGCTCCAGAACTCGCTGCACATGAGTGGCGATGTGGGACGTATCTGTCGTAGCCGTTCAAATTGCTGGTCGATATTGGCTCCAGTGCCGAAGTTCATAGTCCACACCATGTCGTCGAGGGCGTTGTTGGTGAAATTCGAGGCCCAGTCGCATTGGAATAGTGTGACTTCGTCGCCAAAGTTGCGGCGTACTATATCTCTAATCATTGATACATAACGCTTGTTGGTGCCATACGAACCATATTCGTTTTCAACCTGAACCATGATGATTGGGCCTCCATTTGCAATGGTGAGGTCGGCAAGTTGCTCGGCGACAGCCTTTTCAAACATTTCAACACGTTCAATGAAGTAGGGGTCGTCTTCGCGTAGGCGTATCTCTTTATTTTTCAGTAACCACCATGGCAGTCCGCCCATTTCCCATTCGGCGCATACGTATGGGCCTGGTCGCAAGATTACATACATGCCGTTATTGTGGCATAGACGGCAGAATTGGGCAACGTCCTTTTGCCCCGAGAAATCAAATTGCCCTGGTTGCTCCTCGTGGAAGTTCCAAAACACATACAGGCATATAGTATTCATGCCCAACGCTTTGCATAGCTTGATGCGTTGTTCCCAGTAGGGGCGTGGTATGCGTGGGTAGTGCAATTCGGCTGCTTTTATGACGAATGGTTCGCCGTTAAGCAAGAATGTCGATTCTCCCACGGTGAAACTTTGATTTTTGACACTTTGGGCTGCCGATGGCAATATGCCGCACAGCAAGATGATAGCGGCAATTATGGTTGCCGTGATTCGGTGGTTGATGCTATGTTTCATTTCATTGTCGTTTTTATGGAGGCGTAACCTGTATCTCTTAGTTCAAGCCGCTCGCTGCGGGGCCGTGTGACGGCTGCTCTGCAAACACGCTGATGGTGTTCTCCGCCGTGTCGGTCTGGTATTGTTGTATTGGAATTTCATGCTTTGAACCTAAGCGAGCTCTTATTGGGATTTTTGATTAATTCAGTTCCTTGATGTCATCTTCTGCCAGTCCTGTAGCTTTGGCTATCATTTCGACAGAAAATCCCATAGATTTCAGGTTGCGAGCCACGTCCAATGCTTTTTCCTTTTGTCCCTCTGCGCGTCCTTCGGCTCTGCCTTCAGCACGACCTTCGGCTATACCTTCAGCGCGCCCTTCGGCTCTGCCCTCGTCTAAGCCCTCTTGCCGGGCAGTACTCAGCACGTCGTTTTGTATCATGATGGCATTGATGTGCTCATCATAGGCGTGGCGTTCTTCAGGGGTCATGTCGTAGTAGCGCAATTTTTCACGAGCCTCTGGCAGCCCCGGAGCCGTGGTGTCGGGGTCAATGACTCCTGTCTTGAGGTATTGAATCCATTCCTCAAGGGGTGTTTTTGCCACTTGGTTGAATTCGTTGACTCTTATCAAGTAGTATTCGGGGAAGATTTCGCCAGGCAGTTTCTGCACGATTGCACCCTCTTCCCTTGCGGTGATTAGCAGTTCGTCGTTGGTGTGTACGCCGACAAATCGGTTTTGGCCGTGATACAGGTAGTCGGTGCCTTTGCCCAGGTCGAAATACAGGATGCTGATAGAGTACACCTTTTTCACTTTTTGATAGGTGTCGCCCAGCGAGATGTGTTCCGTGATGGCTTTGGCTGTGCCATACAGTATTCGCTCAAGGTAGTGGATTTCGCGGGTGTTCTGTACTTCTACGATTATGATTTCGCCTTTGCTGTTTTTTGCTTTTATGTCCACGCGGTTGAACTTGTCGTTCTCGTACTGCTGGTTGCTTTCGCTTTCGAGGATTTCGACAATTTTGGTCTGGTCGTTGAACAGCACCGTCAGCAACCCTTCGAGCACACCGAAGTTGGCCTTGTCGCGCAGCAGTCGCTTGATGGCCCAGTCGAAGCGTATGTAAGTGTCTTTTCCCATCTTATACTCTTTTTTACAAAGAAAACATTTTATCCCGACATAAGCAACAAGTCGCAGTGATGAATTTGGGCTTAAACATGATTTTGAAGAAATCTTGTGGGAATACTGGATGTTACGATATTGTAATATATGTGTAAAACTGTTGTTATTTTATCACAATACTTTTGCGGCGAGATTTACAGGATACAATTAAACAAGTATATGAGATTTGTATTTTTGGTGACAGCATTGCTCGCTACTGTGGCGATGGCAAGTGCCTATAAGGTAGAAGGTGTAGTAACCGACAAGGCGACAGGAGAAACATTGGTAGGTGCCATCGTTTCTTGTAAAGAATTGTCTGGCATTGGGACATCTACTGGGTTGGACGGTTCTTATGAAATAGAAATTCCAAGTGGTAAAAGTGTTACACTCGTTTGGCACTATGTGAGTTATCATAACCACGAAGAACGGGTGACAGGCAATGCCCATCTCGATGTCGCATTAAACCCCGAGGGTGAGATGCTTGGCGAGGTGGCTGTGATAGGTAGCGCCAACCGCCGTAGTGATGCCAACGCTCGCATGGTGGAACGCACATCGGCAAATATATTGAATATAATGAGTGCCAATAGCATTGAAGTGTCGCCCGACCTTGATGTGGCTGGGGTGTTGCAACGCATGTCGGGCGTGGTGCTCGACAAGGGCAGCAGCGACAACGAACAATATGCAATCTTGCGCGGCATGGACAAGCGGTATAACTATACACTTGTGAACGGGGTGAAGATACCGAGTCCCGATGATGCAAACCGCTATGTGCCATTGAACATTTTCCCCAGCGACTTGCTTGACCGTCTTGAAGTGACCAAGTCGCTCACTGCCGACATGGAGGGTGATGCCACTGGCGGCGTGGTCAACATGGTCATGAAGAACGCCCCATCGCGTTTTACATTTAACGCCAATGTGGCTGCTGGTTACAACTCAATGAATATCGACCACAAGTTCACCGGATTTGATCATGGAAATATTACTACCGAGTCGCCACGTGAGGCTTATGGCACAGAATACACTGCCACACTCGGTGATTTCAAGCAAGGGACGACTACGCTCGATTATTTCCATCCCATGCCCGATATTGTGGCGGGGGTGACTGTTGGAAATCGGTTGTTTGATAATCGGCTGGGATTTATATTTGCAGGTAGCTTGCAAAGCACTTACCGCACTAAGAGCAGCCTTTTCTTCTCTGATAACATGAGCCAGCGCGAAACTACCGTGCGATTGAGCGACATGCGCGATCGCATGTATTCAGAGCAACAATTACAGACTGGTTTGCACTTGAAACTCGATTATACGTTTAATGTAAACAACGATATTGAATGGTATAATGCATTTTTCAGCAATATCTCCAATCAAGTGCGCGAGAGTGTCGAAACTGACTTGTCGCTAAATTACGATCCTGAAAATGGCGATTTGCTACAGACGTTTGAAACTCGTGCCCGACAGACGAAGCAACGAATTTTTGCATCGACGCTTACGGGGCATCACAACAATTTGTTGGTTGAGGGGTTAAGCATAGATTGGACTGCCGAGTATGCCGACGCACACTACAACCGTCCCGATAATACCTATACAGCTCTTGAAAATTTGGTGCAGGACAATGTGTCGGTTGTTACGGCCGACCATGGCGAACGGCGGTTTGAGCATAATTCCGACCGAGACCTTGCTGGGTATTTGAACCTTAAATATGACCGTAAGATAGGATATTTTGACCTGAATGTGAAAGTTGGAGGGATGTATCGCGACAAATCACGTGATAACACGCACATAACTTATAATTTCACTCCAGGTGGAGCAAGCCGTCCAGTACAAGGCGTTGATTTCAATGGGCTTAATGAGATAGAATGGCAAGTTACCACTCCACATGGTAGTGTAGGCCCACTCAATTACACTGCCGATGAAAACATAGGCGCAGTGTATGGACAGGTGAAATTGTCGCGAGCCAAGTGGCATGTAATTGCCGGAGTGCGTGCCGAACATACCGACCAATCTTATTCAATGACTTATCCAACGGTAAGTAACGACCCTGAGAGCAAGCAACTATATTGGGACGTGTTGCCATCGGTGCACATCAAGTATTCGCCAGTTGAGGATATGAATTTGCGTGCATCTTATTTCAAGTCGATCAACCGTCCGGGTTTCTTCGAGATAGTTCCTTATACCATCATCAATGAAGATTATTTGGAATTTGGCAACAATGAATTGCGCCGTGCACAGATCGACAACGTTGACTTGCGGTGGGAATGGTATCCGAGTGCCAGTGAAGAGTTTATGGCGGGTGTGTTTTATAAACATCTGACCGATCCTATCGAATATGTCAGCCGAACCATAAACAGGCAAGTGGGATACGGGCCCGACAATGTGGGCAATGCCACAAACTATGGCGTGGAAATCGATATTATAAAATATTTCCGCAACTTCGGTGTGAAAGCCAATTATACCTACACGCATTCAACTATAACGACCACCAAGATACTTTATGGGCAAGATGCCGAGGGCAACACACATCGTTATGATGTGGAGCAGTCGCGTCCGTTGCTGGGGCAGGCTCCGCATGTGGCCAATCTCACGCTTATGTATAAAGACACCCGTTATGGTTGGGACGCACAGCTTGCGTGCAGCTACACAGGCGAGAAGATTGCAATTGTGTCGCAATATCTTGATTCGGATTACTGGGACAAAGGCGAGGTGACGCTTGATGCTTCGGTTGAGAAAAGTTTCAAATGCGGCATTACCATATTTGGCAAGGGTACTAATTTGTTGAATACGACTTCGGAGAGGTACATCAAAACTCACAATGACTACAACAATAAATTCCCAGGCCAAAATCCCGATAATGGTAAAACCTTGATTAGGAAAGACAAGCGGGGTATAGGTTTGCTGCTTGGCGTGAGATTTAAATTGTAAACGAGATAAATAATAACCCACAATTAAATTAATAAAAATGAAACGTAATTTTTTCAGTGTTTTTGCTGTTGCAGCACTTATGACACTTGCTGCATGTAGCGACGATGAACCAAACAACAATGAGAACAACAACGAAAACAACCAAAGTGAATATCCCGAATCAGCTATTATTTGGGGTAAAGACTCGACTGTAATTCTCGAAGATCACTTTGTGGTTCCTGTTAATACTTCGCTCTATGTTGAGGAAGGTGTTACAGTAATTGCTTCGAATACTGCCGTTAAACCCGAAATCGTGGTGCTGGGCAACATGTATTGCATGGGTACAGAGGAAAACCCTATCACATTCACTGTCGAGAGTGGCTCGAAAAGCGACCGTTTCTCGCGCAACTGGGGCGGTATCATTTGCGGCTATGATTGCCAGGAACTTTATTTGAACTATGTTACCATCGAATATGGTGGCGCACAGACTACCGAGAACTCGCAGTCGTTTATCAATCAGCTGTTCAAGTCCGAAACTGGCGAGGGTGTTCCTGCCGTACACTTCTGCAATCCCGATGGACGCATGATTATTACCAATTGCACGTTGATGAACAATGCCGAAGACCAGATATATATCACAGGCGGCCAGTCGATTGTTGCCCACAACCGTTTCATAAGCAATGGTTATGATGGTGGCGACGCTATCAATTATAAGTCGGAATGTACGGTAGATGCTGCCTATAACCTCATTTACGATGCCAATACCAATGGTTTCAAATTGTCGAATACCGACCTTGTAAACCGTGCCACTCATGTCGTTGCATATAACAATACACTCGTCAATGACGGCTGGCGTCGTCCTGGCATCAAGGGTGGTTCGATTTGGCTTGAGGAGAATATCTATGCCGAGGTTTACAACAACCTTGTCTATGATTGCCGTTGGGGCTTGAAGCATGATATTGAAATACCCGAAGATCCCCGTTCTGTATATACGCCTAACTTCTACTTTGCTTCGACCGATGAAGGTGTTCAACAGATGCAAGCCGATGAAGCCGAAGGTATCCTTGTAGGTGATAACGACAAGCGTAGTGCATTTGCCGGTGACAACGACCCGATGTTTGTGAACTTTACCCAACAGTCTGATATCAACATCAACGTTGGTTCTAACGAGGCTGGTGCACCTGCCACTTGGGACAATAGCTGGGACTTCCACTTGCAAGCTGGCTCGCCTGCTCTCACTGGTGGCCGCACCGATTTCACTCCTAATTTTGCCAGCAGTGGTATCACAATGGAGGGCCTTGCCGGAATTGTTGACAACAACACATTTACTTCACCTGCTCCATCGGAATATTTCGGTGCATACGGTGCAGAATAAAATTTGATTGAATCAATTTCATGGAGTTGTTTTTCCTTGACATAAACAACTCCATGATTATTCGTAACGATAAATAATGGAATGATGAAACGATTGACATTGATAATGTTTGCGGCTTTGTCCGCTATTGGGAGTACTTTTGCTCAGGTAGAATTTCAACGTCCCGACATACCTGCTGGTGCAACATCGATTTATGTTGCCAATGACCTGGGACGCAATGGATATTTCGAGCAGAAGACTGTGGCCGAACTTATGGGTTGGATGGCCGATGTGGTTGACCCTGAATTTGTGGCTGCCATAGGCGATGTACACCATTTCGAAGGTGTAGCAAGTGTCAACGACCCGCTGTGGATGACTAATTATGAGCTTATCTATACACATCCCGACTTGATGATTGATTGGTATGCCATACTTGGCAATCATGAGTATCGTGGCAACACGCAAGCAGTGCTTGACTATGCCGGTGTGAGCCGCCGCTGGGTGATGCCTGACCGTTATTATGCACTTGAGAAAGATGTGGACGAGGGCAACGAGGAGATCCTCTTCGTGTTTATCGACACGGCACCGCTTATCGACAAGTACCGCCGTGACACCGAAGACTATCCCGATGCCGGCAAGCAAGCTATTGAGCCTCAGCTAAAGTGGCTTGAAGACACGCTCGCCGCAAGCAAGGCTAAATGGAAAGTGGTATTTGGCCATCACCCCATTTTTGCCGATACCGACAAGAATGAAAGCGAGCGCACCGACTTGCAGAAGCGTGTGAAGCCGTTGCTCGATAAATATGGCGTTGATGCGTATATTTGCGGCCATATCCACAATTTCCAGCATATACAGGCTAAAGGGAGTCGCGTGCAATATTTTGTCAACTCGTCGGGGTCGCTTGCGCGGCACAACGTGAAGCCTGTCGATGGCACACAATTTTGCAGTGGCGATGAAGGCTTCATGGTGCTTTCGGCCAATGACGATGTAATGCGCTTTTTCCTGTACAACTACAAGGGTGAAATCATATACCGCTATGAGATAAAGAAGTGACGCTTTGCTAAATTCACGTAAGTTTTTTGCAACCAGCTGTCAGGCAATAGGCTTGGCAGCTATTGTTTTTATAGCTGGATATAGGTGGAATTTCGACAGTTTCTTAGTATTTTTGCGTATAAGAAGAAAACAATAGGAAGTTCGATGTATGGAACATATCAATGAAGAGATGATGCAGCTGCTGGTAGGCATGGGACTTGTGGAGAACAGCATGACGTGGGCTGGGCGCATTGCCGTGATTTTGGCGATGTTGCTGCTGGTGTTTGTCGTCAATGTGGTGTTCACGCGAGTTGTTATGCCCATGATACATCGTATAACAGCTTCGACAAAAGCTAAGTGGGACGATTACCTTTTCAGTCGCAAGATGTTGCGAGGATTTTGCCGCGTTATCGATCCGATATTGGTGTACATAATGTTGCCGATGGCATTCAACGACATGCCGCAGCTGTTGGCGATATTGATTAAAGCGTGTGAGGTATATTTGGTGGTGGTGTCGCTGATGCTTGTCAACACGTTTCTCAACACCATCTATGAGATGTCAAATGAGCATGAGCATTTGCGTAACCGCCCACTTAAAGGCGTTTACCAGATGATAAAATTGGTGTCGGCAGGCGTGGGGATTATTGTGGCTATTGCCATATTGATGGATAGTGATGCTGCTTCGATTGTTGCCGGGTTGGGTGCCTCGGCTGCCGTGCTGATGCTCATTTTCAAAGACAGTATATTGGGGTTGGTGGCTGGAGTACAACTCTCGGCCAACGACATGTTGCGGCCTGGCGATTGGATCACTATGGCCAAGTATGGCGCAAACGGGTATGTCGAGGAGGTATCGCTGACGATAGTGAAAGTGCGCAATTTCGATAAGACGGTGACTACCATTCCGCCATACGCATTGGTGAGTGATTCGTTCCAGAATTGGCGCGGAATGTGGGACGCTGGGGCACGACGCATTATGCGGTCGGTGAATATCGACACTTCGACTATCAGATTTTGCTCTGCCGAAGAACTTGCCGAATTGGTTAAAGAGGGGCTTGCCGACGAACAACTTGCTGCCAGTGGGCAGCCTGTGGAAAATCTCAAAGTGTATCGCCACTACCTGCGCAAGTTTTTAAGTACATATCCCGAGATTGACCAAGACCAGATGTTGATGGTAAGGCAGTTGCAACCTACCACCGAGGGTGTGCCTGTGGAGATATATTGTTTTACCAATACCACGGTGTGGCCTGAGTATGAACGAATCCAGTCCGACATTTTCGACCACATACTTGCTGTAACTCCGCGTTTTGGGCTGAAAGTTTTCCAACGTATCTCATCGATTGATATTGCCAAGTTGCGATGAGAGTCGAGCTGGTCGATAGTGACAAGCGGCGTTACATGCCGCTGTTGCTCGTGGGCGACGAGCAGGAATCGATGGTGTGCCGCTACCTCGATCGTGGTGAGTTGTATGCCATGTTTGATGATGATGGGGGATTGGTTGCCGTTGCAGTTGTCACTGATGAGGGCGGCGGCGTGTGCGAGTTGAAAAATATCGCCGTCGAGCCGCGCTGTCATCGCCGAGGCTACGGTCGCCGCATGGTCGAATACCTGTGCCGCCGCTATGCCGCCCGCTTCCACACCATGCTTGTCGGCACTGGCGAGACCCCTGCCACCACGGCATTCTACACAAGTTGCGGCTTCACCTATTCCCACACTGTGGCTGATTTCTTTACTATGCACTATGACCACCCAGTCATCGACGACGGCATCCTGCTGCGTGACATGCTCTACTACCGCCGCTCGCTGTCGCCCCGTTGAACTGCGCATACCGCAATGACTGCATTTCAGGATTTGCAAATTTGGTCAGGTTGTGGCAAACCATTGTGGCTGCAATCGAGGGGGAGGTCATCGGGGGTGTATCAAAATGCAAATTTGTGCAATTTTGTAGGGACGCACGGCCCGTGCGTCCGCTGCGTAGTCAGGTGTATATTTTATTGATTTACAGATGGTTAATTGAGCCTTGCGGCACTCGGACGCACGGGCCGTGCGTCCCTACGAGGTGGGTCATGCCAATTTTGATACACCCCCGGTGATAGCTCGAATGTAGCCGTAATGTGTTGTAAATGTGGTAGTAACGAGCCGCCATAATATGACGGTTCTACATAATTGCCTGTCTGTAATTGTTGATTGTTTCAGACATAGCTATTTTGATACAACCTCTACATTTTTTTGTTTCGTTTTATTTTTTTTGAAATAAATGCTAACTTTGTAGTGATTTTGCAATTATGCCACTTGGCTTCCGCAAGGTTGGCAGTTGGCGGGTAACGAAATCGATACATAACATAGAACGGCGTTTACTTCAACGCTTCATCTTTACGTTCCGAACTTCGAACACTTGGAATCCTTGTAACAGATGACGCAACGGTAGATGTCCTCGGGATGTGGCTATATGCGCATCCCCTCGTTTTGCATACAGCCGTGCGCAGTGGGCGCATGGCAGTGGCACAATCGGGGGCAATGGCTGTATTCATATCGGCGTGGGCTTCGGAGTTGCTTGTCCTTACAAGGTGGCAAGTTCGAAGGCCAGGAACGTGGGATAAGTAACTAAGTACGAATCTCACGCTATTTTTTTGTATATGTGTCTATTAATCGAGAGTCGAAGTGCATCGTGTGCAAGGTCGCTTGACCTGAGTGACCTGCCGCCGCAACGACTCCGAGTGTGACTTCAAACGTATTTTTATCTTGCAATAGATTGCAAGGTCGCATTGATGAATGTGGGTAATTATTTTATCAAATGCGGGTAATTATTTTTAATCATTTTACTATGAACGTGAAACGACTTTTCGTAATTGCGAGTGTGGCACTATTGTGTGCAACCATTATGCCCGACGCTGCGGCGCAAGGCTACCTCACCGACGCCACCACCAGCACCCCGGTGCTGACGCGCGACCCGGCTCGACAGGCTTCAACCGAGATTGACGCAGTGGTGACCAACCCTGCCGGTGTGGCATTCATGCCCGACGGCTTCCATGTGTCGCTCGGCGGCATCTATTCCTATCGCGACATATCGGACTGTGATGCTGCAATTCCGGCTATCAAGTATTGGACTAAGGAAACACGCCTGTTGCCGACCGTCCAGGCCGCATGGAAGAAGAACCGTTGGTCGGTGTCGGCCTCGTTTGCATCCGAGGGCGGCTTCGGCAAGCGCGACGCCAACGGCAGTTTGCTGTTGGGGCAGATGTTTGGAGTTGGCGAAATGGGAAGTGCGTTGGACGAGCTTAACGAATCGATGCATAATCTTTGGGATACGTGGAGTACTGTTGGCGAGATTCTTGGCGGTGCTCCCGAGCTGAACATACAAGATGAAGATGAAATATCGTTCATTAGCCGCAAGGCCAACACGCACTTATACAACTGGGCTATCAGGCTCGGCGCAACCTATAAGTTTGACGACCATTTCTCGGCATACGTAGGCGTGAAAGCCAACTATGTCACATCAAAGGGTAAAGGCGGCAATATGCAAGCGGTCGTTACCCGACCATCGACGGGTGAAAGGTGGGGATATGCCGATTATTTCGCCAAGGAAATACCAACCATTCAAAACGCCGACATGAACGAAGAACTCAAAGGCATAGCCCTTGAATCCCTCAACGAGAATATCACAACTGGTAACAATATAGACGAATTGACAAATGACTATATCATCAATATTTTCGATGTTCACGGCTGGGGATTTGCACCGATTATTGGCCTCGACTATAAAGTGGGCGACTTCAACTTTGGAGCAAAATATGAATTTGCAAGCCACATAAATGCCAAAGGTGTACGGGAACATTTCAACGTTCCGGCAAGCATGTCAGTTGGTGCAAGCTGGCAGATAATCCCACGCTTGAAAGTGGCAGCCGGTAGCAATGTAGTGTTTGCAACCTACAATAACGTATGGGGAACATCTAAGCCGTCACGTGCCTACGATTTGTCGGTGAGCGGCACATTCACATTCAATAGCAAGTGGCTCGTCAGTGCTGGTTATACCTACAGCCACGAACAATCGGTATTCAATGATATCCTCCCTGTTCCATTTGATGCATACTCCAACCATCGAATTTCGCTCGGTGGGGCATATTCGCCAATCGAAAATATGCAAATCAACCTCGGCGTAAGCATCTACCCACATTGGGTAGAGAGAAGGAACACAGTGCAAACTACGGTTAATAATACCTACACTTACACCGTCAACGGAATATCCCAAATCAAGCCGCTCGTGCAAGTAGCCCTCGGCATAAACTACAGCTTCTAACCCATAACAAACACACAAATGAAGAAAACAGCAAAAATATTCTTGTTGCCAGTGCTGCTAATCGTGCTGGCAACCACCCTCACCAGCTGCTCACCTGACCCTACAATAATCTATGATACAGAACAAACTCGTGTGCGGCTGGTGAACGAAACCACGCACGACACCATTGTCGCAGGACGTACTGACATTTCAATATCCATCACCATCGGCGGCGGTTCAAGCGATGAAACGGGTGAAGGTGACGAAACTCCATATCTGGTCGTGCGCAACGGCGACATTCTGAGCATGCAATGCCTTGACATAGACGATGATATTCAATACACGATAATATACTCCGTGTTCGGTCAGAGAATTACCTCAAATACTTACCCTTATAAGGTAGAAATGACAGTTAGCGGAATGGAGATGGGCTTGTACGGAGCATCTGTCACTGGTAGCAGCGTGAACATCTCCACTGACTCCGACGAGGAAATATACCTACAACCCGCCTTCGAGGAAGAAAACATCCTCCAAGTCATAGAATAATAAAATTTGAGTAGAAATGAATAGAACAGATATTAGAATAAAAAAAATTAAATTGCTTATTGCGGCGATGTTGTTGCTTGTGGTAAGTTGTAATGCATTTTCCAATCAGCTTGATTCCAAAAGTGCGCAATGTGACACTGTTATTGTGCGCAGTGATTCAATAATAGCGCAAAACGGTTCTGTCGATTCTTTATGTGTCAAGAAAATAATATGTGCAAATAACGTAAAAGATAGTATTACCGAAATTATTTTGAATTTTAAGAAAGTTGAATGCAAGCTGCAAGGCAAAAATCCTAAAGATACAAATAGAATTGAAGTTAAAAAGAAGTTGCCTCGTAAATTAAATGAAGTTTTAAGATATATCTTGTTAGACGAAGACAACTATAAGTCAAATGATATTGTATATGGAGCATTCTCGTCGACTATTAGGTATAAAATTATTCAGTCAAGAAGAATATATGTTTATGCAGAGTTTGATTTCGGACTAAGGAAATGGCGGATTTTAAACTCAAAGGAAGAAGTTTTATTTCAATGGGATATAAAAGAAAATAATCTTCAAATGCTTCGATTCAGCAGGGTAGTATTCCCAGAAGATGAAACTTTGAAAATTTTACAGAATAATTTAAAATCATTATAAGAATGAGGAAATTTTTAATACTTTTTGCAATTATAACATACATGTTTGCTAATGCGCAAACGATTCACTGGCTCACATTTATAGATACTACTGACCCAAATGTTGGTCAAATTGACGTTTATGGGCGACAGATGTTGTATGGCTATTTTATTAATGAAGTGAATGCCGCTCTTGGAATTAAAGGGTACAAATCGGATATTCAAGACTTTTACGGACCCAGAGTTACTCCAGAGAATTGCAAAGATGCAATAGAAATGCTGAAAATCACAGACCCAGACGATATTATAGTATTTTATTATATCGGTCATGGAGTTCGTCCCGCTACAGGTTCTGACTATATTAAGAGGCATCCATATCCTCAGATGTGCCTTGCGCAATCTGATGAGAGTAAATATATTCCTTTAGAATGGGTTGATGAACAGTTAAGTTCAAAAGGCGCACGCTTGTCTGTAACTATTGGAATGTGTTGTAATAGCATCGGCTCTAATGTGAGCGTGAAAGATGAACCTAACTTTAGTCCGAACTATGGAGCTACTTATTTGAGCAGTAACAAAATCAGACTCATTCAAGAACTGTTTATGAATACAGAAGGTCACATCATTGCAACTTCGTCATCTCCAACACAGACTTCGGGTTGTGTGCAGATAGCTGGACCACAGCCATGCCATCCAATCTTAGCAATGCAAAACCCACAATGGTTCAGGGATTGGTATTCATTTGCCATTTGTAGCTTCTTCCAAACTCAAATGGATAATTATAACAAATCTCTTGACTGGAATGATTTTTTATACATCATTAGTGGATTTGTAGATACAAATACGCATGGTGCGCAGACCCCCATCTATGATGTGTATCCTCCCAAGGTTGTAGCATCTTCACAACGGACTAAACCTGCTGCTCAACAAAGAATCGATATTGAGGTGCAGATTAATAATACACAAAAGAAGCAAGTACAAAATGAAACAATTCAGAAGGGCGACAAAGATAGCCGGGATTGGATAAATGAATTAACCAATCTTCTAAGTACATTGATTAATGTTTCATTGGCAGACTCTGACCGCCAAGCTTTAGAAATGAGATTGAATGAAAATTTATTCGCAAAGAACGCCGTTGTTAGGTTCTTGGCGCAAGGTTCGGATGATGTCATTGACAAGTCGGAAGTTAGCAACTGGCTTGGCATTCTTGCAACAAATCCTAACGGCCGGATTATAAAAGTTATTGTTGAAGAAGGTACATTCGACGCAAACAATAAAATTAAGACATTGAAAGTACGAGAAATTTATAAACAAAAGTAATATGAAAGTTATTAACAACACATTGAAATTGGCGTTGATGCTAATTGTAATTATGGCGTATTCTATTTCTGCCAATGCTCAAAATTATAATCAAGAGGAGAAGTTTCTACAAAGAGTAAAGGAACGTGTGAAATTGATGAACGACTATGTGTCATATATGGCAAGTAAATCATATAAAAAAGATACTAAAAAGTATTATTTGAAAAAGTCTTTACCACTATTTATTGGCAACGGTTATGAATATGAGGAAAATGGCGTTACGAAGAAAGGTGTTACGATGCAAACGACATCGGTGAACAACGATAAAGTTAAAACCACTCTTATTAGGGATTATTTTAAGCATTTGGTTGGTTTACCGTATGCCATAGTGGATATAAAGTCAACCGAAATTGCTGATATGAAGGTTTCAGGTTTGAAAAAAGTGGATAGCTACGGCAACAAAACACTTTATACGTGTACATGTCAGTATGTTCAGTATTTCATAGGCGGATATAAAGATGGTTATTTCTATAAAGATAAAACAACTAAAAGAATCGTCTGCTACGTAGAAACTGAAGAAACCGAGGATGGACAAGAATATATGATTAAACTTGGTGACGTTGAAGCTATTCATACAGAAGATTATAACATAAAAGAGTAACGACCATGCGTAACATATTTATAAATTTAGCTTGTGCAATAATGTTTGTATTAGTGGCAAACGAATCATGTGCACAAATATTGTTCGGAGAAGAACATCCATATATGCAGCGAGCTCGTGTGGGATTAGTTGATGAATTTATAAAGAGATTTAATGGAGATGTATCACACCCAGATATTTCACTTCAAGATTCTACATATAGGAGTTCGAATATACTATATTTAATTGAACCTCCCCAAGATACGGCAAATATAGATAGTCTTTATAACGAGGCTGTGAAATTTGTTAGCACTATAATAACAGACTCTGTCAAGTTGAACTATTCTGATAGTACATGGGTTGCATTGGCGAAGTGCAGTGGTTCGCTTGATGGCAAGCAAGTTTCATTTAAAGTGTATCTCAATGTTGAACATCGTAGTGAAGATATGTATAAATGGGTAATATCGAGAGTTGCAGGAGAATGTTTTGATACTACACCCTTAGACACTACCAGTAACGTTATGTTATATCCCGATGACCACGAAACGAAGTTTATTTCATTGGGGCGAATGACCGATGAGCAGCCATTTAATGTTGCACGATTTATGTCTAAGGGATTTGAATATGATGCAACATCGGTATTTGTATATTTGGTCAAGTCAAATAGATTGAAAATAAACTATGTGGAAGAGTTGGAATTTATTTTCACACAAGTACCTGGGTATATTTTCTCTATAAAGTATTTTGAAAGGGAATCTAATAAATCGGGGTGGCTGATTAATAAATTTTCAACAATATCGGCATCAGAAAAGGAGAATTTCTTGCGATTGTTAAATCTGAGAAGCAGTGAGGACACAATCAATGTGGTTAAACAAAATAAGGATACAGTGAGTGAACTGTCGTCATCTGAAGATACAGTTTTAAATATGGTTAAAAAAGCAAGAAATATTTATTGTATGCGTTTGCGTGAGCGCATGCGTTTGCTTCAGGATTATATGGATTACATATTAAATGCGAATAATAGAACAGCAGCTAAATATTATCAGAAGAAAATATTACCAATGTTCTCGTCTGATTCTCGTGCATTCATTTATAATGAGAATAATGGGATTACGAATGAAATGCCAATCGAGAGTTTTTTTGATAGAGTGTTGATAGAACACAAATTCAACAATTACCGGATTGAAAAAATTACCGTTCCTGCAGAACCTATAATGAAAGAAACAGAAGATGAATATCAATTTAAAAGTATAATTGTGTCATTAACAGGTGATGGTTCTAATGTAGAGCGTTCCGACCAATTGTTAGTTGCTCGAAAAGTGCAAACAGAAGATGGGATTGAGTGGATAGCATACTTTGGTAATATCTATGTAACTGTTGAATAACGAATTTAATTATATGTGTTTAAATATGCGTTTAAAATTTTTATCAATAATAGTTCTTTTATGTTTGGCAATCCATGCTAAAGCGCAAAGTTCGCCCGAGAAAATAGTGGCATCGTTTGGTGAGGCTTTGTCGTCGTGGTGCAGTACTGGAGAAATCGTTTATCGAGAAAAAATAGACGAATTATGCTCCGGAGTAAAAAGTTGCAGGGTTGAAGATAAAATTCATGCAGATTATCAAAAAGGCAATGGACTAATAGGTTATGAGACATTTGTGTTGGATTCGTATATGAGTATGTTCCAGTCATTAATGTCAATGCCATCGTCAGTGAATTATACAATGAGCAATGTTAAGGTTGTAGGTTCAGATGAAATGCCCGATGGAACATTGACATTTATAACAGCGGATATAAAAGTAACCGGGGCATTGAACCAAACGGTAACCGACCTTTTTTTGGTTCGGGACAATAAAATCACTGGTATATATTCATATTCTTCTAAATTAAGTTTCTCGCATCTTAATGGAAGTTTGATTAAAGCATTGCAGATTGGGAGATATTCTATCGACTATATGGCGGGGTTTCGTAGTGGTCGTTCAATAATACAAAATGAAGCTGGTAAGTGTGGACTCATTGACAACAAGGGAGAGGTAATCATACCTTGTATGTGGGATGATATTTTTTACTTTGGTGGTGCGCTTGCTTCGGGAATTGAGGGACCTGAGTCTTCTTCTATGACACTCCGAACTTATGACCTTAGATTTAATGGTAAAGTGGTTCCTGTGGTTTATTATCAATATTTTGGTTGGAGTCCTGATTTTGAAGATGGCTTTATGCCTGTGCCAAGTTCAACAAATTTGTCTGCTTGCAAATTCGGGTATCTAAAGGAAGACGATTATGATTATAAAGTTCAATACGTATATGATTTTGCTGGAACTTTTTCCAATGGATATGCGTATGTAATTCAGAACGGTATTAGGAAGATAATTGACAAAACATTCACAACCATAGTGCAATCTAATTCAAGATATACGATTTGTGGCAGCTTCTATGAAGGACTTGCTAAAATACAGGATACTGAAACTGGAAAATTTGGATTTGTGAATACAAAGGGGCAAATAGCAATTCCTTGTATGTTTGATGAAGTCGATAATTTTTCGGAGGGTATGTGTTGTGTGTATAAATTTGACCAGCCAAGCCGCCACAAATATGACCAATCTAAGCATTTTGGATATATAAACAAGAAGGGTGAGGTTGTTATCCCTATTAGTTATGATTCTTCCGATGGTCGTTCAGTTATTTGGAGTAGGGACTTCGAGGATGGATATGTTGATATATATATAAGAGGAACTGATTCAATTCCACAGCAAGCAACCCTTATTGGCAAAGATGGTAATCCACTTCCTGGCTTTTCGTGGTACACAGAAATAAATAGATTTGAAGAGGGCTTTGCTCTATATAGAGAGAATAAGTATTATGGTTACTTGAATAGAGATGGTAGTATAGCTATTAAACCCACTTTTGAAATAGCTATGGATTTTAAAAATGGTTACGCATGTGTCGGCAAAACTATAAATGGAGAAGATAAATGGGGCTGCATTAACACGGATGGCGTTCTAATTATTCCATATATTTATGATGACATCTTTGAATTTGAGAATGGCATAGCATTGGTGCAAAAGGACAATAAGGTAGGGCTTATTGATGTGTATGGTAACAGCATATTCTTTCCTTAAAACCTATCTAAGTTATAGATTTCCATATCATATAATATTGTGAAAGTCACGTAGAAAGCACACCGTCGGTTGATGGTGTGCTTTTGAGTTGTTTTTGGAGTAGTTGTTAGTTACTGGGAGTGGGAGCGGCGGCGGAACTCTTGGCGTATTTCGTGCTGGATTTGGGCCTCGACACGGTATATTTTCATCAATTGGTCGGGGTTGAGGATTTTGGCAAATTCAACGATGTATTTTTTTTGCAAGTCGATGACGCGGGAGTTAATGTCGAGGCGTTCGGTGATTGCATTGCAAGCCTCCTGTGTTGTTGTGGGGTTGAAGCGGCGGCGGTATTTGCGCGATTTGAAAATCGTTTCGAGTTCATCGAGGTAGTCGTGGTAAATGGGGATTAGTTGTTCGGTCTGTTTGTCGGTCAGGTCGAGCTTTTCCTGCATCATTTTCATTTTGGCGGTGAACAGTTTGTCGCGTTGTTCTTGGTCGAGTCCGCCACGTGCTTCGATGCTTGGTGCCGCCATCAGTGCGCATGCGATGATTAGGAATATTGTATATAACTGTTTCATATAGTTGTTGTCGTTTTAAGAGTTGTTATTGTTCGTCATAATCGGTTGGCAGGTCTTCGATCGTGTAGTAGTCGAGCGTGGCGAGTTCGTCGTTCGACAGTGATGAAAGCACATCGCTCAGCGAGCTGCTTTGGGCTATGGTTTCGGCAGTTATGTTGTTATTGTTGTCAAGTGCGGCAGGTAGGATTACGGCTGCTGCGAGTATTGCCGCTGCCATTGAAGTGACGGCGATGCCTATGCGCCGCATGAAACTGCCTTTTTGCTGCTGCCTCATTTTGCCGCTGTCGCGCATTGCTATGGCACGGTCGGCGCATCGGTCGATGAGGCTGCCGATGTATTCGTCGGTTTCGGCGTAAGGTAATCGTTTGCCTACTGTTGGTTTGAAATCGTCGTTCATAACGAATTTTCTTTTAAGTAGTTTTTTATTTTTGCCACGGCGAAGTGGTAGTTGGTCTTGAGCGTGTTTACATTCTTGCCTGTGACGCGAGCTATCTCTTCGTAGGGCATTTCGTCGTAATACCTAAGGTTGAAAGCGAGCCGTTGCTGCGTCGGCAGCTGTAGCAGTGCTTTTTGGAACAGTATCTCGGCTGCGTCGGCATTCACCCCGGCTTCGTCTTCGAGTTTCTCGACAAGCACTTCGCCGAGGCTGTCGATCGACTGGAACAAGCCGGCACGGCGGCGCAGCAGCCGCAGGGCTTCGTTGGTGGCTATGCGGTAAACCCACGTTCCGAGCGAACTTTTTTGTTCAAACTTGCCGATTCCGGCAAGTATGTTGATGGCGGTTTCTTGCATCACGTCCTCGGCATCTTCGTGGGCGACGACGATGCGGCGAATGTGCCAGTACAGGCGTGAGCCGTATTTGGCAAGCAGCGCACGGTAGCCTCGATCTCGGTCGGTTGGCGACATGAGCATCGCCACTATTTGTTCGTCGTCGATTTGCTTAGCCACTGGTTTTGTTGTTTTACGTTAGTTTGATACTGCCGGTAGGCAAAAGTTAAATTGTCGAAATGTTAAAAACGGTGCTTTGGCTTGATTTTTTTGCCAAAGTGTGTGCATGGGTCAATGTTCAAACATGCGGCTGCGTGCAAGCATGCATGCTCCGATGATGCCGGCTTTCTCTTTCAGCTTGGAAGAAGCTATTGCCGAGTCGCGGTTGACAAGGTTGAGCGAATATTTGCGAATGGCCGACTTGATGGGCTCGGTGAGGTAGTCCTCGGCAAGTGATAGCTTCCCGCCGATGATGACCAGTTCGGGGTTAAACACGTTTATGACCGATGCGATATGCTTGCCGAGTTTTGACCCGACTTCTTCGAGAATTTCGATGCATAATGGGTCTTCCTTGTTTATGGCGTCGATTATATCGTCGAGGGAAATCTGTTTTCCTTCTGAGATTTCTTTTGAAAGTATGGAGGTTTCGCCGTTGGCAATGCGTTCGAGCAGCACTCGGTGCATGGCGCGTCCCGAAGCCTCGGTTTCGAGGCACCCTTTTTTGCCGCAGTGGCACAGTATCTCGTTGTCATAGGCGGGAATGTGCCCAAATTCCCCGGCAAACCCCGATTTCCCTGTATATATCTTCCCGTCGATTATAATCCCTATGCCAAGTCCCCAGCTGGCATTGACGAAAATGATGTCTTTCTCGCCGTTGACGCAACCTTCCATGAACTCGCCGTAAGTGAGGGCGCGTGTGTCGTTGTCGATGCACACGGGGCAGCCTATCTTGCTCGTCAATATCTCGGAGAGAGGTTGCTCCGAGAAATTGAAAATACTGAAGCTGTAGCCGGTTTCGGGGTTGACGCGTCCCGATATGTTGACGCAGATGTTAAGTATCTTGTCGTGGTTTATTTCGAGGCTTGAAATTTGCTGGTTCAAGACATTGCATAGCTCATCGAGCGACTTTGGGGTGTTTTCGAGGTTGTAGGGTATGCCGGTCTTGTGGCATATCAGGTCGCCCTTGAAGTTTATGACTCCCAGGTCGATCGACGAGTGGTTTATATCTACCCCCAAGAAATACCCCGATTCGGGATTAAGTCCGTAGAGTATCGGGTGGCGCCCGCCCGAAGTTTCGAGTTTGCCGTATTCGTTGATGAATCCTTCTTCGCTCATCTCACCGATGAACTTGGTCACGGTGGGAATGCTCAAGTTCAATTCTTTCGACAACTCGGTGATTGTAGAACTGCCGTTATATATATAATGTGTAATTATTTTTTTCTTCAGCAATGCATTTTTGCTGCCTTTTTCTATTTCTTTGAGTAATGTAAGAGCCATGGGGATAATGTGTGTAGCGTTAAATGTCTATTGGTGAGCTGTAAAAGTCATGAATTGCAATTGAATTGTGGTTGTTGCGACGCATCGTTCCCTTGCAATTAAGCGTGTATATTGGCACGGGTTCTCTTATCTCATTGGTACAAAGTTAGTTATTCTCGGCATTTTCTCGGCTTAAAAATAAGCGAATAACAATTAATAATTGTATAAATTTGCAATTGGGCTTGCTGTTAACTTAATGAGTTAAAAAGTGGGTCTTAGTTAATAAAAATATTTATTAATTGTTGGATTTATAATAAAAATAATCTACTTTTGTGCAGTGACAAAAATAAACAGACTAATAATATCATGCAGAAAAGTAGTCGAAGAGAATTTATCAAGAGGGCAGCGATGGCAGGTGCTTCGCTAGCCATATTGCCGTCGGTGGCCGAAGCTATGGCGGCTGGCTCGTCAGCAGTTCAGCAGGCGGGAATGCCACAAGTGTTGACCAACAGTGAAGCCGGAGGGCTTATTGTTCCAAAGGGCAACGGGTTGCAAATCACGGGGACATTTCTCGATGAGATTTCCCATGACATACCCCATCAGAACTGGGGCATGAAAGAATGGGATCAAGACTTCAGGAACATGAAGGCCATCGGAATCGACACAGTGATACTTATCCGCTCGGGGTATCGCAAGTTTGTTACCTATCCATCGGAGTACTTGCTCAAAAAGGGCTGCTATTGCCCGTCGGTCGATTTGGTGGAGATGTTCTTGACCCTTGCCGAGCGTTATGGTATGAAGTTTTACTTTGGGCTCTACGACTCGGGTCGCTATTGGGACACGGGCGACCTGAGTTGGGAGATAGAAGACAATAAATATGTAATCGACGAGGTGTGGCAACGCTATGGCACACGCCACAAGAGTTTCGGTGGCTGGTATATAAGCGGCGAAATCAGCCGTGCCACCAAGGGGGCAATCAAGGCATTCCATGCCATGGGCAAGCAGTGCAAGGATGTGTCGGGCGGTCTGCCAACATTCATCTCGCCATGGATCGATGGCAAAAAGGCCGTGATGGCAAGCAGCGGTTCGCTCACGCGCAGCGATGCAGTGTCGGTCGAGCAGCACGAGAAAGAATGGAACGAGATATTCGATGGTATCCACGATGTGGTTGACGCTTGCGCCTTCCAGGACGGACATATCGACTATGATGAGCTTGATGCATTCTTCACAGTGAACAAGAAGCTTGCCGACCGCTATGGTATGCAGTGCTGGACTAATGCCGAAACGTTTGACCGCGATATGCCAATAAGGTTCCTGCCTATAAAATTTGACAAGTTGCGCATGAAATTGGAGGCTGCCAAGCGTGCAGGTTATGACAAGGCGATAACATTTGAGTTCTCGCACTTCATGAGTCCGCAGTCGGCCTATTTGCAGGCAGGGCATCTGTATGACCGTTACAAGGAATATTTCGATATAAAGTAAACCCGCAGTCATGGTAGAAGTTGCCAAGCAAAATATCAATATGGCGTATGTCGTAGCCTTGTCAGTTGTGGCCGCGTTGGGCGGCTTCCTGTTTGGCTACGACGCAGCCGTTGTGTCGGGTACGGTGTCGCAAGTGGCCGCGCAATTTGCTCTCGACGAGTTGCAGGTAGGTTGGTTTGTGGGCTGTGCCTTGATAGGGTCGATAGTCGGCGTGGCGTTTGCTGGCAAGCTCAGTGATGCTTGCGGGCGCAAGGCGACGTTGCTTGTGGCCGCGCTGTTTTTTGCCGTTTCGGGCGTAGGGTGCGCCTTCTCGACGACATTCCCCATGCTTGTGGTGTCGCGTATGCTGGGTGGCGTGGGCATCGGTGTGGTTTCGATCGTTTCACCACTTTATATATCAGAGATTTCGGTGGCACGTTACCGCGGGCAATTGGTGTCGCTTTACCAGCTTGCTGTCACCATCGGCTTCCTTGGTGCTTATCTTGCCAATTACATGCTGCTGCATTTTTCGCATAGCGGAGCCGACCTGGGTACTGGTTGGATGCAACGTATTTTCGTATCGGAGGTGTGGCGTGGCATGCTTGGCTTGTCGGGTGTGCCAGCCATTTTGCTTTTCATAGGCATATATTTCATTCCCGAGAGTCCACGGTGGCTGGTGTTGCGGGGCAAGGAAGATGGCGCACTTGCGGTTTTCAACAAGATATATCGCAGTATTGCCGATGCCAAGGAACAATTGGCTGAAACCAAGTCGGTCATAGGGGCAGCTGTCCGTTCCGACTGGAAGCTTCTTTTCAGCCCGGGCATATTCAAGGCTGTGCTTATCGGTGCGGCTATTGCCATACTCGGACAATTCATGGGCGTGAACGCCGTGCTGTATTATGGCCCGACTATTTTTGAACAAGCCGGCCTGTCGGGTGGTGATGCGTTGTTCAGCCAGGTGCTTGTGGGCATAGTTAATGCCGTCACCACGGTTTTGGCCGTTTTCATAATCGACCGCGTGGGGCGCAAGACGCTTGTGTATTATGGCGTTTCGGGCATGGTGGTGTCGTTGTTGCTCATCGGCTTTTATTTCCATTGGGGCAGCAGCGTGGGACTCGGCAACGGGTTCTTGCTCACGTTCTTCCTCTTTTATGTGTTCTGCTGCGCCATTTCCATCTCGGCAGTGATATTTGTATTCTTGTCGGAAATGTACCCTACCCGGGTGCGTGGCATGGCCATGTCGGTTGCAGGATTTTCGTTGTGGGTGGGCACTTATCTTGTAGGCCAGCTCACTCCGTGGTTGCTTCACACGGCAACTCCGGCAGGAACGTTCTTGATTTTTGCCGTGATGTGTGTGCCTTATATCCTCATAGTGTGGAAGTTGATGCCTGAAACCACAGGCAAATCGCTTGAGGAAATTGAAAGATATTGGACTAAACAATAACACAATAACTGTAGAATTATGGATTTCAACCTGTTAGCAAACCAGTACAAAAGCGAACTCCTCGACAATGTGTTGCCATTCTGGCTCACATATTCGCAGGACAAGGAGCACGGAGGTTACTTTTCGTGCTTGAATCGCAATGGTGATGTGTTCGACACCGACAAATTCATTTGGCTGCAGGGCCGTGAAGTGTGGCTTTTCGCAATGCTTTACAATAAAGTGGAAAAGCGGCAAGAATGGCTCGACTGCGCCATACAAGGTGCCGAGTTCCTGAAGAAGTACGGGCATGACGGCAATTACAATTGGTATTTCTCGCTCGACCGTGCGGGAAATCCTCTCGTTGAGCCTTATAACATCTTCTCCTACACGTTTGCCACGATGGCTTTCGGACAATTGGCTCTTGCCACTGGCAACGCCGAATATGCCGAGATTGCAAAACGCACGTTCGACGTTGTGCTGTCGAAGAAAGATAACCCGAAAGGCAAATGGAACAAGTTGCACCCAGGCACTCGCAATCTCAAAGGGTTCTCGTTGCCGATGATATTGTGCAACCTTGCACTTGAAATAGAGCACTTGCTCGATGAGGATTTCCTCAAGAAAGTAATGGAAGAATGTATCCACGAAGTGATGGAAGTGTTCTACCGCCCCGAACTCGGTGGTATAATTGTCGAAAATGTGCTCGACACGGGCGAATTGTCCGACTCGTTTGAAGGTCGCCAAGTCACTCCGGGTCACGACATCGAGGCAATGTGGTTCATCATGGACTTGGGCAAGCGGCTCGGTCGCCCCGAACTGATTGAGAAAGCCAAGAATATCACACTTACCATGTGTGAATATGGCTGGGACAAGGAGTTCGGTGGAATTTTCTACTTCATGGATCGCAAGGGCTTCCCGCCGCAACAGCTTGAGTGGGATCAGAAATTGTGGTGGGTGCACATCGAAACACTCATTTCCACCATCAAGGGCTACCAGCTCACAGGCGACGAGCGTTGCCTTGAGTGGTTTGAACGTGTGCACGACTACACGTGGACGCATTTCAAGGACAAGGAATATCCCGAGTGGTTCGGTTATCTGAACCGCCGTGGCGAGGTGTTGCTCCCCTTGAAGGGCGGCAAGTGGAAAGGTTGTTTCCACGTTCCCCGTGGCTTGTACCAGTGTTGGCAAGTCCTTGAACAATTGAAATTACAGCCTTCTAAATAAACCTAATTTATTCAAAACTAAAAAATTTTTTATTATGAGAGAAAACAGTCTAATAATCTGCTCTCGACGATTGAAGACACTTGTGTTTTCGTTGTTGATGGTGGTGACTTGTGCATTTGGGGCGGCTGCGCAAGGTATCCTCGTGAGTGGCACAGTCAGCGATGCCAAGGGCGATGCTTTGCCAGGCGTCAGTGTGACGGTGAAAGGGACAACCAAGGGGGTAATGACCGATGCCCAAGGTGCATACCGCTTGAACCAGGTGAATCCCGACGGTGTGCTTGTATTCTCGTTTGTGGGAATGCAGACACAAGAGATAAAAATTGCCGGCAAGCAGGTGCATAACATCACTATGGCCGACGATGCCCAGTTGCTCGACGACGTGGTAGTCGTAGGTTATGGTACAATGAAGAAAAGCTCATTGACAGGTGCCGTGTCGGCAATCAATGGCGAAGACCTGCTCGTGTCGCCATCGACCAACGTGACGCAGGTGCTCGCTGGTAAGTTGCCTGGTATCTCGTCGGTACAGGAAAGTGGTGAACCTGGTGTGGACAACGCTTCGTTGCGTATCCGTGGTTCGATTTACAATGTTACTTATATTGTTGACGGTTTCCCACGTGAAATTGGCGACATCGATCCTAACGATATTGAAAGTGTCAGCGTATTGAAAGATGCCGCAGCAGCTGCCGTTTACGGTTTGAAGGCTGCCGGCGGTGTAATCATTGTTACGACTAAGAAAGGTGCACAAGGCAAGTCGAAGATTACGTATGACGGCTCGGTGGGTGGTTCGTTCAACACCAACTTCCCGGAATTCTGCGACGGCCCTGAATTTGCTTATTACTACAACCTCGGTGACATGATGGACCGCATGGCCAATGGCATTATAACTTCGCCGGCAGAATATGTGCCGATCTTCTCGGAACAGAACATTGCCGACATGAAGGCTGGACGCAATGGCTGGGGCAACGTTGACTATGCCGACCGAGTGTTTGGCACAGGTGTCAACCAGAAGCACAATGTGTCGGTACAAGGTGGTACTGAACGCTTGCGCTACTATGCTTCGGTGGGCTACATGGGACAAGATGGTAACATCGACAATTTCTATTACAAGCGTTACAACTTGCGCTCTAACATCGAAGCCGACATTGCCAAGGACTGGAAGTTGTCGATAGGCGTATCGGCTCGCACGAGCAAGCGCCACACTCCAGGCTACGCATCGGGTGGCACGGATAGCAACTCGGAACTCGGCGAACAAGGCTGGATGTCAATTGCCAACCAGACAGTGCGTATGCACCCGTATGTACCCGAGAAAATCGACGGCGTTTACACTGGTACTGCCAACAACAGTGGCCAATCAAACAGCCCGCTGGCTGCAATCTACGAGTCGGGCTACCAGGAAACACGTTCTACTGCTGTCGAAACTAATGTGGCATTGCAATATGATGTGCCTTGGGTTAAGGGCTTGACATTGAAGGTTAACGGGTCGTATGACTACAGCACTTCATGGAACAAGAACCTGTCCACTCCATATTACACAATGATGACAACGAAGCCTACATCCAATGTAGAACAGCTTACTTATCAAAGCATTCTTGACCCTCGTGGCAACGCGACCAACAAACTTGGCGAAGGCCAGGCTACTACTCGCCAAATGGTGGGACAAGGTAGCATCGCGTATGTCAATTCGTTCGGGCTTCACAATGTAGATTTCCTTGCACTTGTGGAAATACAGGACTATAAATACAACAATCTTGCAGCTTATGCACAAGATATTCCATTCCCATCGCTTCCTGAACTTGGTTTCGGTAACCCCGATGTGACTGGTTCGATTGCTGGTAGCAGCAATGCTACGCGCAGCATCGGTTATGTGTTCCGCTTGAAGTATGACTACGACAACAAGTACCTTGCCGAGTTCACTGGCCGTTATGATGGTTCTTATCGTTTCTCGGGCAACGTTTCGGGCAAGCGTTGGGGCTTCTTCCCTTCGGGTTCGGTAGCATGGCGCATTTCTCGTGAAGACTTCATGAAAGATGTGACAATAATCAATGACTTGAAGGTTCGTGGCTCAATCGGTCTGCTCGGTTCGGACAATGTAACTCCTTACCGCTTTCTCAGCACTTATGCATACGGCAGCAACGTGATGATAGGTGGCAACTCATGGACATCGCTCTACACCAGTGCAATCCCCAACAACACGCTTACGTGGGAAAAGACATTGTCGTACAATGCCGGTTTCGACTTGACAATGTGGAACAGTATGCTCGGCGTGGAATTTGACGCATTCTACAACTATACCTACGATATTCTGACTCAGCTCGGCGGTAGCACTTATCCACCATCGATGGGTGGCTATTACAGCTCATGGGCCAACTATAACAAGATCGACACCAAGGGTATCGATGTTACAGTTTCGCACCGCAACCACTTCATGCTCGGTGGCAAGATGTTTGACTACGGCATCTCGGCTAACGTGAGCTGGGCAAAGAACCGCTGGTTGCGCTATGCTGCCGACGGTGCCAACGACCCGGAATGGATACGTGTAACTGGCACGAGCGTATATGCACAATATGGCTGGATTGCCGACGGACTTTACCGCAGCGAGGAAGAAATCGACAACTCGGCATGGTATGGCAGCCGTCCTAACGTGGGCGACATCAAGTACCGCGACCTCAATGGCGATAACAAGATTGACTGGAGCGACCGCGCCCGCATCGGACACGACAACCGCCCGGCAGTCACTTATGGCTTGAACCTCAATGCAAGCTGGAATGGCATCGACCTTGACATGCAATTCACTGGTGGTGCAATCTTTGATGTATCGCTCACAGGTACTTACTACAACGGATATGACGACAACACAGTGTGGACCAAGACTTTCAAGGATGGCATGAACTCTCCGCTCTACTTGGTTGAAAATGCCTACAGCGTTTACAACCCCGATGGCGAGTTCCCGCGCATCACTGCCGGTAACCTCACCCATGGTGGCGACAACGGCTTGGCTTCTACTTTCTGGTTGCGCGATGGCAAGTACATCCGCTTGAAATCTATGACTATCGGTTACACCCTGCCACAGCAGTGGATGGACAAGATCGGTATCGAGCGCATACGCCTGTACGTGCAAGGCTCTAACTTGTTCACTATCGACGGTCTGCCTGATGGTATCGACCCCGAATCTCCAGGTGTGAACAATGGTTACTATCCGCAACAGCGCACTGTAATGGGAGGTTTAACATTGACATTCTAAACAAACAGAAATACATTGAACACTATGAAATCAAAAATATATACAGGCATATTGGCTGCCGCATTGCTTGGCCTTGGCTCATGCAGCGATTACCTCGATATGTCGCCTACCGATGAAGTGTCGGACATCACGGTGTGGAGCAGCGTTTCGGGCGCGGAATATGCCGTCAATTACTTTTATGGACTGACCGACTACTTCAGCCCCTATTATGACGATACCGATGGTGGGCAATGCACTGCTGGTATGACCGAAGGCTTGACCGACATGATCAAGTATGGTGATACTAATTACAGCAAGTATCACTATATACCCAGCGAGTTCTCCTATGGCGAAGATGCAGTGCTCACTGCCAACTATGTGGCCGTGTACCTTGGCAACTGGAGCGAGGTGTATAATTACGTGCGCCGTGTCAACGAGGCATTGAGCAACCTGCACAAGTATGCAACTTTCAGCGAGGACGACAAGACACGCCTCGAAGCCGAGTTGCGTTTCTTCCGCGGTATGCTTTACTTCGACCTTGTGAAGCGTTACAAGGAAGTCATCATATATGACGAAGACCTCAGCCAGATACAACCCAACAAGGCTCTCAGCAGCGAGGCCGATGGCTGGCAATTTGTTTACGACGACCTCACTTTTGCTGGCGAGAACCTCGAAGTGAGCGCAACATCAAACGGACGTGTGACAAGCGGTGCTGCATACGCGTTGCTGACTCGCGCCATGCTCTATGCCGAGCGTTGGACTGATGCCCGCGATGCTGCCAAGAAGGTTATCGACATGCAACTTTACGATTTGGCTCCGACATACGCCGAGGCATTCACCTCTAATGGCATAGAAGCTATATGGGAATACAATTATAATACGGCCAATGGTGTTTACCACACTTGGGACAACTTGTATGTACCAGGTGGCGACCAAGTAAACGATGGTAACGCACAGACTGGCGGTCTTGCCAACCCGACACAGGAGATGGTAGAATCGTTTGAGCTTGCCACTGGCGGTTTCCCCGACTGGAGCGAATGGCACTCTACTACCGGTACCGAGGCTGTGCCTCCGTATGACCAACTCGAACCGCGCTTTGCCGCATCGGTGCTTTACAATGGCTCGACGTGGAAAGGTCGTACTATTGAACCGTTTGTCGGCGGTGTCGATGGATGGTGTGAATGGTACAACGACCCGACTACCAATGGTCGCACCGTTACCGGTTACTACCTGAAGAAACTTGTCAACGAGAACCATAGCTTCCTCACCGTACAAGATGGCACGACACCATGGATAGACATGCGCTATGCCGAGTTGTTGCTCAACTATGCCGAGGCTTGCTACCACACCAACGAGCCGTCCGAGGCCAACTGGGCAGTGGGCAAGGTGCGTGGCCGCGTAGGCTTGCCATATAGCGACAAGAGCGGTGACAACCTGATGGAAGCCATACGCCAGGAGCGCAAGGTGGAATTGATGTGTGAAGGCTATTATTATTGGGACATGCGCCGCTGGGGCTTGTCGCACACAGCATTCACAGGCATTCGCCGCCACGGCTTGAAAATCGAGAAACAGGCCAATGGGTCGTTTGTTTACACCTATGTTGAAGTTGACCACAAAGACCTCAACTTCCCGCAGAAGATGTATCAATGCCCGCTACCATCGGGTGAAATCAGTGGCAACCAACTTGTTGACCAATATCCCGAATGGCAATAATAACCCCTTAAATTAAGAATTTCGATTATGAAAAAAAGTATATTTCTGTCAATGGGGCTTGCGTTGCTGCTGGCATCGTGCCAAGACCCCGAATATGTGAGCATTGACACCTCGCGGCAAGGGATAACAAGCCTCACAGCCACATTCACCGATGGGCAGTATGCCGAGTCGGATGCTGTGGTGTGGAATATCTCGGCCGAGGATTATGCCAAGGATCGCTTTGTGATTCCTGTACCCTGGTTCTTCCCCGAAACGAGCGACAATCCTACCGAGGATAATATGAAGGCAATGAAGGTGCGTGCCGAGATGAACAACAACTTCGTCTTGACACCGGCACTGGGCACGCTCAACCTCAATGAGGAAAACTGGTTCACGTTGACTGGTCCCGACGGCTCGTCGCGCCAGATTTGCATCACTGGCGAACGCACCAAGTCGGCTGCTTGCGACATGATTTCGTTCAGCCTTGTTTCGCCGGCCGTGACTGGTATTATCAACAACACCAACAACACAATTTCGCTCATCTCGGCCGATGACTTGTCGGCATGCCTTGCCAATTTCCAAGTGTCGGCTCATGCTACTATTTCGCCCGACCCGAGCACTACCGAGCTTAACTATAATGAGCCGGTGGAACTCACAGTGACGGCTCACAACGGCATAGACAGCCGCACCTACACAGTTACCAAGAGTGTTCCTGGCAAGATACCGCAAGGTTTCAATTCCGAGAGCCTTGAATTGCTG
The DNA here is from genome assembly GCA_018716295.1 of Candidatus Avimuribaculum pullicola. GTDB lineage: Bacteria > Bacteroidota > Bacteroidia > Bacteroidales > Muribaculaceae > Avimuribaculum > Avimuribaculum pullicola. The sequence continues at coordinate 36,573 of DVKC01000041.1, forward strand.
TTCAACGTTGACGCTACCAATATCGTGGGTATTCCATGGTTGGCAACCAATGCACCATCGCTTGGCGCAATTGGCAACAGCCTCGTAGTGTGCATGGGCGATGGCACAACACCGTTCTACCTGAACCGCATCACTGGCGCACGTGAAGGCGAAATCAACCTTGGCTCGGCTACTGCTGCAAGCATCACCAGCGACGAGGGCGAACACTTGCTCATCTGTAACCATGCCGAAGGTGGCCAGACGTTTGAAATCTACACCACTTCGTCGGTAACAGAAACTCCGACGCTGCTCACTTCATTCTCCAACAGTTCATCGCTGCCGATGGGTTATGAAATGAAGGTTATCGGTAATATCGAAACTAATGCTACTATCATCGTTACCAACGAGGGTGTGAGCGGTGTAACCAATTCTACGGCATTCACCCGCATCCAGATTGTCGATGGCGTGGTTCAAGCTCCCGAGGTTGTCGATATTTCGAGCACAGGCTTGTCGTGGGGCCCGTCGCCAGTCAATGGCACTAACGTTGTGGCTGCATCGACCAATCCTGCCGATGGTTGCTTCTTGTCGTACTACAGCGCCAACCAGCTCAACTACCTTGACGGCTCGAATGCTATAGCAGCAATGCTCGAAGACCAAAGCGTGGTGAACGGCAATGTTAACCCCAACAACCTTGATACTAAGCAGTTCAACAACTCGCGCTACTTGGCTCTGCTCGTTGTAAGCCACTTCCCGATGTGGGGTGCCGGCCCGCAACTTTATGTATTTGACATAACCGACATGAGCCAGTTCTCGGGTACATTGACCACTTCGCCATCGTTGGTACTTGCCAACAGCGCAGTTGAGTGGTATCAGACTGCCACATCTTCGACTGCATCGGGCGACGTGCTTATCGCTCCGACAGCCGACGGTTATAGCATGTATATCTATTATTATGATAACAACTGCGGCACTATCGGTGGATATGTAGCCGATTGTATCGCCGAATAATGAATAATTAGGTTCTTTGTGCAAAAGGTGTGAGGAATGCCAGTGGTGCATGTCATCATGAACGCAGAGTAATTGCACTATGGCATCTCCTCACTCCTTTTGTATTTATAAAAAATGGATAAGAAAATAATGAAAAGATTGTTTTATAGCTTGTTAGTGGCTTCAGGGCTGTTGATGGCGTCGTGCAGCGAAGACAAAGATATGCCCGAATGGCCATGGACACCCGAAGAACCCGAAGAACCCGATACGACCGTGGTGGTAAATGCCAAGCCACGATATGTGTGGATCGACGCTGCGGCAAACTTTGATGACTATGCCAATAGCCGCGAGAATATTGCCGCCGACCTGGCTCGTTTGAAGGAAGCAGGGTTTACCGATATAATCGTTGACGTGCGACCATCGGAAGGCGATGTGTTGTTTTCTTCAACGGTTGCCGATCCGCTGACACGCATCGATGCTTGGATCGACGGCGGGTATGTGTGGCTTGAACGCACTGCCACGTGGGACTATTTGCAGGCATTCATCGACGAGGGGCATGACCTCGGGTTGAGGGTAAATGCTTCGATTAATACCTTTGTAGGCGGTTATTTGTGCCCCTATGGCTTGGGTTCGGACGGGATGCTTTTCCGCGATGGTAGCAAGAAGGACTGGGCAACGGTGATTAATGCAGCCGATGGCTTGACCAACACCATGGATTTGCTCGATGATTCATCGGATTATGGGGCAAAGTTCCTTAATCCGGCCAACGATGATGTGCAAGCCTATATATTGCAGCTGTTGCGCGACCTTGCTGCCTACAACCTTGATGGTATAGTACTTGACCGTTGCCGCTATGACGACTATGGATTGATGAGCGACTTCTCCGATGAATCGCGTGCCAAGTTTGAAAGCTACATTGGGCAGACAGTGGAAAATTTCCCTGGCGACATCATGGAGCCTGGCACAGATGTGCTTCCTGAAGAGCAGCCGAAACTGTTCAAGCAGTGGCTTGAGTTCCGTGCCAAGGTTATACACGACTTCATGGTCGATGCTCGCAATGCCGTTAAGGCTGTGAACGATACTATCCGCTTCGGTGCTTACGTAGGAGCGTGGTATTCGACCTATTATACATCGGGCGTGAACTGGGCAAGTCCAAAGTATGACACTGCCGCACATTATCCGGCATGGGCATCGGCCGACTACCACAATTATGGCTATGCCGATCATCTGGACTTCATGTTCCTCGGGGCTTACGCTTCGACTTCGGATATTTACGGTTCGGGCGAATGGACTATGCAGGGCTTCTGCGAGCAAGGTCGCACGTTGCTGCAAGGCGACGTGGAGTTTGCCGGTGGTCCCGACATAGGTAACAGCACTGGCTGGACCGAAGGCGGACAGGCTGCTTTGATACCCGACGCAATCGATGCTTGCATCACTGCCAGTGACGGGTTCTTTGTGTTTGACCTTTGTCATATCAAGATGTATGACTACTGGGACGCTTTCAAGGCAGGATTTGAAGAATATCTTAGTTCAATAACCGTACAAGAATAGTAAATCGATGAAAATGAAGATGTTTGTTGCTGCCGCCGCATTGCTTGCAAGTGCGATGGCATGGGGTGGCAATGCCATTGGCGGACGAGTGACGTGCGATGGACGTGGCATTGCCGGTGTGATGGTAACTGATGGCTATGAATGCGTTACCACGGGTAATGATGGCCGTTATAATATGGAACTTGACGGTGATGCACGCTTTGTGTATGTCACTGTGCCGAGTGGCTACCTGCCACGGGTCGAGAAGACCGTGCCGCTTTTCTATTATCCAGTAGAGGCAGCTCGCACGCAGTATGATTTTGAATTGCGCCGTAATCCGGTTGACGACACTCGGCATGTGGCAATGGTGCAAGCCGACGTGCAACTCACATCGCAGGACGACCTTGCCACTTACAAGGGGTTGCTGAAAGACGTGGTGGACTATGCCGACTCTTATAAGGGGCGAGATGTGTTTGGCATCGACTTGGGCGACATTGTGGGTGACACCCCATCGCTTTTTGAACCATATATCGATGTGGCTGCAGCGATGAAGATGCCTGTGTGGCGCGCAATTGGCAACCACGACATGACGTATGGCGGACGGACGTATGAATATTCTTATTCAACATTTGAAAGTTATTTTGGCCCGATTTATTATTCGTTTAACAAGGGTAAAGCCCACTATATCGTGCTTAACAATAATTTCTATGTTAACCGCGATTACCAGTACATAGGCTATATCGACGAGCGCACTTTCCGCTGGATTGAAAAAGATCTTGCACTTGTGCCGTCCGACAACTTGATATTTGTAATCATGCACATTCCAGGCTGCTTGACAAAGGAATTGAAATGGAACACGTTGATACAGGACGAAACAAGCAATATTGCAGGCCTATGGCAATTGCTCGAAGGTCGCAACGCACATTTGCTCACCGGGCATACCCATTTCAACTGGAACGTGTGCTTCAACGAATCGCTCATGGAGCATAACACTGCCGCCGTGTGTGGAATATGGTGGAAAGCACCTGTGTGCATGGACGGTACACCGCAGGGTTATGGCGTGTATGAGGTGAATGGCACTGACGTTAAGTGGCACTACAAGAGCATGGGCTATGATGCCGATTACCAGTTCAGGGCTTATCCTGTGGGAGCATCGACCGAGTATCCTGGCGACATAATTGCCAATGTGTGGAACTGGGACGAGTTGTGGAAAGTGGAATGGATTGAAAATGGCAAGGTGATGGGTGAAATGACACGTTTTGAAGGGTATGACCCGATGGCCAGCGAGATATGTGCCGACAAGGAACGTGTGCAATATGAATGGATAAGCCCTATCAAGACACCACACATGTTCCGAGCTACGCCGCATGATGCCGCTGCAAAAATCGAGGTGCGCGTCACCGACCGTTTTGGTAATGTATATGTTCAAAAAATCGGGAAATGAAGATGATGAATTTACGAAACATAGCTGCGACCGTGTTGCTTGCTGTGCTGTTGTGCGCCTGTGGGGGCAAGCAGCAAGAAGGTGAGGCGGCACCAGCCAAGCCGGCATTGATGTGGATTGACGCTACTGCCAATTTTTCACGCTTCCAGAATGCCGACACCATTGATTACTATCTCGAAAAGATAAAATCGCTCGGGTTCACACATGCCATAGTGGATGTGCGGCCCATAACTGGCGAGGTGCTGTATGACAGCGAGATTGCGCCACGCTTGGAGCAATGGAATGGCACGACACGTGCCGACTTTGACTATCTGGGGCGGTTCATTGAAACTGGGCATAAATTGGGCCTTGAAATACATGCTTCGCTCAATGTGTTTTGTGCAGGGCATAATTATTTCGACCGTGGCATAGTCTATGATGAGCACCCCGAATGGGCATCGATGGTCTATGATCCTGAAAAAGGAATTGTGCCTATAACCGAGATGAAAAAGGATTATGGCGCAATGGTGAACCCTGTCAATGAAGAGTATCAAGACTACATATTGAGTATTCTCGTGGAGCTGGTGAAGAAATATCCGCAACTCGATGGGATTATGCTCGACCGTGTGCGCTATGATGGTATCCGTGCCGACTTTTCTGACCTGTCGCGCAAGAAGTTTGAGGAATATATCGGTGCCAAAGTCGAGAATTTCCCGCAAGACCTCTTGTCGTGGGAAAAAGGCGACGGCGACCGTTATGTGCCTGTGCTGGGCAAATTGTCGAAAAAGTGGATAGAATGGCGCACCAAGACGATATATGACTTCATGGCCCGTGCGCGTGAGGTGGTGAAGAGTGCCAATCCTAATGTGTCGTTTGGGACATATACCGGTGCTTGGTATCCGTCGTATTACGAGGTGGGTGTTAACTTTGCCAGCAAGACCTACGACCCAAGCCTTGAATATGACTGGGCCACCCCCGAATACAAGAATTATGGCTATGCCGAACTTATTGACCTCTATGCCACTGGCAACTACTATACCGACATCACGCTTGAAGAATATGGCCGTAACAACCACATTGTGTGGAACGAAACCGACAGCCGCGGACAGTCGGGCACGTGGTATTGCATCGAAGGGTCGTGCCAACACTTGCGCACGATAATGGGCAAGAACAAGTTTATGGGAGGACTACTTGTTGACCAGTATTATAGCAATCCATCGAAGTTGTCGGAGGCTATAGCCACCAATTTGCAGAAGTCTGATGGATTGATGGTGTTTGACATTGTGCACATCATCGACCGCAACTTGTGGAGCCAGGTTGAGGCTGGCATGAAAGCTGGTGGCGCATTATGAAGATTAGATTATAAGGTACGCTTTAGGTAAAAAATGGTTGTATTAGGAAACCCGCAAGGTCGGTGGTGTCGGCCTTGCGGGTTGATTGTGTTTGGTGGGCAATTATGGCACCTTAAGTCGTCAGTTTACCACCAGGATTTTTGTTGCCACTTTGCCGCTGCTGTTTGAACCGTCGCTCTGCGAGGCGAGTACAAAGTAAACGCCTGTTTTCACTCTGCGGCCGTTGGCATTGCATCCATCCCATATAGCAGTTCCGCCTACCGACTGTATGGAACGCACCACATTGCCGGCAGCATCGGTGATTTTCACCAGCGAGTTTTCCATCAGCCCAACTATTGTGATGTTGCCAGTGTATTCAGGCCTTACGGGGTTGGGATAGGCATAGACTGCATCATAGTCGCTGCTTGGTTGTGAAGCGTCGCTATATATTTCGGCAAGCCCTGCCGCCGTACCCACATACACGGCGTTGGACGTTGTGGAACAGCACACCGAGTAGATAGTATTGCTCGGCATTGTACTATTGTCGTAGGTGTAATGTTGCAACACTTCGCTGCCGTCGGAGTTGACCAGATATACTCCGTTGTTCATCGTGCCTATCCACTTGCGGTTGGCTCCATCAACGGCGATTGATGTCACTTGTATGCCATCGAGCAGGTTGTCGGCATAGTTTGTGCCATCATTGCGCGAAATGCGCGGCCTGGTGGCCTGGAATGTGGAATTGAACGCATTTGCCGGGTTGAAGTATATCACGCCATTGTCGGTTCCCATCCACACGTTGCCGTTGTTGTCTTCGGCAAGGCAGTAGATGTATAGCCATGAATACCCGGCACCGTCCTGGTCGTAAATCTGTTGCGACATGAACGATTTCATTTCGGCCGAAGATGACGAAACATCGCAATTTATCACATGCAAGCTGCCTTGGTAGCTACCATCGCCTATGATTTTGAGATTGCTTCGCTTGGCCACTATCATGAAAGAACTGAATGATACCGAACTTGGAAGCGTTAGGTTCATCAGAGTCCAGTCGGCTGCGGTGACCGATGTGTTAAGAACCTTGTCGCTTGGCAATACCATCAACTTGGGTGCCATCGTTTGCAAGAGCCACATGTTGCCCGATGCGTCAAATTGTATTGAGGGCACGCATATATTGTGTTGTGTGCCTGTTAACGACATGGTTAATGGGCTGTTTGAAGTGTCATATTTCATCACCACTTCGTTGTCTTTTATTCGATACACCCCTTCAAACCGTGTGCCTATGTAGTAGGTCGATGGGTCGGTGGGGCTGAATATAGGTCGGAATATTTGAGTCAGTTTCCCGCTTGATTGGTCGTTGACGAATGTAAGCCCGTCGGGGTAGGCGTCGAGCCACCAACCGTCGGTGAGTGTGCTCAGGCATGATTTGTTGGTGCTGTATATGGTGTTGATGCCCGTTTGCGCCCCGCTGGTCACGAGCAGGTAGCCTTCGGCGTTGTTGAAAGCGAGGAAAAATGGCTGTGTCACCGTCGAGGCGTTGGGGTGGAAATAGTCCGACAAGATGGTCATTCCACCATCTGCGTCGAGGCTTATGTGCCGCAACCCGTTGGTATTAAATTCCCACACTTGTCCCTCTTCTTCGCTTGAAGAAATCAATGAACCAGTCATTTCTGCTGGTAGTTCATAGGTGGTTTCGATTGTTCCGCTGGCATCGAGATAAATTAGCCGGCTGTTGCTTTGCGCTATGAAGCGGTCTTGCAGGGGCTGTATCCGCCTGATCATGTCTTGGTTGTTGACGAGCCCTACCGAGTATTTGCCATTCTCGTTGATCGACAGGCGGTAGGTCCAGCCGCCCATGAATATTATGCCATCGTCGGTGGTGGGGTCGTTGGGCTTGGGCATCAGCTTGGCATTCTCGTGCAGTGTTGTGGCATTCATTTCGGCGAGTGTCATGGGTGGATTGTCGAGGTCGCCATAGTATAGCGAGTCGGCGTTAACCCAGATGTAATTTTTAGTTGCTACAGCCGATACTACGTTGGTGTTGAATATTCGGGAAAATTCCACTTCGTGGCGGTCGTCGTTGTAAACCACATATCCAAATGCTGTGGACACAATCATTCGCCCAGGGGCAAATGTGACATCGTTTATTGTGCGCTCGCCTTGGACTTCGGCATTGTAGATTTCGGGCAAACTGATTGTTTCCCCGTCGTCGGTCAGCAAGTCGATATTGGAATTTTCATATACCACGGCAAGGTATTTGCGGTCGTTGTTGTAGTATATGTCTTTTATCGAACAGTCGTTCAGACGGTTGTTGCGTGAGTAGGAGTCGCTCTCGTCATTAGCCTTGTCGTAGCTGTACAAGGTGTTGTCTGAAACGTAATATATCACATCGCCGGTGTCGATGATATTTGTTATTGTGTTGCCGAAGACAGGGTGGAGCTTAAGGCTTCCGATGACGCCCTGTGCCGACATTTGTGCCACGGAGGCTATTGCCAATGTTATGATTAGTATAAGTCGGTTTGCCATATTATGCAAGTGTTTATTACAATGATAACGTTGCAAGTGGGTGGCAAATTGTGTGAATAGCGTGGTCACATGCCAAAGTATCGGCGCAGTATGGTGGCGTTTTCTTGTGCCGGGGTGTATATTGCGAGCAATGCTTGCCGCTGGCAGCTGTAGAATTGCGGCAGTGTGGCGGCAAGTGTGGCGGCACTGTGTGCTTCGTAATAGCTTAGTCCGAAAGCTTCGGCTATGGCATGGAATCGGACGGGACGTGATGCTTCGAAGTATTGTTCAAGTTCGGGCAGTGCCGATGTGCCGTTGAGGAAGCGGAATATGTTGCCGCCACCGTTGCACATCACTATCACTTTGAACCTCGCCGAGTTGTATTGTGATGCAATTCCTGCCAGGTCGTAGCCGAAACTCATGTCGCCGGTGATGAGCAATGATGTTTCGCCATCAGGGGCGACTATCGATGTGCCGAGTGCCGTAGATGTGCTACCGTCAATGCCCGATGTGCCGCGGTTGCAGTAGCACAGATGCTTGATTTCAGAACCGAATAGCTGGGCATAGCGTATGCTTGTGCCATTCGACAGGTGTAACGTGTAATTGCTGGGTATCGAGGATATTATCATCGAGAATGCCTTTAAGTCGCACCATGGTGCGGCAGCTACGTAGCGTTGGTGACGCTGCAAGGCACTTTCGGCAAGGTTGCGCCACAGCTGGGCGTAGCTGTTGCCATTCTGCTGTGGGGTGCTGTCGTGTGCCGGCAGCAACCCGTCAATCTGTGTGAAGAATGTTTCGGGCGGGGTGTCGATGCGCATTGTGAGGTGCTGCATGGTGTCGATGGTGCAATGGTCGATGCCTATGCGCCACTCTTGTTCGGCTGGATAGCGGCGCAGGAATTTTTTAGCGACTTTCGACACTAAAGCCCCACCCATGGTGATGAGCAGTTGTGGAGCGTAGTGTGCTGCATCGCCAGTTGGCATTGATGCCAGTGTGCGGTCGATTGCTTGGATGAAATTGTCGTCGTGCAGGTTTGAAATGGTTTCGGTGAGGATTGCCACATTGTCATGCTTGGCTAAATGGCTCAAGGCTCGGTTTAATGAGTCGGACTGGTGGTGAAATCCAGCAACGACCAGCACACGCCGCGAGGTTGCGATGGTATCGGCCAGTCGTTGTGCCTCTTGGGCTGGCAGTGTGTGGCTTATTGCAGGGCGTGCAATGATGCGAGGCATCGTTTGCGGCATTGCGACGGTGTGGCACAGCGGGTCGCCAAATGGCATGTTGATATGCACTGGCCCCATTGGGTAGGTGGTGGCCGTGATGGCAGCATCGTTGAGCAAGCGGTTGGCGTACCAGCGGCTGTCGTCGTTGTCGGGCATTGTGGGCAAGTCGTAGCTGTGCTTTACCACGGCGGCAAGTGCGCCGCACTGTCTTATCGTCTGGCTGTCGTTTTGGTCGATCCATTCGCGTGGACGGTCGGCCGATACCACGATTATAGGCAATTGGCGGTAATATGCTTCGGCGATGGCAGGAGCATAGTCGAGCAGTGCCGACCCCGATGTGCAAGCTATCATCACAGGCTGTTGCAATCGTTGGACCATGCCCACGGCCACAAATGCCGCGCTGCGCTCGTCGGTGACTACCCACTTGGCAATGCGCGGTTCGCGGGCGAGGGCGATGATGAGCGGCGCGTTGCGTGAACCTGGAGAAAGCACTGCATGCCGCACTCCGGCAGCTACCATTACGTGTGCCAGTTCGCGGCATTGCAAGTGTGCCGATGTGGTGTTGTCGTTGCTATTGCTTGTGAAATACTTGTCCCAATCCATATCTTAGTTGTTATAATAGAGTTATGCGGCAATTGTCGAGCGATGCCACACGGGCAAGGCTATCGACCCGGTATCCCTGCGAGCGCAGCAACTCGCCGCCGCCTTGGAATGCTTTTTCGATGATAAATCCAAACCCTGCGATTGTCGCCCCGGCTTGCCGCGCGAGGTCGATTATGCCCATTGCAGCGTTGCCGTATGCCAGGAAGTCGTCGATGAACAGTATGCGGTCGCTGGCAGTCAGGAAGTCGGCGCTGATGCACACTGTGTAGTCGCGATCCTTGGTGAATGAGTGTACCACTGTGGCGAGCATGTGTTCCATCGTCTTGGGCTGTTTCTTCTTTCTTGACGAATACCACAGGCAGGTGCATAGCCGCGCCTGTCATTATTGCAGGCGCAATGCCGCTGGCTTCGATGGTAACAATCTTGTTTATGCCGCTGTCGGCATACAAGCGGGCAAATTCCTCGCCTATGCGGCACATCAAGTCGGGATCCATCTGGTGGTTTATGAAGCTATCCACCTTTAGAATCCCGCCAGGGTAGCATTTGCCGTCTTCCAAAATACGTTGTTTGAGCAGTTCCATGCAGATGTTATATAAAAAAACACCACTGCCATCCTTGCGGGCAATGGTGCCGGTTTACCTAACCCCCGATGGGGGATTTTTAAGATGCTTCTATTGGATTAACCCTCGGTGATGGCATCATTTGGGCAAGAAGCAGCGCAGCTGCCGCAATCGATGCACTTGTCTGGGTCAATGTGATAGATGTCGCCTTCAGTGATAGCATCAACAGGGCATGCGCTCATGCAAGTGCCGCAAGCGATGCAAGCGTCGGTAATAACGTGTGCCATTGTAGTTAAGTTTTTAAATAGATTAAACAAATAATGGTGCAAATGTACAGATTTTTTTCATACGTGCAATTGTTGAGCCTGTTTAAATTTCGCAATATTTTTTTGTGTCTGTGTTATTTTGAGGGTTTTCGGGGGACATTTTCACATTTTTGCATGAGTGTGATGCCCAGTTGTGGCAAGGCATAATTGAATGCGTAACTTGGGATTTATGGCGAAGTTAAGTCCAAATCGAGTGTCACTCCCTTTGTGTGTTAAAAAAAAATAATGGGGGGTAATACGCCGTATTAAATTTTTATATATATTTGCATACGTTTGAAATGCCTGATGGGTGCATAACCGCGAGTTTTGCAGCCCCGGGGCATCTTGTTGTTAGATATGGGTGTAGGAATTTTTCTTATATTCGTGTTTTGTGATTGATTAGGTTTTAGCAGAATTGATATTGCGACCTGTAAAAATGAAAATGACTTTGTAATGAAGTTATGAAACCTTTGTTCAGTATAATTACGGTCACTTATAATGCCGCCGAAGTGATTGGTCGAACACTCGATAGCATAAAGCTACAGCGTTGTGGCGACTATGAATATGTCGTCATCGACGGGGCTTCGACCGATGGTACTTTGTCCCAAGTGGAGGCTTCGGGCATAAGTAACATGCGCATTGTGAGTGAACGTGACAATGGGCTGTATGATGCCATGAACAAAGGGCTGCGTGAGGCTCGTGGCGAATATGTGATATTCCTCAATGCGGGTGACGCTTTTACGGCATCTGATGCACTCGACAGGCTTGCAGCCAAGGCAGCCGAGGGGGATTATGATATATTGTATGGCCAGACGCAACTTGTCGATGAGGCAGGGCATGTGCTTGGCGGACGCCACTTGGCTGCACCGCCAGTGCTCACCGCCGCCAGCTTCAAGCAGGGCATGGTGGTGTGCCACCAGGCTTTTGTGGTAAGGCGCATGATTGCATCGCAATATGATTTGAACTATCGATTCTCGTCGGATTATGAATGGTGCATACGTTGCTTGCGGCAGAGCCGGGGCAACGGCTATGTGGGCGAGAAACCATTGGTCAATTTCCTTGTTGCCGCTGGTGGCACCACCGAGCGGCATCGTTGGGCTTCGCTTCGTGAACGTTTCGGCATAATGTGCCGTTATTATGGTTTTATACCCACGGCGATTCGCCATTTGTTGTTTGTCCCGCGCTTCCTGAGGGAAAAGCGGCGTATGAAAAAAGTAATAAGGGAAAACACACGCTAAAATAATGACTTGTAATAATTCTTCTTTTTGTTGCCGCACGATGTGTGTGGCGTTGTTGCTCATTTTTTTACCATTAACAATGTATGCACGCCGGCATGTAGTAATAAGCGGACTCGATTCGGTCCCACCGATGGAGTTTATGGGTGAAGATGGTGTGCCACAAGGGTTTTTCATTGATGTGCTGAGCACGGCGATGGAAAGGCTCGGCTATGACTACACGGTGAGATTGTGTGACACCGACGAATTGCAGCATCGCTTTGCCGCAGGTGAAGTAGATATTGTGCCAAGCCCCTTGTTGAACTTGCCCGATACCATGCAAGTGAGCGAAAGTAACATGCTGCTGTTGTCGTATATCTCGCTTGTGAGCCGCATTTCCGATAACTTTATTGACATGTCGGAATTGAATGGGAAAAGAGTGGCTATATTGAAAGGGACTATGACCGAACGCTATTTTGAAACCGACACAACGGTCAGCCCTGTGCTTGTATATGCGTCTAATCCCGAGCAGGCTATGCGCGACGTGGCCGAGGGACGGGTTGATGCTTTCGTGACTCGCACGAATATGGCTTCTTATCTGGTAGCGCGCATGGGAATCGATGGCTTGGCATTGCAGCCGTTGAATGTGCCTCCGGTGGAGCAGCGCGTGATGACAAGGGACGAAGGTTTGAGCATGGAAATAACAGGCGAACTCATGCGCATGAGGCGCGACGGGACTTATGACAGCTTGTATAATAAGTGGCTTGCCGAGCCTGATTTCTACGAAAAATATTTCGCTATATTGTCGGTTGCCTTGGTGATACTGTTGCTGTTGCTGGCTTATGTGGTGACATTGCTTGTGCGAAAGATATATAAGGCACACAAGTTGCTGCAGTTGGAGCGTTACCGCATGGCGGTATTGATGGATGCCGGTCAATTTGAAGGTAGCGAAATCGACATGAAGACAATGACGTTTGCCACGTTGTCGCCTATGGGTGAGGTGCTTTCGATGCATACGGTAGATGAAATGCTCGACATGGTGCATCCGAAAGACCGAAAAATCGTGGCGCAGAATATTGAGAATGCCCGCAACACCAATGGCGCGTATGGCGAGTTTGTGGCCAGGATAGAAGCACCTGGCGGAGGATACCGCTACTACATGATATACACCCGCGAATTGCGCGACAGCAAGGGAAATGTCAAGTTGTATTGGGTGAAAAAGGATGTAAATGACAGCTACTCCAACAGCATAGAGCTCACACGATACCATGCGCGAATGGACATGGCATTGAAGAACACTGGCATTTTGCAATGGGATTATGACGTGGTGCGCAAGCAAGTGACTGTGCGTAATGCCCGCGGTGTGCCCGATGGCACTGTGGTGAGCCTGAATGATTACCTTGGGCATTTGCCGACGTTGAAATTCGTGTTTGACATAATGGACGAAGGTCGAATTGCCGAGTTTGTACGTGATGTGGCCTACGTTTCTCCATCATCGGGCGAAATGCGCTATGCTACGATGATGGTGCGGGCGATGGCTCGTGATGACGATGGCAGGGTGGTGATGTACACTGGCATTCGCAAGGACAATACCGAGTTGATAAAGATACAGAAAGACCTTGAGCGTGCTAAAGAAAAAGCCGAAGCTGCCGACAAACTCAAGTCGCAATTCCTTGACAACATGAGCCATGAGATACGCACACCGTTGAATGCCATTGTGGGTTTTTCGTCGCTGCTACAGGATGCTACAGACGATGAACGCCAGCAGTATGTGGAGATTATCAATCGCGGGTCGGAACAACTGCTGTCGCTTATCAACGATATACTTGAAATGTCGAGCATCGAGGCTGGCACACTCGACTTGTGTGAAGAACCGTTTGACCTAAGCGAGGATTTCAACGCCATGGCCGAAGCCATGCAGAAGAAAATAACGGAGCCTGGTGTGGAACTGATAGTGGACAATCCCTACAAGAGCTGCATCGTGACACTCGACGAGCGGCGCGTGAACCAGATTGTGAGGATATTCATGACCAATGCTATCAAGAACACTCACAAGGGGCATGTGAAGATGAGCTATAATTACGTTGAGGGTACGGGTGTGACTATTTCGGTTGAAGATACAGGGGTAGGTATAGACGAAGAAAATTTTGGCCACGTATTCCGCCGTTTTGAAAAAATTGATAACTTTGTGCAGGGGTCGGGGCTGGAATTGGCTATTGTCAAGGCTATTGCCGACCACACGGGAAATGAAGTGGGCTTTACGTCCAAGAAGGGTGTAGGCTCGACGTTTTACTTTATAGCCCATTGCGAGGCCACGGTGACTGTGTGAGCGGTCAGGCTTCGCGCGTATGGGGAATTGGAATTGATGGATATAGAAACCAAGCAAATTACTATACAATTTAGCGACGACCAGCCTGGCTCCCTTGCCGGGGTGACGGGCATATTGTCGCGCCATGCTGTGAATATCCTTGCCATGACGGCGAGCGGAAACCGCGAGAATGGTAGAGCACACATTGTGGTCGATCGTACCGACTTGGCAGTCAATATATTGAAAAATCATGGCTACCACGTGGTGCTTGAGGACGTGCTGTGCTTGCCAGTGCGCAACGTGGCAGGAGCATTGCACACATCGTTGCAGTTGCTGGCGGGGCAGGAAATAAATATCGATTACATATATGCCTTTGCGCAAGAGCAGGGCGGCACGGCTGTTATAAAATGCGACGAGGCCGACCGTGCAAAAGGGGTGCTTGCCGCATATATCAAGCCGCTGTTGCAACCGTGAGGCACACACTAACGGTGCATTGGCATCATGCGCGGAGCCATGGGCATTCCCGGGACGGGTGGTGCTCCATATTGCCTCCGATTGTGGTTGTTAATAACAGTGTGCAATATTTCATATAATAGCCCGCCAAAATCAATGCCGAATTTGTTGCCGTTGATGTTGATTTGTGGAATGAATATCGGGCGGGTAATCCATTTGTGGCTGAAAGGGTCGTAATATCGTTGCGCGCCCATTTCCATCGAGAATTTATCGCTCACATCGATGCCCATCGTTACGCCATAGCTCGACCGGTCCAGATAGGGCATTGCTGCCATCGAGTGGTATAGCCCGCCATTGTGCTGGTAGCTGCCAAATGCGTTGAGCGAGATGCGGTCGCTTAACTTGTAAGATATGTTTCCGCTCACGCCATAGTTGTTGTAAAGGCGGTTGTCGAGATGGTATTTGTTGCCGATAATAGAACCTGTGACGGTGAACCGGCCTATTTCTTGCGTTACCGAAACTCCACCAGAGGCAATGTTGCCCATTCCAGGGAAAGTGTTCATCGAACTTGTGGCGAAAATCCCCCCTCCTTGCCAAGATGTTATGGCACAAGCGGCATAGTTTGAGTTTAGGGTAAATTGCCGAGGGAAATTATAGTCAGTCGGACGTGGAACGAAGCCATGGTAATAGTTGAAGTTGCCAGCTGTGGCATTGGTTGTGGCGGATATCGTGTCGCCAGCTGTCGCACCTTGGCCGGTGGGTTGCATGGCGGGAAGTGCGAGGGTGTAGGGTGGTGAGGTGAAATCGCCGTTATGTAGCCGCAACTCGGGTACTTGCAATGGATTTTGGTTGTTGAATTGCATGGCGTTGTCTTGTGCCATTAATGATGGTACAAGTATGAGCAATATCATTGTCGCTAACCACCTCTTCATTTTCCCTTGTCGATTTTTTTGCAATAATAGTTATTATTTGGCAATGGAATGTGGCATTTAATTAGGTTTAACACATGGCTCTTTCATATTTAAACTCAAATCGTCTTTAAAATAAGCCCTGGAGGGGCTATACCATGCTTAACCGCAGCGTGGAGTGAGCGCAGCGAACGTAACCTGCGGAAAGGCAAAATACACTAAGCGGCTTCGGAGATGCCGCACTATTGCTACAACTAAAGTACGGCATCTCCGAAGCCGTAGTTCAAGGGGGACAAATACCGCAGGTTACGTTCGCTGCGCTCACTCCACGCTGCGGTTAAGCATAGTGCAGCCCCTCCAGGGCAATTCTACATCTACTATTACGACCCATTGGAGGGTAAATGAAAGAGTCGTGGGTTTAACATGACTTTATCGCATCGATGTGAAAAAATGCGGCATGTTATTGAGGGTCAATCCTTCAAACGGTCATTAAATTGCAAAAAGTAATTAGAAAAAACGGCAAAAATCTAATGGCCGATTTGGGTTGAATGCAAAAAATGTGTAATTTTGCAGCCGTAACTGAGGTTTTTGGTTCTTGGTTGCACAGAAATCATTAATAGAGAGGAGGTTGTTTTTTTACTCCAAACGAATAAGACAATTTGTATTTAAGACATATTATCCCCATTCCCTTGAAGTTCCAGCGTTGCCACATTGCTGGAGGCGGTTGTGCAGATAGTTGCATTACGGTCGCATTGCAAGGGATTCCTCTCACACATTATGTGGTAAATTCATATATAAATAAGTAAAAATTAAAAAACAGAATAGTTATGATTATAGTACAAGTAAGAGAAGGCGAGAACATCGAAAGAGCTTTGAAAAAGTTCAAACGTAAATATGAAAAGACTGGTATCGTAAAGGAATTGCGTGCACGTCAAGCGTTTGAAAAGCCATCGGTAACAAAGCGTAAACGCCTGATGAAAGCTATCTACGTGCAAAAGATGCACCGCAACGAAGAATAATCTTCATAGATAACAACTTATACTTTGGGGCAAGAGGCAAATGTGCTTCTCGCCCCAATTTTTTTGCGCATGTCAGCCGTCAGCCCAAACTTCGTGCTTGAGAAAGACAGGGTAATATCACAAATGGGGTGCCTTTTGGAGTGTGCCATGCTTGCAGAGCGGGAAGTGAAAAAATAAAGGCTACACGAAATCGCATCGCATAGCCTTAGGAAAAAAATAGTATGAATAAAATGTGGTATTAGGGTTAACTCTTTTTAAGATATGCGAGGTTCGGAAATTTCCGTTTGCCATCGCTATCTTGGATAGGAGGACTTTATGTATCACAATACCAAAAAATATAATTCTCAATAAAATAAAATCTTCCAAAATCGCGAAGCCTTCAATCATTTGTATATCTCAATATATACACACCACTTGCACGACTGGAAAATTCTGTTGTCCGTCAGTGAATTTCCCTTTCAGGAAGGTTCACCATTTTTTGCAAGCCATCACAGGATGTATTTCCTGAAATGCCATGGTGGCATGGCTGCAAAAAGTCACAAATTTCATTTTTTTTACGGCTGCTTATGCGAGCCTATGCTCATGCGGCAGTCGTTTTCTCGCATTTTAGGAACTCGGGCATTGCCACATAGCCTTGCCTACGAGCTGCCAATAATGCGGCGTTTGGATGATAAGCGTGAGTAGGTAAAACCTTGCACTTAAACATCGTTGTTGAATTACTGTAATTTCCCATAGTTTCTCTAAATTATGGGCGGAACCTTTCGGTTCACCCCTAAAACAATCTTTTTAAAAACCTTCGTAATTACTATTGCAATTCCCTTGCCAAACTGTTTTAGCACTCAGGGAATGCGCGGTTCAATTCTCTATTTCTGTCTTTTG
Source organism: Candidatus Avimuribaculum pullicola (assembly GCA_018716295.1). Taxonomy (GTDB): domain Bacteria; phylum Bacteroidota; class Bacteroidia; order Bacteroidales; family Muribaculaceae; genus Avimuribaculum; species Avimuribaculum pullicola. The sequence continues at coordinate 53,794 of DVKC01000041.1, forward strand.
GTTACGCAAAGGTACAGTTTTTTCCGAAAAAATGCAATTTGCAGTGTGAAAAAATGCCAAAAAACGGCATATCTGTTGCATTTTTTTATACAGTTTAGTGCTTGGCAGTTTTTAGTGACATGCGTTTCCATACGCAGCGGGGAAGCAGCCGCCAGAAGAACACGAGCACTGCGTATGGCCAGTTGATGATGGCTACTCGCCGCTTGTGTGCGATGGCGCGGCGTATGGCACGTGCGGTGTATTCGGCCGAGAGCTGCATAGGGTAGTGGTTGCCATCGTCGAGCAGCGGCGTGTTGACAAATCCAGGGCGCAAGTCGGTGATTGACACGTTGACATGCTGCGTGTGTGCCAATTGTTCGATGGCTGTCAGGTAACACCATTGGTAACGTTTAGTGGCACTGTAGGAGGCGGCGATGCCAATACCACGAGTGCCGGCTATTGAGGTAATCGCGGCTATTTGCCCAGGCGTGCCTGTGGCTTTGAAGTAGTTGTAGGCGGCATCTATCATCATTGTGAACCCTTTCACGTTGGTGTCGATTGTAAGCCGCTCTATGGCAGGGTCAAGCGATGGGTTTTGCTTGCCTGTGCCAGAGGAAAGCAAGAAAATGTCCATTCCGCCCATGTCGGCGATAAGTTGGTCAAGGCGTTGTGCTGCGTCGTCGGCTGTTACATCGATGGTTGCGGTGTGGACTCGCCCAGGTGCCATGTCCTTCAGTGTTTCGAGGCGGTCGGCACGGCGGGCAGCAACGCCCACTATCCATTGACCGCTCATTATATATTGTGATGCAAGGCTGTGGCCAATGCCCGATGATGCGCCTATGATGACGATGCGTTTCATGACTGTGTCGAATGCTTAATTAGAGCCTGGCCCGGGTATTACGACAGGACGTGAGCCAGTGGCTGGGGAATTGATAGGTTCTCCGGTATAGGCGTTCTTGCCTTTGTCATCGTCGCGTGGCCACTTGTCGCTGTTTAGAGGCAATGTATAGTAAATCGACATTCCTGCCGATATTGCCGAGCCGCGAGTGCCATAGCCTGGTATATACCAAGGGTCGCCCGATGGGTTTGACTTGTAGTTGAACAAGAAATGATATTTGAGAGTCCAGCCAGCCGACCAGTTTTTATACAACTTTATGTGCATGGCCACGACAAGCTCGCCCCACAGCGCATGTGATTTAAGCCCGTCGATGTTCAGACTGTTGTTTTCTTGCCAATAGCTGTTGTTTATGGAAATGTCGTTGATGCTGTACTTGAAATTGCTATAGCCGAGCCTGAAACCCACGAGTGCCATGTAGTCGGGTTTGTTGTTATATTTGAAATTATAGCCGCAACCTATTTTCCCGTATAATGCCATGTCGCCCTTGTAGGTGTAATTTTTCTCTTCAGGGGTGTTGTTGGCCGAGCCAATGCCAAGTTCCACTATGGGCACGATGCGATTCCACAGGCTAAGTTCGGCCGAGAAGTCAATGCCCCCATATTTTTGTCCGAGCAGCCGCATCACAGGATCCCACACGTTGGCCCCTATTGTCACGCTTGTAAGCAACGGGTATTTCATGCGTGTGATTTTGATGGTGTCGTTCATCATTGCAGCCACAGTGTCGGGCAAAATGGTGTCGCCCACCATTACCAATCCCTTTTGCTTCAGTTCGGCAATTTTTGCATCATTTTCTTTAGAAGTCATCACCTTGTTGGTCGATGGCTTCACAGGTGTTATGCGCCTTTGGGCCACTATGGGCAACAAGCAGCACGCCGCCATTACGATGGCGACGAGCCTTGTCAGTGTGTGGCTTGTGATGAATTTCATTGTATAGCGTGTCAAATCTATTGCCGTGCTGGAATTTCGGCACTGCAAAGATAGTGCAAGGAGAGCGCAATACAAAAAAACAACTTGTTGATTTTTTTGTATTGCCGAGCCGCCGCCTGTCTTATCAAAAGATAAGACGAGGCGGGCGCAGTGGCGTGTGCTGGTTTTATGCCTGTTTACAGGGTTTCATCGGGCCATGGACACAGTTTGCCTGTTGATTTGAACGAGGGGCGTTGTGCGTCACGTTCTCGCAGGTATTGCGACAATTCGGTGGCAAGTGCTTTTACAACCTCCGGGTTGTTGGCTGCAATGTCGTTTTGCTCGCCGATGTCGTTGGCTGTGTCATATAGCCGCAAACGACCTGTTTCCCAAGTGTAGATAAGATGGTAGTTGCCTTTCAGTATAGCCGAGTATGCACCATAACCTTCTTCGGTGTTTTGTGTTTCGCCCCATAGGTTGGGGAAGTGCCACACAAGTGGACGTTGCACGTCGGAGGTGTCACCTCGCAAGGTTTGAACGAAGCTGATGCCATCGATTGTCTGATGGGTTTCATAGTTTTCAATGCCAGCCATGTCGAGGATGGTGGGATAGAAATCTTCAATTATGACACGTTGCGTTGTAGTAGTGCCGCCTTGTGTCACGCCAGGCCAGTAAACCATCATCGGCTCACGCACACCGCCCATGAATGCCGACCCTTTTCCTGCGCGAGCAGGGTAGTTCTGGTCGCGATTGGCAGTGCCTTGCCGCACATTGTTGAGGGCTTGTCCTCCGTTGTCCGACATGAACAGTATGATAGTGTTTTGTGCTACCTCGGGTTGTGATTGCAAGAAGTCGAGCAGGTCGCCGAGGCTCTTGTCCATCCCCTCGACAAGGGCTGCATATCGTGCTTCGCTTGATTTGAGCGTGTCGTTTAATTGCTCGTCTTGCTTGCCTAAGTAATTGCCAACGAAACGCTTGTCCTCACTGTAAGGCGAATGCACTGCGTAGTGCGACATGTACAAGAAGAATGGTTGCCCTGCGGCGATTGACGTTTTCATTGCCTCAATGGCTTCGATTGTAAGGGCTTCGGTAAGGAAGATGTCGGTGCCGTGGTATTTTTCGAGGCCTTCGACCGCAAATTTTGAACCTGCACCGAAGTTTTCAGTCCCCAAGTAGCTTCCAGGAGCTCCGTTTGGGCCACCGCCGATGTTTACATCAAAACCCATTGTCGATGGGTCGGCACCAGGTGTGGTGCGAGCACCGAAGTGCGCTTTGCCACAATGGATTGTGTAATAGCCATTGTCGTGTAGCACCTGTGGCAACGAGGTGATGGGGGTGGCATTGGCTGTATTGTGTGGAGATTTCACCGTGTCGGGCTGTATTCCGTTGTAGTTCCATTCGGGGAGGGCGAGTACGTCGCTTTGTGCGTCGGTCTGGGTGTTATATTCGAGAGTCCAGTTGGTCACACGGTGGCGAGATGCGTTCATGCCCGATAACAGGCTGCACCGTGTGGGCGATGAAATGGCACAAGCGTATGCCTCGGTGAATTTCACACCCATCTGTGCGAGCCGTTCCATGTTGGGTGTGTTGTAGCGGCGGTTGAGCGGCGTGGTGTCGTTGTAGAATGGTACAGAAGTGTCTTGCCACCCCATGTCATCTACAAGGAACAGCACGATGTTGGGGCGTGCTGTTTGTTGTGCCTGTTGGTTGCAACTGCAAGCCATCGACAGGGTGGCTATTCCTCCAATCGAGGAGAGTAAGATATTGTTTCGCATAGATTGAATTAGTTAAAAGAATACTGCCAGTAGCACGATGCCTACAATTGTTGCCAACAGCGAGTAAATGTTCCAGAATATGAACCTGATTCCCAATAGCACGTATCCGAGTACTGTGCTCAGGAGTCCGATAATTGCAAAAACTATGTATCCGATAATAAAGGCACCAATGATGCAGAGTACGCCATCAAATACGCCACCGTTGACAAACGACATTATGACCCATATTGCCAATGCTATTACTGTGATGACACTTGCTGCGACAGTCACCCAGTCGGTGATGTCTTCGATGCGGTCGGCAATCCAGTCGCCAATGTCGGCAACCCAGTCATTTAGCCTTTCCCACCAGTTATATGTGGGTGCGCTATAGGATTGTGTTGGCGGGGTATAAGTGCTGCGCCGGGTGTCGGGCAGTGGGCGTGCCCTGTTGAGAATAATATTCCCGTGTTCGTCCATTCGTGCCATAGTGCATCAATCTTTGTTCTTGTAAGGGACTATAATGCTTGTAGTTACTTGTAACGGATATGTGAAAATAGCGGCTTGTTCGCCTCCGATGTCGGTGTTGTTGGTGTTGCACACCAGCGTGTATTGTGTCAGGTGTGGTATGAGCCGTTGTGTATATTCGGGATTGTCGCGGTTGAGCAGGTCAAGGGCCATTTTTATGGCGATGATTGTCACGAAATTCACATCGGCCGATATGCCGGGTTCGAAGCTCACTTTTGCCAAATCCTCTTCGGTGGTGTAGAATCGGCGGTTTTGCGTCACGCGTCCCGATACGTATCCCACTGCGTCGAGGAAGTCGTCGTAGGTCGGTTGCCCTTGTGGAAGGCAATAGAAGATTTCGCCGGCAAATGCCCTCTCCCAGCAGCCTACCGACATGAAAGGCATTCCAGCCTCGACCGACAACTGGCATGCGTAGAGGTCGCCCTCGCGGTTGTCGGCACCGCCGATAGCTATCGACGAGCTGCCGCAAAATGCGATAACCTCGTCGCGGTCAACTTCTTGTATCATGCAATTCTTCTTCACCACCTTGGCGTATGGATTGATTTGCAATATGCGGTCGGCCACGGCATCGGTCTTGTAGCGTCCCACATCGTAAATTCCGCATTGGTGGCGGCAGATGTTGTGGTAGCCGAATATGTCGTTGTCAACCAGCATGAATCGTCCCACGCCAGCCTTGGCAAGCTCTACAGCCACAAGGCTGCCCACCGAGCCGCACCCTATTAGCAGCGCGCCCTTGTCGAGCATTATCGACGATTCGAGTATGCCTGTGTTGCGCGAGAACACATCGAGCTTGAGCGAATATGCCTCGGTTTTCACCTCGATGAATGTTTTGCATTGTATTATGTGCAAAGCATCGTTTTCCCAGTAGCCTACGACACGGTCTTCGCGGTTCCACCAGTCGGCTATTTCCTTGGCAGTATCTTCGTTGCCAAGCAGTGTCGCCAACTTGGCTTCGATTTCTTGGCGCGAGGCTCTGCTGGCGGTCGCTTCAGCTGCTTTCCTGTTTTTGACCGCAGCTTGGAAGCGTTCGGCGGCAGTGAGGTTCTTGTCGATTTTCACGTCAAGCAATTCTACCTTTTGCTGCAGCGCGGCGAAAATATTCACAGGGACAATGCATCCCACCACTTCTACTCTCGATTGGTCGATGTTGGCATCGGCCGGCGTGATGTTGAAGTAGTTGGAATTTTCGACGTAGTAGCCGGTAAGCATTGTTATGCCATATTGCTTTCCTGCCGTGGTCAAGTCGGCAGGAAGCAATATGCGGGGTTCGGGACGTTTCTTAGATATTTCCATTGCTCACCAATTTTCTGATTATTTTTTTGAAGTCGTTATATGCATCATCGGGAGTGTATCCCTTTGCGCTTTTAATGTCGGCTTGCATGATGGTGTCGATTATCTCGGTGTTGCTTTCATCGCTGCCATCGTCATTGGCAACCTGTTCTTCGCGGCGAGTGGTGTCTTCTACTACGCCACGGCTATTGAACACTGGCAAATCTTCTTCGGTGGTGAAACGAAGTGCAACAAAGTCGTCGGGAATCATTTCGCCGTTATCGACATACCAGTCGATGTCTTCGTATTCGCCATGCTGATCGACGTGATACATGGTGATGCGCATCTTCGGGTCGCAGTTTACCAATGCCGATATTGCACCGTAACGCCTCCCTTTGGCAAATAGCAAATTGGTTTCGTCGTCGGTTGATGAAAACACGTCCATACTGCCAGGGTGCCGATGCCACAATCCCAACACTTGCATGCTGAGTCTGCCCTCGTATTGTGTGGCGACTACATTTTGCAGGTAATTGACAAATTCGGCATCATATTCAAAGTAGGCCTGGCGGTGTATGGTGTGGTAGCCAGGCGGGATGTTTTCAATTACGACCCACACGCCATTGTCGAGGATATACCCGATGAGTATTCCACCTGTTTCGATGGGATGCTTGTCGATTGTTTCAGTCACAATGGCATTGAAAGCCCGTTGTGTGAACACTACGTAGGGTTTGTCCATAGCTGTGTCAAATTCCGTCGGGTCGGTTGAAGTCGGCTTCGCTCAGTTCCCCTATCATCACTAATTCCAGAGCAGTGAGCCACTTGACGGCTAAGGCCAGTGTGGTGACAGCGGTCGAATAGGAATGGGCAGTATTGGTGAGGTCTTCGGCACGGGTGGTGCAGAGGAATTTCCCTCCTTCACCATCGTTTATCAGGTGGTGTGGATAGTATCCCAGCGCGTCGTGTACATCTTCCACGGTCGGTTGCCGCAGGTACACCCTTACAGTTCCGCCCATGACTGGGGTAGGGTAGTTGGGTGGGTATATTGCCAGCAATTCCCATTCCATGTCTTCCATGAAGCCAGGTTTTACTGTCCCAATCCAGCACATGCTGCCGTCTTCCAGTTTATAGAGTTCAAAATTTTTGAAAGGAGATTGGCGCATGAGGTCGATTTCGTCGTCGAGCATTTGAGGGTCGCGCTCATACCATTGAGCAGCCAGCTTGCCAGGTTGCGTGGTCAATTCTGTGCGTTCTTTCCCAGTAGTGTCGCCTTTGTCGCCCAATTGCACGGGACGTCCTTCCACCAAGTCCTTGGCTACCTTTTTTGCCGACTTGATTTTTGTTGGGTCTAATGCCAGTTTGCCAGGTTGTGTGGTCAATTTAGTGCGTTCTTTTCCAGTGGTGTCACCATTGTCGCCCAATTGCACAGGTCGTCCTTCCACTAAGTCCTTGGCCACTTTTTTTGCCGATTTCAGTTTTGTGGGGTCCAAAGCCAAACGTCCGCTTGGGACCACGAGGAGATTTTTGTTCATAATAGTTTAGTTTTAATGGCAGGTTCTTTTAATGGTGTTTAGCTTGACGAAGTCGGCAGAACCTATTATCCAATCTTCTACAATAATAAACTCTCTATATTGTTAGTTGTTGCTAAGTGCATTCGATAATGCAAATATAAGTATTTATTTGTTCATTGGCAACATTGCAGCCATTAGTGTAAAATGATGTTCATAGCCAATCGTGATGAATTTTAATGGATTCGTTTGCTAAGAATTTTTGGGGCTGCTCGGACGTTGCTTTTTGCTGTAAGCATTTTGTGCTTCAGATACAGCGGCAAGATTGGTTGAGGAAGTTTCCACATCATTAAATGAATATGGAACAGGAATATTGATAAGTTCAAGCCCTAACGATTCTTGCAAGGCAGATATTGTTTCCAAAGTCAAATTTTCTTGCCCTTTAAGCAATTTGGCAATATATGAAGGAGAAACGCCTATGCTATTGGCCAACTCTTTCTGTGTCATGCCTTTTTGATGTAAGCAGAAACGTATGGACAGTGCTATGTTTTGTGAAAGGCGCAGCCATTTTCGGTTGCGTTTCCTGTATTCCTCGGCTTGTATGTCTTCCATTGGCCGGTCTTTGGCAATGGCTTTTAGCTTTTCAATATTGAAATTCATATTTATGTGTTTTGAGTGAGGTTATATATCTTCCTCATCGATTATTCCGTTGATTCTCAACCAGGCTCTGCATATTCGATATCATTCCATTCATATAGAAGACGGTCATATTCATTTTTGTCATGTCCGTCATATTGAATGCTATAAATATATGGAGGGAATATTTTGATTATTTCCACGACCGAGATTTATTAATACTGCAAATATAATACTTTGTGTTTAATTATAATACAAAATACGCAAAAAATCAACTTATGGGTTGATTTTTATTGTTATTGCATAATAAGAGCGTCTGTTTGTTCACTTTATGCCGCTCCTTGGAGTTTGTGGCTTGGGGATATTGTGTAAAAGTAGTATTTTTGTGTGAATTTGGGTGGCGCATGTGGTTTTGCTTGGCATGTGCCAGCGTGAAAATAATCAAGATGGGAAATAAAGAAGAATTGAAATATGACAAGGGGCTTGTCTTGGAGCATCTCAAAGCCCCTGCTTTTGGAATTGTAGGCGAGGTTGCCGACGAGATGGGGCGTGAGTGTTATGTAGTTGGAGGGTATGTGCGTGACATATTCCTTGGTCGAGTATCCAAGGACATAGATTTCGTGACAGTAGGCAGTGGTATCGAAGTGGCCGAGAAAGTCCAGCAACGGCTTGGGCGGAAGGCATCGTTGGCTGTTTTCCGTAACTTTGGCACGGCGCAAGTGAAATGGCAGGGCGGTGAGCTTGAGTTTGTCGGGGCACGTCGCGAATCATACACCCGCGACAGCCGCAATCCTATTGTGGAAGATGGGACGCTTGACGATGACCAACGCCGCCGCGACTTTACAATCAATGCTATGGCTGTGTGTGTCAATCGTGGACGTTTCGGCGAGTTGCTCGACCCATTTGGTGGAATTGACGACTTGAACGCAGGTATTATACGTACACCACTCGACCCCGACATAACTTTCTCGGACGACCCGTTGCGCATGATGAGGGCCATCAGGTTTGCCACGCAACTCGGTTTTGAGATATATCCCGATACATTTGCCGCTATTGAGCGAAATCGCGAACGAATAGGCATAATTTCACATGAACGCATTGCCGATGAATTGATGAAGATTATGAAGTCGGGCACACCGTCGCGAGGTTTCATGCTGCTCGACCGATGCCGCTTGCTCGAAATTATTTTCCCTGAATTGGCCGCGTTGAAAGGCGTGGAAACGATGAACGGGCGTGGGCATAAAGATAATTTCTTGCACACGATGCAGGTGCTTGACAACGTGGCTGCAAGCAGCGACAATGTGTGGTTGCGGTGGGCTGCGCTTTTGCACGATATTGCCAAACCTGCCACAAAACGTTATGATGAAAAACTCGGCTGGACGTTCCATAACCATAATTTCATAGGCGAAAAGATGGTGCCGCGTATATTCAAGCGCATGCGTTTGCCTATGAACGAAAAAATGAAATATGTGGCCAAACTTGTGGGGTTGCACATGCGCCCGATAGCATTGGTCGAGGAGGTTGTCACAGACTCGGCAGTAAGACGACTGTTGTTTGATGCCGGTGATGATATCGATGACCTTATGACATTGTGTGCTGCCGACATCACATCGAAAAATCGAGAAAAAGTGCGCCGTTTCAAGGAAAATTACGACCTCGTGCGGCGTAAGTTGGTGGAATTGGAGGAGAAAGACCGCATACGCAATTTCCAGCCGCCAGTTACTGGTGAAGAGATAATGACAACATTCGGCTTGAAGCCATGTAGCGAGGTGGGCAAGATTAAAGAAGCTATAAAGAATGCCATACTTGATGGCAAGGTGGCAAACGACCATGCGGCTGCACATCAGTTTATGCTTGCCGTGGCTGTAGAAATGGGTTTGCGGCCTGTGGCGGTCGAGTCTTCGGTGCAGGGTGAAGCCCGTGAAGTGTATCATTCTCCGATTGGCGATATGCTGCTTGTGTCGGATGGTAAGGGGCTGGCTGAATGTCGATTTGTTGATGAAGTGGATATGGAGGCAAATGCTGCAAAGGGGAATGCCATTACCAACTTGGCTGCCAAACAGCTTGCCGAGTACTTTGCTGGTACGCGGCGCGATTTCACTGTGCCACTCTCGATGCATGGTACTGACTTCCAGCAACAAGTGTGGCAACAATTGACAAAAATACCATACGGGACTTATATGACTTATGCACAAGTTGCTGCCGCTATAGGCAATCCGCAGGCAACTCGTGCCGTAGGGAACGCCAATGGTCGAAATCCTGTGGTTGTGATTGTACCGTGCCACCGCGTGCTTGCATCGGGTGGTCGTCTTGGTGGATATTCGGCAGGACTTGAACGCAAAGAATATTTGCTGAAGTTGGAATCAATAGCAGTGAAATAGGCACTGCCGATGAATATGCAAATAAGCGGGGCTGCACATGCTTGAAATGTGCAGCCCCGCTTGTGTTGGGTTATTTGTGTGATTGGTTTATTTTACTACATAGTCGCTTGAAGCAGGTGTGCGATACCAATCGTTGTCTTGGGCGTGGTCGGCAGCCCAAGTGGCAAATTGTGTGTATGCCACGTTGATGCTTGTGCGTTCGGTTGGCCACAGCCAATTGTTGCCATCAATGCAAATCATTTGCGGTGCGCTGCCAGCTTCGGGGGCTGCGATGGTGGCTTGTCCATCGTTGCCGTCAACGACAATCGTAAATCCGCCCATGTCGGTCGATGCCATGCTGAAATCTGCACCGACTGTGATGCTTACAGGTGCGCCAGGATTACCTTTGCTTGTGGTGTTAAGCATTATTCCAGCACTGCTGCCAGGGATAAGCAGGTCGTGGATTTCGCCTATTTTGTTGTTCTTGAAATAAATAGTCGAAGCCAATTCACCACCAGCAGCAAGCGGTGTGATAGTGGCGGTTTCGCTGCCGGCCACGTGTGTGATGCTAATTACCACATCGTTAAAGTCGAAGTCGTCGATATTTCCCAAGTCTTCACAAGCCAAAATCCATGATTGAGCCTCGTCGATAGATGGTAATTGCTCAATGTTGCCATCGATTATGAATGCCACATCGTTCCAATCTACACTATTTTGTCCTGCGGGAGTAGGCACACCATCAATGACCGAGAAGTTGCCGCCCCAGTCCTCAAAGCTGAGTATGTTCACGCCGTGAGTAGAGTACAGTGCCGACCCCGACATGTTGGTCCAGCCTTTTGCTTCAAATACTTCCTTGTTAAGTTCGGCGTTGGAGAACATGCACAGTGAGGCATACATTGCAGGGCTTATTACATCGGCACCGTCGATATAGTCAACCCATTTGTCGGCACAGCCGGCACCTTCGGCATTATATCCACGTACAAGTCCGAAGTGTATTTCTTTCCCTGCGGGGAATGTGGTTGTTGGAGTGTAATCGTTAGCTGGATCGTAGTAAACGAGAGTGAATTTGCGATTGACAGCGTACTCGTTATTTGGAATCAACACATACTTGTCGGCTTTTTTCATTTCATCTACCGAGGCATTGGCATCGGTGTAGAAGTATATCAAGGCTGCAGCAGCATTTGTGTTGCGGTAAATGCCTATCAAAGAGATTTCGCCAGCTTCGGTGGTGCTGATTTTGTAATTTTGTGTGTAAGGGTATAGCTTGGTGATATTGTCATCGTCGGCTACATACATGTTGGCGCATGTTTCGGCCACATCTTGGTATTTCGAGCCTTGCAATTGGTATTCTTCACCTACTGCCAGATTGGAGTTGTCCCTGTTCCAGCCTTGGATGGCATATATGTCGCTGCCCCAGCTGCGATAGTATTCGTGGTAGTGGTTGTAGTTTATCAATGAGAAGTAGTCGGCACCAAATTGGTTGGTGTACATGCTGGGGAAGAAGTTGTAGTCAACGGCATACACTTTCTCTCTTTCGGCAAGTGCCACGTTGCTGCGGGTTTCGAGCAACGATTGAACGCCATTGAATGATACCGATTGGGTGGTAGCGAGGTTTACGATTGCTACCTCGCGGCTTGCCGAGTTTTCATTCTTTACCACATAAACTTCATTGACCGAGCTTGGAAGGTCAAACTTTATTGTTGCCGACCCATTTACCGTGGTGTTGGCAACAAGGTAGCTGCCTTGTTCGCTTTTGGTGTAGATGCTTACAGTGGCGGCATCACCTGTGTTTACATTCAATGCGTGTTGCTTTGCTATGTTCCACGACTGGTCGGGATCGATGTCGCCAATTATTTTTTCCCAATTGTCGGCATATTCTTGTTTTGAATCATTCTTGATTGACGGTTCATCGGGAGAACAACCTACCAACGTTGCCATACATGCCGTAGTGGCTAAAATTATACCTATTTGTCCTTTCATAATGGTTAAAATTAATTGTAAATTAGAGGAATTATTATATATATTGTGCAAAGTTAGGGATAAAATTTGAAATGTAATAGAAATTAGCAAAAAATAATTATTTAAAACACATTGTGAGGGCGCAGTGGTGCGTTATCATTAAAAAAGAGTTGTTGTATGAAGATAACTGATGGAGAAGAAACGAAATGGGAAACGCTCGACAGCGTGTACCTGATACGCCGTCCGTGGCTTACTGCACGGCGCGACACTGTGAAACTTGCCAATGGCATTGTCAATGACGAGTTTTATGTGCTTGAGTATCCCGAGTGGGTGAATACGATAGCTGTGACGAAAGGTGGTAAATTCATCATGATAAGGCAATACCGCCATGGCATTGACGGAACGAGCTATGAAGTGTGTGCCGGTTGTTGCGAGGAAGGTGAAGCGCCCGAGGAGGCTGCTCGTCGTGAGTTGCTCGAAGAAACTGGTTATGCTGGTGGCATGTGGCGAGAAATAATGACGGTTGCTACCAATGCAAGCAGCATGAATAATTATACACACTGTTTCGTTGCCGAGGGTGTTGAAAAGGTGGGTGATAGCCACCTTGAACCGACCGAGGAGTTGAGTGTGTTTCTGCTTGACGAGGCCGAGGTGCTGGCTCTGTTGCACGGCGATGTGGTAAAACAAGCTACTATGGCCGCCCCATTGTGGAAATATTTTTATGAAAAATCGTGTGCTGCAACGGCATTGCGGCTACCGTAATAGTAAAAAAGAAACAAGGCCGCCCCTCGGCGACCTGGCTTCTTTTCAACCAAAAAACACTCCTAATTAAACCTAATTTATAAACCCATTAATATGCAATTCCCTTAAGAATTGTAATAAAACCACTAAAACTTTGCCTATTTAAATCATGAAATGTATGTTCTGTATTTCACAAGGCAAAGTTATATATAGTTTTCCAAAACGAATGATACTATTATTGCAAAAACGTGGCATTTTGTGACTTTTTTTGATGTCTATTGTGTGTTTTGCTGTGAAAATGGTGAGTATGGCGGCAAATTGATGGGTTATGGTTGCTTTGATTCTCATTGTTCGTGTGGGGCGGTGATGGTCAAAAGGACGTTTGTGTGGCCGCATGCGACGTTGTGGCAATGATAATGCGTGTTTTGTGGGAAACTGTTTGCGGAAATTTTAAAAAAGTTTTTTAGAAAGATTAAATATTGAAAAAATCGAACGGTTTCTGAAATATATTGCCGATAAATGCTTAACTTAGCAAATCGTAAAGACACTAAATATAGAAGTCTAATAGAAGTCCTTATTATTAGATGCGCAAGGCTGGCCGTGAGGTTGGGCTTGCGTTTTTTGATAAATTAATGCACAATAGAAGCAGATTTTGTCGCTGGTCGCTGCTGTTTACGAAAAAATTACTATATTTGCATCGCAATTCAGCACAGGCTGTTGGTTCTAAGCCACATTGTTCGTTCGAGAAAGGTGGTTCAACGGCTGGATTTCCCGATACAGGAATTTTTCAAAAATATATATTTTAACCACATGTTTTTTGCGGGCAAGATGTCTGCATTGTGCATGAACAGAGGCGTTTAGGGCCTTTCAAGTCATGCAATTATCCCAATATATTTCAATAATATATATGTACACGCTATCTGATTTAAGTTCGATGGACTTGCCTGAGTTGAAGGCAATTGCTATGTCAATGGAAATTAACAAGATTGATGATTTGAGCCAAAACGACTTGGTTTACGCTATCCTTGACCAGCAGGCTATCAACACTTCGAAGGCCTCGACTGCAAATATGTCGGAACGAAAGAAGAAATCACCTAAACCAAAGGTCAAAGCAAAAAAAGCCGCTGACAACAAAGAAGTTGTTGCCGCCGACAATAACGGAGCCGCTTTGCAGCCAACAAAGAAAGCAGGGAAAAATAAGAAAACACCTAAGGCTGCTGCCGACGTGCGCACACTGCAAGATGGCGATAACAATGTAGCTGCGGCAGAGGAACTGCCATTGTTTGACCAGGCTCAAGAACAGCCAGCCGACAACCAGCCTAAACAACGAAAAAAGAATAGGAAAAACAAAGAAATGGAAAATAACAACAATGCCGATGAGGCAAATGGCCAACAGGACAATATCGGCGAGGTAGAGAATAACGCTGCAACCGAATCAATAATATATGTTGAAACACCGGGAATACCCGATGCTGTCGCTCCACAGGAGATGCAAATGCAAGGTGACATGACAGCCAATAACGACAATATGGCAGCCGCCGATAATGTGGGCGAACAGGGGCAGGGCGTAGAAGCGTTGCCACAAGAGGAAGCACAACAGCAATCTGACGATGCTCAGCCGCAAGAGGCTGCTTCGCAAGAGGTGAAAAGACCGTCGTTTTCGTTAGACTCGTTTTTTAACACTGGTTCGCGAAAGACTTTCAAGCCTCGTAGCCGTGAAGAACGTGAAGAGGCTGCCCGCCGTGCTGCCGAAGAAGCGCGCCGCGCCGCCGAGGAAGCCGCCAATGCTCCAATAATAATACAAGAGCCTCAAGCCGAGAAACAAGAGGCCGACCAAGCTCAAGCCGCTCCTGCGGGTAAGCGTGGCAAGTATAAGCAAGCCGGCAAACAAGCTGCCAAGCAGCAGGCTGTAGCCGAACCTGAACCCGAACCGTTCAACTTCGAGGGAATATTGAAAGCTACAGGTGTGTTGGAGGTGATGCCTGATGGGTATGGTTTCTTGCGTTCGTCGGATTATAATTACCTTACGTCACCCGATGACGTGTATGTAGCTCAAAGCCAGATAAAACTCAATGGGTTGAAAACTGGTGACGTGGTTGAAGGAACGATACGCCCGCCGAAGGAAGGTGAAAAATATTTCCCGCTTTGCAAGGTTGACCTCATAAATGGTCGTACTCCTGAATTTGTCCGTGACCGGATTCCGTTTGAACATCTTGTGCCGTTGTTCCCTGATGAAAAATTTGATCTCACAAGCGGCAAGACGTGCAACATTTCGACACGCATCGTGGACATGTTTGCACCGATAGGCAAAGGGCAGCGCGGATTGATTGTCGCCCCGCCGAAGACTGGTAAAACTGTGCTATTGAAGGATATCGCTAATGCCATATCGGAAAACCACCCCGAAACTTATATGATAATATTGCTTATCGATGAGCGTCCTGAGGAAGTGACCGACATGGCCCGCAGTGTAAATGCCGAGGTCATCGCATCGACTTTTGACGAGCCAGCCGAGCGGCATGTGAAGATTGCCGGGCTTGTGCTTGAGAAAGCTAAGCGCATGGTAGAGTGCGGTCATGATGTGGTGATTTTGCTTGATTCGATTACTCGCTTGGCGCGTGCCTACAACACCGTGTCGCCGGCTTCGGGCAAAATCTTGTCGGGTGGCGTTGATGCCAATGCCTTGCAGAAACCGAAACGTTTCTTTGGCGCGGCCCGCAACATTGAGAATGGCGGTAGCCTTACCATTATCGCCACAGCCTTGATTGAAACAGGCTCGAAGATGGATGAGGTGATTTTTGAAGAGTTCAAGGGGACAGGTAACATGGAGTTGCAACTCGACCGCAAATTGTCGAACAAGCGTATATTCCCGTCGGTTGACATCATGGCATCGAGCACTCGCCGTGACGACTTGTTGCTTTCTCGCGACACGCTCAACCGCATGTGGGTGTTGCGCCGCTTCTTGAGCGACCGCAATTCAATCGAGGCAATGGAATTTATAAAGGAGCGCATGGAACGCACTCGTTCCAATGAAGAATTACTCTTGTCGATGAACGACTGATTTCGACTGCATCACGCAGAGAAAATAAATAGCATATAATCAGCACCAGCACTCATAAAATGGGTTTTGCTGGTGCTGATTTTGTATGCGCGGTAATAATCGTGGAAATGTAACGGACAAGATATGTGTATAACAAGTGACTTCGGAGATGCCATGCCTGTGACATCTCCGAAGCCGTGTTTTATAGAAGGATAACTATCCGTAGTGGGTAATGTTTTGCCATGGGGCAAAAACTGATATCAAACTTATCTCAGCACGTCTGCATTGATTTGTTGGCGGTTGATTTTATTGTTGCCCTTGTGGAGGTTGCTGCTGAGGTTTGGGCTGTTGTGGCTTTGGGTTGTCATTGCCGCCGTTGCCGTTGCCGTTGTTCCCGCCATTTCGGCGAGGTGGGCGGTTACGGCGGTTGTTGTTTCCGCCTCCATTCCCATTATTACCACCTCCATTGTTGTTTCGCTGTTGGTCATTGCGAGCGTTTCCGCCATCTTGTTGCTGGCGGCGTTGTGGCTTGGCGTTGCCTCCGTCGGCTTGTTGCTGCTTGTTCTTTTGTTGAGGCTTGTTGGGCTGTCCATCCTTGTTGGCTTCGGCCTGTTGATGGTTGCCTTGGTTGCCATTGCCTTGAGGCTTGTTCTGCTGTTTTTTGCCACTCTTGTTTTTCTTTCGCTTGGCCTTGTCAAACCGTGTGACATCGGCTTGTTCTATTATGTCGCCGAAAGCTTTGCGTTCCGATTCACGTTCCTTGCTATCGAGTGCGAGTTTCTCGGGTTTCACGCCATTCTTGTTAAGGGCGATGATTTCAAACACTCGCTCTACCGATATGGTCACAAGGTTCGTTGGAGTTGACTTGTCGGTCGAGTAGGTCATTTCCCGCTTCAGAATATCGGTCTTGAAGTGGTAATATGTGTGGTCTTTCGTTTCAAGTTTTGCATCTTTTGGAGGCAACTTCTTGACGATTTCGGCATAGCAATCCACTTCAAAGTTCATGCAGCACTTCAGCTTGGCGCATTGTCCTGCAAGCTTCTGCGGGTTGAGCGATATGTCTTGGAAACGTGCGGCACTTGTTGCAACCGAAACGAAATTGGTCATCCAGCTTGAGCAGCACAGAGGTCGTCCACAAGGCCCGATACCGCCTATGCGTCCGGCTTCTTGCCTGGCTCCGATTTGCTTCATTTCGATGCGCACCTTGAATTCCTCGGCCAGCACTTTTATAAGTTGGCGGAAATCGACACGTTCATCGGCAATATAATAGAAGATAGCCTTGTTGCCGTCGCCCTGATATTCGACATCGCCAATTTTCATGCTCAATTTTAGGTTCTCGGCAATCTTCCGCGAGCGTATCATTGTATCTACCTCTTTGGCCTTAGCCTCTTCATATCGGGCTATGTCGTTTGGCTTTGCTTTGCGGAACACTCGCAATATTTCGGCATCGGGACGCAAGTTGGCGCGTTTCATTTGCAGCTTCACCAGTCGTCCCATCATCGACACGCGCCCGATGTCATGCCCGGGCGATGCCTCGACGGCCACCAAGTCGCCTATTGCGAGTTGCAGATGCTGGCTATTGCGGTAAAATCCACGGCGCGTGTTCTTGAACGCCACTTCGATTATGTCGTCGGCATCGTTGAAATCACCTGGCACATCGCTTAGCCAATTGCAACTCTGCAACTTGCTGCGAGGCCCCAAGGCTTGATTGCTGACGGCAGCCATTGCGGCATCATTGACCGTTTCGTGCTGCGTCGTTGTGGGCTTGTCTTTTTCGATATTGTCGCTCATCATTGTTTACTTGGCAAAGCTGACGGCGCGGGTTTCGCGGATCACGGTAATCCTCACCTGTCCTGGATAGGTCAACTCATCTTGTATCTTCTTGGCGATTTCGGCCGATAGTTTTTCGGTTTGTGCGTCGTCGATTTTGTCGGCACCTACTATCACGCGCAATTCACGGCCAGCTTGAATGGCGTAGGTCTTGATTACGCCGGGATAAGAGAGCGCGAGCTGTTCAAGGTCGTTGAGTCGCTTGATGTAGGCTTCGACCACTTCGCGGCGTGCGCCTGGACGTGCGCCCGAGATTGCATCACACACTTGCACGATTGGTGCGAGCATACTTGTGGCTTCCTCTTCGTCGTGGTGTGCGCCTATGGCGTTGCAGATGTCGGGTTTTTCCTTATATTTTTCGGCGAGTTTCATGCCCAACAGTGCGTGTGGCAATTCTGGCTCATCGTCAGGCACTTTGCCTATGTCGTGGAGCAATCCGGCACGGCGAGCTTTCTTGGGGTTCAATCCAAGTTCGGTGGCCATGATGGCACACAAGTTGGCAGTTTCGCGCGAGTGCTGGAGCAGGTTCTGCCCATAGCTTGAACGGTACTTCATTTTGCCAACGAGTCGAATCAATTCGGGGTGCAAGCCATGTATGCCGAGGTCGATTGCGGTGCGTTTGCCTGTTTCGATTATTTCTTCTTCGACTTGCTTGCGCACCTTGGCTACAACCTCCTCGATGCGAGCAGGGTGTATGCGTCCGTCGGCTACCAGTTGGTGCAATGCAAGGCGGGCAATCTCGCGGCGCACGGGGTCGAAACCCGATAGCACGATTGCCTCGGGGGTGTCATCGACGATGATTTCAATGCCAGTTGCGGCTTCGAGTGCGCGAATGTTGCGTCCCTCACGCCCGATGATGCGTCCCTTGATTTCGTCGCTGTCGATGTGGAACACTGTCACGGCATTTTCGATTGCCGTTTCGGTGGCAACTCGCTGTATTGTTTGCACCACGATGCGCTTGGCTTCCTTGTTGGCCGTCATCTTGGCTTCGTCCATGATGTCGTTGATATATGCGGCAGCGGCGGTTTTTGCCTCGTCTTTGAGCGATTCCACGAGTTTTTCCTTGGCTTCTTCGGCCGAGAGTCCCGACACGTGTTCCAGTGTTTCCTGGATATTGCGGTGCATCTTGTCGAGCTCGGCTTGCTTGCTATCGACCAGTGCAAGTTGGTTTTCGAGGTTGCCTTTCATGGCATCTACCTCGTTTTTCTTGCGTTGCAATTCAGATTGTTGTTGGTTCATCTGCATTTCACGCTGCTTGAGCTTGGCTTCGGCAGTTTGTACCTTTGCCAACCTGGCATTTGCTGTTTTCTCGGCTTCCGACTTTATAGCCATTTCGGCTTCTTTAGCCTCGATAATTTTGTTCTTCTTGATCATCTCGGCCTCAAGTTTGGCTTCATCGATGATTCCTTTACCTTTGGCCTTGTCGATATGGCGTGATATTGCTATTGCCACCACGCCTCCTATGGCAAGGCTTGCCACGATAGAAATGATAAGTATAAGGGTCATTTGCTGTTTTTTGTTAAAGTATGAGTGTATATAAAAAAACGCACCGACGATGACAACAGGCAGCTTGCCTCAGCCTGTATATGCATCTACCGGTGCAGGTGATTTGTAAATTTGAAATATCTAAAACACGCGCCGCACGACTGCCTTTTGTCATGTAGCCATATAGTTTTTCCCCGCATATAGTTATGCCTATGGTGGGAGTTATAAGGCACTTGTCATCAGGCACGTTACTGTGCGCACGGTATTGAGGTTATCTATTAAGTGCTTATATTTTCACAACAATTTCGTCAAGTTGTCGTTCAAATTCTTTCAAAAAATTCGCCACGGCATCACTTTTGGCATTTGACTCTACTACGAGCCAAGCAAACTTGAATGCCACCATCGCCATTATTTCTTCGTTTGAGCGTTTGCCTTTGAACGAAGCCGCATATTTTTTGCATGCGTCATTGAGCATTTTTTCGGCTTTGCGATATGCTTTTTCTTCGGTCTTGTCTTTAAGCTTTAGCTCAAATTGGTTTGCGCCTATTTGTATCCAAATCCGGTTGTTGTCCCCGGCCGTCGATGTTGCCATAGCATCATTCCATTAATTGAGAGATGCACTTGTCGATGTCCTGCACCAACTTTGCAAGCATGTCCCTATTGCGGTCAAGTTCTTCGCGGTTGGTCGATATGGTACGCGCAACTTTAAGGTAGTCATAGTCTTGTTGTAACCTCTCGATTTGTGCGCCCATTGCCGCTATTGCCGCCTTGAGTTCTGCATTTTCCTGCTCGACAGCCTCTTTTGCAGCTTTCAGTGCGTTGTATTTCTCAACGAGCACCCTGCTTTTGGATATTAGCCGAGCCAAGGTGTTTTGCAGTTCGGAGTCCATGCTTCGTCATTTTTCCACAAATATAAGAGTTTTGCACCTAAAAACAATATTATTATTGATTATTTTACAAATATTAGCTTTTTCATGGGCAATAAATGAAAAGTCGGGGGATGCTCACGCATCTCCCGACCTCCGATTTAAAGTATTTAATTGAGTACAGAATTTACATTGAGTTAATGAGGCATCATAGCGAAAATGGCTATTAACGGCGAGGCCCGCGGCCATTGCCGTTGCCCATGTCGCGACGTGGCCCACGACCGTTGCCGTTACCCATGTCGCGGCGAGGCCCGCGGTTGTTGCCGTTGCCGCCATGGTGGTTGTTGCCGCCGCCATTGCCGCCACGACGTTCCTCATAGCCTTCGGGCTTTTCTTGCAGTGCTTTCATCGACAGGCGGAATTTGCCGGTCTTCTTGTCGATTTCGATGAGTTTCACTGTCACCGTGTCGCCTTCTTTCAGGCCGGTAGCTTCCATGTCGTCGAAGCGGTTCCATCCGATTTCCGAGATGTGCAGCAATCCGTCGTGTCCGGGCATGAATTCAACAAATGCGCCAAATTCAAGGATACTGCGCACGACACCCGTATATACTTTGCCTTCTTCGGGCACTGCGGTGATTTCCTTGATGCGAGCCACGGCAGCTTCGATGCTGTCCTTGTTGGCTGCTGCAATTTCGATTTCACCCTTGCCGTCGATTTCGTCGATGGTGATTATTGCGCCAGTTTCTTCTTGTATGCCTTGGATTGTTTCGCCGCCCTTGCCGATTATCGCGCCGATAAAGTCTTTATCGACAGTCATCTTCACGATGCGTGGCACGTGAGGCTTGTAATCCTCGCGAGGTGCTGGTATGGTTTCGTTGATAATGTTCAATATGTGCAAGCGGCCTTCGCGTGCCTGGTTGAGTGCTTGTTCAAGGATTTCATACGACAAGCCGTCGCATTTTATATCCATCTGTGTGGCTGTGATGCCATCTTTTGTTCCAGTCACTTTGAAGTCCATGTCGCCCAAGTGGTCTTCATCGCCCAAGATGTCGGACAATATGGCGTGTTTTACGTTGCCTGTGTCGGAGATAAGTCCCATTGCGATACCGGCAACAGGCTTTTTCATCTTCACGCCGGCATCGAGCAGTGCCAGTGTACCGGCACACACGGTGGCCATTGATGACGAGCCGTTTGATTCCAAGATGTCTGACACGATGCGCACCGTGTAGGGGAAATCATCGGGGAACATGCGCTTGAGGGCGCGATGTGCCAAGTTACCGTGGCCTATCTCGCGGCGGCCAACGCCACGTTGTGCCTTGGCCTCGCCCGTTGAGAATGGCGGGAAGTTGTAGTGCAGCAAGAAGCGTTCGGTGCTATGGTTGAGCACATCGTCAACGAGCTTCTCGTCGAGCTTGGTGCCGAGTGTGACTGTTGCAAGTGCCTGGGTTTCGCCACGGGTGAACACAGCCGAGCCGTGAGGGCCTGGTATGTAGTCAACTTCACACCATATTGGGCGAATTTCGGTGGTTTTGCGGCCATCGAGGCGCACACCCTCGTCGAGCACGCAGCGGCGCATGGCCTCTTTTTCCACGTCGTGGTAATAGCGTTGTACAAGCGGAGTCTTCTCTTCGCGTTCTTCCTCGGGTATCGATTCGATGAATTCGTTGCAGATGGCTTCGAAACTGTCGTTGCGCCAGTGCTTGTCGGCCGAGCCGGCTTTTGCGATAGCGTATGCCTTGTCATAGCAAGCTTCTTTCACTTTGGCACGCAGTTCCTCGTCGTTCACTTCGTGGCAATATTCGCGTTTCACTACGCCCAATTCCTTGGCAAGTTCCATTTGTGCGGTACATTGCACTTTTATTGCCTCGTGAGCCACTTTGAGGGCTTCGAGCAGGTCGGCTTCGCTCACTTCGTCCATCTCGCCTTCGACCATCATAATATTGTCGTAAGTAGCACCCACCATAAGATCCATGTCAGCTGTTTTCAATTGGTCGAAAGTAGGGTTGATGACGAATTGTCCATCGATACGAGCTACGCGCACTTCCGAAATCGGCCCGTTGAAAGGCACGTCGGAAACTGCTATGGCTGCCGATGCAGCAAGTCCTGCAAGTGCGTCGGGCATGTCCACGCCGTCCGACGAGAAGAGTATTATGTTGACAAATGTGTCGGCGTGGTAGTTATCGGGGAATAACGGACGCAGAACACGGTCAACCAAGCGGGCAGTGAGGATTTCGTAATCCGATGCACGGCCTTCGCGTTTTTGGAAGCCTCCAGGGAAGCGTCCGAAAGCCGAAAATTTCTCTTTATATTCAACCTGGAGTGGCATGAAGTCAACTCCTTCGCCGGCTTCCTTGGCCGACACAACTGTCGCAAGAAGCATCGTATTGTTCATGCGCAGCTCAACCGCTCCATCGGCCTGCTTGGCAAGTTTGCCAGTTTCGAGGGTGATCACTCGTCCGTCACCCAGGTCGATGGTTTTCTTTGTAGGTGTTACCATAAATATTATTCTACTTGTAAAAATTCCCGCAAAGATACACAAACTTTCTGATAAAACGCCCAACGATAAACGATTATTCGTGATAATCGCCCCAAAAACACCCCAATGAAGCTCACGTAGTGAGATGTTACAGTTTTTTAAGAAAAAATTCAAAACAGTTTCTTATATTTGCGACAGTTTTAAACCATTATGCTTGCTATCAAATGAATTTTATCGAAGTCAAGGATGTCGTTAAGCAATATGATGGGCATCTTGCTCTCGACCGCGTGTCGATAAGTGTGCCGTGCGGTTGTGTTTTCGGGCTTCTCGGCCCTAACGGTGCAGGAAAGACCTCGCTGATACGCATTCTTAACATGATTACTCGTGCCGACAGCGGTGAGGTAATCTTTGATGGGCACACGTTGTGTGCCAGCGACATTGCCAACATCGGTTATTTGCCCGAGGAGCGTGGGCTGTATCGCAAAATGAAGGTTGCCGACCATATATTGTATATTGCTCGGTTGCGCGGAATGGATAGCCATGCCGCACGAGCAGCGATGAACGAATGGTTGGAGCGTTTCGGGCTCACCGAATGGGCTGGCAAGAAAATCGAAACGCTCTCAAAAGGTATGGCACAAAAGGTGCAATTCATAACCACAGTCATGCATTCGCCCCGGTTGTTGATATTCGACGAGCCATTTTCGGGCTTTGACCCTGTGAACGCCGAATTGCTGAAAAAGGAAATTTTGCGATTGCATGGCTTGGGGGCGACAATAATCTTCTCGACACATAACATGAGTTCGGTCGAAGAGGTGTGCGAAGAGTTTGCCTTGATTAATCATTCACGTGTGGTGCTTTCGGGAAGTGTCGCGCAGGTGCGCCGCAACTTTGGCAAGAAGCTTTACCGTGTGGGAGTGTCCGACACTATGGCACTTGAGCCTGTCGAAGGTCTATATTGCGTCGAGCATGTGGAGCCGTCGCCATTTGGCGGCATAGTAGCCGACTTGAGGCTCGATGCCGATGCCTTGCCGCACGATGTAATTGCTTATATCAACGACCATTATAAGTTGGCAGAGTTCCATGAATTGCTGCCGAGCATGAATGAAATATTTATCGAAACAGTTTCTAACACAACCAATACTGCAGCGCAATGAGCAGCATGAAACGTATATCCATAATATTGTGGCGTGAGTTCCTTGCCATAGCAGGGAAGAAGACTTTTATTGTCACCACAATACTTATCCCAGTCATAAGCATCGCTTGCCTGGGGTTGCCTTTCTTGATGTCGAAAATTAACACTGGCGACACCGAGGCTGTCGCTATCGTGGACGAGAGCGGCCGCTACGGCGCAGCCATAACCGACAGTGACGACTTTCGTTTCCACGACATCACTCCTATAGGTGTAGATGGATTGAAAGAGTTCTATAACAATCAAGAAAATCTATATGCCATAGTGGTGATACCGGCTGGCATTGACAGCACGCTCAACGTGAGCGTTATCTCGCGCAACGCGGTGCGTACAAGTTTGCAGCAGCATTTGGCAAAATGCCTCGACGACACTATCACACAGGCGCGTATTGCTTCATACGGGATACCGCAATTAGATAAAATCATGGAAGAGAGCCGTGCCGAGGTGCAGGTAAATTGTATAAAATGGGATGAAGACGGGAGCGAATCGCAATCAAATGCCGATGTTGCCAGTCTTATAGGGTTGGTACTTGCGTTCCTCACATACATGTTTGTGATGATGTATGGTGCAATGATACTCACCAGTGTCAGCGAGGAGAAAACCAATCGCATTGTCGAGGTGATGGTAAGTTGTTGCCGTCCCATCGAGTTGCTGATTGGCAAGATTGTAGGTGTCGGGCTGGTAGGTTTGGCGCAAATTGCTATATGGGTAGTTTTGTTGGGGATAGCTTCGGCGGTGTTCGGTTTGGGCACGGTGTTGTCGGCCGATCCGTCGTTAGTGGCACAGGCACAAGGTGCAAATGTCATGCTCGACAGCACGGGCAGTGAAACTGTCGATACATTTATACAAACTATCGCCTCCATTAATATCACGGGGATTGTGGTATGTTTCATACTGTATTTCCTCGGTGGATATTGGCTTTATGGCTCGTTGTTTGCCGCTGCCGGTTCCATGGTTGACCAACCCAACGAAAGCAGCCAGGTGACAATGCCGCTGATGATGTTCCTGGTGTTTGCATTGTGGGCAGGTCTGGCTTGTATCGACAATCCCGATGGGCAGCTTGCATGGTGGTGTTCGATGATACCTTTCACATCGCCTATCGTTATGATGGTGAGGCTGCCATACGATGTGGCATTATGGGAGGTGGTTTTGAGTGTGGTTATATTGTATGCGTCGGCATTTGGCATTGCAATTCTTGCTGCCAAGATATACCGCAAGGGAATATTGCTGTATGGTAAAAAGTTTGCATGGAAAGATATAATGACATGGCTCAAGTGATGAAGTAATTTATTTAAAAACAATTAGCGATATGAAAAAGACAGTATTATTCAGGGGCGCGTTATTGTTTGCGGCTGTTGCATTTTGTGCAGTGGCTGCCAATGCGCAAATATTGTGGAAAATCTCGGGCAACGGGGCTAAAGATTCATATATACTTGGTAGCCACCATGTAGCACCGATGTCGGTACTCGACGGTATTGCCGGGTTTAACGATGCGTTTGCCAGTTGCCAGCAGATGTATGGCGAAATCGACATGGAATCGGCTACCCAAGATATGGTGATGCAGTCACAGAAGTATATGATGGCTCCGGCCGACAGTACACTGAGTAAGGTGCTCACTGCCGACCAGCTGGCAATCGTCGATGCTGCGATGCAGAAGTATGTGCGTATGTCGGTGGCACAATTAGACAAGGTGAGCCCGGTGAAGCCGGCCGTTATTTCTGCACAAATAGCAGTGTTGCAGGCTGCAAAGACTTTCGAGGACTTCGACCCCAACAATGTTATCGACGCAGCCATACAGCAGAAGGCAAAAGACGCGAATATGCCTGTAAAGGGTTTTGAAACTGCCGAATACCAGATGCAGTTGCTGTTCGGGACGCCGATTTCGGTGCAAGTGGCCGATTTGATGAAGTTGCTCACCGATGAAACTGCTTATATGGAATATACCCGTATGCTCACCGACGTGTATTCGCAGCAAGACCTGGACACGATGTTCGAGTTGATGAACAATCCCGAGTTGGGCATGAGCGAATATGAATGCAACGTGATGATTAACAAGCGCAACGAGGCTTGGATTGAACAGCTCAAGACCATCTTGCCCGAAGCCTCGACATTCATCGTGGTGGGTGCAGGACACCTGCCTGGCGACAAGGGGATGCTGTCGTTGTTGCGCAAGGCTGGTTATACGGTAACCCCTGTTAACTGATGCGAAACCGTTTCATAATCCCCGCCATGACCTTGCTGGCGTGTCTTGCGGCTGCCTGCTCGGGTGGCGGGGTACATACCGAAGAGCTGTATTCGCAGTTTGTACATCTGCCCGATAGCGGGTGGCGGCATACCGTGCCGTGTTATTTCAAGCCATGCATCGAGGGCGATGACATGGAGATTACACTTGCCATAATGCATGAGAATGAGTATGAGCTTGGCAAAGCTACTATGACAATAGATGTGATTAATGCCGACTCGCTGTCGTTGCGCCGGCAGGTGACAGTGCCGCTTGTTGACAGCAATGGCAACTGGACAAGCGACGGTTTCGGTTCGCTGTATCAATGCAAAACCTCGGTTGTCGATGGCGTGAGGCTTGATTCGACATCGGTGGTGCTTGTGTGGCAGACGACCGGGCGCGACACCTTGCGGCACATTTCGGGTATCGGCATAGGCATAATACAACATAAATAATAATGGATTTCAATTACATGCAATTCACCGATTCGCTTATCTTCGATATGGACGGGACGCTGTGGAACGCCACCGATTCTTATGCCGAGGTATGGAATTATTGTTATAACAGCCGCGGCATCGATTTGCACATCGGTGGAAGCGACCTTGTTCCATATATGGGGAAACCGATTGAAGTGATAGCCAGGGGTCTGACCGACGGACATGTTCCTGCTGATTTTGATTATTGTGAATTTGTCGAAGCACTGTCTATTGCCGAAGAAGAGATGATGCCGCGGTTGGGTGGTACACTTTTCCCTGTGGTGAAGGAGGGGCTTGCGGCACTTGCACAGCATTATCGATTGCTGATGATGAGTAATTGCGGTTGCAACGGTTTGCGCAACTTTATGCAGTTCACAGGTACTGCACAATTTTTCAGCGGTTCGATTACATACGGTGAAAATCCTGTCCCCAAGAGTGGGAACATTCGCCGCCTTATTGAACAGTATGGACTGGAACATGCCGTGTATGTAGGTGACACGCAGGGCGACTGTGACGAAACGCATCGTGCGGGCATACCTTTTGTATATGTTTCTTATGGGTTTGGCAATTGCCAGGGGTATGACATCGCCTTTGACAGCTTTGCCGAGCTTGCAAAATTTTTTATTAATCTCAGAAAGTGACCGTGCGAGGCCAGCATTGATATGGCCAGGGCTATGTCGCATTATCTAAAGTAAAGGGGTACAACCTATGAATATTATTCCACAAGCGTGTAATGCCGAGGTGGCAGCACGCATTGAGCGCATCGCCGGCGAGCTGAGAGCTCGTGGCATTGATGCCATTTTGTTGTCGAGTTTCGCTAATTTGTATTACGTTTCGGGACGTGTGTATTGCGGATATGCCTATGTCACAGCTGTCGGCAATGTCACATATTTTGTGAAACGGCCTGTCGGGCTTGAAGGTGAGAATGTTGCTTATATACGCAAACCTGAACAGATTGCCGATTTCATGGCTGATGCACCTAAAGTGCAAACAGTTGCACTGGAACTCGGGTTGGCTTCATATAATGCTATTGAGCGATTGAAAAATGTGTTTGTCGGAGCCGATATTGTTGATGGTACGCCAGTAATCAATAAAGTACGTTCGGTAAAGAGCGAGTTTGAAATAAACAAGCTGAAAGAATGTGGCGTACACCATGTGACAGCCTACCATAACATACCCAAGATTTACCGCAAGGGCATGACCGACATTGAATTGCAAATCGAGATTGAGCGAGTTTTGCGTAATGAGGGGTGCTTGGGGCAATTCCGCATTGCTGGCGATACAATGGAACTGTTCATGGGCAACTTGCTGTGTGGCGTGAATGCCGAGATGCCATCGCCGTATGATTTCGCAATGGGTGGCGCGGGACTCGATGATTCGTTGCCAGTGGGTTGCAATGGGTCGCTTATTAAACAAGGTAATGCTGTGATGGTGGATATGTGTGGTAACTTCAATGGCTACATGACCGACATGACACGCGTTTACCGCGTGGGTAGCATTTCGCCTCTTGCCCAGCGGGCACATCAGCTGTCGATTGACATTCATCATCGCCTTGCTTCAATGGCTGTGCCAGGAGTTGAAGCCAAGGCCCTTTATGAAGAAGCCATGAAAATGGTGAAAGAAGCCGGGCTTGAAGAATACTTCATGGGACTGAAGCAAAAAGCTGGCTTTATAGGTCACGGCGTGGGCATTGAGGTGAACGAGATGCCGGTGATTGCCCCTCGCAGCCGTGATATTCTGGAGGCTGGCAATGTGATTGCACTTGAACCGAAGTTCGTAATACCATCGGTTGGGGCTGTAGGCATCGAGAACACCTATGTGGTCCGTGACAATGGGCTTGAATGCCTCACCAATGCCCCTGAGGAGATTGCCGAGCTTTATTGACACACTCCTGCCAAAAGAGCAAAAAAGCCAATTTGCTGTCCTGCATTTGCGGGAGGCCGATTGGCTTTTGCATTTTCCCCAAATCACCAGGCAATTCCTACGACATCAATGTTAAAAAAACTAAATCGGGGGGGGTATTTTTGCCCTTAAAAGTTTCGGTTGTATGGTTATTTGGTTAATTTTGCCATTGCAAGTCAGGTGTTCCATTCTTTAGTGGGATGCTTGTGGGAAGATTACACTATCGTAATGGCAATTCGCCGCTCGGCATTGGCGTGGTGGCGAAAATAGTGGGACGGCTCTTCTTCCCGTTTTTTTGAATAACCATCGACATAATATCTGCGTCCCGTCTTGCAGAAAAACATGGTTGCAGCCTGCGCCTTGGGTGGCATCGTCTGCCCGCGCGTGGTGGTCGCGCTAATGCAAGATATTATGGGACTTTACGCAAAAACTACATATTGGTTTTCTCGTCGGTTGCGGGCTTTTCCACAGAGAAGTTCCGCCGTATTGTCATGTTCACACCGCTACGGCAAATCGACTAATTATAATACATAACTTAATCTCAGATTTTATCATGGACATCAAAAACATCATTAAGCGTATGATGGCATTGATTGCCATCGTCGTCATTGCCACAGCAGCTATGGCACAGACTGCCACACCCAAGCAAAACGACAAGGGCAAGTGGGGCATCATGGACAGCAACGGCAAATGGGTACTCAAGGCCGATTATACCGCTATTGAGCCAATGGGCGGCAAGTACTATCGCGTACAGAAAGACGACAAGTGGGGAGTTTACGACAATGAAGGTGGAAAGGTGCTGGACTGCAAATATTCCACGATATATAAAGCGGGTGAAGAAAATATGTCGTTCGTTGCCCAAGAAAAAGACAAGCCCGAGAAATGGGTCGTCGTCAAGTGGGAGAA
The DNA here is from genome assembly GCA_018716295.1 of Candidatus Avimuribaculum pullicola. Lineage (GTDB taxonomy): Bacteria > Bacteroidota > Bacteroidia > Bacteroidales > Muribaculaceae > Avimuribaculum > Avimuribaculum pullicola. The sequence goes on from DVKC01000041.1 coordinate 82,714, forward strand.
AATAAGATATAGCGGCAGTTGGAAAAAAAAGGATCTCAAGGAAGTATCGTACAAGGACTTGGGCGATGGAATCACGCTATTGACTGGCACTATAGATAATGGCTTCAGTGTCGGAGAGGATAGGCGTTATGAACCGACTGGATTTTTAATGAAGGATAACATCTGCATAAGCCCTGTGTTGTCAGCAGTCCAGCTAAGGGGGAATTTCTTCTTGTGCATGACTTTCGACGTATCTCGGTGGGAAACGTGCAGCAATTGTGTATATGACTTGTCGACAGGCGAGCTAATCGCTGCGTATGCACAGGTTGTGGAGAAAGACTCTCTCATATTTTTTGGTGGAGAGTATGCAATTACAGCAGACGGGCGGTTGTGCAAGGTCGGTGAGGTCAATCAAAACGTTGTGATGCTGGCTGCCAGTGATGGGAAAAAAGGACTGTTAGACTTGGATGCGAACCTGGTTTTCCCTGTTGAATATGACGATATTGTCGATGGAAAATGCGGCGATTTCGTTTTCGTGGGCAAGGATGGAATGTGGGGAATTTACAGCTATAATAACAAACTAAACACAGGCCTCATTTATCCAGCAAAGGAATGCCCATTCAAAGTGGAAAAACTTGACGGCCCTATAGTGGTGACTTCTAAGGGTAAGGCAGGGTTGCTCGATATACATGGCAACGAAATAGTGAAATGTGAATACGACACTGTATATATCGGGACGATTTCAGACAGGTATATGTTGAAGAAAACCGGCAACATGAGCATGTATCTCACTGCCGAAAAGAAAATCGTTTCGTTGGGTAATTATGACAGCTTCGAATATATAACTGGTACTACCGGTTACTACCGAGTAAGCCAGAATGGCAAATTCGGTGTGCTTAACGAATCGGGAACGTTGGTAGTTCCGTGCAAGTACAGCAAGATTGAAAATGCTTTCATCACCGATGGCGGGGACATCGACGACGGTTTCCATGTATGGGACATGAACGGACTTGTGGGTATTGTCAGGGTCATCAATGGGCAAGGCAAGGAAATCCTCCCATGTGGCAGTGGCTACGAGATAGTCGAGTATGAGCCTTATGGCATCATCGTTCGCAAGAATGGCAAGCAGGGGTGCATCAAGCTGAATGGCGCGGTATTCTGCAAGACCGCCTACGACGGCCACATCAACGGCATGAAGCGGGTGGGCTTCGTCAAGAATTCGGCCAGCTCTAACGATGTCACAGTAGATATTTATGACTACAATGGCAAGTTCCTCTCAACAGTCAACGTGGGTAATGATTACCTTGACCAACGTTGGTTTGTGCAAAAATACTTGATGTAACATATTAGTCTGTGACACCTTTTCATTAAGGTGTGTTGAATTAGATAAATACGGCTTCGTGGATGCCGCACTAAAGTAGCAACAAAGTGCGGCATCTCCGAAGCCGCTTAGTGTATATTAACCAATCTATTTGACACACCTTCATATTTTGTTATGCAGGACGGTGGTGTGCCGCAGTGGTGGCATGGTAGTTGTTGTGCGCCAGAATGTTGTGCCACTTTATTGCTGACACAATATACATGGTGGGGTAGTGGGCGCGTAGGTGCTGCGTATGCGCCACTGGCGTGGATATAGGTTGTTGGCGCGGTTGCCTACCTGCTTGGCAAATCCCAATGGCGCGCCTTGGTACTCGACTAACACCGTTCCGCGCGGCACGTCGCCGAGCGTGATGGCATCGCCGCGCAAGTATGCGATGGCGGTGGTATAGTCAACGTCGGCACGGGCGAATGCTCCACGATTGGCTGCTGTGGTCAGTGCCAATGATTGTGCCGGCACGATGTCACGCCCTTTCATGGAACCCAATTCCACGCCGCGTAGCAGCACGTTGGCGCATCGTGCCACGTAATCGGCATCGGTGGCTATCGTTGCGCGGATTGCCGTCAGAGTGTCGCCATTGAGCGAGTAATTGTAGTCGCCTGTGAGCCATTGTGCGGCTGCTTGCGGCACTTTTGTCGCGGGTTGCCTGCGGCGTGTCGCCGATGGGGTTGCGGACTGCCGTTTTTCATTGGGCTTTTGCAATACACATACAAATAGCCCTTCGCCCTTCACGCGGTGAGGCAAGAAACGGTAACACCACTGCTGCCCGTCGATGCCGTGGCTCACGCCCCATTTGTCAGGCATATCGAGTGGTACTGGTGTCGCGCCGTAGCGGTCGATAATGTATTCAATTATTGCTTCATTTTCGGCACGGTTGAATGTGCAGGTGCTGTAGATAAGCAGCCCGCCTGGAGTGATTGCATCCCACACATTGTCGATTATTAGCCGTTGACGCTCGGCACACTGTTCAACTAATTCGGGAGTCCATTGTTCGACTGCTGTGCTGTCTTTGCGGAACATGCCTTCACCGCTGCATGGCACGTCGGCTGCCACCACGTCGAAGAAGTGCGTCATTTGTCCCCAACGGCTGCTGTCGCTGCTGGCAACGATGCAATCGGGGTTGCCCCATTTGATTATGTTTTCTTTCAAGATATTTGCCCGTTGTGGCACAACCTCGTTGCACACCAGCAGTGACCCTTCGGGCAATGCTGCACGGACTGCGGTGCTCTTGCCGCCAGGAGCCGCGCACAAGTCGAGATATTTGACTGGACGTGTCACAAGCTTGTTGACGATGTGGCTTATTATCATGGATGACGCATCTTGCACATAGTACAATCCTGAATGCAACAGCGGGTCGAATGTGAACTGTTCGTGCCGTGGCAAATAATATCCTTGTGCGCACCATGGCACTTGTGTGCATGAGGTGGCAGGGCGTAATGCAGTCTTAGAAGTGTTTACACGTATCGATGTGATGGCTTCGGTATCGGTTATGGCTTGCAGCAACTGCTTGGCTTCATAACCGTCGAATGACTCTTCTATTTCGCGAATGAATTGTGGGTGCAGTGTCATGTATCTATCTATTTTCTATCGACAAATATACAACAATTCCCTCACACATACAGAGTATATGTGTAGCAGATCTGTCGGTTGTCCATCGCAGGTGTAGTATGCGATTTACTGTATTTTGCGGTATTCAAAAGTGAGGCATACCATATCGACACTCAGGTATGGGTTATCCACCATATAATATCCGGTAGTATGTGTTTCACCGAGGTTCAATGGATATGTGCTGTTGCCCCAACTTAATAATATATGGTCTTCGGCTACTTCAAGGACTTTCAATTCCACGAATTGTAATTCTTGGGCTGTGATTGATTTGCCTTCGTGTAAATCACTGAAATTGACAGTCAAAATGTCCTCGTAGCTTCCAGCTATCGTCATATCTTGCGTTCGGTGCTTGATTGTGATTTTAAGTTCGATAGGCGGATATTTCTCTGTGTCGGATTGTTGATTTTGTGTGTCTTTTTCGGGATTTAAATGTTGGTCGGCATATTGCAAGTCATCAATACAGTTGGCCAAGATGCCGCGAACGGTTTCTTTGTCTTGGTCGTCGATTTTATATATTTCAGTAGCCAGGTTGAATTGTTTCGTGATATTAAACATCAATGTGTCATCTTCTTCTACACCTCGGCTTTGGGCAAATTCTTTAAGGTGAAAAGGAAGTACAGCAAGGATAAATTCCCATGGAGTTGCCGCATCATCGTCATATTTTGTAATTCGCTCGATGTCACGGTAGATTTTCGAAAGATGTTCATTGATGGTGCATACTTGTCGGCCGTTTATGCAATGACAATATTTCGCGGTAGTGGGGGAGTCGTTGTTTTCCATTGATGTGTAGGTTTAATTGTTGTTCAATCTATTGGTTAGCCAACGCAAATATACAAATTTTGGGCAACAATCAAATTTTAAATGGGAAAAAGATGGGCAAAAGGCACGGTTCTTCCATTTAAACTCAAATCGTCATTAGAATAAGCCTCTCCGGGGGCAATTTTACATATACCATTAAGCACCATTGGGGGTAAATAAAAGAGCCCTGAAAATGTCGATTATAACAACAAAGGCTGTAATGCAATGCGCATCACAGCCTTTTGTCTTGTGTCCGAAATGAGACTCGAACTCACACGAGCGAAAGCTCACTACCCCCTCAAAGTAGCGCGTCTACCAATTCCGCCATCCGGACTTGTTGGAGCGAAAAACGGGACTCGAACCCGCGACCTCGACCTTGGCAAGGTCGCGCTCTACCAACTGAGCTATTTTCGCAATTTTTGCCAAATTTCAACTTTGTTTTTGGGAATCCTCGCTCGGATTACCTTTTGAGCGAAAAACGGGGCTCGAACCCGCGACCTCGACCTTGGCAAGGTCGCGCTCTACCAACTGAGCTATTTTCGCAATTTTTGCCAAATTTCAATTTTGTTTTTGGAAATCCTCGCTCGGATTGCCTTTTGAGCGAAAAACGGGGCTCGAACCCGCGACCTCGACCTTGGCAAGGTCGCGCTCTACCAACTGAGCTATTTTCGCGATTGAAGTATTGCCAAATCTCATTTAGCGAGTGCAAAGTTAAAGCAAAGTTTCCACTCTTGCAAATTTATGGGTAACTTTTTTTGAATTTATTTCGATTATAACGGCATTCGACGCATAAATGTGTAGAAATACTCATGGGTTGTGATGCTTTCGGTTCTTGTCAAATGACCAGTCGGCCAGCGGCATAACCCATGTAAATCACTGCCGCTGTGATGTATAGAAAAATTATGTTATACAAGAAGCGGTTGTTGTTGCCTATTTCGCGGGTATTGCGCCACAGCGTGTATATACCCAGTACTGACGAGGCTACAAGAAGCCAGCACCATGCGTCGGTGTCGGTGGTAATGGCAAGCAGCCAGTTGCCAATGTGGATTTCACCCAAGGTCGCCAATATTACAAAAACTGCCAATAATGTGGCAATAATGGTGGCAAATGTAAATCCCGACACTTTCCATGCCGTGCGGTATCGTCCCGATTGCATGAGCAGGTAACGGCCAATTAGCGTCATGTTGAAGAAAATGGAAGCAACGAGCAGCATCAACGACAAGTCGGTATCGAAGAAAAAGAAAGGCAGTGAGAAGAGGAATATTATCAATGAATAGCGTTGCAGCAGTGGCAAGTCGAGAAATTTGCGATATAACGTGCCAGGGCTGCGCATGATTCTCGGCAGTGCCAGTATGAGCGGTATCGACCATGGAAAGATGGCAAGAATGATGTATGTAGCAAATACTCGGAGTGTTGAGGCCGGATTGGCGGGAATGTCGAGCTGCTGGCGTATGTCGAATATGGCCCATGCTGTGGCGGTATCGCCCACCAGGATATATGTCATGAGGAAAGCCGCGATGCAGGCAAGCAGCAATGCGGCAGTGATGATTGCAAAATGGCGCATTGCACGCTTGTGCGTGGCCAATAAGAATACATAGGCCAGCAAAGCAATGGATATCGGGGCGGTGGCACCGACTAAGACGGTGGCAACAGCCGTGGAGAAAACTACAAGCCAGAATGTGCGCTTGCCGTGGTGGTGAAGCCAGTGGTATAGGCTCATCAATGCGAAAATGAACAATGCGGCAGGTATCACGACTACCGATACGTTGAAAGTCATTTGCATGACGAGTGCGCTCGACAAGAAGAGCAATGAAGCGAGGAACGATGAACTGTAGCGATCGATGCTGCCGCCGAAGCGAAACAGGCTCAACGTGAGTGCAACCACGGCAAGTGCTCCGGGCAGCCGCAGGGTGAATGTGCCGCCAAGCATGGGCAGCAACCCGTGAATGAGCAGTGCTATATGCATGTATGCCTCGACGAAGATATTGCTTTCGTCGTCAAATATGTCGGCCAGAGAGCCGGCACCAGCCCCGCTGGCGATGCTGTCGAGCATGATGCGTTCCTCGTTGGCAAGTGGCATGTTGTCAAGGACGGGGAAAATAATCGCCGCCACAATTGTCAATAGGAAGACAAATAATGCGATGTCGGTACTTATCTTGCTGTGCGGCATGTCTTTCTCAAATCATTGGATAAAATAGCGTGGGGCAATTTATTTGAATGTCACAAATCGGTTGTAGGCATAGTTGCTGAGCGTGTAAACTACCATGCCGATGCATACGGCGGCATATTCGCCGAATGTGGTGCTTGGAATTCCCAGAAATTCCACATCGAGTGCTACCATCGGGTTGCGCAGCCACAGCACGGTGAGGAATTGCAGCCCGAAGCATATCAGGAAGCCTACCACGAACAGGGCTATCTCATTGCGTACACGCTTGTTGTGCGACTTGAATACCCATTTCTTGTTCCATATAAAACTGTTGATAAGGCCGGCAATATAGCCAATAACATCGGCAACCATCAGCTTGAGTCCTATGACATCGTTGCATAAATAGATGACAATGAGTGTTATGAGCGAGTTGCTTGCACCCACTATCCCATACTTGATGAGTTGCACGGTTGTTGTTTTAGCTTGTTGTTTATCCATTGGTCTTTTTGTTGTTTTCTTGTTCTACATAATCGTGCATGTGTGGAATAGACCACCCGTAGCGCACCGACAGGTATCGCAGCACTATCACTGTAGCGGCACATGATATTTGCGCTACAACATCGCTGTCATCCACAAGCAGCACGAGCCAGTAAACTACTCCGCCAGCTATGCAAGCTGTGGCATACACCTCCTTGCGGAATATTTGCGGCTCCATGTTGATGAAAATGTCGCGTAGCACGCCGCCCAATGCACCTGTCATGGTACCCATGAATATGGCAGTCCACATTGGGAAGCCGAACAGCAATGTCTTCTGTATTCCTATGACTACGAATAGGGCAAGTCCTATGGTGTCGAACAGCAGGAATGTCTGGTTGAGTTTTACAAGGTATTTCTTGAATACAATGACTATTGCCAGCGACAATCCAGTCACGGCAAGGTACCAGCCACTGTTCATCCAGAATGGTGTGGTGTTGAGCAGCACGTCGCGCATCGTGCCGCCCCCGATTGCCGTCACCAGGCCTGCCGAATATGCGCCAAACCAGTCGAAACTTTTGGCGGCAGCAAGCCGTATCCCGCTGATGGCAAACGCCATGGTTCCTATTATCTCAATTATTAGCAAAAACAGGTCGTTCATAGCGAATGTGTGATTATTGTGTGTGCTGGTTGTTTACTCGGCGTTGGTGCTATAATATTTGCAATAAGGCCTTACGCCACACTCGTGGCACTTGGGTTTGCGTGCTGTGCACACGTAGCGGCCGTGCAGAATGAGCCAGTGGTGGGCCTTGCCGATTAACGATTCGGGAATGTTGGCGACAAGTGTTTTCTCGGTGGCGAGTGGGTTGGGGGAATTGTCGGTAAGTCCTATGCGGTTGGCTACACGGAATACGTGCGTGTCAACCGCCATGGCCGCCTTGCCGAAAATCACCGATAAGATGACGTTGGCAGTTTTGCGGCCGACACCTGGAATGCGAGTCAATTCCTCCAGTGTGCCAGGTACTTGCCCCCCATACTTGTCAACGAGCATATTGGCCATTCCCACCAGGGCGCGGGCCTTGTTGTTTGGGAAAGTGACGCTTTTGATGTATTCAAATATGTCATCGGCGGTAGCCTTTGCCATAGCTTCGGCGGTGGGATATGCCTCAAACAGGGCTGGTGTGACCATGTTTATGCGCTTGTCGGTACATTGTGCCGACAGTATCACCGCCACTAACAATTCAAATGGCGAGCGGTAGTGCAACTCGGTTTCGGCTACTGGCACGTTGTGCTCAAACCATTCAATGACACCCTTGTATCGTTGCTTGATAGTCATGATTAAAGACACACGTGTGCCGTCTTTTCCCCTTTGCAGGGTTCAACGGCACACGCATTATGTGAGTATTATTAATGTACGGGTTTGAATTCTTCGAGGAAACGCACGTCGTTTTCCGAGAACATTCGCAAGTCTTTTACGCGGTACTTGAGGTTGGTTATGCGCTCAATGCCCATTCCCAAGGCGAAGCCGGAATATACGTTGCTGTCGATGCCACATGATTCAAGCACGTTGGGATCGACCATGCCGCACCCCAATATTTCGACCCAACCGGTGTGCTTGCAGAAGTTGCAGCCTTTGCCGCCACACAGGTCGCACGATATGTCCATCTCGGCCGATGGCTCGGTGAATGGGAAGTAGCTTGGGCGCAAGCGTATCTTGGTTTCGGGTCCGAACATTTCACGAGCAAAGTAGAGAAGTGTCTGCTTGAGGTCGGCAAATGTCACGCCTTTATCGACATACAAGCCTTCCACCTGGTGGAAGAAGCAGTGTGCGCGGTATGAAATGGCCTCGTTGCGATAAACGCGTCCTGGGCAAATGATTCGGATAGGGGGCTGCGTGTGTTCCATCACACGAGTCTGGACCGACGAGGTGTGCGTGCGCAGCAAAATGTCGGGGTTGCGCTGTATGAAGAATGTATCTTGCATGTCGCGGGCAGGGTGGTCGGCGGCGAAGTTCAGCGACGAGAATACGTGCCAGTCGTCTTCAACCTCTGGCCCTTCGGCAATCGTGTAGCCCAGTCGTGAGAATATGGCGATGATTTCTTCTTTGACCAACGATAGCGGGTGGCGCGTACCTATGGCACAAGGTGCGGCGGTGCGTGTCAAGTCAAGCTCGGCATTGGCATCGGCATTGTCTTCAAAGGCAGCTTTGAGTGAATTGATTTTCTCGGTGGCGAGAGTTTTCAATTCGTTCAACCGCTGGCCTATCTCGCGCTTCATCTCGTTAGGCACGTTGCGGAAGTCGTTAAACAATTGGCTGATTTCACCTTTCTTGCTCAAATACTTGATGCGGGCTGCTTCAATTTCTTCCATCGAAGAGGCCTGCAGGGCTTCGATAGCCCCTTTCAGTTCTTGTATCTTGTTTAACATTTTTTCTTGATAAAATTGTAAGTGCAAAATTAGTGCAAGTTGGGCGCAATTGCAAATCGTGCCAGCATGATTTTAAGTTTTGGCGAGTTGCTGCTATATTTGTTGCAATATGCACAAGCCCAGCGTGGTTGCAAATTAGTGGGCGTCGAGCCAGTTGTCGGCGGCTCCGCACGAGGCGATGAGCGGTACTCGGCCCTTGTAGGCGGCTTCCATCTCGGTTTTTACAATCTCTTTCACGCGGTCTAGTTCTTCGGGAACTACGTCGAAATTGAGTTCGTCGTGTACTTGCATGATCATTCTTGATTGCAACCCTTCTTGCTTGAACCGCCTGTAAATGTGTATCATTGCGATTTTGATGATGTCGGCAGCCGTGCCTTGTATGGGGGCATTGATGGCATTGCGCTCTGAGAAACTGCGCAAGTTGCCGTTGCGCGAGTTGATGTCGGGCAATATGCGACGACGGCCATATAGCGTGGTGACATATCCCATTTCATGGGCATGGGCTATGCTTTGGTCGATGTAGCGTCGCACGCCGGGGAACGATGCAAAGTAGCCGTTGATGAGCTCCGTGGCTTCGGAGCGTGGTATCTCAAGCCGTTCGGACAGTCCGAATGCCGAGATGCCATATAGTATCCCGAAGTTTGCAGTTTTTGCCTTTCGGCGTTGGTCGGGAGTGACATTTTCGATAGGTTCGTGGTAGATTTTTGCAGCAGTGAGTGCATGTATGTCCTCACCGCCGAGGAATGCCGCCACCATGGTTTCGTCGCCGCTCATGTCGGCGACAAGGCGTAGCTCGATTTGCGAGTAGTCGGCCGAAAAGAATATGTTTCCCTGGGCCGGGATAAAGGCTTTGCGTATTTCGCGACCTTCGTCGTTGCGCACGGGTATGTTCTGTATATTCGGGTTGGTCGATGACAGGCGTCCTGTGGCTGTTACGGTCTGGTTGTAGGTGGTGTGTATGCGTCCAGTGATGGGGTTTATTAATTGGGGCAAAGCGTTGACGTAGGTTGATAACAGTTTGCGTATGCCTCGTAGCTCAAGTATTTTGGCCACTATGGGATGGCGGTCTTTCAACTTTGTGAGAACCTCCTCGGTGGTCGTGTATTGTCCTGTACGGGTCTTCTTGGCTTTAGGGTCGAGTTGCAAGTGTTCAAACAACACCTCTCCCACTTGTGCCGGCGAGCTTGTGTTGAATTGCTTTCCTGCAAGTTCCATGCATTGGGCTTCGAGCAAGTCCATCTGTTGCGTCAGTTGCTGGGAGTATTCGTTGAGGGCTTTCACGTCGATGCGTACTCCGGCAATTTCCATGTCGGCAAGTACTTCGATAAGAGGGAACTCAATGTCGCATAGCAGTTTGTGCATTCCTATTTCCTCGATTTTTGCCTGTAGCATCGGTTTCAGCCGCAAGGCAAAGTCGGCTTGTTGGCACACGTGGCTGCACAATTCCTGTGGCGATAGTTGAGCAACCTCGCGGTAATTTTTGCCTTTGGGGCCGGTAAGCGATTCGATAGGTATGGTTTCGGTGTGAAGCATTATTTCGGCAAGCCGTGCGATAGTGTGGTTGGTGGTTTCGGGCTGTAGCAAGTAATGGGCAACGGCGGTATCATAATATTTATCCGACGGCATGGTTACACCCATTCGTCGAAGCATGATGATGTCGCGCTTGATGTCGCCGCTCACGATGGCTTGGCACTTGTCTAATATTACTTGCAACGCCTGTGCAATCTTTTGGCTGTTGCTGCTGTTGACAGACAAATACGTGGCTTTGCCGTTGCCGAATGCTATTGCCACACCCATCAAGTGGGAGCGCATGGGTTCGCTGCACGATGGCATTGTGGCAAGCCCGATTTCACCCTTGGCCTGTGATGCGACACTGGCAAGGTCGGTGGCAATGTCATAGTCGGCAGTTATGGCCTGTTCGTCGGCAGTGTCGTCGCAGTCGAAAAGCGACCGTTGTGCCGCTTGTGGTTTCGTTGCTGGTGCTTGTTGTGCTGCAGTGTCGCTATTGCCAATAATTCGTGTGATGAGAGTCTTGAACTCAAGTTCCTCGAATACTTTCTTTAATGCTGCGGTATCGATAGGCGAACGTTTGAACTGGTTTTCGTCAAAGTCGATAGGTGCATCGGTCTTGATAGTAGCGAGGAATTTTGAAAATTTTATTTGTTCGGCATTTGTTTCTACCTTGGTTTTCAACGCGCCTTTTAGCTGTGCTGTGTTTCCAAGCAGTCCTTCGACCGAACCGAATTGCTTGATGAGCTTTATGGCAGTTACCTGTCCCACACCTGGGCAGCCTGGAATATTGTCCACTTTGTCGCCCATTAGTGCCAGAATGTCGATTACCTGTGATGGTTGCGAAAGTTCATATTTGTCGCAAATTTCTTTCACTCCGCGTATCTCGAAGTCGCTGCCGCGCCATCCGGGTTTGAAGATGAACGTCGTGTCATCGACAAGCTGCCCGAAATCTTTGTCGGGAGTCATCATGTATGTCACGAATCCATTTTTCCCTGCTTTTTTTGCCAATGTGCCTATTACATCGTCGGCTTCGTATCCATTGACTTCAATCACAGGGATTCGGTAGGCGTGCAGTATCTCCTTGATGTAGGGCACTGCCCGCTTTATGTCTTCGGGAGTGGCTTCCCGCTCGGCTTTGTAGGCTTCGTAAGCCTCGTGGCGGAATGTTGGGCCGGGAGGGTCGAAGCACACGGCTATATGCGATGGATTTTCCTTTGTCAGCACTTCTTGTAGAGTGTTGACAAATCCGAATATTGCCGATGTGTTCATTCCGTTTGAAGCTATGCGGGGTGATTGTGCCATGGCATAGTAGGCCCTGAATATTAGGGCGTATGCGTCGAGCAAGAAGAGGCGTTTCTGTTCCATTCCTGTACGTTGTTTACATATTGGGCTTTAAAATTAGCATTTTTCTCCCATATAGCTGGTATTTTCATGTTGTTTTCTATTGGGCTATATAAGAAAGGCTACCATGTCATCTCGACACGGCAGCCCCGCAGAAGTTATACAAAGTTATGTTAAATGTATCGTTTTAAGTCTTATTTTATAAAACGCAATGCGTCGTTTGCTGTTTTCACGAGGTAAACGCCTTTATCGAGTCCTGCAACCGATATGCGAGTTCCCTCTGTGGCAATCACTTTCTGTCCGGCTGTGTTGTAGATGATTGCAAATTCGCTTTGCGGCAATACCACTTCCATTGCAGCGCGGTCGTATGTGATATTTCCGTTGGTTGCGCTAGCCAATGATGTCCCAACAGAATCGCCAGCCTTGACCATCAGTTTGTCGAGGCAGAAACCTGTCATGGTGTTTATGCCCCATGTGCCGATGTCGGTGCTGTTCATTGTGAAATAAATTGATTCCACTTTGCCAAGCGGTGTCAAGTCAACATATTTCCACCCCCTGATGGCTTGGAATATGTCGTTGGAATATGTTACCAAGTCCACATCTATTGTTTTCTCGGTTTGGTCGGTAGCCACTCCGTGTATGGTGAGTGTGAATTTGTCGCCATTTACAAAGGCTCGTGCAGTTCCGCCGCCATAAAGGCAATTGTAGAATGCAGTGGGGAAATTGGTCACATACACGCCTACGGGTTCATGTGCCGCGCCATCGTTGAAGAGGATTTGGCATGAAGGTTCGGCACTCATCATTGTGCTATAATAGCCCACAATGTAAGGCATCGATGCGCTAACGGTGGCATTCCCGTTTTCATCGGTTAAGATATTTCCATTTTCATCGAGGAGTATCCCGCCGCCAGCCATGCAACCAGCCGAGTATGACCCTTCGTCGGTCATTGAGGCACTTTTACAAGGTGCAAACCCTTCCCAGTAATTCCAGTCGGCCATGCCCAAATGGCTGAAAATAAATATTTGAGCCTCAAAGAAGTCTTGTGTGTAGTCGCCATTGCCGTCATACAGCTTGTCCCATGCGCCGTCATCGCCAAACGACAATGTTTCGGGATTGCTTGGCTTGGTCAAGTCGAGCGTGATGACATCATCGGCAGCAGCGGCGTTGGCGGCCATCATGGCTGCTGCACAAAGTAAAGCGTAGTTAAAATGTTTCATAAGCAGTTGTTGAATGATTTATTTGAGTTAAAATTTGAAGTAACAAAAATAAGTCATATTTCTGCCGCTATTCTTAATTCTTGTATGCAAATGTAGTTCAATAGTCCCATAATTGCAAATTATGGAGCATAATTTGGTAGAAAAGCGACACGGCTCTTTCATTTACCCTCCAATGGGTCTTAAAGTAGATGTAGAATTGCCCTCTAGGGCTTATTTTAAAGACGATTTGAGTTTAAATGAAAGAGCCGTGGAAAAGCGATGGCCGCATCCTTGGAGGTGCGGCCATCGCTGTGTTATTGTAAGAGGTTTCGTGTGGTTATGCTTCGGTCGAAACTGTAGCCTCTTCGGGGTTTTCGGCCTCGGCGAGTTCTTGTTTCACACCTGGAGCATCCATATCCTCGGTGTTGTAAACGATAAGTTTGTCGTACTCACGCAAACCTGTACCGGCAGGGATAAGGTGTCCGCAGATGACGTTTTCCTTCATGCCCTCAAGGTAGTCAACCTTGCCGTTGATGGCAGCTTCGTTAAGCACCTTGGTGGTTTCCTGGAACGATGCGGCCGACATGAAGCTCGACGTTTGCAATGCAGCGCGGGTGATACCTTGCAGTATCTGCTCGGAAGTTGCAGGAACGGCATCGCGCACTTGTATTACTTTCAAGTCGCGGCGTTTCAGTGCCGAGTTCTCGTCGCGCAACTTGCGGGCAGTGATAATCTGTCCTGGCTTGACATTCTGTGAATCGCCAGCATCGACAACTACCTTCTTGCCCCAAATGCGGTCGTTTTCGTCCATAAATTCGCGCTTGTCAACAATCTGCTGTTCGAGGAACAAGGTGTCGCCTGGGTCGAGAATGCACACTTTGCGCATCATCTGGCGCACGATAACCTCGAAGTGCTTGTCGTTGATTTTCACACCTTGTAAGCGGTAAACGTCTTGCACCTCGTTGACGATATAGTCTTGTACGGCTGTCGGGCCCTTGATGTTGAGGATATCGGTCGGGGTGATGGCACCATCTGAGAGCGGAGTACCGGCACGCACGAAGTCGTTTTCCTGTACAAGTATTTGCTTGGACAGCGGCACGAGGTATTTCTTGATGTCGCCAGTCTTTGAAGTGACGGTAATCTCGCGGTTGCCTCGCTTGATTTTGCCGAAAGTTACTTCGCCGTCGATTTCGCTCACGATTGCAGGGTTTGACGGGTTGCGTGCTTCGAAAAGTTCGGTTACACGTGGCAGACCACCCGTGATGTCGCCGGCACTACCAGCGGCACGTGGTATCTTCACGAACACTTCGCCTTGCTTGATTTCGTCGCCTTCGTTCACCATCAAGTGTGCGTTTACAGGCAGCGAATAGGTCTTCACAAGTTGTCCGTTGTTGTCATAGAGTTCGGCTTCAGGCACTTTTGTGCGGTCGCGCGACTCGATGATAATCTTTTCGCTGTTGCCCGAAGTTTCGTCGATTTCTTCGCGGTAAGTCACACCCTCGATGAAGTTGTTGAATTTAACTTTACCGGTAACTTCCGATACGATTACGGCGTTGAATGGGTCCCATTCGCATATTACATCGCCTTTCTTCACCATTTCGCCCGGTTTCTTGAAGAGTTTCGAGCCGTATGTGATGTTGGCGGTGGTGAGAACCATCTGTGTCGTCGGTTCGATAATGCGCATTTCGGCCATACGTCCGATAACCACTTCGTGGTCTTCGCATGGCACAGTACGCAATTCGTCGATTTCCAGCAGACCGTCGTAGCGTGAAGTTATCGAAGATACGGCAGCAATGTTGGAAGCCACACCACCGACGTGGAATGTACGAAGTGTAAGCTGCGTACCAGGTTCACCGATTGATTGTGCTGCGATAACGCCCACGGCTTCGCCCTTTTGTACCATGCGGTTGGTAGCCAGGTTGCGGCCGTAGCACTTGGCGCATACGCCTTTCTTGGCCTCGCAGGTGAGCACTGAACGTATTTCGACCGATTCGATCGGAGAGTCGTTGATGCGTTGTGCGGCATCGTCGGTTATTTCTTCGCCGCTCTTGACGATAATCTCGCCAGTAATCGGGTCAACGATGTCGTGAACCGACACGCGGCCAAGGATACGTTCGCCAAGCGATGCTACTACGTCTTCGTTGTTTTTCACCTCGGTGCATACCAATCCGCGCAATGTGCCGCAGTCTTCCTCGGTGATTACCACGTCATGTGCCACATCGACGAGTCGGCGAGTGAGGTAACCTGCGTCGGCAGTCTTCAATGCCGTGTCGGCAAGACCCTTGCGGGCACCGTGAGTCGAGATGAAGTATTCCAGCACCGACAAGCCTTCCTTGAAGTTTGCAAGAATAGGGTTCTCGATGATTTGACCGCCCTCGGCACCGCTCTTTTGCGGCTTGGCCATAAGACCACGCATACCAGAGAGCTGGCGAATCTGGTCTTTAGAACCACGTGCGCCCGAGTCGAGCATCATATAAACCGAGTTGAAGCCTTGGTTGTCTGACGACAATTGCTTCATGAGCGTGTCGGTGAGGCGCGAGTTGACGTGCGTCCATATATCGATAATCTGGTTGTAGCGTTCGGTGTTGGTGATGAAGCCCATGCTGTAGTTGTTCATCACTTCTTCCACTTCGCGGTAACCCTCGTTGACATATTCCTCTTTCTCGGCAGGAATGATGATGTCGCCAAGGTTGAACGACAAGCCACCCTTGAATGCCATGCGGTAACCAAGGTTCTTGATGTCGTCGAGGAATTGGGCCGAACGTGGAATACCACACGACTTGATTACCCTGCTGATAATGCCGCGCAACGATTTCTTTGAAATAATTTCGTTGACGTAGCCAATTTCGTTGGGTACATATTGGTTGAAGAGGATACGGCCGACCGATGTTTCTTCGACAAGGCGTTTGATAGGCTTGCCTTCGGCATCGATGTCGTCAACGATGACCGACACAATGGCGTGCATATCCACTTTCTTTTCATTGTAGGCGATTTCGGCTTCTTCGGGACCGTAGAATTTCAATCCTTCGCCCTTGCAGCCTTTACGCAGCTTGGTGATGTAGTACAAGCCGAGTACCATATCTTGTGATGGTACAGTGATAGGTGCTCCATTGGCAGGGTTAAGGATGTTGTGCGAACCGAGCATCAGCATTTGTGCTTCTACGATAGCCTCGTTACCCAGTGGCAAGTGTACTGCCATCTGGTCGCCGTCGAAGTCGGCGTTGAATGCCGTACAAGCGAGCGGGTGCAACTGTATAGCCTTTCCCTCGATCATGCGTGGCTGGAATGCTTGGATACCAAGGCGGTGCAGTGTCGGGGCGCGGTTGAGCAGCACGGGGTGACCTTTCATCACATATTCAAGGATGTCCCATACCACGGGTTCGCGGCGGTCAACAATCTTCTTTGCGCTCTTTACGGTCTTTACTATGCCGCGCTCTATGAGCTTGCGTATTACAAAGGGCTTGTAAAGTTCGGCAGCCATGTATTTTGGCAATCCGCATTCATGCATCTTCAGTTCAGGGCCGACAACGATAACCGAACGTGCCGAATAGTCAACACGCTTACCGAGCAGGTTTTGGCGGAAACGTCCCGACTTGCCCTTGAGGCTGTCGGAAAGTGACTTGAGCGGACGGTTGGCATCGGTCTTTACGGCACTCGACTTGCGCGAATTGTCGAGCAACGAGTCAACTGCTTCTTGCAACATGCGCTTTTCGTTGCGCAAGATTACCTCGGGGGCTTTGATTTCCAAGAGCCTCTTGAGGCGGTTGTTGCGGATAATCACACGGCGGTAAAGGTCGTTGAGGTCGCTTGTCGCAAAACGGCCGCCGTCGAGTGGAACGAGAGGACGCAACTCTGGTGGAATGACTGGGATAACCTTCAGTATCATCCATTCAGGACGGTTGCGGTTTTTCGATGCACGGAACGATTCAACCACTTGCAAGCGTTTCAGTGCCTCGGTCTTGCGCTGTTGCGACCCTTCGGTGTTGGCCTTGTGGCGCAATTCGTATGAAAGGTTGTCGAGGTCAAGCTCGCAGAGCAGGTCGTAGATAGCTTCCGCACCCATTTTGGCAATGAACTTGTTGGGGTCGGTATCTTCGAGCATCGAGTTTTCCTTGGGCAGCTTGTTGTCGATTATGTCGAGGTATTCGTCTTCCGAGAGGAGGTCGAATTTAGCCACGTCTTCGAGCGGCCCGGGATTTATGACGATATAGCGTTCGTAGTATATAACAGAATCAAGTTTCTTGGAAGGCAATCCCAGCAGGTAACCAATCTTGTTTGGCAGCGAGCGGAAGTACCAGATGTGGGCCACAGGCACGACGAGTTGTATGTGTCCCATGCGTTCGCGGCGTACCTTCTTTTCGGTTACTTCCACGCCGCAATGGTCGCACACGATGCCCTTGTAGCGGATACGTTTGTACTTGCCGCAATGGCATTCATAGTCCTTGACCGGGCCGAAAATGCGTTCGCAGAACAAGCCATCGCGTTCGGGCTTGTAGGTGCGGTAGTTGATGGTTTCTGGTTTCAACACTTCTCCCGACGACAAATCCAATATTTCGTCGGGCGATGCAAGGCCGATGCTGATCTTCGAGAAATTACTCTTTATTTTATTATCTTTTCTAAAAGCCATAAAATTACAGTTGTATAAAGAGTTTGGCGACTTTCCCGCCACCGCTGCCTTTATGAGCAGCGGCGCGGGAGTGTGCCGATGTTTTTTTATTCTAAGTTGATGCTAAGACCCAATCCGCGGAGTTCGTGCAGCAGCACGTTAAGCGATTCGGGTATTCCCGGGGTAGGCATTGGTTCGCCCTTCACGATAGCCTCGTAGGCCTTGCTGCGACCTGTAACGTCGTCACTCTTGATGGTGAGGATTTCTTGTAGCACGTGTGCTGCGCCGAATGCTTCGAGCGCCCACACTTCCATTTCTCCGAAACGTTGGCCACCGAATTGTGCCTTACCTCCCAGAGGCTGCTGGGTGATGAGCGAGTACGGGCCGATGCTACGAGCGTGCATCTTGTCTTCAACCATGTGGCCGAGTTTGAGCATGTAGGTTACACCCACGGTTGCCGGCTGGTCGAAACGTTCGCCGGTTTCACCATCATAGAGATAGGTCTTGCCATAGCGAGGAAGCCCTGCCTTGTCGGTCCATTCGTTGAGGTCGTCGAGGCTTGCACCGTCGAAAATCGGGGTTGCAAATTTCACATCGAGTTCACGTCCTGCCCAGCCCAATACGGCTTCGAAAATCTGCCCGATGTTCATACGCGAAGGCACACCCAGCGGGTTGAGGACGATATCGACTGGAGTACCGTCGGCAAGGAAAGGCATGTCTTCTTGCCTTACCACGCGCGACACGATACCCTTGTTACCGTGGCGTCCTGCCATCTTGTCGCCCACGCCGATTTTGCGTTTCTTGGCAACGTAAACCTTGGCCATCTGCATGATGCCCGATGGGAGCTCATCGCCGATTGAGATATCAAATTTTTTGCGGCGCAGTTCGGCATCGATTTCCTTGTATTTGCGCAAGTAGTTGGTAATCATTGCGCGTATCATGTCGTTGCGGTGTGCGTCGGTAGTCCACTTGCTCAGGTTGACAGCCTCATAGTTGATGTTGCTGAGTACCTGCATTGAGAATTTGACGCCCTTTGGCACCACTTCGGTGTCCATGAAGTCTTTCACGCCTTGCGAAACGCGGTCGCCAATGAGCGTTGAGAGCTTCTGCAACAGCACTTTCTTGAGTGCTTCTTTCTTTTCGTTGTATTCTTCGTCGAGTTTTACCAATGGGTCTTCGGCATTCTTCGACTTCTTTTTCTTTACGGCACGGGCAAAGAGGTTGGTGCCTATGATGACACCCTTGAGTGATGGCGAAGCCTTGAGCGAAGCGTCTTTCACATCGCCAGCCTTGTCGCCAAAGATTGCACGGAGCAACTTCTCTTCGGGGGTCGGGTCAGACTCTCCTTTAGGCGTGATTTTGCCGATGAGGATATCGCCTGGCACCACATGTGCGCCGACACGTATAATGCCTCGTTCGTCGAGATCTTTGGTGGCATCTTCGCTCACGTTTGGAATATCGCTGGTGAGCTCTTCCATTCCGCGCTTGGTTTCGCGCACCTCAAGTGTGTATTCGTCCACATGTACCGAGGTGAGAATGTCTTCACGCACCATGCGCTCGTTAAGCACGATAGCGTCCTCGTAGTTGTAGCCTTTCCACGGCATGTAGGCAACTTTCAGGTTGCGGCCGATGGCGAGTTCTCCGTTTTCGGTCGAATAGCCTTCGGTGAGGATGTCACCCTTGTTGACACGTTGCCCCTTGTCGCAGATTGGGCGCAGGTCGATGCTTGTGCTCTGGTTGGTCTTGCGGAACTTGGGCAAGTGGTATTCCTTGACTGCGCTCTCGAAGCTTACAAATTCCTCGTCCTCGGTGCGGTCGTAGCGAATGCGTATAACGTCGGCATCGACATATTCTATCACGCCGGCACCTTCAGCCTGTATTTGTGAACGTGAGTCGTAGGCCAATTGTTCTTCGATGCCAGTACCGACGATTGGAGCCTCGCTGCGCAACAATGGCACAGCCTGGCGCATCATGTTCGATCCCATCAGGGCGCGGTTGGCGTCGTCGTGTTCGAGGAATGGAATCATGGCTGCTGCGATAGATGCTATCTGCACTGGCGACACGTCCATGAGTTGCACCTCTCCGGGAGCTACTACCGGGAAGTCGGCATCAAGGCGAGCTTTTACCTTTGTGCGGATAAATGTGCCGTCGTCGTTGAGCGGCGCATTGCCTTGTGCGATTATTTTGCCCTCTTCCTGTTCGGCGGTGAGATACACCACCTCGTTGTTATTGAGGTTTACACGGGCATTTTCTACTGTGCGGTATGGAGTTTCGATGAACCCGAGGTCATTGATTTTGGCATACACGCAGAGCGATGAAATAAGGCCGATGTTAGGGCCTTCTGGCGTTTCGATAGGACAGAGGCGGCCATAGTGAGTGTAGTGCACGTCGCGCACCTCGAATCCGGCGCGTTCACGCGACAAACCGCCAGGGCCCAGTGCCGACATACGGCGTTTGTTGGTGATCTCGGCCAGCGGGTTGGTTTGATCCATGAATTGCGACAGTGCGTTGGTGCCGAAGAAAGTGTTTATTACCGACGATATAGTCTTTGCATTGATAAGGTCGATAGGGGTGAACACTTCGTTGTCGCGCACGTTCATGCGTTCGCGTATGGTGCGAGCCATGCGGGCAAGGCCCACGCCAAACTGGTTGTAGAGTTGCTCGCCCACAGTGCGCACGCGGCGGTTGCTCAAGTGGTCGATGTCGTCAACGTCGGTCTTTGAATTGATAAGGCCGATGAGATATTTTATGATTTCGATGATGTCGTCGCGTGTAAGCACCTTCACGTCCATCGAAGTGTTGAGGCCCAGCTTCTTGTTTATGCGGAAACGTCCTACTTCACCCAAGTCGTAACGTTTCTCCGAGAAGAACAGGTTGGTGATTACTTCGCGTGCGCTGGCATCGTCCGGTGGTTCGGCGTTGCGCAATTGCCGATATATGTAGTTCACCGCCTCTTTTTCAGAGTTGGTGGTATCCTTTTGCAGAGTGTTGA
Organism: Candidatus Avimuribaculum pullicola; assembly: GCA_018716295.1. GTDB lineage: Bacteria > Bacteroidota > Bacteroidia > Bacteroidales > Muribaculaceae > Avimuribaculum > Avimuribaculum pullicola. The sequence continues at coordinate 103,171 of DVKC01000041.1, forward strand.
AAATTATAGCGTAGTCGCCCGTGTTGGCATCTTCGCGGTGCAGCAATATAGTCTGCACGTTCGAGTCGAGTATTTCCTCGATGTTTTCTTCTTGGATGACAGTGTCGCGGTCGATGATAATGTCGTTACGCTCGATAGAAACCACCTCGCCAGTGTCTTCGTCCACGAAGTCCTCGACCCACGTTTTCAGCACACGTGCGGCGAGCTTGCGTCCGACCACTTTCTTGAGGTTGGTCTTGTTCACTTTTATTTCTTCGGCCAGTCCGAAAATTTCGATGATGTCCTTGTCGCTTTCCAGCCCGATAGCGCGCAACAACGTCGTAACCGGCAATTTTTTCTTGCGGTCGATGTAGGCATACATCACGTTGTTGATGTCGGTGGCAAATTCAATCCACGAGCCACGGAACGGGATAATGCGAGCCGAATAGAGCTTTGTCCCGTTGGAGTGAGTGCTTTGCCCGAAGAACACGCCTGGCGAGCGGTGCAGCTGCGACACCACCACGCGCTCGGCACCGTTTATAACGAAAGTGCCCTTGTCGGTCATGTAGGGGATAGGACCCAGGTAAACGTCTTGCACCACCGTGTCGAAGTCCTCGTGGTCGGGGTCGGTGCAATACAGTTTCATTTTTGCCTTCAGCGGAACGCTGTAGGTAAGTCCACGTTCGAGGCATTCCTCGATGGTGTAGCGTGGCGGGTCGATGTAGTAGTCAAGGAATTCGAGTACAAAGTTGTTGCGAGTGTCCGCAATAGGGAAATTCTCGGCAAAAACCTTATAGAGTCCCTCGTTTTTTCTCTTCTCAGTCGGAGTATCTAATTGCAGAAAATCTCTGAACGACTTTAATTGCACCTCAAGAAAGTCGGGGTAAGGTAACGGGTTCTTGACCGATGCGAAATTAACACGTGGTTTTTTTGTAACTGACATTGAAAAAATAAATTAAGTGAACTCAAATTTAAAAAGACACGAAAAGGTTAAGAATCGACTTAACAGGGGATTCTTAACCTATATACCTGATAGACAGGAATGTTATTTAAGTTCAACTTCAGCTCCTGCTTCTTCGAGTTGCTTCTTGATGTCCTCAGCTTCAGCCTTGGCAACGCCTTCCTTAACATTGCTTGGTGCGCCGTCAACCAATTCCTTAGCTTCCTTCAAGCCCAGGCCAGTGATAGCCCTTACGACCTTGATGACGTTGATCTTGTTGGCACCAGCGGCTTTCAAAACTACGTCAAACGAAGTCTTTTCTTCTTCAGCGGGAGCGCCGGCAGCAGGACCAGCAGCGACAGCAACAGCTGCAGCAGCGGGTTCGATGCCATAATCTTCCTTCAGTATTTTTGCAAGTTCATTAACTTCAGTAACGGTGAGATTTACCAATTGTTCTGCAAAAGCTTTCAAATCTGCCATTGTTGTATGATTTAGTTTGTTTGTTTTTTAATTTATTGTTCTTTTTTAGATAAAGTTTCAAGTATTCCATGAAGCTTTGTCCCTGAAGATTGCAAAGCCGAGATAACGTTCTTGGCAGGCGATTGCAACAGTGCGATAACGTCGGCGATAAGTTCGTTTTTGCTCTTGAGGCTTGCAAGGAGTTCGAGCTGGTCGGCACCATAGACGCATCCTTCAACGTAAGCTGCTTTCAATGTAGGCAACTTGTCGTCTTTCTTGACGAAGTCTTTCAACAGCTTGGCAGGGGCATTGCCCGTGTTGCTAAGCATGAGTGATGTCGAGCCTTTCAATACTGGGAAAAGTCCGCTGTAGTCCACTCCGCTTTGTTCCATTGCTTTCTTGAGCAATGTGTTCTTTACAACAAACAGCTTGATGCCGCTGTTGAAGCAAGCACGGCGCAGTGCGCTGGTCTTTTCGGCGTTAAGCCCGGTGGTTTCGGTCAAGTACAAGCAGCTATATTCCTGCAATGCCTTGCCTATCTCTTCTATAACAGTATATTTATCTTCCTTTCTCATTTTGTTTCGATCTTTAATTATTCAGCTGCCTTTGTGTCAACTTTTATACCGGGACTCATTGTACTTGAAAGATAAATGCTCTTGATATAGGTTCCCTTCGCGGTGGCTGGTTTCAGCTTGATGAGCGTGTTCACAAACTCGCGTGCATTGTCGAATATTTGCTCGGGAGTGAACGAAACCTTGCCTATCGAAGTGTGTACGATACCATTCTTATCGACCTTGAAGTCGATCTTGCCTTGTTTTACTTCCTTGATTGCTTTTGCCACGTCCATGGTCACGGTGCCGCTCTTTGGGTTAGGCATCAAGCCACGTGGGCCAAGTATCCTTGCCACTTGTCCGAGCTTGCCCATTACGGCAGGTTGAGCAATGACAACATCAATGTCGGTCCAGCCGCCTTTGATTTTGTCGATGTACTCTTCCAAGCCGGCATAATCGGCACCAGCTTCGAGTGCGGCAGAAACGGCATCGGGGTTGCAGACGCAAAGCACGCGTACCTGCTTGCCAGTACCATGAGGGAGCGACACAGTGCCGCGTACCATCTGGTTGGCCTTGCGGGGATCTACGCCTAAGCGTACATCGATATCAACCGAAGCGTCGAATTTTGTGAAAGTAATTTCTTTTACTAATCCTGCAGCTTCCCTAAGAGTGTAAACCTTCCCCGCTTCAATCTTGGAATTTACTAACTTTTGATTTTTTGTAAGTTTAGCCATGATGAAATTGAAGTTTAAATGTTTTCAGGGAACGAACCCTTTACAGTGATACCCATGCTTCTCGCTGTTCCTGCGACCATTCGCATAGCCGAGTCTAAAGTAAAACAGTTCAAATCAGGCATTTTGTCAGCGGCAATAGCCTTCACCTGTTCCCATGTGATTTCGGCCACCTTGTTGCGGTTTGGCTGAGCCGAGCCGCTCTTGAGCTTTGTGGCTTCTTTCAGTTGTACAGGCACTGGAGGTGTCTTTACAATGAAGTCAAAGCTCTTGTCGGTGTAGTAGGTGATAACCACCGGCAACACCTTTCCAGCCTTGTCCTGGGTGCGGGCGTTGAATTGCTTGCAAAATTCCATGATGTTGATACCCTTAGAACCGAGTGCAGGTCCTACTGGCGGTGAAGGATTGGCTGCTCCACCTTTAATCTGCAATTTGATCTGTCCAGCAATTTCTTTAGCCATTTTTGTTTTTTGTTTTATTGTTTAAACAAACGTTTGTGGGATTGGCTTGTGCGGCCGTAACATTCCGCTTCGGCTTATTCCCGCTCTACTTGGGAATTGTCCAACTCAAGAGGCGTTTTACGCCCGAAGACCTTTACCATCACTTTCAACTTGCGCTTCTCGCGGTTCACCTCTTCGATTTCGCCCGTGAAGCCGCTGAAAGGCCCATAGTTCACCTTGACCATTTCGCCCACGATGTAGTCGTTCATGCCGTCGCCCTCGCCTTCGCTCTGCTCGTCGGCAGCTCCCAGCATACGGGCGACATCGGCTTCACGTATCGGCTCGGGCATTCCGTTTTTGTCCTTGCCGTGCAGGAAGTCGATGACGTTGGTGGTGTTGCGCAACTCATGTATCACCTCGCCTGTGAGGATTGCTTCCACAAACACGTAGCCCGAGTAGAGGTTTCGTTCTTTGATAACCTTCTTCCCGTTGCGTGTGGTGTAAACTTTCTCGGTAGGAATCAACACTTGCGAAACATATTTGCCAAGGTCGGTGTTTTTGCATGATGCGTCAAGCACTTCTTTCACCTTTGCTTCCTTGCCAGATATGGCCCTGAGCACATACCACCTCTTTTTCGGTTCGTCTGCCATGTTTTGTAATCTACTTCTTAGGGGGAAATTGTTTTGGTTGTGGGAGATAGCACATCACTCCATTAGAACAGCGCGAAGCCGTTGTAGATAATGTGCATAACGCGGTCAATGACCGTGTCCATGATGAAGATACCGATGGCAATAATGATGGAAGCTACCATGACTACCACCGTGCTATCGGCCAATTGGCTCTTAGTTGGCCAAGAAGTCTTATAACGAAGTTCGTTATAAGAATCCTCGATATCCTGAAGTATTTTGAGTTTCATATTTTTATTGATTTTGGCACGGGAAGAGAGACTCGAACTCCCGACACCTGGTTTTGGAGACCAGTGCTCTACCGACTGAGCTATTCCCGTATATTACCAGTTATGCGTCTTTGCCGTTTGTTGTCGCGCCGCTGTGGCGCATAACTGGTTTTGTGTTTATTTTGCTGCTATCCCGTAATGGGACAGGTGGCAAGATTAGTCAAGGATTTCGGTGATTTGACCCGAACCAACGGTGCGGCCACCTTCACGGATAGCGAAACGCAGACCCTTGTCGCAAGCTACCGGAGTGATGAGCTTAACCTTGATTTCAACGTTATCGCCCGGCATTACCATTTCTACGCCTTCGGGGAGGGTGATTTCACCTGTCACGTCGAGTGTGCGGATGTAGAATTGAGGACGATAGTGGTTGTGGAACGGAGTGTGGCGACCACCTTCTTCTTTCTTCAATACGTAGATCGAAGCCTTGAATTCAGAGTGAGGTTTAACAACACCCGGGTGGCAAAGTACCATACCGCGCTTGATTTCGTTCTTGTCGATACCACGGAGGAGCAGACCTACGTTGTCGCCAGCTTCACCTGTGTCAAGAATCTTGCGGAACATTTCAACACCGGTAACAACCGATTTCTTGTCGGCACCAAGACCCATGATTTGAACTTCGTCGCCAACCTTTACAACGCCAGTTTCGATACGGCCAGTAGCAACAGTACCACGACCAGTGATTGAGAACACGTCTTCAACAGGCATCAAGAAAGGTTTGTCGATGTCGCGCGGAGGAAGTGGAATCCAGTTGTCAACAGCATCCATCAACTCCATAACCTTTTCAACCCATTGGGGTTCGCCGTTCAAAGCACCGAGTGCCGAGCCGCGGATGATAGGAGTGTTGTCGCCGTCATAGTCGTATGACGAAAGGAGTTCGCGCATTTCCATTTCAACGAGTTCGAACATTTCGGGATCGTCCACCATGTCGCACTTGTTGAGGAATACAACCAAGCGAGGAACGTTTACTTGGCGAGCCAAGAGGATGTGTTCACGGGTTTGGGGCATTGGACCGTCGGTAGCAGCAACTACGATGATTGCGCCGTCCATTTGAGCAGCACCAGTTACCATGTTCTTTACATAGTCGGCGTGTCCCGGGCAGTCAACGTGTGCATAGTGGCGGTTCTTTGTTTCATACTCTACGTGAGAGGTGTTGATAGTGATACCGCGTTCCTTTTCTTCGGGAGCGTTGTCGATTTGGTCAAACGACTTTGCACCTTCCGACGAGAAGCCTGCATCGTGCAGAACCTTGGTGATAGCAGCGGTAAGGGTAGTTTTACCGTGGTCAACGTGGCCGATAGTACCAATGTTAACGTGCGGCTTGGTCCTTTCGAATTTCTCTTTTGCCATAACTGTTATTTTTTTATATTAATGATTAACTCGTTTGTGTTATATATTTTTCCTTTCTACCCAAAATGCCGCACACTAAGAGCGGCATAGTTGGTTTTAGAGCCGGTGGCGGGAATTGAACCCGCGACCTCTTCCTTACCAAGGAAGTGCTCTACCACTGAGCTACACAGGCGTTTTATGTTGTTTTTGTCTTTGAGCGGAAGACGAGGCTCAAACTCGCGACCCTCAGCTTGGAAGGCTGATGCTCTATCAACTGAGCTACTTCCGCAATTGTGCAACTACCGCAGGGGCTTTATTGCTTGTGGGTGGTGATGGATTCGAACCACCGAAGTCGAAAGACAGCTGAGTTACAGTCAGCCCCATTTGGCCACTCTGGAAACCACCCTTTGGCTTTTGCTTGCTTTGAGCCTCTTGTCGGATTCGAACCAACGACCCCGAGATTACAAATCACGTGCTCTGGCCAACTGAGCTAAAGAGGCATTGTTTATCTCTTCGCCCTTCCGACATCAAGTGTTTAGGGCTTTAAGCGGTGCAAAGTTACGTACATTTTTTGAATTACAAAATTTTCGCTCTTCTTTTTTCAAAATATTTTTTGCCCGATTGCTGAATTGCCGTGTAAATCAGCGGTTTTGTCGCGTAAATTATTTTTTGCTTTTTTGCGATATTGCTGTGTGGTTTTGCCAAGCAAAGGTGTGTTCCCTGTTTGAGTTGATAAAAGGCGCGTATAAACAAGTGGCTTCGAAGGTGCCACACGCAATGGTTGTGTTGTGGCATCTCCGAAGCCGTGTTCTCGCTTGTTTAAAAGCGGGGGTGTACTCTTATTTTACAAACTTTTGTGCAAGCTTGCCGTTGCTGGTGGTTACAACGGCCACATACACGCCGCGTGGCAGCTGGCTCGTGCTGACAGTCGCCTGGGTTGTCGATGCCACGATGCGTCCGCCAAGGTCGTAGATGGCGATGCCTTGTGCGTCGGTTCCTGTATAGGTGACTGCGTCGCGAGTGGTTATAACTTGCCCGTTGGCTGCAAGGGCATTGTCAACGCTGCTTGTGCCTGAGGCTACGTTGCCATAGAAGCCTACATTGTCGATTGTCAGGAAGTAGCCGTCGGCGGTGGTGAGCCTGATGGCGAAGTAGATTTGCTGGCCCTCATATTGGCTCAGGTCGATGCCGTGCAACGATGGCTGCCCCGGTTCGTTCTCTACGGTCAACACCTTGGTGAAGTCGGCAGTTTCGGTGCCAGTAGTCGATATGAGTACCTCGTAGGTTTCGGGGAAGTTCTCGTCGCCCGAGTTTGAAGCCCATACGGCATCGGCATCGCTGCCATTGATTTTCACAGGTGGGAAGATGCACCAGCGGTCGGCATGGTCGGCACCATCAAGCCATGAAGCTGCCGCCAGCATCCATTCGCCGTATATTTCGTGGGTGTTGATTTCCACGAAGTTCCATGCTTCGTTGTTGGGGAATATGTCGGCGAGTCCGGTGTTGACAGTTCCGCCATCTTCGGCGCGGAGTATGATGCCATCGGGCAGTTGTGGTATTTCGCCATATTCGAGTTCGGTTTCGGGCTCAAAGTCATACATGATTGCGGCGTTGGCAACGAGCTTGACGCTGCGCTCTGCCGAGTTGTTGCTGGCGTCGGTGTCGGCGCTGTTGCTGATTTCAACTTTCACCGTGTGCTTGCCTGTGAGGTTTGCAAGGCCTGGTGCGGCATAGTTTACCGTGGCTTGGGCTGGAATCGATGCGATGTCGTCCTCGGCGATGATTTCACCGTCTATCGATATCGCAATGTGGGTGCCAGTCATTTCGGTGATGCCATTGTTGGTTATCGAGTAGATGATGTTTTCGGTCGATGCGCCTTGAACCATATAGTCGCTGCTGGGCGAGAGCAATGTTACAGCCAGGTCGGCATCGGTGTTCTCGATTGCTGCCACTGAGAAATCATCCACGGCAAGTGTGTTTGAGTCGGCTTCGCTGTAGCAATAGAAGCCGAAGATGTAGTCGCCCTCGGTGGTTATATGAACCACGTTGACCGATTCGGTGTATTCTGAAGTTGCGGCTCCAGGCAGGTCGATGATTGTCATGTTCATCATTTCGGGCGTTGGTGTTGTGGCATCGTCAGGGAATTGACCGTAGCACAGTTTCATGTTTTCGGGGTAGCCGTCATCGCTGCAGTACCAGAATTTGACTGCGTAATATCCTGGTGTGAGGTGCATTGCTGGCATGAAAGCCCAGTCGTCGCCAGGGTGGTTGCGGCTGTAGAAGTAGCAAAGAGAATGTGTGCCTGTGCGGGCGAAATTTGAGAACCAACCATCATCTTCAGTTACGTGCCAGTCGCCATTTTCTTCGTCGGCAGGGTCTTCGTTGAGGTCGAGGTATATGATGTCGCTGTTGATATCTTCGGTTTCAAAGCTGGTAGAGTATGGGCCATCGGTGATCACGCAGTGGCGGAATTCGGTCGAAACCTTGTCGTTCCCGGGCAGTTCATCGCCTTCAAGTGCAGTCCAGGCTTCGAGTTTGTAGTCACCAGGGGTGGAAACGTCGGCGAGGATTGCAAATGAATGTTCGTATGTTTCGCCAGGACGCAATGTGCGATTGACTGTTTCTCCGAAGCTGAGTCCATCGTTGATGCGATAGCATACTTCAAAGTTGCTGACATCGGCAGCACCGTTGTTGCAAATGGTGAACTTCACTTGTTGCGCGTCGAGGCGGTAGCCGCTTTGAAGCCCGCTGATGCTCACGGCTTTCAAGTCTTTGCCTTCCGACGTGCTGAGTTTCACATTGCGTAAGGATATTTGGTAAGACCATGCATCGCTCTTGGCGTGGTAGCCGAGGTATATTGTTCCGCTGTTTTCGACAGTGAACATTTTTGTGTGGGTGATAAAAGACCCGTCGTCGTCGGTGATGTCCAACAGCATGTTGTCCATGGCATCGATTGTGGCTTCGTTGCCGTAGAATATGTCGATTTTTTCACCGCTGGTGCTGCAACGGAGGTCGAATTGCAACATGTACATTCCGGCTTCCACTGTTATCGGCGGTGATATTAGCCAGTCGTCGGCTGCCATATCGGCGTTGACGGTGGAGCAGCATAATAATTCAAAGTAATCGTCCCAAGCCCACGTGTAGTCGTCGTTGTTGCTGTCGATTACTTCCCACTTGTTGACATCTTCCAGTGTCGTAAGTGGACTTTCAAACACTGTTTCGGCCGCTTGTGCCACGGCGGTTGCCGCCACAAGCATTGTGAATAAAGAAGTAGATATTTTCATAAGCAAAACATTTTGAATTTTTGCAAAAATATGCATTGCTGAACAAATTTCAAAGAGTTTGGTGTCATAAATTTGCTGAATTGTGGTGAATCGGCTTCATCGTGTCAACATTTTTGGCAAAACAGTAGCAAAAGTGCCGGCCTCCCGCCATCGGAGGGTGTGTCGAAATAGCAACCATGTTGCAATTTTGATACACCCTCTACAACAAGGTGAATGTAACTGCACATTCAACGAAAAGCCCCTGCGTCCGCGGCGGGGAGCAGGGGCTGATGTTGTTGGACAAAGAATTATTTTATCGGTTTTTGTCGAACTTTTCGAGTTGGCGTTCGAGTGCGTCGATGCACAGGTCGATGGCTTCTTCGAATGTGTCGGCTACTTTCGATGCAAAGAGGTCTTCGCGGTTAGGGATTATGAGCTTGATTGAGGCCTCCTTGTTCATCGATGTTTTGGGCTTTACGACTTCGAGGGTGACGTTGAACTCGGTCACTTCCTCGTTGCGGCGTGCGAGCCTTTGCGCTTTCTTATTGATAAATTCCTCTAATTTCGCGGTTGCGTCGAAATGGATAGCTTTAATCTTTACTTCCATAATTTACCTCCTTTTTTAGAGCCCGTGGATGGGCGTGTTTGTAATTGTTTTTAAGCTCACTGAATGTGATATGTGTATATACTTGCGTTGCGGCAAGTGACTCGTGTCCCATGATTTCTTTCACACTGTTGATTTCGGCACCGTTGTTGAGCATTGCCGAGGCAAATGAGTGCCTCAGCACGTGGGGGCTGAGCCGTGGCGCGCCTCCGATGGGCGTAAGCTCGCCATGCACCATGCGGTAAACGCTCGATGGGTATAGCGGCTTGCCGTTTGGCAGCAAGAAGAATTGCACCGGGCGCGTGATGCCCGTCTGCTTGCCTCGTGCCTCGCGGTAGGCTGCGATGGCTTGTGCTAGCTCGTTGCCAAATGGCACGATGCGCTCCTTGTTGCGCTTGCCGTGTACTTTCATCTCGCCGTGGCAGGCATCTACGTCGGCATCGCGCAGATCGATAAGCTCGGCGCGTCTTATCCCTGTTTCGTATAGCATCATCACCACGGTGCGGCTCAGCACGGCATGGTAATTCTCGGTGTCGATGGGGGTGTCGAGCAGTTCGTCCATCTTTTCGGGGCGCAGGTACGACGGAAGCGGGGTTTTGAATTTTGCCAGTTCGATGTCGGCGGCAGGGTTGGCTGTAGTTATGCCACGTTTCATCAAGAATTTGTAGAATGCACGTGCTGCTTGCATCTTGCGGCGTATGCTGCGTGGCCCGCTACCGTTGTTGCCGAGCTGCACCATCCATGCCCGCAGGTCGCTGGTGGTGGCACTGGCGGGGTCGAATGCTTCGGCATCGCCTGGCGACAGGAACAGTGCGAGCTGGTAGAGGTCGTTCCTATAGGCCGAAACGGTACAAGCCGAAAGATTCAGCTCATACCGTATATACTTTAGGAATGTTTCTATCAGTAGGTTGTTGTTCATAGTCGTCGATGGTCAATGCTTGATACGCTACGAATATACGCACAAGTTTCGAGTTTTCCAAATTCCGAGGGTGATTTTTCGTTAAAAAAGCAGGGCTGGCAACCGCGTGGAAGCCAGCCCTGTGCTTGTATATGTGCGTTTTACCGCTTGCTGTTACTTAACGAGTACTTTGGCTGTTGTGCCGTCGATGTGCACGATGTAGATGCCGCCGTCGATGTTGATGAGGGCGTTGCCGTCAACAGGTACGCTCTTGAGCAGTTGTCCGGTGATGCCGTAAATGCTGGCTGTGCCAGTGTAGCCGTTGATGGCGATCGCACCTGTAGTGCCATAGATGGCAGTACCGTTGGCGTCGATGTTGGCAACCGACGAAGTTGGATCGCTGGTGAAAGTCACGTTGATAGGCAAATTTGCTTCAACCCACGTAACATCGATCTTGAAGTCAACAGTGCCGTTGGCATCGATAGTTCCGTTGAGAGCAACGTCGGCTGTGATTGAACCAGGCACGAGTACCATTCCTGTTGCCGAGCCTTCGTATGTGGTAGTGCCAGCGGCTTCGGTCATGGTCACGTTTTCAACCACGATGTCGCCCAATGGAATGCCTTGGAAGCTGAAATTGGGCAGAATGAAGGTGCAAGTGCCATTGCCGTTGTCGGTGATTGAAACTGTGGCAGCCTCGTTGG
>DVKC01000042.1 GCA_018716295.1 Candidatus Avimuribaculum pullicola
CATAATGAACATTTGTTCGGCCCTCACCGCATATTGTTTCTTCGACAACAAGCCTGAAGCCCTGCCCGTCCATATCGAAAACACTCCCCAATTAGTCCTTTTTTAACCCAAGCTTATCCCGAACTCACGTACAATATCATGGCCTTTGGGTGGTTGAGAGGGCTTTCCGCATTGGCAAGAGTGCGCTCGAGATGCGTCCAATGTTCCACTTTACAGAAAAACGTATCGAGGCCCATATATGCATCTGTTTTGTGGCCTACAAGGTGTATAAGGAACTTGAACGGGTTATCAGAGAACTCGGCATGAAGATGAGTGTTGACAAGGTTCTTGAAATCTCCAAGACAATAACAACGCTCAGGATAAGGCTACCAAACGGATCTGTCCATACTGAAACTTTATTCACTACACCACAGCAGGAGGCTATCAAACCATTACTGGATGCATTAGACCACGACAAAAATCGGGCAGGGTGACGCATTGTCAAAGTCAGGTAAGCAGGCAAAAAGAAAATGGCTTTATTTTTCTTTTTGCCTGCTATATTTCACTATATTTGCATCCGTAAGAGTTACCCGAACAGGCAAAGCGATGCAGACCACAGCAAATTGAACGGTTGCCAACCCATTACCCAAAAACGAAGTAAATTCTCTAACCATCTTAATTTCAAGCAGGTATATTCCTTTTGCAGAATTACTGAATATCGTTGAATTAATCGTCATTGCTGCATTTGAGGTTTAAGATTATCAGTGGTTGCTTCCACAAAATACCGAGGACGGTGCTTCACTTCAAGGTAAATTTTGCCCACATACTCCCCTATTATTCCAAGGGCAACAAGTATAAGCGACCCAAGAAACCACACCGACAGTATCAACGAGGCCCAACCTGGATAAGTGCGCCCAAGCAATATTGCCACTAAAACATATATACCTACCGAAACCGTCAAAAACAATGCTATCACCCCCACGAGGAATATCGATCGAATGGGACGGATTGAAAACGAAGTGATACCTTCAACGGCAAAATTAAGCATTTGAGCCATAGGGTACTTCGATTTACCAAATTTGCGGGCTACCCTATCGTAATATATTATTGCAGTTTTAAACCCCATCGATGGTATAATACCACGTAAGAACACGTTCCGCTCGCCATACTGCAAGAAACAATCCACGACACGGCTACTCATAAGCCTAAACTCGGCATGGTCGGGAACGACTGGTGTGTGGGTGTTTTTCATCAATCCATAAAACAGACGTGCCGTATGTCGTTTCAGCCAAGAATCACTTTTTCGGTCACGCCTGACCCCAAGCACAATGTCGCACCCTTCGCGATATTTCAGCGCCATCTCTCGCACCGATTCTACATCATCTTGCAAGTCGGCATCCATCGTAATCACGGCATCACACCTGCCAGCCACATATTCCAATCCTGCTATTATGGCATTTTGATGTCCCACGTTGCGCGACAATTTCAAACCCGCTACATGCCCACCGACACGCTTCGATAAGTCGCATATCATCGACCATGTGCCATCGGCACTGCCATCATCAACACACACTATGCTATAGCGGCAGTCAACGAGTCGTTCACCGACAAGGCCATCAATAGTGGCACACAATGCTTTAATTGAATATTCAAGTGTTGCTGCTTCGTTATAACAAGGCAGCACGACGCACAATTTTGTAGGGACAGCTTCCATCACGCCTTAATCGATAGAATGAACCATATCGAGCATTGCCCTGCGGTCAGTTATCTTTATTTCCGACAATGAATAATCTATGACACCTATCTCCTTCAACCTGTCCATTGCGTTTATAAATGATGAACGTTGAATACCCAGCAATGTGCACAAATCCTTTTGCTTGTACGTTATCTTTATATCCTTGGCACCATGTCGGGTAAGCGATACCACAAAAAATGCCAGCCTCTCGAATATTGTGCCCGAACTCAGCGAAAGCAGCTCGTCAACGTTATTCTGCGAGTTGCGTGATAGCATATTCAAAATATTAAACAAGAAGATGTTGTCGCTATGCAGTATATTGATGAAATCTGGCTTGGAAATTTGCAATATTCCGCACTCCCCATGGCTGATAACATTGTAGGGATATATGGTTTTACGTCCAAACAGATAGTCGTGGCCTATTACATTGGGACTTGACAACACTTGCGACACTTTCACACGCAGGTTACGACACGGCAAGTCCATCTGCACTTCCCCCGAAATAACAAATTTGATGTGAGTACACACGTCGCCCAATGCCACAATTTCCTCCCCATCGCTATATTTAAGAAAATGGAAAGGTGTTTTTTCTATCAGTTCCGACAGTTTGTCGCGGCTCACTCCTTGAAACAGCGGCAAATCCATCAATATTTCATACATACTATTCATATCATCATTCTTGAGCCATTATACTCAATACGCAAAAATACAATTTTTTTTACAATTTTTGTCATCAATACAACCCATGCCAACGGTAGTCCTGAAATTTTATCCGAGTTGTGTTTTAATATTGCATATTTTTACATTACTTTTGTCTGCGTAATTAATACACAAGACATAGAAATGAAAATTATTGAAAAACATGATGTGAAAATCTTTACCGACAACATCGAAGAGAGTGCAATCAATCAAATTGAAGAGTTGCTTACTATTCCAGCATTCAGCGGGTCGAAAATCAGAATAATGCCCGATGTGCATACGGGTGCAGGGTGCGTAATAGGCTTCACTGGCAACCTCGGCGACAAGGTTATCCCAAATATAGTTGGGGTCGATATAGGCTGTGGAATATTGGTGCAACCGTTTGCTTATGCAGGCGACATCGATTTCCACCTTCTCAACGAATTCATTCTACACAACATCCCGTCGGGTCGCTCCTACCGTGACGAAAATTTCAAGCCTTTGCCCCAGAAATACATGGAACAGTATAGCATGGCAAAAGATATTATCAAACAATTGCTGTGCTACCGTGAATTAAAAGATGCAAAACGCCTAAACTTGTCGATTGGCTCGCTGGGCGGTGGAAACCACTTCATCGAACTCGACAAGGACGAAGACGGCATGACATACCTGGCCGTGCACACTGGAAGCCGCAACCTGGGGAAACAAGTTGCAAACATATACCAGAAACTTGCAACCAAATGCCTGTCGGGGTGGGACAAATTGATTGAGGAACAAAACCGAATGATTGAACAATACAAACAAGAAGGGCGGAAAGCCGAATTGCATGAAGCAATACGCAACTTGCACAATTCATTCAAAATGCGGCAACCCACCATACCGCCCAATTTGTCTTATTTGGAGGGCCAGTTCCGCGACGATTACCTGCACGATATGCGGTTATGCCAGCAGTGGGCAAAAATCAACCGACGATTGATAGTGTCACTGATCATGGACTTTTTTGTCGAGCAGGGCTATATCGATGCCCCGGCAGAAGAACTGATGTTTGAAAGCGTACACAACTACATCGGTGATGACAACATAATACGGAAAGGTTCGATTGCCGCATACGAGGGACAGAAGTGCATCATTCCACTGAATATGCGCGACGGCTCGCTCATCTGCGTCGGGAAAGGAAATCCCGACTGGAATTTCTCGGCACCTCATGGTGCAGGGCGCATCATGAGCCGCAGCCAAGCCATGCAAGCCATCAGCCTGGAAGAATACCGGCAGTCGATGCAAGGAATCTACAGCGAATGCCTCAACGACGACACAAAAGATGAATCTCCAATGGTATATAAACCCAAAGATGAAATCATCACCAATATACAAGACACTGTAACAATTGTAAATATCATCAAACCTATTTTCAACTTCAAGGCATCGGAATAACCCGTACCGGCAAACCACAAGAGGGGGTGTGGCAAATGCTACACCCCCTCTTAATATGTTTCACTTAAACCCCAAAACGTCATTAGACCGCAAAAAGAGATAAAGAAAGGCTTTTATGCCGATTGGGGTGAAAAATAATCAGAATGGAATCTTAAACCCCTGCTGTTGCATGAAATCGACAAACACCCGGGAATATGTTTCATTATTACCCTTGGGATAACGCACATCGGTGAAAACTTGCGCAAGTGTTGCTTTATTGTTTTCTGCCACATACTGTTGATTGACAGCAAGAGCCTCTTTCGGCGCATACAATTCGTGTATCCGTGCTTCGTCATAGTCGTGGTAGGTTTCTTCGTGCATTATAGCCTCCAGTGGCAACCGTTCCACTTTCGGTTCGGCTTCGGCGTCAGCCGGATACCCTACCGATAGTGTAATCACTGGCAACACCATGCGTGGCAATTTCAGGACTTCGGCTATTTGCGGCGCATTATATGTTGTAGTACCTATGTAGCAGCAACCGAGTCCTGCCATTTCGGCAGCCGTATTGAATTGTTGGGCAAAAATTGTCACATCGAGCATTGCCGACAGAAACGACTGGAAATTACCATAACAAGGCACGGCATCCGATGCTTCGCACCACTTGTCCATACGGTTGAAATCGGCACAGAACGTGAGTACCACAGGCGCATCAAGCACCATTTTTTGGAAATAATGATGTGGAGCAAGTTGCCGCTTCATCTCCTCGTCACGTGTCACAACGACGCTGTAAAGTTGCATGTTGCCCGTAGTTGGGGCTTCAGCGGCAGCCTCAATGAGTTGGTTCAACAATTCAGTTTCTACCTGACGCTGTGAGTATTTCCTTATAGTTTTCCGTTTTTTAAAATATTCATTCACCATTGTTATATGATTAATTATGGATTGGCTAATGGAATTGAAAAATAGAACGACGACCCTTTGCCCAATTCCGATTCGACCCACATTTTTCCTCCGTTCATTTCCACAAAGTTGCGGCACAATTGCAGCCCAAGCCCCGAACCTTGTTCTTTCCTCACACCTGTCGATGTGAACGGCAAACCATTACGCAATGCTTCGAGCCTTTCACGACTTAAGCCAATACCAGTGTCTTTCACTTCACACACTACCGAAGCGTCTTCGGCAGTTATGTTTACCGTGATCGAACTCTTTTCATGACTGAATTTTATAGCGTTCATTATCAGGTTACGCACAATGGTTTTAAGCATGTCGTTATCGGCATACACGCAAGCATGTCCTTGAACGCCGTCATTAAGGCTTAGTTCGATGTTGCTCATCTGCGCAAGCGGCACCATATTCTCTATTACGCCAGCCACCATTTCCAGGAAATCAAAATGCTGCTTAACCACATTCAATCGTCCGAGGTTGGTCTTAGTCCATTTGAGCAGATTGTCAAGCAGCGTGAAAAGTTCGTCGGCTGTTCGATTGGTCGAAACAAGCAATTCATACATATCATCACCCACTTGTTCCTGTCCCACGCACCCTACAAGCATATCGAGCGACATCTTCATCGACCCTAATGGGGAACGCAGGTCGTGGGCGATTACACTGTAAAGCTCGTCACGATCCTGTATGGCACGTTGCAAAGCCTCGTTTTGCCTCAATATTATGCGGCGGCTTGCCACCAATGCAAGCTGGTGGCGTATGCGCGTCATTATTTCTGCCATGTTAAACGGTTTTGTAACATAGTCGTTACCACCATGCTCAAAACCTTCCACAACATTCTTCGAGTCGCTCAGTGCCGTGACAAATATGATAGGGATTTCCTTGCTGGCTGGATCGGCCTTCAAGGCTTCCGACACCTCAAACCCGTTCATATCGGGCATCATCACATCGAGCAATATCAAGTCGGGCGATTCGGTCTTTACCTTTTCTATTGCTTCAGTGCCGCTGCTGGCCGTCACCACCACGTAATTGGCACGTTTCATCATCGTCTGCAACAGCAGCACATTGGTCTTTACATCGTCAACTACAAGTATTTTGTAATCCAACGGCACAAATTCCACATCGGAGTAAGAGTTCATGGCATCCATAACACATCAAACTATAGTCTTGAAAAAATCTATCGTATGGGCAAGACCTTCTCGCAACGGCACCCGAGGTTCCCAACCATCGAGTTTGCGACGAGCAAGACCGATATCGGGCTTGCGACGTTTGGGGTCATCCGAAGGCAGATCCTTGAAAATTATTTTAGATTTCGAACCCGAAATCTCAAGTACAAGTTGCGCAAGTTCCAGAATAGTAAATTCCGATGGATTGCCGATGTTAACAGGCCCAGTAAAACCATCTTCTGTTGCCATCATGCGCAACATGCCCTCAATCAGGTCGTCGATATATTGGAAACTGCGAGTTTGGCTGCCATCGCCAAACACAGTCAAATTTTCACCTTTTAATGCTTGCACTATCATATTGGATACCACTCGCCCGTCATTCGGGAGCATTCGTGGTCCGTAAGTATTGAATATCCTTATTATCTTGACATTTACATTGCGCTGGCGGTGATAGTCCATGCACATCGTTTCGGCGCACCGCTTGCCCTCATCGTAGCACGACCTTATCCCCACTGGGTTGACATTGCCCCAGTAAGACTCATGCTGAGGGTGCTCCAATGGGTCGCCATACACTTCGCTCGTCGAGGCTTGCAGAAATTTTGCGCCCTTTGCCAAGGCAAGATCAAGCCCGTTCATCGTGCCAAGCATACATGTACGTATCGTGTCGATTGGATCATACTGGTAATGTATGGGAGAAGCAGGACATGCCAAGTTGTATATTTCATCAACTTCGACATCAAACGGTATCTGCACATTATGCTCAACCATTTCAAATTCAGGATTGCCAATATACCCGCATATATTATCCCGGCAACCTGTGAAGAAATTATCCATGCATATCACATGGTTACCCTCAGCAAGCAACCTGCCACACAAATGCGATCCAATAAAACCTGCACCACCGGCAACTAATATTTTTTTCATACTTATTTTTTCTTTAATAACTTTTTAACAAAAAACATACACGTATAACTTCAAGCGAAACGCTGCATCTCGGCGGCAACAAGCACTGCCATCGGTAACCGACAGCCCCAATCCTGCCGCAATGCAGCATAACTGCATACAAAAGTAACACATATTCCCCTAACCCACAATACACCACCACTTGTTTTTCAAATAATGTCTGTTGCAAAACTATTAAACGAAAAGGGCATAGACATCAATTACATAAAATTCTTAGCTTCGGAATTACTTACTTCCACAAAGGTTCATTCTTCCAATTTTGGCAAAAGCCCATTGCCTTGATGTCTATTGATGGGTATCTTGACAGAAGGTCTGCAACCTTAAAATCAAAATTATTGTTTGGCGAAACGGAAGCAAGGAAGTATCGGATAATGCACAGACGGTAAAACAACCTTTTCTTGTCTATCCGCGATGTATCTATCCAAGTATTTGAAGTTTTACGTGGCTCTGCCGGATTTAGCATAAAATCCCTATTCCATACTCTTGCATGATGGCAACACATATTGCGGAGATTGGCTAACACGGTAAGCCACGAAGTGAATACCTGCGGTTTCATGCCGAAATAGTCGGCGATACGTTTCATCAGCCTGTTACTCGCAATGTTGGAGTAAATATAGTTCAAGTTGCCGAAAGATAAGACTTCGGTAATCATCCATGCTGGAGGATAATTTTCAACATAATTGCGCCTGAAACCCTCAATGTAATCTTCTTTGCTTGAAGCCAATTCCTTTTCTATTACCGCCAATGTCTGCTTGAATCTTTCAGCATTGGCAAAATACTGCGGCATTGTTATCCAATACTTATCACCAAGCTCTTGACAACCAATGTTGACCAACACGCTACGGATAGCCACTTCTATCTTTTCAATCTCATTTTAAAGAGGAGAATGCGCAACTTCTTATCAAAGCGGTAGAGGGTCAAGACTTGCTCGAATGTCGTTCCTTCTTTTAACTGCAAGTCACTCTTTGGACTTATGTAGAACGGGTAGATGTAGCCTGAAAGACGGTGATAGCCGATATTCATCAGATAGTTCTCAACTTTCCGCTCGTCATCCATCAGCATACCCCGTTGCTTTAATATCTGAACAATTTGTTCCGGAGACGAATATGGCTTGGTAAAACTTGCTTTCATATAAGTACAATAAAAAAACGACCCGCCGATTTGAGCATCGTTGAGAGGCTTGGCAGGTTCTAATGGCGCAAAGATACAGCTTTTACCTCTAAACGCAAAATATTCCACTGAATTTCACCGTATTTCCCCATTTTTTGTCGTGCATTGGCACTGCGGCATGACGCAAAGAGCAACAAAATAATGACATTTTGACACCCTGGCTGCGGTCATGGCACACTTTGGCACAGAATATGCTATTAGTTTTGACGTAGCTCGGTTGTGGGCTGCGGCAAAAATTGATTAATTACAATTTTAAAATTTACAATATTATGACTGTTAAACCATTATCCGACAGGGTTCTCATCGAACCCGTTGCAGCCGAAGAAGTTACAGTAGGCGGCATCATCATTCCCGACACTGCTAAAGAAAAACCTTTGCGCGGCACAGTGAAAGCTGTTGGCAACGGCACCAAAGATGAAGCTATGGTTGTAAAAGAAGGCGACCTTGTACTTTACGGCAAGTATGCCGGCACCGAGCTTGAAGTTGATGGCGTGAAATACTTGATGATGCGCCAGTCCGACATCTTGGCTATACTTGAATAATAACAGTAACATTGACAAATCAAAAAACACACAGAATTATGGCAAAAGAAATAAAATTCGATATCAATGCTCGCGAAGAGCTCAAGAAAGGTGTTGACGCACTGAGCAACGCCGTTAAGGTAACACTTGGCCCTAAAGGTCGCAACGTTATCATCGAGAAGAAATTTGGTGCTCCACACATTACCAAGGACGGTGTAACCGTTGCCAAGGAAGTGGAACTCGAAGACCAATTCCAAAACATGGGTGCCCAACTCGTCAAGGAAGTTGCTTCAAAAACTGGTGACGATGCTGGTGATGGTACAACCACCGCAACAGTGCTGGCCCAGTCAATCATCACAACTGGCTTGAAGAACGTTGCCGCTGGTGCCAACCCGATGGATCTCAAGCGCGGTATCGACAAGGCCGTTGCAAAGGTTGTTGAAAGCATCAAGGCTCAATCCGAAGAAGTTGGTGACGACTTCGGCAAAATCGAAAATGTTGCCCGCATCTCGGCAAACAACGACGAGCAAATCGGCCAACTCATTGCCGAGGCTATGAAGGCTGTTAAGAAAGAGGGCGTTATCACCGTAGAGGAATCAAAGGTTACTGAATCGGAAGTCAAGGTCGTTAAGGGTATGCAATTCGACCGCGGCTACATTTCTCCCTACTTCGTAACCAACTCTGAGCGCATGGAATGCGAGATGGAAAATCCTTACATTCTTATCTACGACAAGAAGATTTCCAACCTCAAGGACATGCTCCCAATCCTCGAAGCCACTGCACAAAGCGGTCGTCCTTTGCTCATCATCGCCGAAGATGTTGACAGCGAAGCTCTCGCAACATTGGTTGTAAACCGTCTGCGCGGCTCATTGAAAGTGTGCGCTGTAAAGGCTCCTGGCTTTGGCGACCGTCGCAAAGAAATGTTGCAAGACATCGCAACCCTCACTGGCGGCGTAGTTATCTCTGAAGAGCAAGGCATGAAGCTCGAAAACGCTTCTATCCAAGTACTTGGTACTGCCGAGAAGATTACTGTTGACAAGGAGAACACTACTATCGTAGAAGGTGCTGGCGACAAGCAAGCTATTGCCGACCGTGTAAACCAAATCAAGGCTCAAATTGAAATCACCAAGTCGAGCTACGACAAGGAGAAACTTCAAGAGCGTCTTGCAAAACTCGCTGGCGGCGTGGCAGTACTCTACATCGGTGCTCCATCAGAGGTTGAGATGAAAGAGAAGAAAGACCGTGTTGACGATGCATTGAGCGCAACTCGTGCAGCTGTTGCCGAGGGTATCGTTCCTGGTGGTGGCGTAGCTTATATCCGCAGCATCAAGGCTCTTGACAACCTCAAGGGCGAAAACGACGATGAAACCACTGGTATTGAAATCGTGCGCCGTGCCATCGAAGAGCCGTTGCGCCAGATTGTTGCCAACGCCGGGCTTGAAGGTGCTGTAATCGTTCAACAAGTAAAGGACGCTGAAGGCGACTATGGCTACAACGCTCGCACAGGCAACTTCGAGCACCTGCTCGCAACTGGCGTTATCGACCCTGCCAAGGTTGCTCGCGTAGCTCTCGAAAACGCTGCTTCAATCGCCGGCATGTTCCTCACCACCGAGTGTGTAATTGCCGAGAAGAAAGAAGAGAACCCTGCCCCAGCAGCTGCTCCAGGCATGGGCGGAATGGGTGGCATGATGTAATCAGTCACACACATAAATAACACACAAACAGGGAATGCCCCCACAGCATTCCCTGTTTTTTTATATACACAATATTCACAGTTTTTTCATATCCTCCCAAATAGAATTGAATTTGCAGGGCCATATTGACCTGTACCACCCTGCCCGTAGAGCCGTCATACCATGGCGGCTCGGTGACAGCCTGAATACGTCGCTGCTCGGTGGTGGCCTGGATATGTTGCTGCTCGGTGGCAGTAACGAGCCGCCATGGTATGACGGCTCTACAGGGGGGGTAAAATGGGCTGTTTTAAGTGTTAAAATGCTTGACTTTGGTTTTTGGGTGTTGTAACTTTATCGCGTAAAAATAAGCATATATACTTACGCCGACTATGCCGACTAATGCCGACGGAAAAACGATTTAATAATGAAAAAGATTTGTTTATTTATCATGTTGTCGCTCTGTTTTGCGACAGTTCGCGCAGAGTTTGACTTGCAGACAGCAATATCCGTTATTGGTAAAAGTAACTTACCTTTTGATTACACCAAAGAGGGTGGACTCTATGATAGTTATCGCCTATATAATCCCAATAACGTTATCCCCGACAAAATATATGAAAATTTTCAGTTGACCGAATATTTCAATGCGAGGGACAACATTGACACGGGGCTGGACTTATGCTTTACGTGCAAACTTGGCAACGACCTTTATTTGTGCCTCATACGTGTGGGTGGAATAATTGAGCCAGCCACATACGTGCTCACAAGCGTAAATTCAAGTTATAAGGTCGTGCAGTCGCTGGAAGTGGGTGTAACTTATGCAAATACATATATAAAGCAATTCAAAATAAACGACAATAGGGAGGTGTATGTTTACCAGCTTGTTCCAACTTCCACGATATCAATTCCATTTGATACGTTCAAGTCGGTGGAGGCCTACGTTACCGAAAC